>JAOAHQ010000065.1 GCA_026415155.1 Rhodocyclaceae bacterium
CGTCAGGCCAGCGCTTTGCCTTCGGCTTCCTCCAGATTTCCAGTCGCCCAGAACACCCTTGCCGTTCGGCTAACTCTTCCCCTTGCCGGGCGAGTAGAGGACTTCCACCTCCAAGTAAGTGCGCCCTGCCGGGCGCACAAAGGAAAAAGGCCTGGTCGAGACGACCAGGCCTTTTTTATATCTGGTCGGGGTGGCGGGATTCGAACTCGCGACCCCTTGCACCCCATGCAAGTGCGCTACCAGGCTGCGCTACACCCCGACGAGGCGCGCATTATAACAGCTCTTCAGACGCGCAGCAGTTCGATGATGGCCGAGAGCTCATTGCGCAGCGAGAAGGCCGCCGGGGGCGCTGAAGACTCTGCCGGCGCGGCGGACGGCCGGCCCAGCGACTCATCGAGACGGTTGCGCGCCCCGCTGATCGTGAAGCCTTCTTCATAGAGGAGCTGGCGGATGCGCCGCACCAGCAGCACTTCGTGATGCTGGTAGTAGCGGCGGTTGCCGCGCCGCTTGACGGGCTTGAGCTGCGTGAATTCCTGCTCCCAGTAGCGCAGCACGTGGGGCTTGACGCCGCAAAGCTCGCTGACTTCGCCGATCGTGAAATAGCGCTTGGCCGGGATCGGCGGCAGTTCGGCCGTGCGCTTATCCGGCGGGTTGGAGCTTGCCATGGTGTGCGGTCTCGACGATTTCCTTCAGCTTGTGGCTGGCATGGAAGGTGACGACGCGCCGCGCCGTGATCGGAATTTCCTCGCCGGTCTTGGGATTGCGGCCAGGGCGCTGCGGCTTGTCGCGCAGCTGGAAGTTGCCGAAGCCGGAGAGCTTGACGCTATCGCCCTTTTCCAGCGCGATGCGCACTTCCTCGAAAAAGGCTTCGACCATGTCCTTGGCCTCGCGCTTGTTGAGGCCCACCTTCTCGAACAGCAGATCCGCGAGTTCCGCCTTGGTCATCGTCATTTTGCTCGTTTCCCCCTTGATTCCCGTGCGCCGATCAGCCGCGCAGCCGAGCACCGAGGCGCTCGGCGGCCTGCAACACGCAGGCGATGGCACGCTCGACATCCTGATCGGCCAAAGTTTTTTGAGTATCTTGCATCGTCAACCGGAAGGCAAGGCTTTTCTCCTCTGGCGCGATGCCTTTGCCTCGATAGACGTCGAAGAGGCGGATTTCGCGCACCACTTCTGGCGCGCCCGCCAATAGCGCGTCGAGCAGCGCTTGCGCCGGCATCTCCTGCGGCACGACGAGGGCGATGTCGCGCACCACGGCCGGATAGCGAGACACTTCGCGATAGACCGGCAGCGGCGCCGTGAGGAGGGCTTCGAGTTCGACCTCGAAGACAACGGCCGCCTGCAGTTCGTATTTCTGCTGCCAGCGCGGATGAAGCTCGCCGATGACGCCGATCACGCGCCCCTCGAGCAGCACGCGCGCACAGCGCCCGGGATGGAAGGCCGGATGCTCGGCGCGCTCGAAACGCAGCAGGCGCGGCGCAAAGAGCGCTTCGAGATCGCCCTTGACGTCGTAGAAATCGACGGGGCGGGCCGCCAGCCCCCATTGTTCTGGCCAGGCTGGGCCGCAGGCCAGCGCCGCCAGACGCAGCGGCTGGGCATAGCCCGTCTCTTCCCTCGAATCAGCGATGAAGCAGCGCCCGACTTCGAAGAGGCGCACGCGCTCCGTCTGGCGCTTGAGATTGACGGCCAGCGCGCCCACGAGGCTGCCGATGAGCGACGAGCGCATCACGCCCAGCTGGCTCGCGATTGGATTGGCAAGCCGCACCGGTTCGAGATTGCCGGCGAAATCGGCCTCCCAGGAAGCATCGACGAAGCTGAAATTGACGACCTCGTGATAGCCGCGCGCGGCCACCCGCCGGCGCAGCTCAATCGGCGTCACTTGCGCTTCGGGCTGCGGCAGCATCGCGCAGCGCGCCAGCGGCGGCGGCGCAGGGACGTTGTCGTAGCCATGCAGGCGCGCGATCTCCTCGATCAAGTCTTCCTCGATGGCGATGTCGTAACGCCAGGAGGGCGGCGTGACGAGGAGACCTTCGCCCTCACGGGCATAAGGAAAGCCTAGGCCGGCGATGAGCTGCTCGAGCTGGACATCGTTCAAATCGATGCCGAGCACGCGCCGCGCGCGCGCAAAACGCAGGCGCACCGGCGCACGGCGCGGCAGATGTTCGGCCGCGACGGCCTCGACCACCGGCCCGGGGCGCCCGCCGCAGATCTCGAGAATCAATTGGGTAGCGCGCTCGATGGCACGGCGCTGCAGCTCGAAATCGACGCCGCGCTCGTAGCGGTAGGAGGCATCGGACGAAAAGCCGAGCGCGCGCGCCTTGCCCGCGATCGCCGCAGGCGAGAAGAAGGCGGATTCGAGGAAAAGATCGCAGGTCGTCTCATCGATGCCCGAATGTTCTCCGCCCATGATGCCGGCGAGCGCCAGCGCCTTTTCCTCGTCGGCGATCAAGGCGGTCTCGGCGCTCGGCGTCACGGTCTGGCCGTTGAGCAGCAAGAGCGTTTCGCCCGGCCGGGGCAGCCGCACCCGGATCGCGCCGGAGAGCTTCGCGGCGTCGAAGGCATGCAAGGGCTGGCCCAGTTCGAGCATCACGTAGTTGGTGACATCGACGAGCGCGGAGATCGAGCGCAGGCCGCAGCGTTCGAGGCGCCGCTTCATCCACGCGGGCGTGGCGGCGCGGGCATCGACGCCGAGCACGAGCCGGCCGCAATAGCGCGGGCAATGGGCCGGTGCATCGAGCTCAACGGCGCGCGTCTCCTCATGGACGGCGGCAACGGGCTCGATGCTGGGCAGGGTGAGCGGCGCGCCAGTGAGCGCCGCTACCTCGCGCGCGATGCCGGTCAGCGACAGGCAGTCGGCGCGATTGGGCGTGAGCTTGAGGGTGATGATGTTGTCGTCGAGTTCGAGATAGGTGCGCAGGTCTTCGCCGACCGGTGCATCCTCGGGCAGCACGAGCAGCCCGCTCTGATCCTCGGAGATCCCCAGTTCGCGCGCCGAGCAGAGCATGCCGTGGCTTTCGATGCCGCGCACCTTGGCCTTCTTGATCTCGAGGCCTGGCAGTTTCGCCCCGATGAGCGCGCAGGGCACCTTGAGCCCCGCGGCCGCATTCGGCGCACCGCAGACGATCGAAAGCACGCCATGCACGCCCGCATCGACGGAGCAGAGTTTCAGCCGGTCGGCATCCGGATGTTTTTCGGCGGTGAGGATGCGCGCGACGACCACCTTCGAAAACTCGGCGCCGGCGGGACGGCACTCCTCGACCTCGAGGCCGGCCATCGTCAGCAGATGGCAGAGCTCTTCGGTCGTGAGCGGCGGGTCGACGAAGGCGCGCAGCCAGGATTCCGGAAATTGCATGATTACTGGAACTGAGAGAGGAAGCGCAGATCGCCGTCGAAAAAGAGGCGCAGATCGTGGATGCCATAGCGCAGCATGGTGAGGCGATCCGGCCCCATGCCGAAGGCAAAGCCCGTGTAGCGCTCCGGATCGATGCCGCCATGACGCAACACGTTCGGATGCACCATGCCGCAGCCGGCGATCTCGAGCCAACGCCCCTTGAGTTCGCCATGCATGAAGGCGACGTCGATCTCGGCCGAGGGTTCGGTGAAGGGGAAGAACGAGGGACGAAAACGCACTTGAAGATCGTCCGACTCGAAGAAGCGGCGCAGAAAATCGACGATGACGCCCTTGAGATCGGCAAAGCTGACGTTCTCCCCCACCCAGAGCCCCTCGACCTGATGGAACATCGGCGAGTGGGTGGCATCCGAATCGACGCGATAGACGCGGCCCGGGCAGATGACGCGAATCTCGGGCAGCGGATCGAGATGCCGGTATTTTTCGACGTGGGCGAGCATCGTGCGAATCTGCACCGGGCTCGTGTGGGTGCGCAAGAGCACGTCGGGACGGACGCGGCCCTGCTCGTCGAGCAGGTAGAAGGTGTCGTGCATCGAGCGCGCCGGATGATTTTCCGGCGTGTTCAAGGCCGTGAAATTGTGCCAGTCGGTTTCGATCTCGGGGCCATCGGCCACCGCAAAGCCGATCGAGGCGAACAGCGCTTCGATGCGTTCGAGCGTGCGCATGACGGGATGGTGCGTACCGGCGGGCTGCCCCCGGCCTGGCAGCGTGACATCGAGCGCCGTGGCTTCGAGCTGCGCGGCGAGCTGGGCGGCCTTCAAGGCCTCGCGCCGCTCGGCGAGCAGCGCCTCGATGCGCGCCTTGGCGGCATTGATCGCCGCGCCGGCCGCCTTACGCTCTTCAGGCGGCAGCTTGCCCAGCCCCTTGAGCAAGACCGTCAGCGCGCCCTCCTTGCCGAGATAGGCAGCCTTGGCGTCTTCGAGGCGCGCCAGCTCGGTGGCGGCGGCGAAAGCGGCCGCAGCCTCCGCGACGAGTTGTTCGAGATTGTCCATACCAGTCAGAAAAAAGGGAGGCGCGACGGCCTCCCCTGTGCTCCTGGCCGAGTGTCAAGCGCCGAGCTGCGCCTTGGCCTGGTTCGCGAGCTGAGCGAACGCCGCCTTGTCGAAGACGGCGAGATCGGCGAGCACCTTGCGATCGACCTCGATGGACGCCTTCTTGAGGCCGTTCATCAGCGTGCTGTACTTGAGCCCCAGCTCACGGGCGGCCGCATTGATGCGGGCGATCCACAAGGCGCGGAACTGGCGCTTTCTCTGCCGGCGGTCGCGATACTGGTATTGCCCCGCCTTCATCACCGCCTGCTTGGCGATGCGATAGACGTTCTTGCGACGGCCGCGATACCCCTTGGCGGCCTCGATGACCTTCTTGTGGCGCGCACGCGCCGTGACACCGCGTTTGACTCTGGGCATGGCCTACCTCCTTATCCGTTCGGCAACATGGCGCGGATGGCCTTGACGTCCGCCTCATGCACGGTCAGCATGCCGCGCAGCTGGCGCTTGACCTTGGTCGATTTCTTGGTGAGGATGTGGCGCTTGAACGCCTGCGAGCGCTTGATGCTGCCAGACCCGCGCACCTTGAAGCGCTTGGCGGCACCGCTCTTCGTTTTCATCTTCGGCATCGAAGATCTCCTTTTGTGACACGGCGCTGGGTGGCTCCCGACTCAGGAGCGCTTCGACGACCCACGACCGCTTTTAAAAAATGACTTTTGTCCCCGCTCGATCACTTCTGTGCCGGCGCCGCTTCCTTGGCCGACTTGGCCGGCTTCTTCGAAGGCGCGAGCACCATGATGAGCTGACGACCCTCCATCTTGGGAAACTGCTCGACGACGGCGACGTGCTCGAGATCGTTCTTGATCCGCTCCAGCATGCGCATGCCGATTTCCTGATGAGCCATCTCGCGGCCGCGAAAGCGCAAGGTGATCTTGGCCTTGTCCCCTTCGCCGAGAAACTTCATGACGTTGCGCAGCTTGATCTGATAGTCGTTCTCGTCCGTGCCGGGGCGAAACTTGATTTCCTTGACCTCGACGATCTTCTGCTTCTTTTTCGCCTCCGCCAGCCGCTTGGCTTCCTGATACTTGAACTTGCCATAGTCCATCAGCCGGCAGACCGGCGGATTCGCCAACGGCGCGATCTCGACGAGATCGACTTCCGCCTCTTCCGCCATCTGCAGCGCCTGACGCACGGGGAAGATCCCCAACTGTTCGCCATCCACCCCGATCAAGCGCACCTCGGGGGCCGTGATTTCTTCATTGACGCGCTGCGTCTTTTCCTGGGCTATGGCTCGAATCTCCTAAAAAGACAAAAAATCAGGCCGCCAAGCCCTTGCTGCGGATTTCCCGCTCAAGACGCTCTATCAATTCATCCGGGGACATCTGCCCGAGATCCCGATTGCCTCGAGCACGCAAGGCGACCAACCCGGCGGCCTTTTCCTTGTCACCGACGACGACGAGATAAGGCCGCTTCAACAGGCTATGCTGGCGAATTTTATAGTTGATCTTCTCGCCGCGCAAATCGCATTCGACGCGCAGCCCCGCCTGACGCAACTTTTTCGCCACATCTTCGGCATAGTCGACCTGGCCTTCCGAAATCGTCATCACGACGACCTGCACCGGTGAAAGCCACAATGGCAGCGCCCCAGCGTAGTGCTCAAGCAGGATGCCGATGAAGCGCTCGAGCGAGCCCAGGATCGCACGGTGCAGCATCACGGGGGTGTGGCGCGCGTTGTCCTCGCCGACATACTCGGCGCCCAAGCGGGCCGGCATCGAGAAATCGACCTGCATCGTGCCGCACTGCCAGGAGCGGCCGATGGCGTCCTTGATGTGGAACTCGATCTTCGGGCCGTAGAAAGCCCCTTCGCCGGGCAGTTCGGTCCAGGCCAGGCCGCTGGCGCGCAGACCCGCGCGCAGCGCCTCTTCGGCCTTGTCCCAGAGCGCATCGTCGCCGACCCGGCTTTCCGGCCGCAACGCCAGTTTGACGGCGACGTCGGTGAAGCCGAAATCCGCATAGACCTTGCGCACCAGCGCGTTGAAGGCGGTCACCTCGGGCTGGATCTGTTCTTCGGTACAGAAGATGTGGCCATCGTCCTGGGTAAAGCCGCGCACGCGCATCACGCCATGCAAGGCGCCCGAAGGCTCGTTGCGATGGCAGGAGCCGAACTCGCCATAGCGCAGCGGCAAGTCGCGATAGGAACGCACGTCGGTGTTGAAGATCTGCACATGGCCCGGACAGTTCATCGGCTTGATCGCATAGTCGCGCTTTTCCGACTCGGTCGTGAACATGTTGTCTTTGTAGTGCTCCCAATGGCCCGATTTCTCCCACAGACTACGGTCGAGGATCTGCGGGCAGCGCACCTCCTGATAGCCATTGTCGCGATAGACGCGGCGCATGTACTGCTCGATCTCCTGCCAGATGATCCAGCCATGCGGATGCCAGAAGACGAGACCGGGCGCCTCCTCCTGCAAATGAAACAGATCGAGCTCCTTGCCGAGCTTGCGATGATCGCGCTTCTCAGCTTCCTCCAACATGTGGAGATAAGCCTCGAGCTCCTGCTTCGTCGCCCAGGCCGTGCCATAAACGCGCTGCAGCTGCGCATTCTTCGCATCGCCCCGCCAATAGGCACCGGCCACCTTCATGAGCTTGAAATGCTTCAGCTTCCCCGTCGAGGGCACGTGCGGCCCGCGACACAGATCGATGAAATTCCCTTCGCGATAGAGAGAGACCTCCTCGCCCGGCGGGATCGCTTCGATCAATTCGGCCTTGTAGTGCTCGCCGATCGACTTGAAGAACTCGATGGCCTGCTCGCGCGGCCAGACCTCGCGTGTGACCGGCACATCTTGCTTGGCGAGTTCCGCCATACGCTTTTCGATCGCGGCAAGATCCTCGGGGGTGAGCGGGCGGCAGGCGAAGTCGTAATAGAAGCCGTTCTCGATCACTGGGCCGATCGTCACCTGCGCATCGGGAATCAGCTCCTTGAGCGCCCAGGCCAAAAGATGCGCCGTCGAATGGCGGATGATCTCGATGCCCTCGGCATCCTTGTCGGTGATGATGGCCAGCGTCGCATCGCTTTCGATGCGATGCGAGGTATCGACGAGGCGACCATTAAGCCGTCCCGCCAGCGCCGACTTGGCAAGCCCCGGCCCAATCGAGGCGGCGACTTCCGCCACCGTCACTGGCTGGGCGAACTCGCGGCGTGAGCCATCGGGAAGGGTAATGACCGGCATTCTTTCTCCAAAACGAAACAGGGTGCTCGATACTCAAGCACCCTGCACCACCAGGCGCTACCTCCGCCTCAACGGTTTCATTATAAGCCCTCTCGTGCCGAGACCGCAGGATGGACGCGCTCACTGAGCTCTGGGCGGGAAATAGCACTTTCGCCAGTCTCGCTATCCCTTTCGTCGAATTTACAAAGACTTTGGGCGTGGTTAGAGTGCGTGCGTCGCCACTTCGAGGAGTGTCGCCCAGATGAACGCCACCCTGCCCCGCCACTGCGTGCCTCCCGACCTCGTCATTCCGCCCCGCCCGCAGGCCATGATGGTCTTGATGGAGGAAATGCCCCGGCCCGAGCCCGATTTCAAGCGCGTCGTGCAGGCCATCCAAGTCGATCCCGGACTTGCCGGCGCCCTGCTTAAGGTGGTGAACTCACCGGCCTTTGGTTTGCCGCGCAAGGCAAGCTCCATCTCCCAAGCCGTAAGCCTGCTGGGCCTTCGCAATGCCCACTCGATCGCCGCCGGGCTCGCGCTGCGTCATGCCATGAACGATCACGGCAATGTCTCGATGGAGCGCTTCTGGGATACCGCGGAGAAGGTTGCACTGATTTGTGCGGAACTGGCGCGCTGCCTGCGCGGCATCCGGCCTGATGAAGCCTATACGCTGGGGCTCTTTCATGACTGCGGCATTCCGCTCCTGATGCGCCGCTATCCGCACTACCGCGACGCCCTCGTGCGCGCCAACCACGGCGAAGGTCAGTCCTTTACCCAGGTCGAGGAAGAGGCCGTCGACACCCATCATGGCGCCGTTGGCTATTTCGTCGCCCGCTCCTGGCATTTGCCCGAGTCCCTCTGCCAAGCCATCCTCTGGCACCACGACCTCGGGGTCTTCGCGGCAAACTCGAACGTGCCGGAGGCGGTGAAGAGCTTCATCGGCCTCGTGCATTTTGCCGAACACATCCATCACATGCACACGCGCAGCGCCGAGGATGTCGAATGGCTGCGCTTTGGCGAGCGGGTGCTCGGCTATTTCGGGCTCACCGACGAGGACTACCGCTCGCTCATCGATGCCGTGCAAGACGCACTCGCCGCCAGCTGAAGCCTCGTCCTTTCGAGGCTGAAAGAAAAGCAAAAGCCCGTCGAAAGAGTTGTGTATCGTTCTTTCTGTAAATTCCATTTTCGACGTTGTCTGCAGGGCGGGGAACGCAGGCGCGTAGCGCCGAAGGTCCCCGCCCTGCAGGCGGCGCGCGAGCGAGTCTGACGCCATGATTTCGAGAAAGGAGT
>JAOAHQ010000068.1 GCA_026415155.1 Rhodocyclaceae bacterium
CGTCAGGCCAGCGCTTTGCCTTCGGCTTCCTCCAGATTTCCAGTCGCCCAGAACACCCTTGCCGTTCGGCTAACTCTTCCCCTTGCCGGGCGAGTAGAGGACTTCCACCTCCAAGTAAGTGCGCCCTGCCGGGCGCACAAACCAAAAAGCCCTGCAACGCAGGGCTTTTGGCATCCTCATCGAATCGGGGATTGTCTTACTTTGCTTCTTGGGTGCCAATCACTTCGATCTCGACGCGGCGATCAGGCTGCAGGCACTCGACGAGCTTCTTGTTCGAGCGATGCTCCTTGCCCATGTTCTTGCACTTGTCACCGGTCACGGGCTGCTTCTCGCCCTTGCCTTCAGCATAGATGCGATTGGCTTCGATGCCTTTGCTCACGAGATAGTCCTTGACGGCAGCGGCGCGGCGCTCGGAGAGCTTCTGGTTGTATTTGTCGGAGCCGATACGGTCGGCGTGACCGACGGCGATGACGACTTCGAGCTTGATGCCCTTCATGTCATCGACGAGCTTGTCGAGCTTGGCGCGGCCTTCGGGACGCAGCACGGCCTTGTCGAAGTCGAACAGCGCGTCGGCGGCCATCGTCACCTTTTGCGCGGCAGGCTTCGGCGCCGGTGCGGCCGGCTTCTGCTCCTGCGCAGCGGGAGCAGCTGCGGGAGCGGCCTTCGGCTCTTCCTTCTTGACGAGATCGGGATCGCACTCGGCGATCGCCATCGCCGGCGTCCAGTAGCCAGTGCGCCAGCACAGGCCGGCGCCGCTCTTGGCGACATAACCGCGCTGGTCGATCACATAGCCGACGGTGCCCTTCATATCGACACCCGGCGTCTGCGCCTGGGCGGTGGCAGCAATGCCCAAGGCAGCGGCAAGCAGAATCGGTTTGGCAGCAGACTTCATCATGTTTTTCTTCCCTCGTGTAAGCGTTGGAGATGCGAAATGGCTGACGGGAGATGCAACGGCTACAGTTGCGTGCGCATTTAAAGTTGCAACTGCTCAATTAGTTTATTTTGCCACATTCTCGTGCTTTGCAGCAACGACCGTTCATCAAAACCGCATGGCTTTTTGTCATCTATTCGCAACTGGCCGGCCACCCAGACATGGCTGACGGCCTCGCGACCGGCCGTATGGACCAGATGGGAAACCGGATCGTAGCAGGGCATGAGCAGCCAATCGTCGAGCTCTACGGCGATGCAGTCGGCGCTTTTGCCCACTTCGAGCGAGCCGATCTCATGGGCCAATCCCAGCGCGCGCGCACCTTCGAGGGTGGCCATGCGCAAGAGCTGGTGGGCAGGCAGAAGCGCCGCATCTTGGCCGGCGACCTTCGCCAGCAGGCTGGCGTGGCGCATCTCGGCAAAGAGGTCGAGTCGGTTGTTGCTGGCCGCGCCGTCGCTGCCGAGCCCCACCGATAGGCCGCGCTCGAGCATCGCGGCGACGGGGGTGATGCCGCTGGCGAGCTTCATGTTCGAGGTCGGGCAGTGGGCGACGTGGCTGCCGCGCGCAGCGAGCAAGTCGATTTCCTCGGCCTCGAGATGCACGGCATGGACGGCGATGAGCCGTTCATCGACGAGGCCGAGGCGTTCTAGGCGCGCCAGCGGGCGCACGCCATGCTCTTTGAGGCTAGCGGCGATCTCGTCGTGGGTCTCATGCACGTGGAGGTGGATCGGCGCATCGATCGCCCGCGCGATTTCGGCCACGCGTACGAAGGTCGCATCGGCGACGGTGTAGGGGGCGTGGGGAGCTAGGCAAAACGAGATGAGCGGCTCTTCGGCAAACGAGGCGCGGGCGGCAAGCCCCTTGTCGAGGTACTCGGCCGGCCCGCTGCCGTAGGCGCTGGGAAACTCGAACACCGTGATGCCGAGCGCCGCCCGCATGCCGGCCGCGAGCGCGGCGCGGGCAGCCTCGGCGGGAAAGAAATACATATCGTTGAAGCAGGTGATGCCGCCTTTGAGCATTTCCCAGCAGGCAAGCAGCGTGCCGTCATAGACGAACTGCGGTGAGACGCAGCGGCTTTCGGCCGGCCAGATGCGCTCCTTGAGCCAGCGCATCAGCGGCATGTCGTCGGCAAAGCCGCGCAGCAGGGTCATTGCGGCATGGGTATGCAGATTGACAAGCCCCGGCAGCAGGACATGATGTTCGAGCCGGCGCCGTTGCCGTGCAACATAGCGGGCAGCGGCCTCGTGACTGGGGAGGAGATCGAGGATGCGGTCAGCCTGGATAACGAGGCTATGGTGTTCGAAAACGGTACCGGCGGGCTCGATGGGCACGATCCAGCGCGCCTCGAGGATGAGATCGACGACTTCTGGAGAAGCGGAGGCAGGCGCAGTCATGGGTGTAGAATCCAAAATTTTCAATTGCTTCATTCTAGCGGGCTTGCCCATCCATGACTGCCGCTGCTGCTTCCGATTTCGCCAAAGAGACCCTGCCCGTCAGTCTCGAAGAGGAGATGCGCCACTCCTACCTCGATTACGCGATGAGCGTAATCGTCGGGCGGGCGCTTCCTGATGCGCGCGATGGCCTGAAACCCGTCCATCGGCGCGTGCTTTATGCCATGCACGAGCTTGGCAACGACTGGAACAAGCCCTATAAGAAGTCGGCGCGCATCGTCGGGGACGTCATTGGTAAATATCACCCGCATGGCGATACGGCGGTCTATGACACGATCGTGCGCATGGCGCAGGATTTTTCCTTGCGCTATATGCTTATCGACGGTCAGGGCAACTTCGGCTCCATCGATGGCGACAATGCGGCGGCGATGCGTTATACCGAAGTGCGCATGGCGCGCATCGGCCACGAGCTCTTGGCCGACATCGACAAGGAGACCGTCGATTTCGGGCCGAACTACGATGGCTCGGAAAAAGAGCCGCTGGTGTTGCCGGCGAAGATTCCGAACCTGCTCATCAACGGCAGCGCCGGCATTGCGGTCGGCATGGCGACCAACATTCCGCCGCACAACCTCAATGAGGTCGTCGATGCCTGCATCGCGCTGCTGGAAAACCCGCAGATCGCGATCGAGGAACTGATCAAGATCATTCCGGCGCCGGATTTCCCGACCGCCGGGCTCATCTATGGCGTGGCAGGCGTGCGTGAGGGCTATCTCACCGGCCGCGGCCGCGTCATCATGCGCGCCCGCACGCATTTCGAGGAGCTGAAATCCGGTCGCCAGGCGATCATCGTCGATGAGCTGCCCTACCAGGTCAACAAGAGGACGCTGCTTGAAAAGATCGCCGAACTGGTCAAGGAAAAAAAGCTCGAGGGCATCACGCACATCCAGGACGAATCCGACAAGTCCGGCATGCGCGTGGTGATCGAACTGGCGCGCGGCGAAGTGCCCGAGGTGGTCTTAAACAATCTGTTCAAGCAGACGCAGCTGCAAGAGACCTTCGGCATGAACATGGTGGCGCTCGTCGATGGCCGCCCGCAGACGCTGAATCTGAAGCAGCTGCTCGAATGTTTCCTCGCCCATCGCCGCGAGGTGGTGACCCGGCGCACGGTGTTCGAGCTCAGGAAGGCCCGCGAGCGCGGCCACACCCTCGAGGGCCTCGCGGTGGCGCTCTCCAATGTCGACGAGGTGATCGCCCTGATCAAGGCGGCGCCCACGCCTGCCGATGCCAAACGCGAACTGATGGCGCGCGCCTGGCGTTCATCCCTCGTCGAGGACATGCTCGCGCGCGCCAGCGCCGAAGCGGCCAGGCCCACCGGCTTGCCGCCCGAATTCGGCTTGTCTAAGCGTGGCTATTTTCTCTCCGAGGCTCAGGCGCAGGCCATCCTCGATCTACGCCTGCAGCGCTTGACCGGTCTCGAGCAGGACAAGATCCTGGGCGAATACCGCGAAGTGATGGCCGAGATCGAGGATCTCTTGGACATCCTCGCGCGGCCGGAGCGCATCACGCAGATCATCGTCGAAGAGCTGGCTGCCTTGAAGGCGCAGTTTGGCGACAAACGCCGCTCCGAGATCGTCCTGCAGACGGCCGACATCCAGCTCGAAGACTTGATCGCCCGTGAGGACATGGTCGTGACCCTCTCCCATGCCGGTTACATCAAGCGCCAGAGCCTCGACGAGTATCGCACGCAGCGCCACGGCGGGCGGGGCAAGAAGGCCGCCGAGGTGAAGGACGACGATTTCGTCGAACGCCTCTTCATCGCCAACACCCACGACACGCTGCTGTGCTTTTCGAACCGCGGCCGCGTCTATTGGCTCAAGGTCTATGAGGTGCCGGAAGGCTCGCGCAGCTCGCGCGGCAAGCCGATCGTCAATCTCTTCCCCCTGGAGGAAGGCGAGAAGATCACCGCCGTCTTGCCAACGCCGACTTTCGACGAGGCGCACTTCGTCTTCATGGCCACCGCCATGGGGACGGTGAAGAAGACGCCGCTTGTCGAATTCGCCAATCCTAGACGGGCCGGCATCATCGCCGTCAATCTCGACGAGGGCGATTATCTGATCGGTGCGGCGATCACCGATGGCAGCTGCGACGTGATGCTGTTTTCCGATGCCGGCAAGGCGGTGCGCTTTGCCGAGGAGGACGTGCGGCCGATGGGGCGCACGGCGCGCGGCGTGCGCGGCATGATGCTCGACGAAGGACAGCGGGTCATCTGCATGCTGGTGGCCAAGGACGAGCAGCTCAACGTCTTGACGGCCACTGAGAACGGCTATGGCAAGCGCACGCCGATTGCCGAATATACGAAGCACGGCCGCGGCACGAAAGGCATGATCGCGATCCAGACCTCCGAGCGCAATGGTGCGCTGATCGGCGCCGTGCTGGTCGAGGAGAGCGATGAGGTGATGCTGATCTCGACCGGCGGCGTGCTGATCCGAAGCCGTGTCGATCAAGTGCGCGAGACCGGCCGCTCGGCGCAGGGCGTGCGGCTCATCCAGCTCGACGATGGCACCAAGCTCGCCGGCATCGAAAAGGTCATCGAAACCGAAGACGAGGAGTAAAAATGGCACGCGTATTCAACTTCAGCGCCGGCCCCGCCGCGCTGCCCGAGGAAGTGCTCCAGCAGGCTGCCGAGGAGATGCTCGACTGGCATGGCGCCGGCATGTCGGTGATGGAAATGAGCCACCGCGGCAAGGAATTCATGGGCATCGCCGCGCAGGCCGAGGCCGATCTGCGCGAACTCATAGGCATTCCGGCTCATTACAAGGTGCTCTTCCTGCAAGGCGGAGCATCGCTCCAGTTCGAGATGGTGCCGATCAACCTCTTGCGCGGCAAGCCAGTAGCCGATTACATCCACACCGGCGAATGGGCGAAAAAGGCGATCAAGGCGGCCAAGACCTTCTGCAACGTCAATGTCGCGGCGAGCAGCGAGGACAAGGGCTTCACTTATGCGCCGGCGCAAAGCGAATGGAAGCTTTCCAAAGACGCGGCCTACGTGCATTACACGGCCAACGAGACGATCGGCGGCGTCGAATTCCACTGGACGCCCGAGACGGGCGAGGTGCCGCTCGTCTGCGACATGTCCTCGAACATCCTCTCGAGGCCGATCGACGTCAGCAAGTACGGGCTCATTTATGCCGGCGCGCAAAAGAACATCGGGCCGGCGGGACTGACCATCGTCATCGTGCGCGAGGATCTCGTCGGCAAGGCCGTGCCGACGCCGCCGACAATGCTCGATTACAAGACCCACGTCGAGGCCGAGTCGATGTACAACACGCCGCCTACCTATGCGATCTACATCGCCGGCCTCGTCTTCCAGTGGCTGAAACGCCAGGGCGGCCTCGCGGCGATGGAGCAAAAGAACATCGAGAAAGCGAAGCTCCTTTATGACTACCTTGACTCGACCGAGTTCTACAAGAACCCGGTGAGGAAGGAAGACCGCTCGCGCATGAACGTGCCCTTCACGCTCAAGGACGCCTCGCTCGACGAAGCCTTCCTCAAAGGCGCCAAGGAACGCGGTCTCGTGCAATTGAAGGGCCACCGTTCGGTGGGCGGTATGCGCGCCTCGATCTACAACGCGATGCCGAAGGAGGGCGTCGTGGCGCTCGTCGACTATATGCGTGAATTCGAGCAGCGCCATGGCTGAGCCCTTCCGCGTCCTCGTCCTCAACAACGTCTCGCCGACTGGCTTAAAGCGCCTCGGCGAGCGTTTCGTCTGCGCCAAGGAAGTCGAACGCCCGCATGCGATCCTGTTGCGCTCCGCCGATCTTCACGGCGTCGAGATTCCCGACTCGGTGCTCGCCATCGGCCGCGCCGGCTCAGGCACCAACAACATCCCGGTGGCCAAGCTGAGTCAGCGCGGCGTGCCGGTATTCAACGCTCCCGGCGCGAACGCCAATGCCGTCAAGGAATTGGTGCTCGCCGGCATGCTGATGGCGGCGAGGAATCTGCCGGCGGCGATGAAGTTCGTCGCCGCACTCGATCCTGCCGATGCCGAGATGGAGAAAAAGGTCGAGGCCGGCAAAAAGGCTTTTGCCGGCTTCGAGCTCGCCGGCCATACGCTTGGCGTCGTCGGCTTGGGCAAGATCGGCTGCCTCGTCGCCGATGCGGCGATCCGGCTCGGCATGCAGGTGATCGGCTATGACCCGGAAATCACTGTCGAGGCGGCCTGGAGCTTGCCCGCCCAGGTGAAGAAGGCCAATTCGCTCGCCGAGGTGCTCAAGATCAGCCACTTCGTCACCTTGCACGTGCCGCTTATCGAGGCGACGAAAAAGATGATCAACGCCGATGGCCTCGCTCAGATGAAACACGGCGCGATCCTGCTCAATTTCTCACGCGAAGGAGTGGTCGACGAGGCGGCCGTGCTTGCCGCGCTGGAGGCCAAGAAGCTTGCCTATTACGTCTGCGATTTCCCAAGCGCTCGCGTCAATGCCCACCCGCAGGTCATCGCGCTGCCGCATCTTGGCGCCTCGACGCGCGAGGCGGAAGAGAATTGCGCCATCATAGTCGCCGACCAAGTGCGCGATTACCTGATCGATGGCAACATCGTCAATGCGGTGAATTTCCCGACCGTCGTGATGCCGCGCGAAGCGGCTTACCGCGTCGCGATCGCCAATGCCAACGTACCCAACATGGTCGGCCAAATTACGGCGGCGATGGCGAGCGCTGGGCTCAATATCCACAACATGATGAACAAGTCGAAACGGGACGTCGCCTACACCCTCGTCGATGTCGATAGTCCGGTACCGCCGGCGGTGATCGATGCGATCAGGAAAATCGATGGCGTGCTCGCGGTGCGCTATCTGCCGCAGGAAGTCTGATGGCCGACGAAGCCGAAGCACTCGCCCGGCTGCGTGAAGGCATCGATGCGATCGATGCCGAGCTGCTGCGCTTGTTGAACGAGCGGGCCAGGCTCGCACAGCGCGTCGGGGAGCTCAAGCGCGGCAACATTTACCGCCCCGAGCGTGAGGCACAGGTCTTGCGGCGCATTGCCGAACTGAATGCCGGCCCGCTGCCGGAAGGCGCGGTGCGCACGATCTTCCGCGAGATCATGTCGGCTTGTCTCGCGCTCGAGCAGCCGCTCAAGATCGCCTATTTCGGCCCGGCCGGCACCTTTACCGAATCGGCGGCGAAGAAGCATTTCGGCTCGGCGCCCGTCTTTACGCCTTATCTCACCATCGATGATGTTTTCCGCGCCGTCGAGGCTGCTCAAGCCGATTACGGCGTGGTGCCGATCGAGAACTCGACCGAAGGCTCGGTCGGCCGCACGCTCGATCAGATGCTCATCTCGCCCTTGATGATCTGTGGTGAGGTGAATCTGCGCATCCACCAAAACCTGATGAGCAAGGCCGATTCGCTCGCGAGCGTCAAGAAGCTTTATTCCCATGCCCAGTCGCTCGCCCAATGCCACGAGTGGTTGAACCGGAATCTGCCCAGCCTCCCGCGCGTGCCGGTGGCGAGCAATGCCGAGGCCGCGCGCCTGGCGGCCGAAGACCCCGAGTCCTGCGCGATCGCCGGCGAGGCCGCCGCGCGCCTTTATGAGCTCAACATCCTCGCCGCCAACATCGAGGACGATCCAAACAACACGACGCGCTTCGTCGTGCTCGCCACACACGATGCCGGCCCTTCGGGCAACGACAAGACGTCGTTTGTCTGCTCGGCGCAGAACAAACCCGGCGCGGTGCATGACCTGCTCACTCCCTTGAAGCTGCATGGCGTTTCGATGTCGCGCTTCGAGTCACGGCCGGCGCGCGGCTTTGGCAATTCGCGCTGGGAATACGTGTTCTTCATCGATGTCGAGGGGCATCGCCAGGAGACCCATGTCGCGGCCGCCTTGGAGGAGATGAAGGGCTGTGTCGGGTTCCTCAAAGAGCTGGGTTCCTATCCCAAAGCCGTCACTTGAGCATTCCATCATGAGCCTCATCGATCACGCACTGCCCTATGTGCGCAAGATTTCCCCCTATGTGCCGGGCAAACCAATCACCGAGCTCGCCCGCGAGATGGGGCTGCCGCCCGAGCGCATCGTCAAGCTCGCCTCGAACGAAAATCCCTTGGGCATGAGCCCGAAGGCGCGCGCCGCCGTCGAGCAGGCGCTGGCGGGCCTCGAGCGCTATCCCGATCAATACGAGCTGATCGCGAAGCTTGCCGAGCAACTGGGCGTGGCCCAGCCGCAGATCGTGCTCGGCAATGGTTCGAACGACGTGCTCGACCTCGTCGCGCGCGTCTTTCTCGCGCCGGGGCGCTCGGCGGTGTTCTCGCAGCACGCCTTCGCCGTCTATCCGCTGGCGACGATGAGCACGGGCGCCGAGTGTCTCGTCGCACCGGCGAAGCACTATGGCCACGACCTCGAGGCGATGCGCGCCGCGATCCGGCCCGATACGCGGGTAGTCTGGATCGCCAATCCGAACAACCCGACCGGCAACTTCCTGCCCTATGCCGAAGTGCATGCCTTTTTGAAGGCGGTGCCGGCCGAGGTCGTGGTCGTGCTCGACGAGGCCTACAACGAGTATCTGCCGCCTGCTGAGCGCGCCGATACCATCGGCTGGTTGAAGGACTTTCCCAATCTCGTCATCACGCGCACCTTTTCGAAAATCTATGGCCTGGCGGGCTTGCGCGTCGGCTATGCCGTCGCTGCGCCGGAGGTGGCGGATTTGATGAACCGCGTGCGCCAGCCCTTCAACGTCAATCACCTCGCGCTCGCCGCGGCGGCGGCGGCGCGGGATGATCATCTGTTCGTCGCCGAGAGCTATGAGCTCAACCGCCGCGGCATGGAACAGATCGTTGCAGGCCTCAAGCGCCTTGGCCTCGAGCACATTCCCTCGCACGGCAATTTCGTGACCTTCGCCGTGCCGGATGGCGCGGCCGTGAATCAGAAACTGCTCAAGCAAGGCATCATCGTGCGGCCGATTGGCGGCTATGGCCTGCCGAATCATTTGCGCGTAACGATCGGCCTCGAAACCGAGAACGCGCGCTTTCTCGCAGCCTTGGAGAAGAGCCTCTGATGGGCAAGCTCGTCATTGCCGGCGTCGGGCTCATCGGTGGCTCTTTCGCGCTAGCCATCAAGTCGGCGCTGGCGGGACGGCCTGACTGCCCTCGCATCGTCGGCATGGGCCGCTCGCGCGCCTCGCTCGAAGAGGCGCTCGCCTTGGGCGTCATCGACGAGATCGGGCGCGATTGGCCTAGTGCGCTCGCAGGCGCCGACCTCGTGCTGCTCGCCATACCGGTCGGCCAGATGGCACCGGTGATGCAGGTGATCGCGCCGCATCTTGGCCCGCATACCCTGGTCACCGATGGCGGGAGCACCAAGAGCGACGTCATCGCCGCCGCGCGCGCCGCCTTTGGCGAAAAGGTCGGCCAATTCATCCCGGGCCATCCGATCGCCGGCGCGGAAAAGAGCGGTGTCGCCGCAGCCAAGGCCGATCTGTATCTCGGCAAGCGCGTCGTGCTCACCCCTTTGCCCGAAAATCGGCCCGAAGACCTCGACGCCGTCAAACGGGTTTGGGAGCTCGCCGGCGCGCACGTCACGATGCTCGCGCCAGAAGAGCACGATCGCGTCTTCGCCGCGGTGTCCCATTTGCCGCATCTTTTGGCCTTCGCACTCGTGCATGAGCTTGCCTGCCGCGACGATGCCGAACGGTTGTTCTCCTTCGCGGCGAGCGGCTTTCGCGATTTCACGCGCATCGCGAGCAGCCACCCCGAGATGTGGCGAGACATTTGCCTTGCCAACCGGCAGGCATTGATGAAGGAACTCGATGCCTTCATGGCCGAGCTATTGAAGACGCGCGTCCTCTTGGCGAGCTCAAACGCAGTGGGGCTTGAACGGATGTTCGCCGCGGCGCGGGCGCGGCGCGAGGCTTGGCTTGCAGCGCAATTGCCGGCGGAAGAAGCAGGGGATTATCATTGCGCGCGTCATGACGATTAGAGGTGCTCATGGCTACACTGCTCGAAGTTCGCGAAAACCTGGCCCGGCCTTACCACCGCTGGACGGTGGAGGACTATCACCGCATGGTGCAAACGGGGCTGCTGGATGAAACCGACAGAGTCGAACTCATTGAGGGGGAGTTGATCGACATGGCACCGATTGGCTGTAAACATGCTTCACGGGTCGACAAGCTTGCCCGCGCGCTGCTATTGGCCCTTGGCATGGACTACCTGGTGCGCGTTCAGAATCCCGTGACGCTCGGCGGACTCAGCGAACCGCAGCCCGATATCGTCGTCGTTCGTGATGGCGATTATTCGTTGGCCCATCCTAGCGCGTCGGATATTTTTCTGCTCGTCGAAGTTGCCGATGCCACGCTCCACTTCGACCGCGAGGTCAAGCTCGCGCTCTATGCGCGTCACGGGATCCCTGAAGTCTGGCTGCTCGACGTCGCTACCGATCAACTGACGATCCATTGCGACCCCGCTGACGGCCAATACCGCACGCTGCGCACTCCCGCGCCCGATGAGCCGATCGCGCCGCAGCGCCTGCCGCAGGCGGTCATCACGCTCGCGGAGATCATGCGCTGATGGCACCTTACACGGACGCCATGCCGCCCTCGGCGCCAGCCTGGTCGTGCTTGTGACCACACATTGCGGCGCCGCATCCAGCCCCTGACGAGCATGTCTCATCTCGATCTGCCGCCCCTTTCCCGCGCTGCCGGCACGGTGCAGCTGCCCGGCTCGAAGAGCATTTCTAACCGCATGTTGTTATTGGCCGCCTTGGCCGAGGGCGTGACGGAAATCCGCAATCTGCTCGATTCGGATGACACGCGCGTGATGCTTGCGGCCTTGCAGGCCCTGGGTATCGGCCTTAAAGCCCAGGAGGCGAGCGCCTGGCGAGTGCATGGGGCAGGCGGAGTGTTTCCGGTCAAAGAAGCCGAACTCTTCATGGGCAATGCCGGCACGGCGATTAGGCCACTCACCGCCGTGCTCGCGCTCTCCGGCGGCCATTACCGGGTGAGCGGCGTGCCGCGCATGCACGAGCGGCCGATCGGCGACCTCGTCGCAGGCCTGCGCCAGATCGGCGGCAACGTGCGCTATGTGGGCAATGAGGGCTTTCCGCCGCTGGAGATCTTCCCCGCGCGCATTCAGCTCACCGCACCGATCCGGCTGCGCGGCGATGTCTCCTCGCAGTTTTTGACCGCCCTTTTGATGGCCTTGCCGCTCACCGGCGAGACGGCCATCATCGAACTCACGACGGAGCTCATCTCCAAGCCGTACATCGAGATCACGCTCAACCTCATGGCGCGCTTCGGCGTCGCAGTCGAGCGCGAAGGCTGGCAGCGCTTCACGATTCCCGGCGGGCAGCGCTACAAGAGCCCCGGCATGCTCCATGTCGAAGGCGATGCCTCGGCAGCCTCTTATTTCCTCGCCGCCGGCGCGATCGGCGGCGGGCCGGTGCGCGTTATGGGTGTTGGCCGGCAGAGCATCCAGGGCGATGTGCGTTTCGCCGATGCGTTGGAGAGCCTGGGAGCGCGGATTCAGTGGGGCGAGGATTTCATCGCCGCGAGCGCGCCGGAGAGAGGGAAACTCAAGGCCTTCGATCTCGATCTGAACCACATCCCCGATGCGGCGATGACGCTCGCCATCGTGGCGCTCTTCACCGATGGCCGCTGCGTCTTGCGCAACATCGCTTCCTGGCGGGTCAAGGAGACCGACCGCATCGCGGCGATGGCGAAGGAGTTGAGGAAACTCGGCGCGACGGTGGAGGAGGGGGAGGACTTCCTGGCCGTCTCGCCAGCGCCGAGTTTGGCGCCCCATGCGGCGATCGATACCTATGACGATCACCGCATGGCGATGTGCTTTGCGCTTGCCGCCCTGGGCGGGGTGCCGGTGAGGATCAACGATCCCGGTTGTGTGGCCAAGACCTTCCCGCATTTTTTCGACGCCTTCGCGCAGATTGCCGCGCCGGTGATCGCGATCGATGGCCCCTCGGCCTCGGGCAAGGGCACGGTCGCGCAGCGGGTCGCCAAGGCGCTGGGCTTTCATTTCCTCGACAGCGGCGCGCTTTACCGCCTCACGGCGCTATCCGCGATGAAGGCGGGCGTGGCGCTCGACGACGAGGCCGCCGTCGCCGCCGTGGCGGCTAATCTGCCGGCCGAATTCGTCGGCGACAGGATTCTTCTTGCCGGAGAGGAGGTGACCGAGGCGATCCGTGCCGAGGAGGTCGGCGTCGCGGCCTCGAAAATCGCCGCCCTGCCGGCGGTGCGCGCTGCGCTCTTCGAGCGCCAACGCGCCTTCCGGCGCTTTCCCGGCCTTGTCGCCGATGGCCGCGACATGGGCTCGGTGGTCTTTCCTGACGCGCCGGTCAAGGTGTTTTTGACCGCCTCGGCCGCCGCGCGCGCCGAGAGGCGTTATAAACAGTTGATCGAGAAGGGAATGCCTGCTAACATGCGCCCCCTTTTGCAGGACATCGTGAAAGATCTCGAGGAACGAGATGCGCGCGATGCCGCAAGAGCCGTCGCTCCCTTGCAACAGACTCCCGATGCCGACCTGGTGGATACGACCACGTTGAACATCGATGAAGCCGTGGCAGCGGTGATGGACAGCGTCCGTCGCCGTCTGCCGTTGTCCAACCTACCCGTCCTCTGACGGTTTTTTCTTCAACCTTAGAACCCTATGTCCACTGCCACCCCTGCCGTGAATCCCGCCAACGAATCCTTCGCCGCCTTGTTCGAAGAAAGCCTCTCGCGCCAGGAGATGCGCGCCGGCGAAGTCATCACGGCCGAAGTCGTCCGCGTCGATCAGAATTTCGTCGTCGTCAATGCGGGCCTCAAATCCGAATCCTTCATCCCGGTCGAAGAGTTCAAAAACGACCGCGGCGAGATCGAAGTTAAGCCCGGCGATTTCGTGCAAGTTGCCATCGAGATGCTCGAAGACGGTTATGGCGAAACCCGTTTGAGCCGTGAAAAGGCCAAGCGCATCGCCGCCTGGAACGATCTCGAAAAGGCCATGAATGAAGGCACGCTCGTCAAGGGGGTGATCACTGGCAAAGTCAAAGGCGGCCTCACCGTCATGACCAATGGCATCCGCGCCTTCCTGCCCGGCTCCCTCGTCGACATCCGTCCCGTCAAGGACACCACGCCCTTCGAAGGCAAGGAATTCGAATTCAAGGTCATCAAGCTCGACAGGAAGCGCAACAACGTCGTGCTCTCGCGCCGCGCCGTGTTGGAAGCCAACATGGGCGAAGAGCGCCAGAAACTGCTGGAAAGCCTCCAGGAAGGCACCATCGTCAAGGGCATCGTCAAGAACATCACCGAGTATGGCGCCTTCGTCGATCTGGGCGGCATCGACGGCCTCCTGCACATCACCGATCTCGCCTGGCGCCGCGTGCGTCATCCGTCGGAAGTCCTTAACGTCGGCGACGAAGTCACCGCCAAGGTGCTCAAGTTCGACCAGGAGAAGAACCGCGTCAGCCTCGGTATGAAGCAGTTGGGCGAAGACCCGTGGATCGGTATCGCGCGCCGCTATCCGGCCGGCACGCGCCTCTTTGGCAAGGTCACGAATCTCACCGACTACGGCGCCTTTGTCGAGATCGAACAGGGCATCGAAGGTCTCGTGCATGTCTCCGAGATGGACTGGACCAACAAGAACATCCATCCCTCCAAGGTCGTCCAGCTCGGCGACGAAGTCGAAGTGATGATCCTCGAGATCGACGAGGAGCGCCGCCGCATCTCGCTCGGCATGAAGCAGTGCATGCCGAACCCGTGGGAAGACTTCGCGATGAATTACAAGAAAGGCGACAAGGTGAAGGGGGCGATCAAGTCGATCACCGATTTCGGTATCTTCATCGGTCTGCCCGGCGGCATCGACGGCCTCGTGCATCTGTCGGATCTCTCCTGGACGCAGCCGGGCGAAGAAGCCAAGCAGAATTACAAGAAGGGCGACGAGGTCGAGGCCGTCGTGCTTTCGATCGACGTCGAGAAGGAGCGCATCTCGCTGGGCATCAAGCAGCTCGACGGCGACCCCTTCACGAGCTTCATCGCCACGCACGACAAGAACAGCCTGGTGACCGGTACCGTCAAGAGCGTCGATGCCAAGGGCGCGGTGATCGACCTGGGCGGCGATGTCGAGGGTTATCTGCGCGTGTCCGAATTCTCGCGCGATCGCATCGAGGATCTCTCGCAGCATCTCAAGGTCGGCGACACGGTCGAAGCGATGATCATCAACGTCGATCGCAAGTCGCGCTCGATCAATCTGTCGGTCAAGGCCAAGGATCAGGCCGAGCAGGCCGAGGCGATGCAGAAGCTCTCGGCCGAATCGGCGGCCGCTGCCACCGGCACGACGAATCTCGGCGCGCTCCTCAAGGCGAAGCTCAACCAGCAATAAGCGCTGGCGGAACGTTGTCATGACCAAGTCCGAGTTGATCGCTCGCCTGGCGGAGCGTTTTCCGCAGTTGTTGGCGAAAGATGCCGATCTCGCCGTGAAGATGCTGCTCGATGCGATGACCGAGGCCTTGGCGCGCGGGGAACGCATCGAGATCCGCGGCTTCGGCAGCTTTTCGCTCAATTACCGCCCGCCGCGCATCGGCCGCAACCCGAAGACGGGCGAGAAGGTCGAGGTGCCGGCGAAATACGTGCCGCACTTCAAGGCGGGCAAGGAGCTGCGCGAACGGGTCGATCAGGCCGCCAAATAGGCCCGCATGAAGGCGCTGATCTGGTTCCTGCGGGGGGTATTGTTCTTCCTCCTGCTGGGCTTGGCGATCAAGAACAGCCACGAAGTCGAGCTGCGTTTCTTCTTCGAGACGAGCTGGCGCGCGCCCTTGTCGCTCGTCGTGCTCGTCTCGATCGTGATCGGCGTCGTGCTCGGCCTGCTGGCCCTGTTGCCCAAGCTCTTCCAGCAGCGCCGGGGGCTTGGCCGGCTCGAGCGTGAGCTCGCCGAACACGCTGCTCCGCTCGATGCGGCAGACGAACGTCCGGCCCTGACCAGGCGCTGAAGATCATGGAAATCGAGCTATGGTGGCTCCTCGCGTTGCCGGCTTTTTTCGCCTTTGGCTGGTTGGCGGCGCGCATCGACCTCAAGGCGCTGCTCAACGAATCGCGCGCGCTGCCGCGCTCCTATTTCACGGGGCTCAACTTCCTTCTCAACGAGCAGCCCGACAAGGCGATCGAGGCCTTTCTCGAAGCGGCGCGGCTCGATCCGGAAACCGTCGAGCTGCATTTTGCGCTCGGCAGCCTGTTCCGCCGGCGCGGTGAGACCGATCGGGCGATCCGCGTCCATAAACATCTCATCGAGCGCGATGCAACGCAGGCGCAGCTCACCGAGGAGCAACGCCTGCAGGCGCTCTCCGAACTCGGCCAGGATTACCTCAAGGCAGGGCTCCTCGACCGCGCCGAGGAAATCTTCCTCAAGCTGCGCTCTACCTCCCGCGACGAGGAGGCGCTGCGCTTCCTGCTCGAGATCTACCAGCAGGAAAAGGAGTGGCAGAAGGCGATCGCTATCGCAAGGCAAATGCCTGGGCATGCCGATCATCTGTGGCACAAGGAGATCGCCGAGTTTCACTGCGAGCTCGCGGCGGCAGCTCTCCTGAATGGCCGCGACGAGGAGGCGAGGCGCGAGCTTCAGGCAGCGCTCGCGGTCAATCGCAAGTGCGTGCGGGCTACACTGTTGCTGGGCGAGCTCGAAGCGAAACTCGGCGCTGGCGAGACGGCCCTGGCGATCTGGCAGGGCATCGAGCAGCAAAATCCCGCCTATCTCTCGCTGGCGGCCGACAAGATGCTGGCGGTGTTTCGCGCCCAGGGGCGGGAAGCCCAGGGCATCGCGCTGCTGCGCGGCTATCTGGAGCGTCACGGCTCGCTCGATTTGCTCGAGAGCGTCTTCCAGGCGGTGCTGGCCGCCGAAGGCCCGCAGGCGGCCTATGCGCTGGTGCGTGATGAACTGCGGCGCAACCCGACCCTCTTGGGCCTCGACAAGCTCCTCGAAGCGCAGCTCTTGCTTGCCCCCCCTGAGCGGCGCGCCGACCTCGAGCTCGTCAAGTCGCTGATCCACAACCATACCCGCCGTGTGGCGCGCTACCGCTGCAGCGACTGTGGCTTCAAGGCACGCCAGTTCCATTGGCGCTGCCCGGCTTGCGGCGGCTGGGAAACCTTTCCGCCCAAGCGCAGCGAGGAATTCGATCTCACGCCATGAAATTGCCCGATACGTCTTCTGCCCGTATCCTCGTCGTCGGCGACGTCATGCTCGACCGCTATTGGTTCGGCGAGGTCTCGCGCATCTCGCCCGAAGCCCCCGTGCCGGTGGTCAAGGTGGAGAGGAGCGAGGAGCGCCCCGGTGGTGCGGCCAACGTCGCACGCAACATCGCCGCGCTCGGCGCCCAGGCCACGCTGCTTTCGGTGGTCGGCGCCGATGAAGCAGGCCAGGCGCTTGCCCGGCTGCTCGCCGCCTCCTCGATCGACGCGAGCCTCCACGAGGACCCGCAACTCAATACGACCGTCAAGCTGCGCGTCATCGGCCGCCAGCAGCAGTTGTTGCGCATCGACTTCGAGAACTGGCCGGCGCACGAGGTCCTGCAGGCAAAGCTCGCCGAGTTCCGCGAGCGCATCGACGCGTGCGACGCGGTGATCCTCTCCGACTACGGCAAAGGAGGGCTGGCGCACATCGCCGAGATGATCCGCATCGCGCGCGAACACGGCAAACCCGTGCTCGTCGACCCGAAGGGCGACGACTACGCGCGTTACCAGGGCGCCACGCTCATCACGCCGAATCGCGCCGAACTGCGCGAGGTCATCGGCCGCTGGCAGGATGAAGATGATCTCGCCGCACGCGTGGCACGTCTCATCGACACGCTGGGGCTCGAAGCCTTGCTGCTGACCCGCTCCGAAGAGGGCATGACGCTCTATACCGAGCATGAGACGTTTCACGAGCCGGCGCAGGCGCGCGAGGTTTATGATGTGAGCGGCGCGGGCGATACCGTGATCGCCACGCTGGCCGTCATGCTGGCGGCGGGGCTGCCGCTGCTCGATGCGATGCGGCTCGCCAACCGCGCGGCGGGCATCGTCGTCGGCAAGCTCGGCACCGCGACTTGCTCGCTCGAAGAGTTGAACCCAGATTGACCATTAGATCGGGCAGGTGATCCATGAAGAGACTTTTCGACACTCGCAGTGCCCTACGCGGCGGCGCTCGGGCTGCGGGCGGCATCTCTACGCCCGTGCTCCTCGTCCAGAGGCAACGCTATGGACTCGTCGCACGAACGCAGATCTGCTCGCCCTCGCCGGCGAGCGCCGCTCGCGTTCCAATGGACAATCTGGGTTGAAAGGATAGCCATGTATTACGTCGTCACCGGTGCGGCCGGCTTCATCGGCGCCAACCTCGTCAAGGCCTTGAACGAGCGCGGCATCGACCACATCCTCGCCGTCGATAACCTCACGAAGGCCGACAAGTTCAAGAATCTCGTCGATTGCGAGATCGCCGACTACCTCGACAAGCACGAATTCATCGAGCGCTTGCAGCACGGCCATTTCGATGGTGCGATCGAAGTCCTCTTCCACCAAGGCGCCTGCTCCGACACGATGGAGAGCGATGGCCGCTACATGATGGAAAACAACTTCCGCTATAGCACCGCCTTGCTCGATTTCTGCCTCGATCACGAGGTGCAGTTTCTCTATGCCTCTTCCGCCTCGGTCTATGGCGCGGGGCGCGTGTTCAAGGAAGCGCGCGAGCACGAGGCGCCGCTTAACGTCTATGGCTACTCGAAGTTCCTCTTCGACCAGGTCGTGCGGCGCCGTCTCGCCAGCGCCGACTTTCACGCGCAGGTGGTGGGCTTTCGCTATTTCAACGTCTATGGCCCGCGCGAGCAGCACAAGGGGCGCATGGCTTCGGTGGCCTTCCACCACTTCAACCAGTATCGCGAGCACGGCAAGGTCAAGCTCTTCGAGGGCTGCGATGGCTACGGCAACGGCGAGCAGCGCCGCGACTTCGTCTATGTCGAGGACGTCGTCAAGGTGAACATGTTCTTCCTCGACCATCCGGAAAAATCCGGCATCTTCAACCTCGGCACCGGGAAAGCGCAGCCTTTCAACGACATCGCCCATGCAACGGTCAATGCCTGCCGCGCGCTCGAAGGCCAGCCGCCGCTCTCGCTTGCTGACATGGTGGCGCAGGGCATCGTCGAATACATCGCCTTCCCCGAGGCGCTCAAGGGCAAGTATCAAAGCTTCACCCAGGCCGACATCACCGCGCTGCGCGAGGCGGGTTACGAGGAAGCCTTTGCCGAAGTCGCGGTGGGCGTGACGAAATATGTAAAGTATTTGGCCGGACAATGAACATGAAGACCCTCGAAGACTTTGTCGGCAACACGCCGCTGGTGCGCCTAAAGCGCCTGCCCGGCGAGGAAAACGCGCGCCGCAACAACGTGATCCTCGCCAAGCTCGAAGGCAATAATCCGGCCGGTTCGGTCAAGGACCGGCCGGCGCTGTCGATGATCCTCGAAGCCGAGAAGCGCGGCGAGATCAAGCCGGGCGATACGCTGATCGAGGCGACCTCGGGCAATACCGGTATTGCGCTCGCGATGGTCGCGGCGCTGCGCGGCTACAAGATGATCCTCGTCATGCCCGAAAACCAGAGCGTCGAGCGCCGCCAGTCGATGAAGGCCTATGGCGCGGAGCTGATCCTGACGCCCAAGGAAGCGAGCATGGAAGGCGCGCGCGACGAAGCGGAACGGCTTGTCAAAGCGGGCCGCGGCGTGATGCTCGACCAATTCTCGAACCCCGACAATCCGCTCGCGCATTATCGTGGCACCGGCCCGGAGATCTGGCGCGATACCGAAGGGAAGATTACCCACTTCGTCTCTAGCATGGGCACCACGGGCACCATCATGGGCTGCTCGCGCTATCTCAAAGAGCAGAATCCGGCCATCCAGATCATCGGCTGCCAGCCAGCGGAGGGCGCGCAGATTCCTGGCATCCGCAAGTGGCCCCCTGAGTATCTGCCGAAGATCTGCGACTTTTCGCGCATCGATCGACTCGAATATGTGAGCCAGCGCGAAGCCGAGGAGATGACGCGGCGGCTCGCTCGCGAAGAGGGCATCTGTGCCGGCATTTCCTCGGGCGGGGCGATGGCCGTCGCGCTGCGCATCGCCGCCAAGGTAGAGAACGCCGTGATCGTCAGCATCGTCTGTGACCGCGGCGACCGCTATCTCTCAACGGGCGTCTTTCCCGCGTGATTCCCATCCTCGTCTTCGACATCGAGACGATCCCCGACATTGCCGGCCTGCGGCGGCTCCACGATCTGCCCGCGACGCTGCCGGAGGCCGAGGTCGCCGAGTTCGCCTTCCAGAAGCAGCGCGCCAAGAACGGCTCCGACTTTTTGCCGCTTCACCTGCAGCGCGTCGTCGTCATCTCCTGCGCGATGAGGAGCGACGAGGGCTTTCGCGTCTGGTCGCTTGCCGAGCCGCAAGCAGGGGAGGGCGAGATCATCCAGCGCTTCTTCGCCGGCATCGAGCGATACACGCCGCAGCTCGTCTCATGGAATGGCGGCGGCTTCGACCTGCCGGTGCTGCATTATCGGGGGCTCATCCATGGCGTGGCGGCGACGCGCTATTGGGAGATGGGCGAGAGCGACAACGGCTTCAAGTGGAACAACTACATCAGCCGCTACCACACGCGGCATCTCGACCTCATGGATCTTTTGGCGCTCTATCAGCCGCGCGCCAACGTGCCGCTCGATGAGCTCGCCAAGCTCATGAATCTGCCGGGCAAGCTCGGCATGGACGGCAGCGCCGTTTGGCAGGCGTGGCTGGCCGGCGAAATTAACGCGATTCGCGATTATTGCGAGACCGACGTCGTCAACACCTACCTCGTCTATCTGCGTTTCCAGCGGATGCGCGGGCAGCTTTCCGCCGAGGAATACGCCAGCGAATGCGCGACCGTGCGAAAGGCGCTTGCCAAGAGCGACGCGGTGCATTGGCAAGAGTTTCTCGCCGCCTGGGCGGCATGAAGAGCGCAATATGGCGCTCCATGTCATTTGCAAACTACAGTAAAGCCTGCAGGCGTCTGTTTAGGGCAGGCAGTTCGACCGTAACGGTTTTCCAGACGACATGGGTGTCGACGTCGAAATAGGCATGGACGAGACGATTACGCATGCCGATGATGGCGTTCCAGGGAATGTCAGGTGCAGCTGATCGCGTCGCTTGAGATCTCCTCGCCGCTGCCTCGCCTATGATCTCGACACAGCGGATGACTGCGAACAGTGTCTTCCGGTCCTGTTCGAGTTCTGCGATTGTTCGGTTGCCAATGAAACCGATCGCTTCTTGAGCCGCTTCGATCATGTGGAGGATGCGGATACGGTCTTCAGGCGACATATTGCACCAGCATTTCGCACAAGACCTGATCGCGAAAATGTCGGCTCAATTCTTGCGGTGTGCGCAGGTCAACCTTGCGGTGACCAAACAGAGCGGACAGCTCGGCTTCCATGGCGGCCAGGCCAATCAGCCCCGGTTCCATGCCGGCTTCGAATTCGACCAAGAGGTCGATATCGCTGTCTGGGCGCGCGGCTCCGCGCGCCTGAGAGCCAAACAGCGATAAACGGCGTATGCCATGTGCACGACAGTAGTCGTCAAGCCGTTGGCGTGTCGTCGCATCGATCATCATAGGACGATGATATTGCACCGCCTGTTGGACATAAAGGTCCTTGGGCTTCTCAATTGGGCCTGGCCTCGCGCAAGAGAGCAGCGAGGCGGGCAAAACGGCCGTCTGCTGGCCATGCCTCGATCGGCACAGGCAACTTGCGCTGCCAGTTCGGATGCTGGTGTTCGAGCGTGCCGGGCACATTGGTTTGCTCAATGACGCCGAACAAGTCTTCCGGCTGGATGATGAACAGCTGCGCCGGGCTTTGGGCAAGATAGGCATGGATGGCGAGCATGAGCTCGTCCGTCATCTCAGGCACCTGCGCCGGGTCTTTCGAAACATTGGAGGGCAGGAGACCGACGCGCTCCAAGGCCCACAAGAGCCGGCCGCGATCCCATTCCCGCTCGGTGGTCAAACATTCCTGCATCGCTTCGTTGGGAAAGAGGCCCAGCGCGGCGCGCAAGCGCAGGTCATCACCGCGCCAGAAGGCGGCGAGCGTCGGCAAATCGTGGGTGCCGACGGCGACGAGCGCCTGCTGCGGCATGTCTGAAGGAAGCCGGAAGTGGCCATCCGCATAGCGTTCGAAGACGAGCGGATGGTAAGAGAGAATGCCCGCGGCGGCGAGCCGCTCGCGGAAGCCCTCGGGCACGGTGCCCAGGTCCTCGCCGATGACGAGGCAGCGATTGCGCTGGCTTTCCAAGGCGACGAGGCCGAGCAGATCCTCGAAGGGGTAGTGCACATAGGCGCCCTCGCTGGCTGGCAGGTTGGCGGGTACCCAGAAGATGCGCTTAAGCCCCATGACATGATCAATGCGCAGCGCGCCGGCATGCCGCATGTTGGCGCGCAGGATGGCGATGAAGGGCGCGTAGGCGGCCTCGCGCAAGGCATGCGGGTCAAAAGGCGGCAAGCCCCAATCCTGGCCCATGAGGTTGATCTCATCCGGCGGCGCGCCGGCATGCGCCCCTTGAGCAAAGACCCCTTGGTCGGCCCACAGCTCTGCTCCGCCGGGATTGGCGCCGATCGCGAGATCCTCATACAGGCCAATGGCCATCCCCAATTGCTCGGCCCGCGCCGCAATGGCGCGCATTTGCTCGTCGGCGAGCCATTGCAGCCAGGCGTGATAGGCGATCGCTTCGGCATGCTCGCGGGCGAAGGCCGCAACCGCTTCCGATGTCGGGTCGCGATAGGCTTCTGGCCAGGCGGGCCAGCCCCAGGCGGCTTGCGTCTTACGAAAATGTTCCTGCAAGGCGCAATAGCGGGCGAAGCGCTCGAGCGCATCGCCTTGCTCGGCGCGCCAGGTGGCGAACTCTGCCGCCCGTGCGCCGCCGGCGCGCTGGAATTGCTGGAATAGCAGGGCGAGGATTTCAAATTTCGTCGCCGCCACGCCCGGATAATCGACCTGGGGCGCCGCGCGCAAGGCAGCGAGGCGTGCCTGAAACTCGGCGCTCGCCCGACGGCGTTGGGCTGCCTCGCAGGCCGCGAATTCCGGGATCGCCTCGATGTCGAGATAGAGCACATTGACAAAGCCGCGATGCGAGGGGCTGTAGGGGCTGATGTGCGTCGGCTGGTCGGAAAACAGCGCATGCAAAGGATTGACGCCAATGGCATCGCCGCCTGCCTCGGCGACGAGGTCGATGAGGCGCAAGAGGTCGCCGAAATCCCCGATGCCCCAGTTGCGCGATGAGCGCAGGCTGTAGAGCTGCACGGCCAGCCCCCAGCTGCGGCCGCCGCGGGCGAGCTTTTCCGGCTGATGGCAGCGCTCGGGCACGCCGATGAGCGGCATGGCATGAGAAGCCGCGCCATCGTTAAGCTCCAGGCGGTGGTAACCCAAGGCCTCGAGGGGAGGGAGTTCGAGCGAGGCGGCCGGGATGAATTCGCCGCTTAGTGTCGTGCCGTCTTCGAGGTGCAGCATCCAGCGCCAGTTCCCGGCCTGGCCAAGCTCGCCGAGCGGGATGCGTGGGCAGGTGCCCACGCGCACGACGCAGACGGGCGGCAGCAGGCGGCGTCGTTCTTGCGCGATGAGCTCGTCGAGCAAGCCTTGCGGGTCGTCGGCGATGCGCGATGGCGGCAGGTGCATGGCCGCCAGAAGCGCCTGGCGGGTGTAGGTCGAGGCTGGATGCAGGTGGCCCCAGATGTCGTGATAGGCGGCAGCGATGCCGCAGTGTTCGGCAAGCCGCGCCAGCGCATCGTTCATGCGATGTCGTCCCGGCGCCGTTGGTAGTCGATCTGGCGCAGCAAGGCGAGGGTGCGCCCTTCGAGCGGAAAGCAGTCGCCGCCCTGGAAATTGCCGTCGGAACGCAGTCCGCCTTCGTAATGGGTATCGATGACGACATGCCAGACACAGTTCGCGCCAATGGCGGGCAGCTTGAAGTCGACGCGCTCGTGGTGGGCGTTGAAGAGCAGGACGAAGTTGTCATCCTTGACGGGCCGGCCGCGCGCATCGACTTCCTCCAGCGCCTCGCCCGAGAGATAGACGCCGAGGCTCTTGGCGTAATCGTGCAGCCACTCGTGGTCGTTCATCTCGGTGCCATCCGGCTTCAGCCAGTGAATGTCCTTGATGCCGGACCCCCGGATCGGCCGCCCCTGGAAGAAGTTGCGGCGGCGAAAGACCGGATGGGCGCGCCGCAAGTGCACCAAGCGGGCGACGAATTCGAGCAGCTCGCGGTCGGCCTGCGAGAGGTTCCAATTGACCCAGCTCACCTCGTTGTCTTGGCAATAGGCATTGTTGTTGCCGCGCTGCGTGCGGCCCATCTCGTCGCCGGCCAGGATCATCGGCACGCCTTGCGAAAGCAAGAGCGAGGCGAGCAGGTTGCGCTTTTGGCGCGCGCGCAAGGCGAGAATCGCCGGATCGTCGGTCGGCCCCTCGACGCCGTGGTTCCAGGAGAGATTCTTGTCGCTGCCGTCGCGGTTATCTTCGCCATTGGCCTCGTTGTGCTTTTCGTTGTAGCTCACGAGGTCTTCGAGCGTGAAGCCGTCGTGCGCCGTGATGTAGTTGATGCTCGCATAGGGGCGGCGGCCGTTGTGGGCATAGAGGTCGGATGAACCCGTGATGCGCCTCGCGAATTCGCCGATCAGGCCGCCGTCGCCGCGCCAGTAGGCGCGCATCGTGTCGCGGTAGCGGTCGTTCCATTCGGCCCAGCCCAAAGGAAAGTTGCCGACCTGGTAGCCGCCTTCGCCCAAGTCCCACGGTTCGGCGATCAGCTTGACCTGCGAGAGCACCGGGTCTTGATGGAGGATGTCGAAGAAGGCGCCCAAGCGGTCGACGTCGTGCATCTCGCGGGCGAGCGATGAAGCGAGGTCGAAGCGGAAGCCATCGACGTGCATCTCCTGCACCCAGTAGCGCAATGAATCCATGATGAGCTGCAAGACGCGCGGATGCTGCATGTTGAGCGTATTGCCGCAGCCGGTGTAGTCCATGTAAAAGCGCGGCGCGCCCGGCACGAGGCGGTAGTAGGCGGCATTGTCGATGCCCTTGAAAGAAAGCGTCGGCCCTAGATGGTTGCCTTCGGCGGTGTGGTTGTAGACGACGTCGAGGATCACCTCGATGCCGGCCGAATGCAGCGTCTTGACCATTGTCTTGAATTCCTTGATCGAGCCGCTCGCCGAGTAACGCGCTTCCGGCGCGAAATAGCCGATCGAGTTGTAGCCCCAATAATTGCGGCGGCCGCGGTCGACGAGGTGGCGATCGTCGATGAAGCTGTGCACCGGCATCAATTCGACCGCCGTGATGCCTAGCCGCTTGAAGTGCTCGATGATCGGCGCCGTGGCGAGCGCCGCATAGGTGCCGCGCAAGGGGGCGGGCACCTCGGGATGATGCAGCGTGAAGCCGCGCACATGGAGCTCGTAGATCACGAGTTCGTGCCAGGGGGTGCGCGGCGGCTTGTCGTCGCCCCAGCTGAAGGCCGAATCGGCCACCCGGCATTTGGGCATGTAAGGGGCGCTATCGCGCGGATCGAAGGAAAGATCCTCGCTCGGATGGCCGACGCGGTAGCCGAAGTTCGCATCGTGCCAATTGACCGTGCCGATGATGTCCTTCGCATAGGGATCGAGCAGCAGCTTATTTGGATTGAAGCGATGGCCGCGCAACGGGTCGTAGGAGCCATAGACGCGGTAGCCATAGACAAGCCCTGGCCGCGCCTCGGGCAGATAACAGTGCCAGACCATGTCGGTCTGCTCGCGCATCTCGATGCGCTGTACCTCCTCGCGGCCTTCCATGTCGAACAGGCACAGTTCGACCTTCTCGGCATGTTCGGAAAAGATCGCGAAATTGACCCCCTCGCCATCCCAGGTCGCGCCGCGCGGATAGGGACGGCCTGGCCAGACGGCGGTCAAGGGAAAGTTCGGTACGAAGTGCATGGCCTAGACTGACCCAAAGGTATGCGTGAGTCGATGCGGCATTGTAAGCTATGGCCCGTTTCCGCCAACCCGCGAGGGAAATCACTCATGAGCGCCGCTACTCCTCCCGAATTTCCCATCCTCGTCGTCGATGACGAGCCCAACATCGTCAATGCGCTCCGCCGCGAGCTCGCCACCCCGCCGGTGGGCCGCTACCGCTATGCCGTCGAAGGTTTTACGGATCCCTCGGCGGCGCTTGCGCGGGCGCGCGAGAGAGGGTTCGCCGTCGTGATTTCCGACTACCGCATGCCGCAGATGAGCGGGCTTGAGTTCCTCAAGGCGCTCGCCGCGCTCCAGCCCGACTGCGTGCGCATCGTCCTATCGGGGCAGACCGACATGGACGCGCTCATCAAGATGGTCAATGAGACCCATATCTACCGCTTCATCCCCAAGCCGTGGACGAGCTACTTCCTCAAAAGCTCGCTTGCTCAGGCGATCGATTTCCGCCAGGCCGCGCTGAGAAACCGGCGCCTGGCCGACCGCTTGCGCGCGCAAGGCATCAGCTTGCCCGAGGAGGCCGGTCAGGTCGATCAGATTCTCGTCGTCGATGACGATCTCAACGCCTGCCACGCCGTGGCGCGCGATCTGATGCACAAAAGCCGGCTCGACGACGTCTTGGCAGCGATGCGCGCCGATGTCGCGCACGCGCGCGCCCTGCCGTTTGGCAATTTGCAGATCAGCGTGCAGATTTCCACCTCGCCCCTGCATGCCTTGAAGATGGCCGACAGCGTCGAATTCTCCTGCGTGATCGCCGATTACAAGATGCCCGAGATGGATGGCGCGCGCCTCTTGGAAGCCTTTGCCGAAAAGCAGCCCGATTGCGCGCGCATCCTGCTCTCGGGCGCAGCGAGCATGGACGAAGTCATTGCCGCCGTCGATCTCGCGCACATCTATAGCTATATCCCCAAGCCGTGGAACGACTACGAGCTGCGCGCCATCGTCGCCCAGGCGCTCGCCGCGCGCAAGCTCGAAATCGAAAACAAGGTGCTCGCCTCGATGTGCCGGGCGCGCGGGCTTGACGCGGCGGAAGAGTAAAAGTCGGCGCTGGCGGGACGGCTTGCTATGCCGGCACTGTCGGCGGACCTTTGATCGGCAGCCAGACGCGGATGCGCGTGCCCCGCCCGACGGCGCTGTCAATCTCGAATTTGCCGCCGTGCTTGGTGACGATGTCCCAGGCAAGCGACATGCCGAGCCCCGTGCCCTGACCGACGGGCTTGGTGGTGAAGAAGGGCTCAAAGATGCGCCGTTGCGTCACTTCATCCATGCCGCAGCCAGTGTCTTCGATCTCGATCCAGACCCAATCATTCTCGCTGCCGCTTCTTAGCGTGATCGTGCCGTGCTCGGCGATCGCCTGGGCGGCATTCACCAGCATGTTCATGAACACCTGATTGAGCTGCGCCGGCATGCAGCGCACGAGGGGCAGGGGCTTCAGTTCTCGCACCACGTCGGCCTTGTATTTGATTTCGTGCCAGACGACGTTCAAGGTGCTCTCGAGGCCGGCGACGAGATCGGCCTCCTGCCATTCGGCCTGGTCGATGCGCGAGAAATCCTTGAGGTTGGCGACGATCTTGCGCACGCGATCGAGCCCCTCTTGCGATTCCTTGAGCAAAGCGACGATGTCTTGCTTCAAGAAATCGAGATCGATTTGCTGCTTGAGGGCTTCGCCTGCCGGTGTGGCCGCGCCCAATTCGGCGAGTTTGAGCAGATCCTCGACGTAGCGGCCGAGCGTGCCGAGGTTGGAATTGACGAAGCCGATCGGGTTGTTGATCTCGTGGGCGACGCCGGCGGCGAGCTGGCCGATCGAGGCCATTTTCTCCGATTGCAATAGCTCGCGCGTGCGCTGCGCCACCTTTTCTTCCAGCGCGCGATTGGTCTCGGCCAGGTCGCGATTGACGCGCGCCAGCACGTCGTAGAGTGTATGCAAGGCCTTGAGCAAGGCGCTCGCCGAGCGCTCGCCGCGCCCCGTTTCCTGCGCATGCGCCTCCTCGGGGCTTGCGCCCCGTTGCAAGCGATGGATCTCGCGCGCCATCGCCTGATCTTCGCCGAGGATGTGGAAGGTGAGCCACGCGGTGAGAAAGCCGTGCAAGGTCTCGGCCGGTGCGCGCATCGTTGCGCGTTGCGACCACATGGCCTTGACCTGCTCGATGAACTCGCGATGGCTTTGAAGGTGGTGCTGGCGGTGCGCCTCGCTCACCCCCATCTCCGCCATCAGGCGTTCTTCGTCGCGAAAGTGGGTATTGGCATAGTCGGCGAGTTCCTGGAAGACGGTTTCGATGGTGCGCGCATCGCTCCCGGCGCCTTCGGCGAGCAGGGTGCCGACGCGGTTGGTAATTTCGAAGAGGCGGCGGTGCTGGCCGTCGACGTCGGCAAAGCCGGTGACGAACCGGTCATTCCAGACGAAGGCTTCGATCATGGAGTCTCCGGGCGGATGTAGAGGGTGAGACGCAGGTTTTCCGTCGCCTCGATCTTCAAAAGCTGCTTGATGATCGTCTCATCGACGACCTGCCCCTTGGCAAGCAGCAGATAACCTTCGGGATGGACAAGATCGCGCGCGAGCACCATGCCGGGCCGCAGCGTGCCCGGCCGCATCGGCAGTTCGCGCACTTCTTCGGGAATCTGGCCCGCGAGCTGAGCAAGGAAGGCATCGACGACGGCGGGGTCATAACGCTTGCCGCGGTTGTCGAGGATGAAGGTGCGCGCCTCGGCGGGTTTGAGCGGGCGGCTGACCAGCGTGCCCATCTGCAATGCATCGAAATCGTTGGCCACGGCGAGGATGCGCGCGCCCAAGGGGATCGCGAGGCCGGCGAGGTGGTCGGGAAAACCGCTGCCATCGAAGCATTCGTGATGATGGCGCACGAGGAGGGCAGCGTTTTTGAGCTGGGGGATCGCCATCAAGACGGCCTCGCCGCGTTGCGGATGCTGCATGACCTGAGCGCGCTCGCCCGGCGTGAGCATGTTGTAAGGCTTGCCAAGGAGGTGTTCGGGCAGGCCGAACTTGCCGATGTCGTGGAGCAGCGCGGCGAGCACGACGTCTTGCGTCTCAGCCTCATCGCATTCGAGCGCGCGCGCCAGTTGCCGCGCCGTATCGGCGACGCGCCGCGAGTGGCCGGCGAGGCTGCGGCTGTGCAGCTCGAAGAGGCCGATCAATACCTGCACCATCGTCAGGAAGGAGAGCTTCAGTTCCCGATGGGCCGCTTCGAGCGAGGCAAGCGTCTTCTGCAAGGCTTCGGTGCGCTCGGCGACCTTGGCCTCGAGCTGGGCATTGAGCGCCTTGAGCTCTTCGTTCTGCTGGCGGGTGAGCTCGGCAAGACGCGCGTTTTCCTGCATGAGCTGACGGTGGGCGATCGCCTGCTGGACGGCGAGCACCAGTTCGTCGTCGTGCCAGGGTTTGGCAACATACCGCCAGATCTTGCCGAGGTTGATTGCCGCGATGGTCGCCGCCGCATCGGCATAGCCGGTGAGCAGGATGCGTTTCGTCTCCGGCCAGCGCTCGAACACCTGTTCGAGAAACTGTGCGCCGTCCATCTCGGGCATGCGCATGTCGCTGATCACGACGTCGATCGGCTCCCGTTCGAGGATGGCAAGCCCCTCCTTGCCGGAGGTGGCCGTGAAGACCGTGTAGCCATAGGGCCGGAAGACCCGTTTCAAGGCCGAAAGGATCGAAGGCTCGTCATCGACGCACAAAAGTCGCGCCGGCGGGGCAGGGGTCGCGGATTCGCTCATGATGTCGAAGTCGGGGCGGGTAAGACGGCCTCGGCGGGTGGCTGAGGCTGCTCGATGGGCAGCCAGACGGTGAAGGTCGAGCCCTTGCCGAGCTTGCTTTGCACCTCGATGCGGCCGTGGTGCTTTTGCACGATGCTCCAGGAAAGCGACAGGCCTAAGCCAGTGCCCTTGCCGACCGGCTTGGTCGTAAAGAAGGGCTCAAAGATGCGGTTTAAGTGCTCGGGTGCGATGCCGGTGCCGGTGTCGGAAATCGCGACGAACACCTCATCGCCGCGCCGGCCGGTGCGGATCGTGATCTCGCCCTTATCGGGAATCGCGTGGGCGGCATTGACGAGGATGTTCATGAACACTTGGTTGAGCTGCGCCGGCACGCACCAGATCGGGGGCAGATCGCCGTATTCCTTCTTGACCGTGCATTTGTATTTGAGCTCGTTCCAGACGATGTTGAGCGTCGAATCGAGCCCCTGGTGCAAATCGGCCGATTGCCAGACGGCCTCGCCGGCGCGCGAGAAATCTTTCAAATCCTTGACGATCTTGGCCACACGGGCGAGCCCCTCCTTCGATTCGGCCATCAGCTGGAAGATGTCGTTGCGCAGGAAGTCGAAATCCTTCTGCCGCTTGAGCTCGCGTACGCGCGCAAGCTCCATGCAGTCGGGGGGCGCGGCGACTTCAGCGACGGCATAGGCATCGACGATCTCGAACAGGTCGCGCAGATAGTTTTCGAGCGAGCCGAGGTTGCTGCTCACGAAGCCAATTGGGTTGTTGAGCTCGTGGGCCACGCCGGCGGCAAGCTGGCCGATCGAGGCCATTTTCTCGGATTGCAAGAGCTGGTTCTGCGCCTCTCCGAGCTTCTTGTTGAGCTCGCGCTGCGCGGCGAGGACTTCCATCAGATGCATCTCGGCGCGCTTCTTGAAATCGATGTCGGCCACGACCCCCTCGTAGTAACGCGCTGCGCCTGTGGCATCGCGCACGATGCGCGTGTGATCCTCGACCCAGAAATACTCGCCGGCGGCATTTCTGAGACGGTATTCCTGTGTGTAGCTATCGATGCCCTGCGCGGTGTTGTGCTCGACCTCTGCGGCGATGCGCGGCAGGTCATCGGGGTGGATGAGATCGATATAAGCGGGCGCGCCGGCCTTGAGCTGATCGGCCGTATAGCCCCAGCGCGAGACGTTGTTCGAGACATATTCGACCGGCCAGCCGGGCTCGGCGCGCCAGCGGAAGCTCACCACGGGGCTTGCCTCGACCACGGCGAGGGCGCGCTGCAATTCGGTTTCGCGCTGAAGATGTTCGGTCAAATCGCGGCCGATGGCGACGAAGAGCGGATTGGCCTCGGCGAGCAGCTCGATCTGCAGCTCGACCGGATAGGTGCTGCCATCCTTGCGGCGGTGGAGCGTGGCCAGGGTCACGCTGCGCAGGCGGCCTTCGCGCAAGGAAGAGAGCAGGCGCTCGAACTCTTCTCGCGTTATCTCCGGCTTAAGATCGAGCGGCGTCATCTGGCGCAGTTCTTCGAGCGTATAGCCGGTGTTGGCGCAGGCGCCGCGGTTGGCATCGACAAAACACAAGCTCTGCGCGTCGAAGCTATAGATTTCGACCGCGGCGCGGTCGATGGCGCGATTGAAGCGCTCGATCTCACGGCGATTGCGCTCGCGCTGGGCAAGCCGCCAGAGCTCGCCGGCGATGAGGGCGAGCGTCTGCACGTCGGTATCGTCGTAGTCGCTTGCCTTGTTGCCCACCCCCGCGATCATCACGACCTTGTCGCGCTCGACGACGGGCAGCGAGATGAAGCGCACGAGTTCCGCATGACCTTTGGGCAGACCGCGTTTGCCTGCCGCTGAAGCATAGTCGTTGCAAATGATGGCGCGGCGCTCCCGCAAGGCATCGGCCCAGATGCCGGCCTCCCGGACCGGATAATGGCGGTCGAAGGCGGCATTGCAATAAGTTTCGAGCGTGCGGCGCGACCAGGTGATGAGCTCGATGCTTTGCTCGTTCTCATTGACGAAATGGAGGAAGGAGACCGTGCTGCCCGTGAGCTCCTCGGCGAATTCCAGGCCGCGCTGCATGAATTCCGTCTCGCCCAGGCTCTCGGCCAGACGCGGCAATTCGAGCAGGCGGCTGGCGCGCTTGAGAAAAAGCTCGTTGCGGCGTTCGAGCGCCTTTTTTTCCGTGACGTCGTGGATGATCGAATACAGCAGCGTCTTGCCCGCGACGACGAGCGGCCCGGAAAATACCTCGACATCGGTCACCGAGCCATCGGCATGGCGGTGGCGGAAGTTGAAGAAGTGGCGGTCTTCTGCGCGCGCGCGGGCGATCTCGGCGCGCACCTCCTCGGGCGGCAGCGTGTTGATGTCGAGGATGTGCATCGACAGCAGCACTTCGCGCGGCCAGCCGTAGTAGCGCACCGCCTTGTCGTTGGCATCGACGATGCGGCCGTCGTCCTCCGGGTCGAGGATCAGCATCGGCGTATGGCCGTTGTCGAAGATCGCTTGCGAGTAGATCGAATGGTTCATGGGCCGTCGTGCCAGCGCCGACTTTCAGGCCGCATCCAGATGCCGGGCGAGCAGCGCGTGGGCGAGGCTGAAATCATAGCGCTCGATGGCTTGCGCGAAATCGCAGTAATCTGCGCTCAGCTGCTCGCGTAGGCTCGCTGCGAGCGCCTCGCATTGCGCCTTGGCGCGCGCATCGCCGCTGGCCAGCAAGGCAAGCAGCCCGCGCAGCGCCTCGAAGTCCGCCGTGGCGGCAGGGGCGGGGGGAGGAGCTTGCGGCAAGGCGGCGCCAAGCGCGGCGCACAGGGCGTCAAGTTCGCGCTCTAGGGCATCGAGCGCCGCGATGTCTTGCTCGCCTTTTTTCAGCATCGCATCGAGGCGCGCAGCGGCCGCGGCTACCACCTCGGCGCCGAGCGTGCCGGCCACGCCCTTGAGAGCATGGGCCGCCAGATGCGCGGAAGCGTAATCGCCGGCGGCAATTGCCTTCCGGATGCGCAGGGCATCCGCGGCATGAGTTTCGACGAAGCGCTGCAGCAGCTCGTGATAACGGCTTAACTTGCCCGCCATTCGGCTCAACCCCGCTTGCACATCGAGACCGGGAATGGCCGAGAGTTTTGCTAGCAGGTCGGGACTGGAGGCAGGGCCGGTGGCGCCGCTGGCTGCGGCCGGCGGCTGATTCGTGCCTTTGTCCGGCAGCCAGCGAAGCAGCACCGCAAACAGTTTTTCGGGATCGACGGGTTTGGACAGGTAAACGTTCATGCCGGCGGCCAGGCATTGCTGTCGGTCTTCCTCATAGGCACTGGCGGTCAGCGCGATGATTGGGGTGGCGGCATGACGGGGCAGGGCGCGGATGCGGCGCGTGGCCGCAAGGCCGTCCATGACGGGCATCTGCACATCCATGAGGATGGCGTCGTAGTTAGACTGCGCCGCGCGCTCGAGCGCTTCCTGACCGTCGTTGGCGATATCGACCGAAATACCCGAGTCGAGGAGCAGATCGCGCACGACCTCCTGGTTGATCGGGTTGTCTTCGGCGAGCAAGAGGCGCCGCCCCTGCCAGTGCGGTAATGTGGCAAACGCTGCGCTGACCGTTTTTAACGGTGAAGCGCCGCGCAGAAGGGATACCTCGAACCAGAAACAGCTGCCCACGCCCAGCGTGCTCTCGACTCCGAGCCGGCCGCCCATCAATTCGGCCAGCCGGCGGTTGATCGCCAGCCCCAGGCCCGTGCCGCCGTAGCGGCGCGTAATCGAAGCATCGGCCTGTTCGAAAGGCTCAAAGAGGCTGGGCAGTTTCTCGGGCGCGATGCCGATGCCGGTATCTTCGACCTCGAAGCGCAGCCTGACCTGAGCATCATCAGCGGACAACTGCCGCACGCGCAGCGTGATGCGACCCCGCTCGGTGAATTTGATCGCATTGGCGAGGTAGTTGAGCAGGATCTGGCGCAAGCGCAGGCTGTCGCCGCGCAGGAAAGTGGCGGGGGTGAGGGCCGGATCGATGTCGAGGACGAATTCGAGGCCGCGCTCGGCAACGCGCGGCGTCGTGAGCGAGACGAGATTGTCGATGAGCTGGACGAGATTGAAGTCGCCGATGTCGAGCGCGAGCCGGCCGGCCTCGATGCGCGAGAGATCGAGAATGTCGTTGATGAGTTCGAGCAAGTGGTTGCTGGCGTTGACAATCTTGTCGAGGCGGTCTCGCTCGGCAGGATCGCTGCTGTCACGCCGCAAGAGGTGGGCCAAGCCGACGATGGCGTTCAAAGGCGTGCGGATCTCATGGCTCATGTTGGCGAGGAAGGCGCTCTTTGCCTCATTCGCCGCTTCGGCCTTGCGCCGCGCGATGTCGAGCTCGGCGGTGCGCGCTTTGACGAGCTCTTCGAGATGCTTGCGATAGCTTTCGAGCTCAAGCGTGAGCTGTTTCTTTTCATTGATGTCTTCGATGACCGAAATGAAATAGTCGGGCGCGCCGTCTTCCTGCCAGACGAGCGCCATGGTGAGCAGGATCCACACTTCGCTGCCATCCTTGCGGATGTAGCGTTTTTCCATCGCATAACGCTCGATCTCGCGCGCGAGCATGCGATGCACCTGTGCGAGGTCGGCTTCGAGGTCGTCGGGATGGGTGATGTCCTGGAAGGTCTTGGTCAGAAGCTCGTCAGGCGCATAACCGACGATTTCGCACAGGCGGCGGTTGACGCGCAGCCAGCGGCCATCGGGCGCGACATGGGCGATGCCGACGGCGGCCTGCTCGAAGGTGGCGAGAAAGCGCTTCTCGCTTTCGCGCAGCGCCTGGACATGCTGCAACTCGCGGCGCTGGGTGTAGGAGAGCGACACGGCGACGAGCATGCCCCAGGCGAGCAGGCTCGAGACGGCAATCCAGGCGAATTCGCCATAGACGCTGGCATAGAGCTCCTGGCGGTCGATCTTGACGATCAGCGTCCAGGGGGTGCGCGAAATCGGCGCGGCCACCGCGAGCGATGGCTCGCCGCGATAGTCGAGGCCGGAAAACAGCGTGCCGGCCGGGTGTTGGCCGGAGAGCGCCTGAGCGATGAGCGTGTCGGGCCGATTAAGCGGCAGGCGCCGCTCGGGCGGCACCTGCGCCTCGTGGCGCAGTTCGTTGAGCAGCACGGCGAATTCGCCCTCTAGCCGCACCAGCTCGATCTCGCCGCTTGCGCTCGCGCCCGGCCAGGTCTGCACGAGAGGAAAGAAACGGTGGGCGACATCGACGCGCAGGATGATCAGGTGGCGCGGCTCGCCTGCGCGAACGGGCAGCGGCGCGACGATGTCGAGATGCGCATGGGGCGGCGGCGGCAGCGACATGCGATACAGATCGCTCAATTGCGGCTTGCCGCTCGCCAGCGCTCGCTCGATCGCTTCGCGCAAGCGCAGCGTGAGGCTGTGCTCCTCGTCGCCGGTTTGCAGCAGGATGTCGCCCTCTGCATCGCACAAGAGCACGCTGCTGTAGTGCCAGGCGTCGCGGAATTGCCGCATCCGTTCGAGCAGCGCCGCCCGCACGGCCGCATCGCCGCTGTTGCGCCAGCGCCGCAATTGCTCGTTGAGAAACGGCGATGCGCTCACCGCGGCGGCATCGCCGAGACGCTCGTCGATCCAATCGCCGATCTGGTCGGCCTTGATCTGGGCGACGGTGGTGAGCGTCTCGCCGGCGCGCAGGCGGTGCTGTTTGAGGCTTTGCCCGCCGGCGATCAGTGCCAGCAGCACGAAGGCGAGGGTAATGAGAAGGAGGCTGATGCGCTGCTGGCGTAATAAGGTGGGCGGGGCCGTCGTGCTAGCGCCGATTTTCTCGGCATCCTCAGGCTTCATCTCGGCGAGGAAATGCGCGAGCAGCCGGAACAGCAACAGGGCGGTGACGACGACGAACAGCAGGCCTTTGAGGATATTGATCGAAAGCTTGTCGAGGGTGGTGGGCAGTAGCCGATCGACCAGCAAGTCGGAGAAGACGATCCACAGCGTCGCACCGAGCGCATAGAGCGCGACGAAGCGCAAGAGGGCGTGGAGCTGGGACTTGGGCAGAGGGGTGCGCACGCAGGAGAAAAAGATGGACAAACTAATAGCATGCTAGCACCTGGCACCATGATGGCAAGGTGCTATCCTTGCGACGGTTTTATGCCAAATCCTCAGGGAGGAGGGCTTCATGAGCGAAATCAACATCCGGCGCATCCTCGTCGTCGATGACGAGCCGAGCATCGTCCGCGCCATCGAGCGCGAGCTCAATACGCCGCCTTTCGATGACTACGACTATGCCGTTGAGGGCTTCACCGATCCACACGAGGCCTTGCGGCGCGCGCGCGAGGTGAGCTTCGATGCCGTCATCAGCGACTATCGCATGCCGGGCATGGATGGCATCGAGTTTTTGCGGCAGCTCGCGGCAATCCAGCCCGATTGCATGCGCCTCGTGCTCTCCGGCCAGGCCGACATGGCGGCGCTCGAGCGGCTCGTCAATGAAAGCCGCATCTACCGCTTCATCCCCAAGCCGTGGAGCGCGGTGGGCTTGAAGGCGGCGCTCGCCCAGGCGCTCGACTATGCCGCCGTGTTGCTCGAAAACCGCCGCCTCGCCGGCGTGGCGAAAGCGCGCGGCATTGCCTTGCCGCCCGAGGAAGAGGAGGCGATCGACTCGATCCTCATCGTCGATGACGACATGGGCGTCCTAAACAGCCTTTCGCGCAGCTTGAAACGCCATACTGAAGTCGACGATCTCGTCATGGCGATCCGCGCCGAGGCCGCGCATGAGCTGGCTGGCATGGCGAGGCCGCGGCCCTTGAGCATCCAGGCGACCGCTTCACCTCACCATGCCTTGCGGCTTGCCGAGATCATCGAGTTCGCCTGCATCGTCTGCGACTATCGCATGCCGGAGATGGATGGCGGCGAACTCTTGAAGCGCTTTGCCGCCAAGCAGCCCGATTGCTCACGCATCCTCATCAGCGGCCAGATCGGCATGGCGGAGCTCGTTGCGACGCTCAATCGCGCCCATATCTTCGCCTTCCTCGAAAAGCCGTGGTCGGACTACGATCTCAAGGCCAATGTGCTGCTGGGCATCACGCGCTACCACCTGCTGCGCGAAAACCGCCGGCTGGCCGAACTCGTCGGCTGAGCGAAAGTCGGCGCTGCCGGGACGGCTTAGGAAGCTTCACAAGAAGCGTTTGAGGAGCTTCTGGCTTGCCGCATCGAGCGCGCGGCGGTCGCGGATCAGGTAATGGATGCCCTGGCTGTCGGCGATGAGGAGACTGCCCGGCCCTTTCAAGCGCCGGATGTCGTCTTCGCTCTTCAAAACGAGCGTCGTCGGCCCGCGGTCGGTGTCCACCGTCCAGGTCGAGGGCGTGGCAAAACTCGAGACCGCGACGATGCGCCGGATTTCCGGCATGAATTCGCGCCGCGCGAGTTCCTCGCGGATCAGCGCGCGCGTAGCTTCCGGCAGCCCCTCGAGCGTGGGGAGCCAAACGAGCTCTTTGCCCTCGGCCGAGACGAGGGCGATGTCTTCCTCCGGCGCCGTGAGCGCGAAGGCGCGCACCGGCACGACGCCTTCATGAACGGCGCCTTCGGCCGTGGTGAGGACGAGGCGGCCGAAGGCATTGCGGGTCAGTTGAAAGTTCATGCCGCCTCCTCCTCGGCGCCCAAGGGCGGCGGCGCATCGAGCTGCTTGCTTTGCGCCATGTAAAGCCGCCAGTAGTGGCCTTGTTTCTCCATCAGTTCGTCGTGATGGCCGATCTCGACGATCTGGCCGCGATCCATGACGACGAGGCGGTCGGCGCGCCTGAGCGTCGAGAGGCGATGGGCGATGGCGATCGTCGTGCGGCCGCGGATCAGGTTATTCAAGGCTTGCTGGATTTCGAATTCGGTTTCGGTGTCGACCGCCGAGGTTGCCTCGTCGAGGATCAGGATCTTCGGATCGATCAAGAGCGCACGGGCGATGGAAATCCGCTGGCGCTCGCCGCCCGACAAGGACTGGCCGCGCTCGCCGACGAGCGAGTCGTAGCCGAAGGGCTGTTTGAGGATGAATTCATGCGCATGGGCGGCGCGCGCAGCGGCGACGATTTCCTCGCGCGTGGCATTGGGCTTGCCGTAGGCGATGTTTTCGGCGATGGTGCCAAAGAAGAGGAAGGGCTCTTGCAGCACGAGGCCGATGTGGCGGCGCCATTCGGCCACCGGCACGTTTCTGAGGTCGACGCCCTCTACGCGAATCGCGCCTTCGCTGACGTCGTAGAAACGGCAGATGAGGTTGACCAGCGTGCTTTTCCCCGAGCCGGAATGGCCGACGAGGCCGATCATCTCGCCTGGCCGGATGGTGAGGCTCACGCCGCGCAGGATGGCGCGGTTGCCATAGCGGAAATGCACGTCGTCGATCTCGATGCCGCCTTTCACTGGCGGCAGCGGCGCGGGCGTCTTCGGCTCGGGCACGCTCGAGACGTGGTCGAGGATGTCGAAGATGCGTTTGGCGCCGGCAGCGGCCTTTTGGGTCACCGAGACGATGCGGCTCATCGAGTCAAGCCGCGTGTAAAAGCGCGAGATGTAGGCGAGGAAGGCCGTCAAGACGCCGACCGTGATCGTGTCCTTGGCGATGAGCCAGATGCCGAAGACCCAGACGACAAGCACGCCGACTTCGGTGAGCAGGCCCACCGTCGGCGCAAACAGCGACCAGACGCGGTTTAGGCGGTCATTGACCTCGAGATTGTGGCGGTTGGCCTCGCGAAAGCGCTGCGCCTCGCGCGCTTCTTGAGCGAAGGCCTTGACGACGCGGATACCTGGGATCGTATCGGCGAGCACCGAAGTCACTTCGGCCCAGACGCGGTCGATCTGCTCGAAGCCGGTGCGCAGCTTGTCGCGCACGATGTGAATGAGCCAGGCGATGATGGGCAGCGGCAAGAGCGTGATGAGCGCGAGCCACGGATGGATCGAGAAGAGGATCACCGCCGTCATCGCGATCATCAGCACGTCGGTGGCGAAGTCGAGCAGATGCAGCGAGAGGAAGACGTTGATGCGGTCGGTCTCCGAGCCGATGCGCGCCATGAGGTCACCGGTGCGCTTGCCGCCGAAGTATTCGAGCGAAAGCTTCAAGAGGTGCTCATAGGTCGTCGTGCGCAAATCTGCCCCGATGCGTTCGGAGACGAGGGCGAGGATGTAGGTGCGCGCCCAGCCCAAGGCCCAGGCAAGCAGCGCCGCGCCAAGGAGTCCGCCCAGCAGCCAGGCGACCTTCGCCCAATCGATCGGCTGGCCATTCTGGTAAGGGATCAGCACGTCGTCCATGAGCGGCATCGTGAGATAGGGCGGCACGAGGGTGGCGGCCGTGGCGGCGAGCGTGAGCAGGAAGCCAGCGAAGAGCATGCCCTTGTAGGGCACGGCGAAGCGCCACAGGCGCAGCAATACCCAGGTCGAGGGAGGCGTGTGCAGTTCGCGCGCGCAGTTCGGGCATTCTTCTTCGTCGGGCGGGATCGGCGCCTGGCAGATCGGGCACTTTGTCTCGGCCGGCTCGGCGGGCGGCTTGCCGCTGGTGAGACATTCCTTCCAGCGGTTGAATTCGCGCTCGAATTTCAAGGCGGCGGGATTGCGGCCCAGGGTGTAGCGCCAGGCGGCGAGCAGCCGTTCGCCGTCGGACAGTTCCAGCGTGCCCACGCCCGCATGGTCGTGATGCGTGAGGCTGAGCTTGGTCGAAAGCGGCCAGGCGCGCTCGCCGTGGCGAATCTCGCGCGGCGTCAGGACGATACGGTCGCTTGTGAAGTTAAGCCGCTCGTCGAGGTCGATGTCGAGTGTTGCGACGACCTCGGCAGTCGCAGGCGGTTGGGGTAAAGTGGAGGATGCACTCACAAGAAAGAATCAGGTCGGTCGTGGCGGCCGGAAGGCCGGAATGATAAGGCTTGCCGTCTTCCCAGCGCCGACTTTTTGCAGGACAGGGGTCGGAGCCGGTGCGACGTCAGCTTTTTTCGCCTCAACGCGTTGAACCCCGCAAAAGCAGACAAACAGGCAATCACAGCAAAAATCCATGAAATCGATCGAATTCTTGAAGATCGTGCATTTGCGCGGTCCGAACATGTGGACGTATCGCCCCGTGCTCGAAGCCTGGATCGATATCGGCGAGCTGGAGGAGTACCCTTCCAACACGCTGCCGGGCTTCAACGAACGCCTCGTCCAATGGCTGCCGGGCTTGCAGTCCCACCGCTGCAGCTATGGCGAGGAGGGCGGCTTCCTCAAACGGCTGGAGGAGGGCACCTGGCCTGCCCACATCCTCGAGCACGTCACGCTCGAATTGCAAAACCAGGCCGGCATGCCTGGCGGCTTTGGCCGCGCGCGCAGCATGACCCAGGTGGGCCGTTACAAGGTCGTCGTGCGCGCCTGGCATCCCGAGGTGACGCGCGAGGCGCTCTATGCCGCGCGCGACCTCGTCATGGCCGCGATCAATGACACGCCTTTCGACGTTGCCGGCACGATCAAGCGCCTGCACGCCTTGGCCGACCGCAAGATGCTCGGCCCCAGCACGGCCGCCATCGTCGAGGCGGCCGATGCCAAGCCGCGCCGCATTCCGCACATCCGCTTGAACGAGGGGAATCTCGTCCAGCTCGGCTACGGTTCGAAGAGCCGCCGCATCTGGACGGCCGAGACCGACCGCACGAGCGCGATCGCCGAGAGCATCGCCAGCGACAAGGATCTCACCAAGACGCTCTTGGCTGCCTGCGGCATTCCCGTGCCGGAAGGCCGCATGGTCGACAGCCCCGCCGATGCCTGGGAGGCGGCGCAAGAAATCGGGCTGCCCGTCGCGGTGAAGCCTTGCGATGCCAATCATGGCCGCGGCGTCTCGCTCGATCTCCGGGAGCGCGGCGAGATCGAGGCTGCCTTTGCCGTCGCCGAGCGCGAGGGCAGCGGCGTGATGGTCGAGCGCTATGTGCGCGGCGAAGAGCACCGTCTGCTCGTCGTCGCCGACCGGATGATCGCCGCCTGTAAGGGCGAGAGCATCTACATCACCGGCGATGGCCAGCAGACGGTCAAGCAGTTGATCGAGAGCCAGTTGAACACGGATCCGCGCCGCGGCGAGGAAGAAGAGTTTCCGCTCGAGACCATCGACTTCGACAAGGACGCGCTCGTCCAGCTCAATCTGCGCCGCCAGGGCTTTGGCGGCGACGACGTGCCGGCCGAAGGGCAAAAGCTCCTCGTCCAGCGCACCGGCACCTATGCGATCGACGTCACCGACGCGGTCCATCCCGAGACGGCGCGCTTAGCCTGCCTCGCCGCGAAGGTCGTCGGCTTGGATATCGCCGGCATCGACCTCGTGTGTGAAGACATCTCCCAGCCGCTTGCCGCCCAGCAGGGCGCCATCGTCGAAGTCAATGCCGGCCCGAGCCTCCTGATGCATTTGAAGCCCGCCATCGGCCAGCCGCGGCCGGTCGGAGAGGCGATCGTCGCGCATCTCTTCCCCGCGGGCGACGACGGGCGTATTCCCGTCGTCGGCATCACCGGCAGCCGCGATACGACCGCCGTGGCGCAGATCGTCGCACGTCTTTTACAGCTCTCCGGCCTGCGCACGGGGCTTGCCTGCGCGGCGGGCCTCTTCTTGGAGGGGCGGTGCGTCGAAGCGGGCGATTGCACCACCTGGGAGGCCGGCCAGCGCCTCCTTAAGAACCGCAACGTCGATGCCGCGGTGATCGAAAACCCCTTGCGCACGCTCGCCGCGGAGGGGCTTGCCTACGACCGCTGCCAGATCGGCATCATCACGGCGATCGACAAAGCCGCCTTGCTGCCCGAATACGAAATTTCGAACGAAGAGCTCCTCTTCAAGGTGTTTCGCACCCAGGTCGATGTCGTGCTGCCGGGCGGGGTGGCGGTGCTCAACGCCGACGATGAGACGGTTGCCGCGATGGCGGAGCTCTCCGATGGCGAGGTGATCTTCTTCAGCGCCGATGCCGCCATGCCGCGCATCGTCGAGCATCGCCGCAAGGGCGGGCGCGCCGTCGTCGTACGCGAGGACATGATCGTGCTCGCCGCCGCTTCGCTCGAAGCGCCGCTCGTCAAGCTTTCGCTCATTCCGCTGTTGTCGGAATCGCGGGAGCACTTGGCGGGCATTCTCGCCGCCATCGGCGCCGGCTGGGCACTGGGCCTTTCGCCCGAACTCCTGCGCGCCGGCATCGAAACCTATTCCCCCGAACCCGCTGCCGAGTCACTGGCGTAAGTCATCATGGAAATCTCCCGCATCCGGGCCTTGCGCGGCCCTAATCTCTGGTCCCGCCACACCTCGATCCAGGCGCTCGTCCGCTGCGACGAGGATGAGCGCGCGATCAGCCGGCTACCCGGCTTCGAGGCGCGCATCCGCGCACGCTTTCCGCAGATCGGCGCGATGCGGCCGATCGGTTACGAAGGCGAGATCTCGCTGGCTCACGCGCTGCAGTTCGCTGCGCTCAATTTGCAGGCGCAGGCCGGCTGTCCGGTGACTTTCAGCCGCACGGCGGCAACCAACGAGCCTGGCCTTTATCAAGTCGTCGTCGAATACAGCGAAGAGGCGGTCGGCCGCCGCGCGCTGGAGCTGGCCGAAGCGCTGTGTCTTGCTGCAAAGAACGATGCGCCTTTCGACCTCGACGCGGCCTTGAAGGAATTGCGCGAGCTCGACGAGGACGAGCGCTTGGGCCCCTCGACCGGTTCGATCGTCAAGGCCGCGCTCGCGCGCGAGATCCCATACCGGCGGCTTACCCGCGGCAGCCTCGTGCAGTTCGGCTGGGGCGCGAAACAGCGGCGCATCCAGGCCGCCGAAATCGATGCCACCTCGGCGATCGCCGAATCGATCGCCCAGGACAAGGAGCTCACCAAGGAATTGCTGCGCGCCGCCGGCGTGCCGGTGCCCGTCGGCCGGGTCGTCGATAACGTCGAGGATGGCTGGAAAGCTGCGCTCGAGATCGGCCTGCCGGTCGTCACCAAGCCCTATGACGGCAACCAAGGGAAGGGCGTGACGGTCAATATCGTCAATCGCGACCACTTCGAGATCGTCTTCGCCGTCGCACAGGAATACAGCAAACATGTCATGGTCGAGAAGTTCATCACCGGACACGACTTTCGCCTGCTCGTGGTCGGCGACAAGCTCGTCGCCGCCGCGCGGCGCGATCCACCACATGTGATCGGCGATGGCGTGCATACGGTGCGCGAGCTCGTCGACATCGTCAATAGCGACCCGCGCCGCGGCGAGGGGCATGCCACTTCGCTGACCAAGATTCGTTTCGACGAAATCGCCCATGCGCGCCTGGCGGTACAAGGCTATACGGCCGATTCGGTGCTGCCCAAGGGGGCTCGGGCGGTGCTCAGGAACAACGCCAATCTCTCGACCGGCGGCACGGCAACCGACGTCACCGATGATGTGCATCCGGCCGTGGCGGCACGCGCGATCGCCGCGGCGAAGATGGTCGGCCTCGACATCGCCGGCGTCGATGTCGTCTGCGAAAACATCGACCGCCCGCTCGAGGAGCAAGGCGGCGGCATCGTCGAGGTCAATGCCGCCCCGGGGCTGCGCATGCATCTCGATCCTTCCTACGGCAAGGGCCGCGACGTCGGCAGCGCGATCATCGACCTGTTGTTTCCGCCCGGCGAAAACGGGCGCATTCCCGTGGTCGCCGTCTCGGGCACGAACGGCAAGACGACGACGGTGCGGCTCATCGCCCACATCCTTGCCCAGACGGGCAAGCGCATCGGCATGACGCTCACCGACGGCGTCTGGGCCAATGGCCGTTGCATCGATACTGGCGATTGCAGCGGGCCGAAGAGCGCCAGGAACGTCCTGCTCCATCCCGAGGTCGACGCCGCGGTCTTCGAAGTCGCGCGCGGCGGCATCCTGCGCGAGGGGCTCGGCTTCGATCGCTGCGACGTCGCCGTCGTCACCAACCTCGGCGAGGGCGACCACCTCGGCCTCAATTACATCACCACCGTCGAGGAGCTCGCCGTCGTCAAGCGCGTCATCGTGCAAAACGTCGCCCCGCAGGGCACGGCGGTCCTGAACGCGGCCGATCCCCATGTCGCAAAGATGGCCAGCGCTTGCCCGGGTCAGGTGATCTATTTCGCCGCCGATCCGCACCTGCCCGTGATGATGACGCATCGCGCTCAAGGCAAGCGCGTCGTCTTCCGCGAGGAGAATGCCATTGTCTGCGCCGAGGGCACGCTTATCGAACGCATCGAGCTTTCCGACATTCCGCTCACGATGAAGGGGACGATCGGCTTTCAGGTTCAAAACGCGATGGCGGCGATCGCCGCGGCCTGGGCGCTCGGGATCGATTGGAACACGATCCGCGTGGCACTCGCGAGCTTCACGAGCGATGCCGGCACGGCGCCGGGGCGCTTCAATTTCTTCGATTACCGGGGCGCGACGCTGATCGCCGACTATGGTCACAACCCCGATGCAATGCAGGCGCTCGTCGAGGCCGTCGAGGCCTTGCCAGCCAAACGCCGCTGGGTCGTCATCAGCGCGGCGGGCGACCGGCGCGACGAAGACATCATCCAGCAGACGCGCATCCTCGGCGCCGCCTTCGACGGCGCGATTCTTTACCAGGATGCCTGCCAGCGCGGCCGCGCCGACGGCGAGGTGCTGGCGCTCTTGCGCCGCGGCCTCGAGGGCGCTACGCGCACGCGCGCAATCGAAGAGATCCGCGGTGAATTCCTCGCCATCGACACGGCGCTCGCCAAGCTCGAGCCGGGCGACTTGTGCCTGATCCTCGTCGATCAGGTGGAGGAGGCGCTCGCGCACATCAAGCGGCGCATCGAGGAGGCGCGAGGCTAAAAACTCGGCGCTGGCGGGACGGCCTGCTGGCGCCGGCCATGCCAATTGCACACGAAGGGGGCGTGTGGGAGAATGGGGCCATCGTTTTTTCGATAGCAGCCCCAGATGACCGCCGCCACCGCAGAAAAGAGCACGAGCACGCCCGCCGATGACGCCTTGCCGGCAGAGATGGAGCGTTATCGCATCACGAGCTTCGCCGACATCGTGCGGGCGCTGAAGGCTCATCCCGACTGGCTCGAGCAGCTGCGCGAACTGATCCTGACCACCGAGCTCATCGAATTGCCCCGCAAGTTCGAGGAGCTCCTGCGCCGCGTCGAGAAGATCGAAGCCGACGTCGAAGTCCTCAAGCAAGACGTCGAAATCATCAAGCAGGATGTCGCGATCCTCAAGCAGGACATGGCTTATCTCAAAGGCGAATTCGGCCGCTTCAAGGGCAGTGATTTCGAGCGCCGCGTGCGCGAGCGCTTCGCCGCTTACTTTGGCGCGATCTTGAAGCGCGGCCGGCTTGTGAGCCAAGAGCAGTTGATGGCCCTGGTCGACGATGCTGAGGAGGCGGGCCGGTTGTCGGCCGAGGAGCGCCAGCAGGCTTTCCTGATCGATGCCTTGGTCGAGGGACAGATTCGCCGCAGCAACAAGCCCGTCGTGCTGGCGATCGAAGTGAGCGTCACGGCCTATCCAGAGGATCTCGAGCGCGCCAGCCGGCGCGCCGCCGTGCTCGCCAAGGTGTTTGGCAAGGAAGTGATTCCCACCGTCGTGGCCGCCCAGGCCGAGGCAAGCCTCGAAGCCACCGCGCAAGAGGCGGGCATTCTGTTGATCCTCAAGGATCTCGACTAGGCCCGCGTATCGGCTGCTGCACCGCAGTTTTGCCCGCCGAGGCGCTTGAGGCACAATCGCCGCTTCCAAAGGGAGGAGGCGATGGCCAAGAAAAATACGGGCGAGCGCGACGCGAGGCGCGAACACGTGCGCACCGGCCTTTCAGAAGAATCGATCCGGCTTGCGTTTCTCGACAATCTCTTCTACGTGCAGGGGCGCTTTCTCGAAGTCGCCTCCGAGAACGACCAATACCAGGCGCTCGCCTACACGATCCGCGACCGCCTCTTGCACCGCTGGGTGGCCACCGTGCGCACCTATCAGCAGACCAATCCGCGCACGGTCTGTTATCTCTCCGCCGAATACCTGCCTGGCCCTTACACGGCCAACAATCTGCTCAATCTTGGCATCACCGAGACGACGCGGAGAGCGCTCGCCCGCCTGGGGCTCGACCTCGACCGCTTGATCGAGCACGAGGAAGAGCCCGGCTTGGGCAATGGCGGCCTGGGGCGCCTCGCCGCCTGCTTCATGGATTCGCTCGCGACGTTGGAAATCCCGGCCATCGGCTATGGCATCCGTTACGAGTTCGGTATCTTCAACCAGCGCATCGAAAATGGCGAACAGATCGAGACCACCGACAACTGGCTGCGCTATGGCAATCCGTGGGAGGTGCGCCGGCCCCATGTCGCCTACGATGTCATGCTCGGCGGCCACACCGAGTTCTACCGTGACGAGGCTGGCGCCTTGCGCGTGCGCTGGCATCCAGCCGAGACCTTCCGCGGTGTGGCGATCGACACGCCGATCCTCGGTCATGGCGTCAATACCGTGAATCTGTTGCGGCTGTGGAGCGCCGAGGCCGCCGAGGGCTTCGACTTTCATGCCTTCAACCAGGGCGACTATTACGGCGCGGTGGTGCGCGAGGTGCGCTCGGAGACGATCAGCAAGGTGCTCTATCCGAACGATGAGCCAGAGATCGGCAAACGGCTGCGCCTTCTGCAGCAGCATTTCTTCGTCACCTGCTCGCTGCAGGACATGCTGCGCATCTTCAAGAGCACTGGCATGCCGATCGAGCGCTTCCACGAGAAATTCGTCGTGCAGCTCAATGACACCCACCCGGCCATCGCGGTCGCCGAGCTGATGCGCCTGTTGGTCGACCGCGAGCATCTGCCCTGGGAGACGGCCTGGGAAATCACGCGCCGCACCTTCGCCTATACCAACCACACGCTCTTGCCCGAGGCGCTCGAGAAGTGGCCGATTCCGCTCTTTCAGAGCCTCCTGCCGCGCCATCTCGAGATCATCTATGAGATCAATGCGCGCCACCTCGACGAGGTGCGCATGCGCTTTCCCTTTGATGAGGGACGCGTGCAACGCTTGTCGATCATCGACGAGAGCGGGCCGCGCTATGTGCGCATGGCGCATCTTGCCTGCGTGGGCAGCTTCGCGATCAACGGTGTCGCCGAGCTGCACTCGCGGCTTCTCAAGGAGACCGTGCTGCGCGACTTTTACGAGCTCTGGCCCGAGAAGTTCCAGAACAAGACCAATGGCGTCACGCCGCGCCGCTTCATGATGCTTGCCAATCCGGGGCTGGCACGGCTTCTTAACGAGACCATCGATGCCGCCTGGGAAAACGATCTGGAAAAACTACGCGCCCTCGAACCCTTCGCCGAGGACGCGGCCTTCCAAGAGCGCTGGCGCGCCATCAAGCGCGAGCGCAAGGCGGCGCTCGCCCAGCTGATCCGCGCGCGCTGCGGCGTGACGCTCGATCCGGCAAGCCTCTTCGACGTGCAGGCGAAGCGCATCCACGAATACAAGCGTCAGCACTTGAACGTCCTGCACATCGTCACGCTCTACAACCGCCTCAAATGCAACCCTGCGCTCGATCTGGTGCCGCGCAGCTTCATCTTTGGCGGCAAGGCGGCGCCGGGCTACCGCATGGCCAAGCTGATCATCCGCCTCATCAACGCCGTCGGCGAAGTCATCAATCGCGACCCCGATGTCGCCGGCCGGCTCAAGGTCGCCTTCTTGCCGAATTTCAGCGTCAAGCTCGGCCACGCCCTCTATCCGGCGGCCGATCTCTCCGAGCAGATTTCCACCGCGGGCAAGGAAGCCTCGGGCACCGGCAACATGAAGTTCTCGATGAACGGGGCGCTCACCATCGGCACGCTCGATGGCGCCAACATCGAGATTCGCGAAGAGGTCGGGGCCGAAAACTTCTTCCTCTTCGGCCTCACCGCCGAGGAGGTAGCGCGCATGCAAGCGGCGGGCTACCGGCCGCGCGACTTCTACGAGCGCGATCTCGAGCTCAAAGGGGCGCTCGACCTGATCGGCTCCGGGCTGTTCTCGCATGGCGACCGCAGCGTTTTTGCGCCGCTCATCGACAATCTGCTCAACAGCGATCCTTACTTCGTGCTCGCCGATTACGCGGCCTATGTTGCCTGCCAGGAGGGAGTAAGCGCCGCCTGGCGCGATACCCAGCGCTGGACGAAGATGTCGATCCTCAATGTCGCGCGCATTGGCAAGTTCTCCTCCGATCGCACGATTCGCGAATACTGCCGCGACATCTGGAAGGTCGGGCCGGCACCGGTGGCGCTGTAAGGCTGCCGCCGCTCACTGCGGCTTGACTTCCCCGCCTAAGGCGAGGAGCAGATCGTCGAAGAGGCGCGCGAGCTCGCCGGCCATCAGCGCGAAATCGGCATCGAACTGCTCTTCGGCATTAACGGCGTCTTGGCCGCTTTGCTCGCGCAGCACGTCGAGAAAGGCGAGCCGCTTGAGGTGAAGCTTGTCGTTGAGCACGAAGGCGATCTTGTCGTTCCAGGTGAGCCCCAGCTGGGTGACGATCTTGCCGGCGGCGATATGGGCGGCGACCTCGGGGCCGTGGATGTCATGTCGCACATAGCGGATCGCCGACTGCGCCTCGCTCGCGGCGCGCAATTCGAGCACATCGTCGAGGGCGAAACCAGCCGGCGCTTCGCCTTCGGCCGCCCAGGCGGTCATCGCCGAGACAGGCGATCGCTGCGTCTCCAATGGGCGCGGCGCCAGCTCATCGAGGGTCGCTGCCCAAACTTCCAGGAATTCTTCGGCGCGTGCATCGGAACCGGCATCGATGACGAGCCAGCCATGGACCGGGTCGAGCCAGGCCCAGGTCGTGCGGCGCTGGGTGAAGGCCTTGGGCAGGAGCTCTTCGGCCACACGCTCGGTGAGCTCGCGCATTTCCTTGCGGCTGAGTTTGCGCCCCTGTTCGGCTTCCAATGCGGTGGCGCGCTCTTGCGCGGTTTGGCGGATCACGCTCGCCGGCAAAAGCTTTTGTTCCACGCCGAGCGCGAGCAGCCACTGGCGCTCGACGGCATGGACGAACGCGCCTTCGGCGCGCGGATACACCCAGCCGCGGCTCACCATCTCGAAGCTGCCGCAGCGGGCGAGCGGGCGTTTGGCAAGGGATGCCTCAAGCCAGCCGGCATCGAGCGGGCGGGGAGGGCGAAGGCGATAGAGGCGCAGATTGCGAAACCACATGGGCGGGGTCATCCACTCGGAAGAAACAGGCCGTCCTGCCAGCGCCGAGTTTGGACGCAAAAAAATGGCAGAGGGAAGCAAGGGAACGGGCAGTATATCCGGCGCGGGGCGGCTTTAAGCTGCGGCAGGCCCCACGATCCAGGCGCGATTTGCTATCTTTACGGCCCCTGCTGCCTCGCAGCACGCGAACGTTTCAACACGGATCAAAGACATAGAAGGGAGTTGGTCATGGCCGGTCAAAAATTCGTCTATGCCTTCGAGGAAGGCGATGGCAAGAACAAGATGCTGCTGGGCGGCAAGGGAGCGAATCTCTGCGAAATGACGCAGATCGGCCTCAGGGTGCCGCCTGGCTTTACGATCACCACCGAGGCTTGCCTTGCCTATCTCGAACACAATGCGATGCCGGCCGGCCTCATGGACGAGGTCAAGCGCTACATGCAAGACCTCGAAAAGAAGACCGGCAAGCAGTTCGGCGGCGCCGACAACCCGCTGCTCGTCTCGGTGCGCTCCGGCTCGGCGATGTCGATGCCGGGCATGATGGACACCATTCTGAACCTCGGCCTTAACAAGACGACGCTGCAGGGGCTCATCAAACTCACCGACAACCCGCGCTTCGGCTACGACTCCTATCGCCGCTTCATCCAGCTCTTCGGCAAGATCGCGCTCGGCGTCGATGACAAGCATTTCGATGAAGCGATGAACGCAATGAAACTGAAGGTCGGCGCCCGGCAGGACATCGATCTGAAGGCCGAGCATCTGGCCGAACTGGCCGATCAGTTTGCCAAGATCGTCGAAGTCAATACCGGCAAGCCCTTCCCTGAAGACCCCTACCAGCAGCTCGAGATCGCGATTGGCGCGGTGTTCCGCTCATGGAACGGCAAGCGCGCCGTCGATTACCGCCGTCAGTTCAAGATCACCAAGGAGATGGCCAATGGCACGGCCGTCAATGTCTGCACGATGGTGTTCGGCAACATGGGCAACGATTCGGGCACCGGCGTCGGCTTCACGCGCAATCCGGCGACTGGCGAAAACCACATCTACGGCGAATATCTCGTCAATGCCCAGGGCGAGGACGTCGTCGCCGGCATCCGCACGCCGAAATCGATCGCCGAGATGGAACGCGACATGCCGGAGATCTACCGGCAGCTGCTCGAGCTGCGCAACCGGCTCGAATCGCATTACAAGGAGGTGCAGGACTTCGAATTCACGATCGAGCGCGGCACGCTCTACTGCCTGCAAACCCGCAACGGCAAGATGAACGCCCAGGCGATGGTGCGCACCTCGGTCGAGATGTTCAAGGAGGGGCTCATCAGCAAGGAGCGCGCGCTGATGCGCATCGAGCCGGCGATGCTCGAGCAGCTCCTCGTGCCGCAGCTTTCCCCCGCCTTCAAGGGCAAGCCTTTGGCCGTCGGCCTGCCGGCCTCGCCTGGCGCGGCTTCCGGCAAGATCGTCTTCGATGCCGATACCGCCGAGGCCTTGGGCCTTAAGGGCGAGAAGGTGATCTTGCTGCGCGAGGAGACCAAGCCCGAGGACATCCACGGCTTTTTCCAGGCGCAAGGGATCCTTACCGCGCGCGGCGGCAAGACCTCGCACGCGGCCGTCGTCGCGCGCGGCATGGGCAAGCCCTGCGTGTCGGGCTGCGAGGCGATCCACATCGACGACGTCAAGAAATCGGCTGTGATCGGTGACACGACCCTGCACGAAGGGGACGTTATCACCATCAACGGCAGCAATGGCCATGTCTATGCCGGCGAAGTGCCGACCGTGCAGGCCGAGTTCAACGAGGACATGGCCACCTTGCTCAAATGGGCCGACGAGGTCGCGCGCTTGAAGGTGATGGCCAATGCCGATACGCCCGAAGATGCCCAGCGCGCGCGCGCCTTTGGCGCGATGGGCATCGGCCTTTGCCGCACCGAGCGCATGTTCAACGCCACCGACCGGCTGCCGATCGTGCAGGAGATGATCCTCGCCGAGACGGCTGAGGAGCGCCAGGCCGCCATCGACCGCCTCTTGCCGATCCAGCGCGCCGACTTCAAGGCCATCTTCAAGGCGATGCGCGGCCTGCCGGTCACCGTGCGCCTCATGGATCCGCCGCTGCATGAATTCCTGCCGACTGCCGCCCAGCTCGAGCTCGAGATCGCGCATCTGCATCATCTGCGCGATTCCTTAAAGGCCCTCGAAGAGCTGCCCGAGACCCTGAAGCTTCTGAATCCCAAGCTCTATCAGCAATACGCCGATGGCTTGAACCGGCTTTCCGAGAGCATGCAGGAGTTCAAGGACAGCCACCTCGAAGAGGACATCATCGTCAAGAAGGAGCGCACCTTGAAGAAGGTGCGCCAGCTCTCCGAGGTGAATCCCATGCTCGGCCATCGCGGCGTGCGGCTCGGCATCACCTATCCTGAGCTCTACTCGATGCAGATCCAGGCCATCCTCGAAGCGGCCGCCCTGTGCGCCAAGGAAGGCATCGAGGTCTATCCCGAGATCATGGTGCCGCAGGTCGCCACCGTCGAGGAGCTCAAGCGCATCCACGACATCGTCAAGCGCATCCACAAGGTCGTCGAGCTCACGCATGGCATCAACGTCAATTACAAGTTCGGCAGCATGCTCGAAGTGGTGCGCGCCTGCCTGCGCGCCGGCCGCATGGCCGAGATGGCGCAATTCTTCAGCTTCGGCACCAATGACCTCACCCAGACCACCCTCGGCCTCTCCCGCGACGACTCGGGCCGCTTCCTGCCGCTTTACATCGAGCGCAAGATCCTCCGCGACGACCCCTTCCAGACCATTGATCAGCGCGGTGTGGGCGAACTGGTGCAGATCGGCACCGAACGGGGCCGCAAGACCCGCCCCAATCTCAAGGTGGGCGTCTGTGGCGAGCACGGCGGCGACCCGGCCTCGGTGGAGTTCTTCCACAGGGTGGGCCTCAACTACGTGAGTTGCTCGCCCTTCCGCGTGCCCATCGCCCGCCTGGCGGCGGCCCAGGCCGCCCTCGGCGAGGCGAAGCGGGATAAGTAGCCAGACGGAGAGGGAGGGCCTGGCCCTCCCTCTCTCTTTCAAAGACGATGAGAGGGGCTGACCCGCCCCTCTCGCGGGGGCGTGGGGAAACCTGGTTTCCCCACGCCCCTTTCAACCGGCGCCGTTCGAGGGTAAAGCCCTCCCGGACCCTCCCGTGAATGGCGTATTGTCGCTTCAATCCGCCGCTTCGGAGAAGGCCGCCGGACGCGCCGCTGCGGCGGTGGCGACGAAGGGCAACCGCACCACGTAGCGCACCGTGAGGCGCCCATCCACCCGCGGGTTGACGGTCCGGTTCGGCTGGGCCTCGATGTACTCCTGCACCACGTCGGCGTCAATCAAGAAGGTGTTGAACTGGTTCCTGCCGCCACCCACCGAGGGATCGGCCAGATCGCCCCTGGAGGTGAAGACGCTGTAGCCGTCACCGCCGGTGAGCATGAAGCTGTTGGTCACCACGCGGTAGGTCTTTGCCGGATCGAGCGGCTCGAACCCGTCGCCCACCCGCACCTCCACGCTGCGCACGCGCGTGCCCGGGCGAGCGGGAATGGCCGGCTGGGTCGAGGTGGCGGGCTGCGGCGGTTGCGCCGCGTTGCCGGAGACATCCACCACCACCTTGAGGCCCGAAACCTGCGCGAAGCGCCCCGTGCCAACGGGGTTGCGATCGGCGCCCCGGGCGGCGCCGGGCTGTAGCGCCGAGTAGCCGTTCTCCAGGGCGGCCTTGAGCTGCGCGCCGGTCAGATCTACGTAGCAGAGCGTGTTGCCAAACGGCATCACCTCACGCAGGCGACCCACGGTGAGCACGCCCAGCGGGAGGCTGGTGCGAATACCGCCGCCGTTGATGATCGCCACGATCGGCACGCCCGCGGGGTTGCCCCCGGCCCTGACGATACGGTCACGGAAAGCGTCGGCGATCAAGTTGCCCAGGGCGGTCTCGCGGGCGCGCACGTCGGTGTTTGGCAGTTCCGTCAGCGAGGCGCCGAAGATCTGGTTGTTGAGCGCGTCGATGCGTGGCTTGAAGGTGGTGGTGATGGCGGTCTCGAAGCCCGCGAAAGGGGCGATAGCCGTCGGCGGCTCGCCCGGCAGCGGCGAGCGGCTGGAGGGCACGTCGTTGGCCCAGACCGGAATGACCGTGCTGGCCGACCCGACGCTGCTCACCCGCCCGTCGGCGTCAAAGCCGACGATCAGATCGCCGATCCACTTGCCCCACTCCCAATCCTGCACGATCACGACATTTTCACCGTCGAGGTCCCTCACGAGCTGCGGATAGGCCGCCACTGGCGCGGCGCCGGGGATCAGGCTCGTCCCGTCAGGCAGGAGCGGCGTATGCGAGTGCCCGCCGACGATGATGTTCAGCCCGCGCACGGCGGCGGCCAGGGCGCGGTCGCCTTCGTAGCCGATGTGCGACAGGCAGATCACCGTGCGGCAGTTGTTCGGCGCGGCGCGCAGGGTGTTGATCAGCTGTCTCTTATACACATCTGACGCTGCCGA
>JAOAHQ010000006.1 GCA_026415155.1 Rhodocyclaceae bacterium
TGGAGAGGTTGTTGATGCCATCGGCGATGTCCTTGGCGCTCATGCCGGTGGTGACGGTGAAGGAGCCGGAAGCGGCCGGGCCATTGACGATGAGGGTGCCGGAGGTGGTGACGGCGACACTATTGACCTGGCTGCCGGTGCCGGTGCCGGAGAGGGCGTAGGAGTAGGACGAATTGCCGATCTGGTAGGTGCCGTATTGATCGGTGCGGAAGTCGGTCGTCGTCGCCGTGATCGTCTGGTTCGCGTTCGCGCCGACCTGATAGACGGCGGTGCCGAAGGAACCGTCGAAGAGCCGCATGCCGTTGAACTCGGTCGCAAGAGCAAAGCGCTGTAGTTCGGCGACGAGTTGGGTGACTTCGGCGTTCAAGGCGGCGCGGTCGGAGGCCGAGTTGGTGGCGTTGGCCGACTGCACGGCAAGTTCCCGCACGCGCTGCAGGATGTTGCCCATTTGATCGAGGGCGCCTTCGGCGACTTGGCCGAGCGAGATGCCATCGTTGGCATTGCGGCGCGCCTGATCGAGGCCGCGGATTTGCGCGGTCATGCGCTCGGAAATGGCAAGGCCCGCCGCATCGTCCCGGGCGCTATTGATGCGCAGGCCCGACGAGAGGCGCTGCAGCGAGGTTTGCAGCCCGCTTTGCGAGCGGTCGAGATTGCGCTGCGCGTTGAGCGAGGCGATGTTGGTGTTGATGATTTGCGGCATGTGACTCTCCTTGTCGTCCGAGGACGGGCGGTTTCTGGCAGCGCGGCTAAGAGCGCTGACTCAAAATGTTTCTGGCCTCGTGCCTAGCAGCTAGCGTGCCAAAGTCATGAAAACGGGAAATAGCCGCGGAAAAAAGTGTCTGTTGTGCGCTGGCGAGTGGATTGCCGGCAAAATGGACGGCCATGCGGCAAGCTTTGCCGTGCTGACTTCTCGGATGATGATCCATGTCTGCCAAAAATTACCTTCGCCCGCTCGATCTCAAGGGTGGTCGCATCGAGCTCTCCCACGGCGCGGGAGGGCGCGCCGCGGCGCAGCTGATCGAAGAGCTCTTCGCGCGCCATTTCGACAACGATTTTCTGCGCCAAGGCGACGATGGCGCCGTCTTGCCGGCGCCGACTTCGGCGGCAAGGCTGGTCATGAGCACCGACAGCCATGTCGTCTCGCCGCTCTTTTTCCCGGGCGGCGATATTGGGTGCCTCTCGGTGCATGGCACGATCAACGACGTGGCGATGATGGGCGCGCAGCCCATGGCGCTCACCGCTGGCTTCGTCATCGAGGAAGGTTTCCCGCTCGCCGATCTCGAGCGCATCGTCGCCTCGATGGCGGCAGCGGCCAAAGCGGCCGGCGTGCCCATCGTCGCAGGTGACACGAAAGTCGTCGAGCAGGGTAAGGGCGATGGGGTGTTTATCACGACGACGGGGCTTGGCCTGCTGCCCGAGGGTGTCGAGCTTTCTGGGAAGCGGGCGCGGCCGGGCGATGTCGTCTTGCTCTCGGGCACGATTGGCGATCATGGCATGGCGATCATGAGCCGGCGCGAGAATCTTTCGTTCGAAGCGCCGATCGAGTCGGATACCGCGGCGCTTCATGGCCTCGTCGCGGCGCTGTTGGCGACTGGCGCGGGCATTCGCTGCCTGCGCGACCCGACGCGCGGAGGGCTTGCGACGACCTTGAACGAGATCGCCAAACAATCGGGCGTGGGCATTCTGATCGACGAGGTGGCGATTCCGGTCAAGCCCGCCGTCGCGGCGGCCTGTGAATTCCTCGGCCTCGATCCGCTCTATGTCGCCAACGAGGGCAAGCTCGTCGCGATCGTTGCGCCGCAAGATGCCGAGCGTGCGCTCGCAGCGCTGCGGGCGCATCCCTTGGGGAGGGCGGCGGCGCGGATCGGCGAGGTCATCGCCGATGAGCACCAGTTCGTGCAGATGAAAACGGCCCTCGGCGGGCGGCGCATCGTCGATTGGCTAACGGGCGAGCAGTTGCCGCGCATCTGCTGATGAAGAATGGGATTGCCCCGGACGTTATAATCCGCGCCGCACTTATGGATACTTCGCCCGCTCACCCCGATCCGCTGGTTGAGATCCGCGACCTCAACTTTGCCTACGACCGCCGGCCGGTGCTCACCGGCATCAACATGACGATTCCGCGCGGCAAGGTCGTGGCGATCATGGGGCTTTCCGGTTGCGGCAAGACGACCACGCTGCGCCTGATCGGCGGCCAGTTGAAACCGACTTCCGGCACGGTGCGCGTGGCGGGAAAGCTCGTGCATGAGCTCGACGACGAGGGGCTTTATGCCTTGCGGCGGCGCATGGGGATGCTGTTCCAGTTTGGCGCCTTGTTCACGGACATGTCGGTTTATGACAACGTCGCCTTTCCGCTCCGCGAGCACACGGCGCTGCCTGAGGAGCTGATCCACGATCTGGTGCTGATGAAGCTCAACGCCGTGGGATTGCGCGGCGCACATCACCTGATGCCGAGCGAGCTATCAGGCGGCATGGCGCGGCGGGTGGCGCTCGCGCGCGCGATCGCACTCGATCCGCTCCTCATCATGTATGACGAACCCTTTGCGGGGCTCGACCCGATTTCGCTCTCCATCGTCGGCGAGCTGATCCGCAAGCTCAACGATGCGCTGGGCATCAGCTCGATCGTCGTCACGCACGACGTGCAGGAGTCCTTGAAGATCGTCGATTACGTCTATTTCATGGCGGCTGGCCAGGTCGTCGCCGAGGGCACGGCCGAAGACATCCGCTGCGCAGAGGAGCCCTTCGTGCATCAATTCATCTGGGGCGAGCCGGACGGGCCGGTCAATTTCCATTATCCTGCACGCCCCTATGGCGACGAATTGATGGAGCAACCGACCAAACCGAGGCCGTGGTGGACATGAAGGCGACAGACTACTTGCGCCGGCTCGGCCATTTCGTCACCGACCGCCTCTGGCGGCTCGGTTTCGCAAGCCGTTTCCTCTTGATGACCGTGCTCTATTCGGGCACGGCCTTGAAGCGCTTTCAGCTCACGATCCGCGAGATCTATTTCACCGGCGTTCTTTCCCTCATCATCATCCTCGTCTCGGGGCTCTTCGTCGGCATGGTGCTCGGCCTGCAGGGTTATGACACGCTGCAGCGCTATGGCTCTTCCGAGGCGCTGGGCATCCTCGTCGCGCTCTCCTTGGTGCGCGAACTGGGGCCGGTGGTGGCGGCCCTGCTGTTTGCAAGCCGCGCCGGTTCGGCGATCACCGCCGAGATCGGCCTCATGAAAGCGACCGAGCAGCTCTCGGCGATGGAGATGATGGCCGTCAATCCGATCGCCCGCGTGGTGGCGCCGCGCTTTTGGGCCGGCGTAATCTCGATGCCGCTTTTGGCGGCGCTCTTTTCGGCGATGGGGGTGTTTGGCGGCTATCTCGTCGGCGTGCAGTTGATCGGCGTCGATGAGGGATCGTTCTGGTCGCAGATGCAGGCGGCGGTGGATTTCCGCCAGGATGTCTTGAATGGCGTCATCAAGAGCGTCGTCTTCGGCGCGCTCGTCTCCTGGATTGCCGTCTTCGAAGGCTATGATGCCGAGCCGACGGCCGAGGGCGTCTCGGGTGCAACGACGCGCACCGTGGTGACCTCGTCGCTCGCCATTCTCGCGGCCGACTTCGTATTGACTGCATTCATGTTCAGAGGTGTGTGATGAACCGTGCTGCCATCGATCTGTGGGTCGGGATTTTCGTTGCGCTGGGGTTGGGCGCACTGTTGTTTCTGGCCCTCAAGGTGGGGAACCTCGCCGCGACCGATGTCGGCGAGACCTACGCCCTCACGGCGCGCTTTGATAACATTGGCGGGCTCAAGGTGCGCGCGCCGGTGAAGAGCGCAGGCGTCGTGGTCGGTCGGGTCGGCGAGATCCGCTTCGATCCCGAAAACTACGTCGCCCTCGTGTCGCTGCAGATCGACAAGCGTTACCAGTTCCCGCGCGATACCTTTGCGACAATCAATACCTCTGGCTTGTTAGGCGAGCAGTATGTCGGCTTCGAGCCGGGCGGCGATAGCGAAATGCTCAAGGCAGGCGATGAAGTGAAGAAGACGCAGTCGGCGATGGTGCTCGAGAAGCTGATCAGCCAATTCATGTTCAACAAGGCCGCCGAAGACGGCAAGCAATAAGACGCGAGAAGGGGCGCGAGAATGTCAAAAAAAATCCAAGCCGTGCTGCTTTCTGGAATCGCGGCGGTTCTCCTTACCGGCTGCGCGACCTCCGGCAATCCCAAAGACCCGATCGAGGGCTTCAACCGCGCGATGTATGGCTTCAATGAGGCGATCGACACGGCCATCCTCAAGCCCGTCGCCAAGGGCTACGATGCCGTGCTGCCCACGCCGGTGCGCACCGGTGTCACGAATTTCTTCGGCAACATCGCCGACTTCTTCATCGGCGTCAATAACCTCTTGCAGGGCAAGCCGGCCGAGGCAGTGAGCGACCTCGGCCGCGTGCTCATCAATAGCACGATTGGTCTGTTGGGCGTGATCGACTGGGCCTCCGACATGGGGCTTGAGAAGCATGACGAAGATTTCGGCCAGACCTTCGGCCGCTGGGGCGTGGGCGATGGCGCCTATGTGGTGCTGCCCTTCTTCGGCCCGCGCACGGTGCGCGACACGGTCGGTCTCGTGCTCGATGTCAAAACCGATCCAGTGGGCCAGATCGACCACATCCCGACGCGTAACACGCTCATGGCGCTGCGCATCATCGACAATCGCGCCGATCTCTTGCCGGCCGACAAGGTCATCGAGGAGGCCGCGCTCGACAAATACGCCTATATCCGCGATGGCTATCTCGCCCGCCGCCGCAGTCTGATTTACGACGGCAATCCGCCGCGCGAAGAAGCCAATTGATTTTTCTGGAAACGCAACGATGAAACACTGGCTGAATCTGCTTGCCGCGCTCTTTTTCACGGCGTCCGTGGCGGCTGCCGACCTCCCGCCGGATCAATTGGTCAAGGATGTCACCAACGAGGTGCTCGACATCGTCCGCCAGGATAAGGACATCCAAAGCGGCAATACGAAAAAGACCCTCGCCCTCGTCGAGACCAAGGTGCTGCCGCATTTCAACTTCACGCGCATGACCCAGCTCGCACTCGGCAAGGAGGCGAGAAAGGCTAGCCCCGAGCAGCTTGCCGCGCTCACCGAGGAATTCCGCACCCTGCTTGTGCGCACCTATTCCAAGGCGCTCACCGAATACCGCGATCAGCAGATCGTCTTCAAGCCGACGAAGATCGAGGCCGGCGCCACCGACGTCAAGGTGCGCACCGAGATCAAGCAATCCGGCGGCAAGCCCATCTCGCTCGACTATTACCTCGAAAAGCAGCCTGCGGGCTGGAAGGTCTATGACGTCGAAGTCGGCGGCGTGAGCCTTGTCACCAACTACCGCGCTTCGTTTGCGCAGGAAATCCAGGCCGGCGGCATCGACGGCCTCATCAAGAGCCTGCAGGCCAAGAACAAGTCGGGCGAGGCCGCCAAGTCGAAATGAACGCAGCAAGCGGTGAGGCCGGCGGCGCCGTGGCGATTGCGGGCCGCATGACCTTGGAGCGCGCCGCGGCGCTGCTCGCCGAGGGCCAAGCCGCGCTTGCCGCTGGCCGCGAGCGCTTCGACCTCGCGGCCGTGACGGAGGTCGATTCTTCAGGGCTTGCCGTGCTGTTTGGCTGGCAGCGTGCCGCCCGGGCAAACGGCAAAAACTTACGCATCGCGAATCCGCCGCAAAGCCTCATCAAGCTTGCCGAGGTCTATGGGGTGGCCGAGCTCTTGCCCTGGGCTTAAGCCGGCTAGGCCGCGCGGCCTTGATAGACTGCGCATTTCCCGCCCCCGTCCGGGGCGCCATGGAGTGAAGACATGCTTGATCCCCGCCACATCGAGGACTGGATCCGCGCCGAGCTCGACTGCACTGCACTGACCGTCTCCGGCGATGGCCGCCATTTCGAGGCCGTCATCGTCAGTCCGGCCTTTGCGGGTCTTTCGCGCATCGAGCGGCAACGGCGCGTCAATGCGATTCTGCGCCCGCATTTCGAGTCCGATACCTTGCACGCCCTCTCGATGCGCTGCCTCACGCCCGAGGAAGCGGGTGGATAAGCTCCTCATCGCAGGCGGCGTGCCGCTTGCCGGCGAAATCGCCATCTCGGGGGCGAAGAACGCCGCCTTGCCGCTCATGTGCGCGGCGCTGTTGACGCCGGAACCGGTCACACTCACCAATGTGCCGGAGCTCAACGACATCGCGACGATGTTGAAGCTCCTCGCGCAGATGGGCGTCAAGGTCGAAAAAGTCGGCGCTGGCGGGACGGCCGGGGGAGAAGGCATGGCGCTCACCCTCGATGCTTCCGGCCTGAATCAGCCGCTTGCGCCCTACGAGCTCGTCAAGAAGATGCGCGCCTCGGTGCTGGTGCTGGGGCCGCTCGTTGCCCGCTATGGCGAGGCGCGTGTTTCCCTGCCGGGCGGCTGTGCGATCGGCGCGCGGCCCGTCGATCAGCACATCAAGGGGCTTGCCGCGATGGGGGCCGAGATCGGTATCGAGCAGGGCTATGTCCATGCCCGCGCGGCGAAGCTCAAGGGCGCGCGGCTCTTTACCGACATGGTGACGGTGACCGGCACCGAAAACCTCATGATGGCCGCCTGCTTGGCCGCCGGCGAAACCGTGATCGAGAACGCGGCGCGCGAGCCCGAGGTCGTCGATCTCGCCCACTGCTTGATCAGCATGGGTGCGCGCATTTCCGGCGCGGGCACGGACGTGATCCGCATCCAGGGCGTCGAGCGCTTGCACGGTACGACGCACCGCATCATGCCCGACCGCATCGAGACGGGCACCTACTTGTGCGCCGCGGCGGCCACCGGCGGCAGCGTGCGCCTGACGCACACCTCGGCGAGCTACCTCGATGCGGTGATCGACAAGCTGATGGATGCCGGCTGCGAAATCGCGCTCGAGCGCGAGGCGATCCGCCTCAAGGCGCCCAAACGTGCCACGGCGGTGAGCATCCGCACCGCCCCTTACCCAGCCTTTCCGACCGACATGCAGGCGCAGTTCATGGCGCTAAACTGTGTCGCCGAAGGCACGGCGACGATCCGCGAGACCATATTCGAAAACCGCTTCATGCATGCGGTGGAGCTCGCCCGCTTAGGCGCCGACATCAAGATCGACGGCAACATGGCCATCGTCACGGGCAAGCCGCGCTTGACGGGCGCGACGGTCATGGCCACCGATTTGCGCGCCTCGGCGAGCCTCGTCATCGCCGGGCTGGCCGCCGAAGGCGAAACCCTCGTCGATCGCATCTACCACCTCGATCGCGGCTACGAGCGCATGGAGGAAAAGCTCGCCGCCTTGGGCGCGCGCATCCGGCGGGTAAAATGACCCCATGATCACCATCGCGCTCTCCAAGGGCCGCATTTTCGAGGAAACCCTGCCGCTTCTTGCCGCCGCCGGCATCGTGCCGAACGAGAACCCGGAAGCCTCGCGCAAGCTCATCATCGGCACCAATCGGGACGATGTGCGCGTCGTCATCGTGCGCGCCACCGATGTGCCGACCTATGTGCAATACGGCGCGGCCGATCTCGGCATCGCCGGCAAGGACGTGCTGCTCGAACATGGCGGCGCCGGCCTGTATCAGCCGCTCGACTTGAAGATTGCCCGCTGCCGCATGTGCGTCGCCGCGCCGGCGGGCTTCGACTACGCCGCTGCGGTGCGCCGCGGCGCCCGTCTCAAGATTGCCACCAAATACGTCAACACGGCGCGCGAGCATTTCGCCAAGAAAGGCGTGCATGTCGATCTCATCAAGCTCTATGGTTCGATGGAGCTCGCGCCGCTTGCGGGGCTTGCCGACGCGATCGTCGATCTCGTCTCCACGGGCGGCACCTTGCGCGCCAACCAACTCGTCGAGGTCGAAGAGATCATGCCGATCTCGGCGCGCCTCATCGTCAATCAGGCAAGCCTCAAGACGAAGCGCGGCCTCCTCAAACCCGTGCTGGAGGCCATCGAAGGAGCCCTCCGATGATCCGCCGCCTCTCCTCCCGCGACCCCGAATTCCTCGCCGCGCTCGATGCGCTGCTCGCCTTCGATCACGCCACCGATGCCACGATCGAGGCGGCCGTGGCCGAGATCCTCGCCAATGTGCGCAATCTGGGAGACGCGGCGGTGCTCGACTACACGCGCCGCTTCGACCGGCTCGAGGTCAAGGCGATGGCCGAGCTCGAATTGCCTTCGTCTGCGCTCGCGGCGGCTTTCGACGGCCTGCCGGCGGCGCAGCGCGCGGCGCTCGAAGCGGCGGCCGAGCGCATCCGGCGTTACCACGAGAAGCAGAAAATCGACTCCTGGGAATACGCTGAAGCCGATGGCACTCGGCTTGGGCAGCAGGTGACGCCGCTTGACCGCGTCGGCCTCTATGTGCCCGGCGGCAAGGCTGCCTATCCGAGCTCGGTGCTCATGAACGCGCTGCCGGCGAAGGTCGCGGGGGTCAAGGAGCTCATCATGGTGGTGCCCACCCCGGGCGGCCAGAAAAACGACCTGGTGCTCGCCGCCGCGCATTTGGCCGGCGTCGATCGCGTCTTCACCATTGGTGGTGCGCAGGCCATCGCGGCGCTCGCCTACGGCACGCAGACGATCCCGCAGGTCGATAAGATCGTCGGCCCGGGCAATGCCTATGTCGCGGCCGCTAAGCGGCGCGTCTTCGGCGTGGTGGGCATCGACATGGTCGCCGGGCCGTCCGAAGTGCTCGTCATCAGCGATGGCTCGGGCAACCCGGAGTGGACGGCGATCGATCTCTTTGCCCAGGCCGAGCACGACGAGCTCGCGCAAGCGATCCTGCTGAGCCCCGATGCAGGCTTCTTGGACGAGGTGGCGGCGAGCATCGAACGGCTTTTACCGAGCATGCCGCGTCAGGAGGTCATCGCCGCTTCCCTCCAAGGGCGCGGCGCGCTGATCCAGGTGACCGACCTTAACGAGGCCTGCGTCATTGCCAACCGCATCGCGCCGGAACACCTCGAACTCGCCGTTGAGGATCCGCGGACGCTCTTGACTAAGATTCGCCACGCCGGCGCGATCTTCTTGGGCCACTACTGCTCCGAATCCCTGGGCGATTATTGCGCCGGGCCGAACCACGTGCTGCCGACCTCGCGCAGCGCGCGTTTTTCTTCGCCCTTGGGCGTCTATGATTTCCAAAAGCGCACCTCGATCATCGAGGTCTCCAAAGCCGGCGCGCAGGCGCTCGGCCCCATCGCCGCGACGCTCGCCCACGGCGAGGGGCTCGCGGCCCATGCCCGCGCGGCCGAAGTGCGTCTTGACTCCTGACAGGAGCTTCTCATGCGTCTGGTGCATCGCTTGGTCGCCCTCCTCGGCCTGCTGGGCGTGGCGCTTGCGCACGCCGGCCCGACGGCTGCGCCCATCGTCATCGCCCACACCACGCCAAGCTCGGGCCGCTTTGCCCTGCATGCCGAAGCCGACCGGCGCGGCGTCGAGATGGCCGTGGAGGAATTCAACGCCAAGGGCGGCGTGCTCGGCCGCGAGATCGTCCTGATCTCGCGCGATCCGACGCTCGATCCCAAGCGCGCCGCCGAGGTCGCCGAAGAGCTCATCACGCGCACGCGCGTCGGCTTCATGGTCGGCGCGATCAGCTCCGGCGTGGCGGCCAGCATGTCGGCTGTCGCGCAAAAGCATGGCGTCATTTTCATCAACACCAATTCCTCGGCGCCTTCCGAGTCGCTCGAGAACGCCCATCGCACCAAATTCGTCTTCGATGCGCATGGCGCGAACTTCAATCGCGCCTTGTTGAAATTCGCCCTCGGCGAGCGCAGCAAGGCGCGGCGCGTGCTGCTCCTTTACGAGGACAATGAATTCGGCCGCAGCAATGCCGCAGCCCAGCGCACGCTGGTGGCCGAATTTGGCGGCACTGTGGTCGGCGAAGTCGTGGCTCCCGAGACGCTCCCTGATCCGGCCGAGGTACTGCGGCGTGTCGCCGCCATTTCCGCCGACGTGGTGGCTGTAAGCGTGAGCGGGGACAACCAGATCAAACTGTTCGCCCAGATCGATCCGCAGGTGCTCACCCGTCAGACCTGGATCGTCGGCGAAGTGGATTGGGAGGAGCTCTATCCCGCGCCGGGCACGCCCCGGCCGCTCTTTGGTACGACCTGGGCATGGAATCTCGACACCCCCGGCACGGCGGAATTCGTCGCGCGCTATCGCAAGCGCTATGGCCATACGCGGCTCGATTATCCCGGGGATGTCACCCATGCGGCCTATCTCGCCACGCGCGCGCTGCTCGAAGCCATCGTGCGCGCGGGCACCACAGACAACCATGCCCTGATCCGCGAGCTCGAGAAATACCGCGCTACGGCGAAGGAGCGCATGCAGCACGACGATGCCTGGATGGAGGCGACAAGCCACCACGTGCAGCAGACGATCTATATCGCGCGCTGGAACCCGCGCGCCGAGCGTCCCGAGCTCGGCATCGAGATCCTCGGCCGTGTCGCGCCTGACAAAGTCTTCTACGAGGCGGAACGCAAGACCCGGCTCGAGCCTCTTTCCGAGACGCCGCGTCACATGCCCTAGCCATCGTGACGAAGCCGAGCCTCATCCTGCGTATCGCCTTTCTGGTCATCGGCATCGAGGCGGCGGCCTTCGGCGTGTTGGGATGGTTTTACGTCGACCGCTACGGTGCGGCGATCGAGCAGCGCCTCCACACTCGCTTGAAGTCGCTCGGCGCGATGCTCGAAAGCGAGGAGCTGCCGATCGGCACCCTCGCTCGCACACGGCTTTTGGGCGATCTATTGGGCGCGCCTTGCCTGGCAAGCCTGGCGATTGGCGGCAACGGGCGCGTCATCGTCGCCAGCGAGGCGGCCTGGCTCGGCCTGCCGGCGAGCGAAGTGCCACATATCGATCCGCGCTGGCTGGCGGAAGAGGCCGCCGATGAGCAGTTCATCGCCGCCGCCGGTTCGCTCACGAGCGTCATGCGTCTGCGGGCCGGCGAAAATGGCAGCCTGCTTTACACGACCCTCATCGTCATCAGCACCGCAGAGCTTGAGGCGCAAAAACGCCAGATCGCCTTCTGGGGACTGGCCGCTTCGCTCCTCTTCATCGCGCTCACCTCGGCGGGCCTGGTGCTCCTTGCCCAGCGCACCATCGCCCGCCGTGTCGAGCGCTCGCTCGAGGTCTTGAAGCGCGTGGAGACGGGCAATCTTGCCGCGCGGATCGAGGTCACCGCCGAGGACGAGCTCGGCGAGCTCCAAAAAGGGATCAATGCGATGATCGGCAAGGTCGGCGCCTTGCTCGACGACCAGCGCCGCCATGCCGAACAGCTCCAGGAGCAAAAGGAATTGCTCCAGTCGGTCATCGAACACGCGCCGATCCGCGTCTTCTGGAAGGATGCGCAATTGCGCTATCTCGGCTGCAATGCCCTGTTTGCGCGCGATGCGGGGTTGGCGCGCCCCGAGGAAGTCGTGGGCAAAAGCGATTTGGAGCTTAGCTGGCGTGAGCAGGCAGAAAGTTATCGCGCCGACGATCGCGCCGTCATAGAGTCTGGTCAGCCGAAACTCGATTATGAGGAGCCGCAGACGACGCCGACGGGCCAGCTAATCTGGCTGCATACCTCGAAGGTGCCGCTCAAGGATGGCTCGGGGCAGGTGATCGGCGTGCTCGGCATCTATTCCGACATCACCGAGCGCAAGCGCAATGCCGAGGAACTCGAGCGCTATCGCCAGCACCTCGAACAACTCGTCGAGGAACGTACCGCCGAGCTGCGTCTCGCGAAAGAGGCGGCCGAAGCCGCGAGCCGCGCCAAGAGCATCTTTCTTGCCAACATGAGCCACGAGCTGCGCCCGCCTTTGAACGCCATCCTCGGCTTTGCCCAGATCCTCGCGCGCGATGCGCGCATTCCAGCCGATGCGCAACAGAGCATCGCCACCATCAACCGCTCGGGCAGCCACTTGCTGGCCCTCATCAATGACGTGCTGGAAATCTCGCGCATCGAATCCGGCCGGCTTTCCGTGCAGCGTCAGCCCTTCGATCTGATCGCCGCGCTCGCCATGGTCGAGGAGATGATCCGCAGCCGCGCCGAGGCGAAGCAACTCGCCTTCACGGTCGAGCGCGCCGCCGGGCTGCCGCGCCACGTGTTGGGCGATGAGCCGCGCCTGCGCCAAGTGCTGCTCAACCTGCTCGGCAATGCCGTCAAATACACCGAGCATGGCGAGGTGCGGCTGACGGTGAAGCCCGTCGCGGGCGAGCGGGTGCGCTTCGAAGTCAGCGATACCGGCCCGGGCATCGCGGCAGAGGAACAAGAGCGCATCTTCGCTGCCTTTTATCAGACGCCGGAGGGCGTTGCCAAAGGCGAGGGCACGGGTCTGGGGCTCACGATCAGCCGCGATCTCGTGCGCCTGATGGGCGGCGAACTGACCGTGCAAAGCGCCCCCGGCAAGGGTTCGACCTTTGCCTTCGAAGTGCCGCTGCCGTTAGCCGAGGCTCCCCTGATGATGCCGGCGCCGGGTCGCGTGCAACGCATCGCGCCGGGCTCGCCCGTGCCGCGCGTGCTCGTCGCCGAAGACCGGCCGGACAACCAGCGCGTCGTCGAAGCGCTGCTTACCAGCATCGGCTGTGAGGTGCGGACCGCCGCCGATGGCCGCGCGGCCGTGGCCCTGTTCCAGGAATGGCAGCCCGACTTGATCCTGATGGACATGCGCATGCCGGTGATGGATGGCTATGCCGCGACGCGCGCGATTCGCGCCTTGCCGGGCGGCAAACGCCTGCCGATCATCGCGTTGACGGCCTCCGCATTCGAGGAAGACCGCAGCGCCGTAGAAGCCGCCGGCTGCGATGCCTTGCTGAGAAAGCCCATCGAGGCCGAGCGCTTGTTTGCCATGCTCGGCGAGCGGCTGGGGCTCAGCTTCGAGTACGCCGCACCGGCCGCCCCGGCTGCGGCTGACCAGGGAGCCGCTTCGCTTGCCGAGCTTCCCGCGCCGCTCAAGGAAAATCTCGTCGCGGCGGCGCAGCGGCTCGACAAGGAGGCGGTGCTTGCCCTTGCCCTCTCGCTGCGGCAGGACTTCCCGGCGGCTGCGGCCGCGATCGAGGAGCTCGCCAACGCCTACCGCTTCGACCGCATCGAGACCTTGTGCGGGCAGCCGGGAACGCCTTAAGCGAGGATGTCCTTGAGTGCCGCGACGAGCGTTGCACATTGCTCGTCGGTGCCGATGCTGATGCGCAGGAACTCATCGATGCGCGGTGCCTTGAAGTGGCGCACGAGGATGCCGCGCTGCCGTAGCGCCAGCGCCGACTTTTCCGCTGCCTGCCGCGGGTGGCGGGCGAAGACGAAATTGGCGCTCGAAGGCAGCACTTCGAATCCCAACGCTTCGAGCTCGCGGGTGAGTTTAATGCGGCTGGCGATGATGGCCTGGCGGGTCTGTTCGAACCAGTCGCGATCTTCGAGGGCGGCCACGGCGCCGGCTTGCGCTAGGCGGTCGAGCGGATAGGAGTTGAAGCTGTTCTTGACGCGGTTCAAGGCTTCAATGAGATCGGGATGGCCGACGGCAAAGCCGACGCGCAAGCCAGCGAGCGAGCGGCTCTTCGAAAAGGTCTGCACGACGAGCAGGTTGGAGTATCGATGCACGAGCGGCACGGCCGTTTCTGCGCCGAAATCGACGTAGGCTTCATCGACGATGACGACCGAATCCAGGTTTGCCTGCAGCAAGGCCTCGATGTCGGCAAGCGGCAGTGCGCGCCCCGTGGGCGCGTTCGGGTTCGGAAAGACGATGCCGCCATTGGGCAGCGCGTAATCGGCAATGCGCAGCGCGAAGTTTTCGTCGAGCGGGATGGTGCGGTAGTCGATGCCAAAGAGCTGGCAGTAGACCGGATAGAAGCTATAGGTGACGTCTGGAAAGAGGAGCGGGCGTTCGTGTTTCAAGAGGGCGAGGAAGGCGAGCCCCAGCACCTCGTCCGAGCCATTGCCGACGAAGACTTGCGCGGCAGTGAGATGGCCGAAATATTGCGCGAAGGCCTCGCGCAGGCGCGTGCTTTCCGGGTCGGGGTAGAGCCTCAACCCATCGCCGATTTCCTGGCGGATGGCTTCGAGCACGCGCGGACTCGGGCCATAGGGGTTTTCGTTGGTGTTGAGCTTGATAAGGTTGGCGATTTTGGGCTGCTCGCCCGGCACATAGGGTTGCAGGGCGGAAACGAAGGGGCTCCAGAAGCGGCTCATGACGGGAGAGAAACGAGGATGGCCAAGGGCGCGAAATGGTATCATGGGCCACGCTTGCAACCTTCCCGACAGACTCGTCATGGCGACTTCGCAGCGCACCGCCGACATCCACCGCAGCACGCTGGAGACCCAGGTGCGCGTCAAGCTCGATCTCGAAGGCACTGGCAAATCGCAATTGGCCACCGGCATCGGCTTTTTCGACCACATGCTCGATCAGATTGCACGCCATGCGCTGATCGATTTGCAAGTCGATGCGCGCGGCGATCTGCACATCGACGCCCACCACACGGTGGAGGATGTCGGCATCACGCTGGGGCAGGCGCTTGCCAAGGCGCTTGGCGACAAGAAGGGCCTCGTGCGTTACGGCCATGCCTATGTGCCGCTCGATGAGGCGCTCTCGCGCGTCGTCGTCGATCTGTCGGGCCGCCCCGGGCTCATCTATCAAGTCGATTTCGTGCGGCCGACGATCGGCGACTTCGACGTCGATCTCATCCGCGAGTTCTTCCAGGGGCTCGTCAATCACGCCGCGATCACCTTGCACATCGACAACCTGCGCGGCGAGAATGCCCACCATCAGGCCGAGACGGTGTTCAAGGCCTTCGCGCGCGCGCTGCGCATGGCGATCAGCGTCGATGCGCGTCTCGGCGCCGCGGTGCCCTCGACGAAAGGCAGCCTGTAAGACTTCTTCCTTCCGCCGATGTCAGAGCTAAGCGTCGCAATCGTCGATTACGGCATGGGCAATTTGCGCTCGGTGGCCAAGGCCGTCGAGCACGTCGCGCCCAAGGCCAAGGTGTGGGTGACCGCCGATCCGAGCGAGGTGGTGCGCGCTGGCCGCGTCATCGTGCCGGGTCAGGGCGCGATGCCCGATTGCATGCGCGAGCTCAAAGCGCGCGGCCTGGATCAGGCGGTCAAGCAGGCGGCGGCCGAGAAACCCTTCCTCGGCATCTGCATCGGGCTGCAAATGCTCTTCGAGCACAGCGAAGAGGGCGATGTGGCGGGATTGGGCCTCTTTCCCGGCCGAGTGCGCCGCTTTCCAGCGGAAGCGTTACACGATGCCGCCGGCGCGCCGCTCAAGGTGCCGCACATGGGCTGGAACGAGGTGCGGCAGAGCAAACCCCATCCGCTCTGGCAAGGCATTGCCGATGGCACGCGCTTTTATTTCGTGCATAGCTACTACGTCGAGCCGGCCGTGCCAGAACTCGTGGCCGCCGCGACGCACTACGGCATCGTCTTTTCCAGCGCCTGCGCGCGCGCTAACATCTTCGCCGTGCAGTTTCATCCGGAGAAGAGCGCCGCGGCCGGCCTCAAGCTGCTCGAGAACTTCATGTCCTGGCATCCCTGATCTCCGAACGAGTCTGACCCATGCTGCTGATACCCGCAATCGATCTCAAGGACGGCCATTGCGTGCGCTTGAAGCAGGGCGCGATGGACGATGCGACCGTGTTTTCCGAAAATCCCGCCGCGATGGCGCGCCACTGGATCGAACAAGGGGCGCGGCGCCTGCATCTGGTCGATTTGAACGGCGCCTTCGCCGGCAAGCCGAAGAATGAGCCGGCGATCAAGGCGATCCTCAAGGAAGTCGGCGACGAGATTCCGGTGCAGCTGGGCGGCGGCATCCGCGATCTCGACACCATCGAGCGCTGCCTCGACGATGGCGTGAGCTACGTCATCATCGGCACGGCCGCCGTGAAGAATCCGGGCTTCCTGCACGATGCCTGCACCGCCTTCCCGGGCCACATCATCGTCGGGCTCGATGCCAAGGACGGCAAGGTGGCGGTGGACGGCTGGTCGAAGATGACGGGGCATGACGTCATCGATCTTGCCAAGAAATTCGAGGACTACGGCGTCGAAGCCGTCATCTACACCGACATCGGCCGCGACGGCATGCTGACGGGCGTCAATGTCGAGGCGACCGTGAAGCTTGCCCAGGCGCTTCGGATTCCCGTCATCGCCTCAGGCGGTATCGCCAGCATGGCCGACGTCGAGGCGCTCTGCGCCGTGGCGGAGGAAGGCATCATGGGCGCGATCGCCGGCCGCGCGCTCTATGAAGGCAAGCTCGACTTCGCGGCGGCCCAGGCGAGGGCTGACGCCCTGACCGGCCAGGACTGAGGCTTGCCAGGCCGTCTTGCCAGCGCCGACTTTCACGCACCATGCTCGCCAAGCGCATCATTCCCTGTCTCGACGTCAATGCCGGCCGTGTCGTCAAGGGTGTCAATTTCGTCGCCCTGCGCGATGCCGGCGATCCGGTCGAGATCGCGCGCCGCTATGACGAGCAAGGCGCCGACGAGATCACCTTCCTCGACATCACGGCGAGCTCCGATCAGCGCGACATCATCCTGCACATCGTCGAAGCCGTGGCCTCCCAGGTCTTCATTCCGCTCACCGTCGGCGGCGGGGTGCGCAAGGTCGAGGACGTGCGCAGGCTCTTGAACGCCGGCGCCGACAAGGTGAGCATCAACACCGCGGCGGTGCAGAATCCGCAGCTCGTCGCCGAGGCCGCCGCCAAGGTCGGCAGCCAGTGCATCGTCGTCGCGATCGACGCCAAGGAGACCGCGCCCGGCAAGTGGGAGGTGTTCACCCACGGCGGGCGCAACAACACGCATCTCGACGCGATCGAATGGGCCAAGCAGGTCACGGCCCTGGGTGCTGGCGAGCTCCTGCTCACGAGCATGGATCGCGACGGCACCAAAAACGGCTTCGACCTACGCTTGACGCGGGCGGTCGCCGATGCGGTGCCGATTCCGGTGATCGCGAGCGGCGGGGTGGGTAACTTGCAGCATCTCGCCGACGGGGTGACGATCGGCCGCGCCGACGCGGTGCTCGCGGCGAGCATCTTTCATTACGGCGAATACACGGTGCGCCAGGCCAAGGAATTCATGCGCGCGCAAGGCATCGAGGTGCGGTTGTGAGCTGCAAGTGGTTGAACGAAATCAAATGGGATGAGCAGGGCCTCGTGCCGGTCATCGCCCAGGATGCGGAAAGTGGCGAAGTCCTGATGTTCGCCTGGATGAACCGCGAGGCGCTCGAGAAGACCGCCGCGACGGGCCAGGCCGTCTATTGGTCGCGCTCGCGCCGCAAGCTCTGGCACAAGGGCGAAGAATCGGGCCATTTTCAAAAAGTGGTCGAAATCCGCACCGACTGCGACAACGACGTGGTGCTCTTGAAAGTCGAGCAGGTTGGGGGCATCAGTTGCCATACCGGCCGCAAGAGCTGTTTCTTCCAACGGCTCGAGGAAGGCTGCTGGACGCCAGTCGAGCCGGTGCTCAAAGACCCCAAGGAGATTTACAAGTGATCGATCTCGAAGTCATCCATCGCCTGCAGCAGACGCTCGAGGCGAGAAAGGGCGCCGCGCCCGATTCCTCTTATGTGGCGAGCCTCTATGCCAAGGGTAGCGACGCGATCTGCAAGAAGATCGCCGAAGAGGCCGCCGAAACGATCATGGCGGCCAAGGACGGCGACCGCCTGCACCTCGTGCGCGAGACCTGTGATCTGTGGTTTCACAGCATGGTGCTCCTGACGCACTTCGGTATCGGCGTCGATGATGTGCTGGCCGAATTCCGTCGCCGCGAAGGCATTTCGGGCATCGATGAAAAACGCAGCCGGGAGACTTGACATGAGCCAAGAGTGCATCTTCTGCAAGATCGTGCGCGGCGAGATTCCAAGCCGCAAGGTCTATGAGGACGAGGAGCTCCTCGCCTTTCACGACATCCATCCGCAAGCGCCCGTGCATTTCATGGTGATCCCGAAGCGGCACATCGCCTCGCTGGCTGACGTCACGCCCGAGGATGCGCCGCTGTTGGGCAGGCTGTTCGCGAAAATCGGCGAGCTCGCGCGAAGCCAGGGGCTTGCTGACGGTTTTCGCACCCTGGTCAATACCGGCCGGATCGGCCGCCAGGAGGTGTATCATCTCCACGTCCATGTCGTCGGCGGGCCTGAACCCTTGGGCCCCATGTTGCCGCGCCAATAAATTCCGAGGAGATTCGTGATGGGAACCTGGAGCATCTGGCACTGGCTCGTCGTGCTGGTCATCGTCATGCTGGTGTTCGGCACCAAGAAGCTGCGCAACATCGGCCAGGACCTCGGCAGCGCGGTCAAGGGCTTCAAGGAAGGCATGAAGGAAGGGACGGCCACGACGGAAGCGCCCAAGCAGGTCGAGCAGCAGGCCGGCACGACCATCGAGGGCGAGGCGCGCAAGGAGCAGGCCAAGGGCTGACGATCCGGCCTACGGATTGCCGTCGTGTTCGACATCGGTTTTTCCGAGCTCGTCGTCATCGCCCTGGTGGGTCTCATCGTCATCGGCCCCGAGCGCATGCCCAAGGTGGCGCGCACGCTGGGCCATCTATTGGGCCGCCTGCAACGCTATGTCGCCGACGTCAAGGCCGACATCCACCGCGAGATGCAGCTCGAGGAGCTGAAAAAACTGCAGGCGCAGATCGCCGAGCAGGCGCGCGATGTCGAGCGGCAGGTCAATGAGCAGATGAAGACCGTCGAAGCCGAGCTCAATCAGTCGATCCTCGCGGCTGCCGCCGACAAGCAAGGCGAGCCGCCTCCTGCGAACCCGCCGTCTGCTTCCCCGAATTCGCCGCCGGCCGCCTGATGGAAGAGGGACAAGAAAGCTTCATCTCGCATCTCATCGAGCTGCGCGACCGGCTCATCCGCGCGCTCGTCGCCGTCGGCCTCGTCTTTCTCGCGCTCGTCCATTGGGCGCGCGACATCTACACGCTGCTTGCGGCGCCGATGCTCGCCGCACTGCCCGAGGGCGGCCACATGATCGCCACCGATGTCGCCGGCGCCTTCTTCGTGCCGATGAAGGTGACGATGATGGTCGCCTTCCTGATCGCGCTGCCCTACGTGCTCTATCAGGCCTGGGCCTTCGTCGCGCCTGGACTTTATGCCCACGAGAAGAAGCTTGCCCTGCCGCTTCTCATCGCCAGCGTCGTGCTCTTCTTCGTCGGCATGGGCTTTGCCTATTTCATCGTCTTCCCGACCGTCTTTGCCTTCATCAACGCCTTCGCCCCCGAAGGCGTGGCGGTGATGACCGACATCGACAAGTATCTTTCCTTCGTGCTGTCGACCTTCCTCGCCTTCGGCGTCACCTTCGAAGTGCCCGTGGTCGTCATCGTGCTGGTGCGGGTCGGGCTGGTGAGCATCGACAAGCTCAAGGAAATCCGTCCCTATGTGATCGTCGGCGCCTTCGTCGTCGGCGCGATCTTCACGCCGCCCGACGTGCTTTCGCAATTCATGCTCGCCGTGCCGATGTGGCTCCTCTATGAGTTCGGCATCGTCATGGCGCGCTTGATCGGTAAGGCCGAACGCGCCGAGGATGGCGACTACCGACCGCTTACCGAGGCCGAGATGGAAGCCGAACTCGATCGCGCCGAGGCCGAGTCGGCCGCCAACCGCGAGCGACCCTGAACTCGGCCCCGGATCAGCGCGCCGGCTTGGGCCGCCGGCCAATCGTCACGGAAAGTTCGATGCGCTTGCCTTCGCGGGAAAGGCCAAAGCGCGCCTGCACGCCTGGTGTGAGCGCGGCGATCAGTTCGAGCATCTTCTGTGCATCCTTGACCGACTGGCCGTCGATGGAAAGCAGCACATCGCCAGGGCGGATGCCGGCGCGGTCGGCGGGGCTGCCGCGCATCACGCCGGCGATCAGCGCACCTTGCTCCGAGGAAAGGCCAAAGGATTCCGCGAGTTCCGGCGTCAAGTCCTGCACCTCGACGCCGATCCAGCCGCGCGTCACCGTGCCGGTCTTGATGATCTCTTCCATGACGCTTTTGGCGAGCGAGACGGGGATCGCGAAGCCGATGCCCATGTAGCCGCCGCTTTGCGAGTAGATCGCCGTGTTGATGCCGACGAGCCGGCCTTGGCTGTCGACGAGCGCGCCGCCCGAGTTGCCGGGATTGATTGCGGCGTCGGTCTGGATGAAGTTTTCGAAGGTGTTGATGCCCAGGTGCGAGCGGCCGAGCGCCGAGACGATGCCCGAGGTCACGGTCTGGCCGACGCCGAACGGATTGCCGATTGCGAGCACGACATCGCCGACCTTGAGCGAATCGGCTTCGGCAAAGGTGATCGGCACGAGCCGGCTCGCCTCGGCAAGCTTCAGTACGGCAAGATCCGTTTCGGGATCGGCCCCGACGACGCGCGCCTTGGTCTTGCGGCCGTCTTGCAGGGCGACCTCGATCGACTCGGCCGATTCGATGACGTGATTGTTGGTGAGCACGAGACCGTCGGCGGAGACGATCACGCCGCTGCCCAGGCCGGACTGGCGCTGCATGTCCGGCCCGAAGCGGTCGCCGAAGAAGTGGCGGAACAGCGGGTCGTTGATGAAGGGATGGCGGCGCACCTCCTGCGTCGTGTAGATATGCACGACGGCCGGCAGCGCGGCCTGCGCCGCATCGGCGAAGCTCGCCACCTTGCGCGCCTCGCGCACCGGGGCGGCCTCCTGGACGGTGACGACGGTCGTTTTGCCGCTATGGGGGAAGCGACTGGCGAGCCACTCGGGTTTGAGCGTCTGCAAGGTGAAGAGCACCGCCACCGTCACCGTGACGGCCTGGGCGAAAATGAGCCACAATCGCTGCATGAAAGGAAAGCTGGGAGATGGATGATGCGGCGTGAGGAGCTGCTCGCTTATCTAGAGGGCCTGCTGGAGCCGGCGCGCTATCGCGATTATTGCCCAAATGGCCTGCAAGTGGAAGGACGCGCCGAGCTGCGGCGCATCGTCTGCGGGGTTACGGCAAGCCTTGCCTTGATCGAGGCCGCAATCGCCCGCGAGGCCGATGCCATCCTCGTCCATCATGGCTGGTTCTGGAAGAACGAGGATGGCCGCGTCATCGGTTATCGCAAGCGTCGCTTGCAGGCGCTTCTTGCGCACGAGATCAACCTGATCGCTTACCATCTGCCGCTCGATGCCCATGCGGAATTCGGTAACAATGCGCAGCTTGCGAAGCGCCTTGGCTGGACGGTGACGGGGCGCTTTGCCGAACAGGAGATCGGCTTTCTCGGCACACCATCATCGCCGTTGCCGGCGCGCGAGATCGCGGCGCAGGTCGGCGCCGTGCTGGGCAGAGCGCCGCTCCTCGTCGGCGACGAGGAGCGCCTGGTGAGCAAGATCGCCTGGTGCTCGGGCGGCGCGCAAGGCTATTTCGAAGCGGCGATCGCGGCAGGCGCCGAGCTCTTCATGAGCGGCGAGATTTCGGAGCCGACGGTGCATCTCTCACGCGAATCCGGCGTGCCCTATCTTGCCGCGGGACACCATGCCACCGAGCGCTTTGGCGTCATGGCGCTTGGCGAGCATCTGGCCGCGCACTGCGGCCTCGAATGCGAGTTCGTCGAGATCGATAATCCAGCCTAGCCGGGGATGTCGCCGCTCTTGATCATGGCGGAGAGCAGCAAGAGCTCTTCGGCCGCCGATTGCGGAAAGCCCGTGCGCGTGCCGCCGCGGTTGTCGCCGAGCAGATTCTGCAGATAGGCGAGGCAGCCGGGCTTGCCCCACAGTTCCGTGAGGCGGGCGGCGATGTGCGGGTAGTCGGCGATGCTGCGCTGGGCCTCGGGGCGCGGTTCCCAGTCCTCGGGCTGCACGTTGAAATGCTGGCGCAGTTCCTCGGCGCAGCGCTGGAACTCCTCCTGCTGGCCGTTCTTGCGGTAAATCTCCAAGAGCTTGAGCCAGTGACGCAAGGCCTGTTTCGGCTCCTTGCGGATCTGCTCGATCAGCGTCTGCGCCGCGCCATGACCGAGCCCCATCGAGAGCATGATTTCGGCAAGCTCCAAGGCCTGCTCGGCGGCTTCGTCAGAGTCTTCAGGGGCGGGTGAGGGCGGTTGAGGCTGAGGCGCAGCGCTTGGGGCGGGCTGAGCAGGTGTCGCCGCCGTGGGACGCGCGGGAGAAGGAGCCGCTGTCTCCTGCAGCGTGGTTTGGGGGGGTGGCGATGTGGCCGCGGCGCGAGCTGCGGGCGGCGCAGACTGCTTGAAACTCGGCGCTGGCAAGACGGCCTGCGCTGGCGGCGTCGCGGCGGTGGCCGCGCCGCTCGCGACCCGTCGGCGCAGCGCCATCAACAGGAGCAGCAACAGAAGGCCCGCCGCTGCGAGAAGAGCGCCCCACTGGTCGAAAAATCCCCATACCCCGCTCGGGCGGGCCGGGGGCGGGGCGATGACGATCGGCGCGGCAGGCGGTGCTGTCGGTGCCGTCTGACGCGTCGACGCCGCAACATCGGGCAAGCGCTCGATGAGGCGGAAAATGTCGCGTACGAGGTTTTCGATGCGCGATAAGCGCAGCAGAATGTCATCGAGCAGGCGATCCTGCTCCTGGAACCATTGCCGCAAGGTCTCGTCGCTCTCAAACGGCCTGTCGTGGCTGATGCTCACCTTGGCCGCGTGAGATGTCTCGGCGAGGACGGCGAAGGAGCCTGTGGCGAGCACACAGGCCAAAAGGAGGCTTCTGACGAGGCGGATGCAGTAATCCAAGGCGTTGCGCAGCGGAGGAGAGAAAACCCGATGCCACGCATTGTGCCGGGCGATGGCGCTAGCGAAGCCGCGAATACGGGGGGATTGGGCGCCTTAACCCGCTTGCATGAGGCGTCCGGCGACGAGCGCAATCGGCCAGACGATTTCGCGTCGCCTCGCCGGCTCGCCCCACACAGGTCGTAAGCGTTCGAGCAGTTCGAGCGTCGGATCGCGGCCCGTCTCTTTGAGGCAGCGCTGGACGGCCGACCAGGTGCCGATGTAATTCACCAAGTCCGCGAGCGTCCAATGGACGCGGATTTCGAAGCTCGGCGCGGGCAGGACGGCGAAGGGGAAGGGCATGCCGGCATAGCCCGCTTCGACCCAGCGCCGCTCGGGCGGCCACCAGGGCGAGAGCGTCTCGGCGTAGAAGCGCGCGATCGTGGCATCGATCGCCGGCTCGCCGCGCAAGAGCTGATAGGTCCAGGCGGCGATGAGCCCGCCTGGCTTCAGGACGCGGCGCACCTCGGCATAGAAGGCGTCGAAGTCGAACCAGTGGATCGCTTGCGCAACGGTGACGAGATCGCAGCTCGCGTCCGGCAAGCCGCTCTCATGGCATGGCGCGGCACGGTAATGGATGCGCGGATGCGGCCGCGCCGCGCTGATTTGCGCCACCGAGAGATCGGTGGCGAGGACCTGCTTGAAATGCGCCGCGAGCGGCACAGAGGCTTGACCGTTACCGCAGCCGACGTCCCAGGCGAGCTCGTGACTGGGCACAAGGCTAGCCAGCCAGGAGAACAGGGCTTCCGGATAACTTGGGCGGTATTTCGCGTATGCGGAGGCCTGGCGCGAGAAGTGGTCGGCGGCCATCGGCGGCTTCAAGCGCCTTCGCGTTCGGCAAGCCGCCGCAGCACGAGCGGGAAGGCGCCGGTCAGATAACAGGCGATCGCCGAGACGACGAGGCCGATGCCGGCCATGGGATCGGCAAGGAGCGGATGGACGTCATCGAAGAGTCCGGCGAACGAGGCTAGCCCCGCCACAAGGCAGAGCGTGCCGGCCAAGCTGAAGAAAACGAAGGTCCAGGGCCAGTGATGCGGTTTCATGACTTCCTCAGATCGACGATGCGCTTCGCTTTCCCCTCCGAGCGCGCGATGCTGCCGACATCCTGCACCTCGATCTTCGTCGTGATGCCGATCAGCGACTTGATGTGATGCTTAAGCTCCCAGGCGGCGGCCTGGCGCACTTCTTCGGGGGCGGCGGCGAATTCGGGCTTCAATTCCACCTTGACCGTCAGCTCGTCGAGGTGGCCGCGCCGCGAGACTTCGAGCTGATAGTGGGGCGAAAGCCGCGGCGTCTTGAGGATTAGCTCCTCGATCTGGGAGGGGAAGACATTGACGCCGCGGATGATCAGCATGTCGTCGGAGCGGCCGGTGATCTTGCCGATGCGGCGGAAGCTTCTCGCCGTCGGCGGCAAGAGGCGCGTCAGATCGCGCGTGCGGTAGCGCACCATCGGCAGCGCTTCCTTGGTGAGCGATGTGAATACGAGCTCGCCGGGCTCGCCCTCGGGCAGCACCCGGCCGGTCTCCGGGTCGATGACCTCGGGATAGAAGTGGTCTTCCCAGATCGTCGGCCCGTCGCGCGATTCGATGCATTCGACGGCCACGCCCGGGCCAATGAGCTCGGAGAGGCCATAGAGGTCCATGGCAATGATGCCCAAGCGCGCTTCGAGCTCTTGACGCATCTCTTCGCCCCAGGGCTCGGCGCCGAAGAGGCCGCGCTGCAGGGTGCATTCTCGGGGATCCAGCCCCTGGCGCTCGAATTCGTCGACGATATTGAGCACATAGGAGGGCGTGCCGACGATCATCGTCGCGCCAAAGTCGCGGATCAATTGCACCTGGCGCTCGGTTTGCCCACCGGAGATCGGCACCACGGTGCAGCCCAAGCGCTCGGCGCCGTAATGGACGCCCAAGCCCCCCGTGAAGAGGCCATAGCCGTGCGTGATGTGGATGATGTCGCGCTTCGTGCCGCCGGCGGCGGCGATCGAGCGGGCCATGAGCTCGGCCCAGGGGTCGATGTCGCGCTGCGTATAGGCGACGACGGTCGGTTTCCCCGTGGTGCCCGAGGAGGCATGCAGGCGCACGATATCCTCGAGCGGCTCGGCGAACATGCCGAAAGGATAGGTTTGGCGCAGGTCTTCTTTCGTCGTGAAGGGGAACTTGGCGAGATCCTCGAGCGATTTCAAATCGTCCGGATGCACGCCGGCTGCATCGAACTTGGCTCGGTAGTGCGGCACGCGCTCATAGGCGCGCTTAAGCGTCGTCTTCAAGCGCGCTAGCTGCAATGCGCTGATCTCGTCGCGACTGGCGCGGGTGATGTCGGGAGGGCTCATCATCAGCTCTTATAGGGCAGCCGCCATTGCGGTAGCGGCAGGGGCTCGAATTCTGGGTCCTTATGCACGAGCGTGGCCGCCTTGAGTTCGGCTGCCGCCGCGATCCAGGCATCGGCCAGAGAAAGCGTTTGAGTGGCCTTGAAGCGCGCCGCAGCGGCTAGGAGTTCAGGCGTTTCGTGCAGCCACTCGATGGGCAGGGCCAGGCATTGCGCATGCGCAAGCCGACCGGCGGCTTCACCCTCGTCCTTCCAGACGCGGTAGAACACTTCCATCAGGGTGATGAAACAGCCAAAGCAGCGCGCCTGGCCGGCGCGGGCTTGACCGAGTAAATCTGCGACTTCATCCGCGCCGGCTTCGTCGTCGCGCAAGGCGAGCAGGGCGGAGGTGTCGAGCAGCCAGCGCTTCATTCCGTGCCACGATCGGCACGGCGCTCGGCGAGCAGGCGAGCCGTCGATCCACCCTTGCCGCGGCCGCGAAAGGCGGCGATCGGATCGGCGCGTACGGGGCTCACGCGCAGGGAATCACCCTCGATGACCCATTCCAAGCAGTCGGCCGGCGAGAGCTTGAAGTGTTTGCGGATCGCTGCCGGGACGACCGTTTGTCCACGTTGTGTCAGGGTGCTGCGCATGGCGGCTCTCCTTTGAATTACATGATGGCAACTAATGTAATTCATGCCGGGGCAAAGGGCAAGCCTTGTCATCTTGCCCGCACCGACCTTCATTTCGGCCGCGTGTCGTCCGTGGCGCAGGCGAGGCGTCAGGATTTTGTCCACGTCAGCCCATCCAGACACCCATGCCGCTCTCGTGTGCAGCCTGCTGCAAGGCTTTGTCCCGTGTGGCGAGCGGCAGGCCCGTGGCCAGCGCCGCATCCAGATACAAGGCGTCGTAGCTGGTCAGCGTGTGCCGGTTGGCCAAGGCATGCAATTCGAAGACCGACGAGAGGGAGTCATGCAGACGGATCGGCAAGTGCAGCAAGAGACGCAGTGCCTCTACGGCCTTGCCCGAGGTGAGTCGTCCGCGACGTTCCAGCGCCAGCAGCACGTTGAGGATTTCGATGCCCCACCAGCGCGGCGCCACGGCGAACGAAAGCGTCAGCGCCTGCAAGGCCGCCTCGGTGTAATCGTCAGCCTGCTCGTCGAACAGCCAGCCGATCGCGACCGAGCAATCGACGACGAAAACGCCTGCTGCGATCATCCACGCCGGCCTTCGGCCACCAGTTCGGCGATATCGAACGCCCCGACGCGATTGGTGCGACGGAACTTGCGCAGCGCCTCGATCGCCTGCGCAGCACTTTCCTGCCCGATCTCTGCCGGCGGGGCGCGAAGCTCCGCGACCGGCTTGCCGCGCCGGGTCAGCACGACCACTTCGCCCGCAGCCGCGCTTTGCACCAGCTGGCCGAGGCTGGATTTGGCTTCGTTAATTCCGATGGTGATCATCACAGACATCCCTGTTGAACAGGTCTGTTCATGCTAGCCCATCGCACCGCCCAGGGCAAGCCATCGAATGCCTTTGCCGTCCCGCCAGCGCCGATTTTCATTTCGGCCGCGTGTCGATGACACGCTTGGCTTTGCCGATCGAGCGCTCGATGGCGCCGACGGCCTTGATTTCGACCTTCGTCGAGATGCCCACGTAGGACTTGATGTGGTGTTGCAGATCGTGGGCGATGAATTCCTTCTCGGCGGCCGTCGCGGTGGCGAATTCGGGCTTGATCTCGACATGGACGGTGAGCGAATCGAGGTGTCCCTCGCGGCTCACTTCGAGCTGGTAGTGCGGCGAGAGCTTCGGCTGCTTGAGGATCAGTTCCTCGATCTGACTCGGGAAGACATTCACGCCGCGGATGATCAGCATGTCGTCGGAGCGGCCGGTGATCTTGGCGATGCGGCGGAAGCTTCTCGCCGTCGGCGGCAGCAGGCGCGTCAGATCGCGCGTGCGGTAGCGGATGACCGGCAGCGCTTCCTTGGTGAGCGATGTGAATACGAGCTCGCCGAGCTCGCCATCGGGCAGCACTTCTCCCGTGTTCGGATCGATGATTTCCGGATAGAAGTGGTCTTCCCAGATCACCGGGCCATCCTTCGACTCGATGCATTCCTGGGCCACGCCGGGGCCCATGACTTCTGAGAGGCCATAGATGTCGATGGCGTCGATGGCAAAGCGTTTTTCGATTTCCTCGCGCATCTGTTGCGTCCAGGGTTCGGCGCCGTGGATGCCAATCTTGAGCGCGCACTCGGCGGGATTGAGCCCCTGGCGGTCGAACTCGTCGGCGATCGCCAGCATGTAGGAAGGCGTCACCATGATGATGTCGGGCTTGAAGTCCTGGATGAGCTGCACCTGGCGCTCGGTCTGGCCGCCGCCGAAGGGGATGACCGTGCAACCCAGGCGCTCGGCACCATAGTGCGCCCCCAAGCCGCCGGTAAACAGGCCATAGCCATAGGAAATATGCACCTTGTGGCCGGGCCGGCCGCCGGCGGCGTAGATCGAGCGCGCCATCAGATGCGCCCAGGTGTCGATGTCCTTTTGCGTATAGCCGACCACGGTCGGCTTGCCCGTCGTGCCCGAAGAAGCGTGGATGCGCACGACTTTGTGCTCCGGCACGGCGAACATGCCGAAGGGATAGGTGTCGCGCAAATCCTGCTTGGTCGTGAAGGGAAATTTCGCGAGATCGGAAAGCTCCTTGAAGTCGGCGGGATTGACGCCCGCCGCGTCGAACTTGGCGCGCAGATAGGGAATGTTGGTGTAGGCGTGCTCAAGCGTCCAACGCAGACGTTCGGTCTGCAAGGCGACGATTTCGTCGCGGCTGGCGAGTTCGATGGCGTCGAACGCGCGATCTCGGTTCATCATGGTGCCTCCCTCCGTGCCGGCTTTTTTCGGCCATGCAATTTTTTGGTCGAACAATAGAATGGCAAGAGCGAGAACTTTATCACGGCCCCGGAGCCTGCCATGCCGCATCCCTGGTTCGACAAACACCGCGCCTTGCTCGACGAAGCGCTTGCCGCCATCGCTACGCGCACGCATTGGCTGCCCTTTGCCGAAAGCCCGCGCGCTTATGGCGAGATGGCGCTGGACGAGGGCTTGAAGGCGTTCGAGGCTTACCGGGATGCCCAGTTCTATCTCGACCAGCCGGCGCTCATCGGCCGCTGCGGCAGTGAAGTGTCGCCCTATGGCCTGCCGCTCAATGTCTCCTATCCGCGCTGTAGTCCCACGGGGCTCATCGCGGCGGCCAAGGCGGCGATGCTGCCCTGGGTGCGTGCAGGCAGCGAGACGCGGGTCGGCGTCTGCCTCGAAATTCTCGCGCGACTGAATGCCCGCAGCGCCGAGATGGCCTATGCGCTGATGCACACGACCGGCGAGAGCCTGCTCTTCGCCTTCCTGACGGGCGGGCCGCAGGCGCAATCGCGCGGACTCGAAGCGCTCGCCTGGGCATATCGGGAGATGGCGAAGATCCCGCCGCAGTCCGAATGGCAGCGCAATGAGAGCCAGCGGCTTGAAAAGCGCTTCCTCGTCGCGCCGCTGGGGCTCTCGCTCATCATCGGCAGCGCGACACAGCCGACCTGGAACGCCTACCCTGCGCTCTTCGCGAGCCTTGCCTGTGGCAATCCGGTCATCGTCAAGCCGCATCCGACGGCGATCCTGCCGCTTGCCCTCACCGTCGCCACGGCGCGCCAGACACTCAAGGAAGCGGGATTTTCGCCCGACCTCGTGAGCCTGCTCGTCGCCGATCCCGACGATGCCGCCGTGGTGCGCGAAGTCGCCGTGCATCCAGAAATCCGCCTCATCGACTATGCCGGCGCGCCCGATTTCGGCCGCTGGCTCGTCGATCACGCGCACCAGGCGCGCCTCTTCGTCGAAACCGGCGGCGTCAATTGCGTGCTCGTCGATTCGACCTACGATTACGGCGCGCTCCTCAAGAACCTCGTGCTCTCGCTCTGCCTCAATTCCGGCCAGCTGCGCACGACGCCGCGCGTCATCTTCGTCAGCCGCGAGGGCGTGCCTACCCCCGATGGCCTCGTCAGCGACGCGCAATTCGGGCGCGATTTGGCCTTTGCGCTCGGCAAGTTCCTCGAAGAGCCGGCGCGCGCCGTCGAGGTGCTCGGCGCGATCCAGTCGCCGGCGACCGTGGCGCGCCTCCAGGCCACGCGTGATCTTGCCGAGGTCGCGGCCGACATCCTGCGCGACTCGGAAAAGATCATCCACCCGCAGTGGCCGGCGGCCCGCGTGCATACGCCGCTGCTGTTCCATGCCCAGGCCGACCAGCAGAGCCTTTACATGGAGGAGCGCTTCGGCCCGATCGCCGTCGTCGTCTCGACAGCACACACCGCCGAGAGTCTGGCGCTTGCCGAGACGACGATGCGCGAGCAGGGCGCGCTCAATTTCCTCGTCCATACGACCCGCTCGCACGTCGAGCAGCTTGCCGAGGAGGTGGCCCTGCGCGCCGGCGTGGCGCTTTCCTTCAATCTCACCGGCACAACGCTGATCAACCAGCCGGCCGGCTTTGCCGACTTTCATGCAAGTGGCGCGAATCCAGCCGCGAGCTGCGGCATGATCGATGCCGCCTTCGTCGCCAATCGCTTCTATTTCGCCCAAGTGCAGCGGCACTTCTTGCCGCCATCCTCGATCGACTGGGTCGTCGATTGAGGGGCGAAAGAGTGCGGATTAGTAAAAGTAAGCTGCTCATAACGTGATATTATCCGCGCTCCGCGCGGCGTCAGGATGCGCGCGGCATTCGAGACAACCCCAGGCAAGGAAGATCCATGAAGATCCACGAGTATCAGGGCAAGGAAATCCTGAGGAAGTTCGGCGTGGCGACCCCGCGCGGCATCCCCTGTTTTTCCGTCGATGAGGCCGTCAAGGCGGCAGAAACCTTGGGCGGCAAGCTCTGGGTCGTCAAGGCCCAGATCCACGCCGGCGGCCGCGGCAAGGGCGGCGGCGTCAAGCTCGCAAGGTCCCTCGACGAAGTGCGCCAGCACGCTTCAAGCATCCTCGGCATGCGCCTCGTCACGCACCAGACCGGCCCGCAAGGGCGCATCGTGAGAAGGCTTCTCATCGAGGAAGGCTCGGATATCCGCAAGGAGTACTACGTCGCCTGCTTGACCGACCGCGCGACGCAAAAGGTCGCGATGATGGCATCGAGCGAGGGCGGCATGGACATCGAGGAAGTGGCGGCCAAGACGCCCGAGAAGATCATCAAGGTGTTCATCGACCCGCTCGACGGCATTTCAGATGCGCAGGCGCTGGAACTCGCCCGCGGCATTGGCGTGCCGGAAGGCTCGATCCCGCAGGCCGTCGACACCTTCAAGAAGCTCTACACCTGCTACATGGAAACCGATGCCTCCCTGGCCGAGATCAACCCGCTGATCCTCGAGGGCGATGGCAGCATCAAGGCGCTCGACGCGAAGTTCAACTTCGATGACAACGCTCTTTTCCGCCAGCCCGAGATCGTCGCGATGCGCGATCTGGACGAAGAGGACCCGGACGAGATCGAGGCCTCCAAGTACGATCTCGCCTACATCTCGCTCGAGGGCAACATCGGCTGCCTCGTCAATGGCGCGGGGCTCGCGATGGCGACGATGGACACGATCAAGCTCTTCGGCGCTGAGCCCGCCAACTTCCTCGACGTCGGCGGCGGGGCCTCGGTCGAGAAGGTCACCGCGGCCTTCAAGATCATGCTGAAGAACCCGAAGGTCAAGGGCATCCTCGTCAACATCTTCGGCGGCATCATGCGCTGCGACACGATCGCCACCGGCATCGTGACGGCGGCGAAGGAAGTGCATCTTTCCGTGCCGCTCGTCGTGCGCATGAAGGGCACCAACGAAGACCTCGGCAAGCAGATCCTCGCCGACTCCGGGCTGCCGATCATCTCCGCCGACACGATGGCGGAGGCGGCGACCAAGATCGTCGCCGCCGTCAAGTGAAGGAATCCAAACATGTCGATCCTCATCAACAAAGACACCAAGGTCATCACCCAGGGCATCACCGGCAAGACCGGCCAGTTCCACACCGAGAAGTGCCTCGAATACGCCAATGGCAGAAACTGCTTCGTCGCCGGCGTCAATCCCAAGAAGGCCGGCGAGAAGATCTTCGACATTCCGATCTACGCCACGGTCAAGGAAGCGAAGGAGGCGACCGGCGCCACCGTTTCCGTGATCTACGTGCCGCCGGCGGGCGCGGCGGAGGCGATCTGGGAGGCGGTCGAGGCCGACCTCGATCTCGTCATCTGCATCACCGAAGGCATCCCGGTGCGCGACATGCTGATCGTGCGCAACAAGATGAAGCGCAAGGTCGCGCAAGGCGGCAAGGAGACGCTGCTCCTCGGCCCCAACTGCCCCGGCCTCATCACGCCGGACGAGATCAAGATCGGCATCATGCCGGGCCACATCCACAAGAAAGGCCGCATCGGCGTCGTCTCGCGCTCCGGCACGCTGACCTATGAGGCCGTCGCGCAGCTCACCGAGCTGGGCCTGGGCCAATCCTCGGCGGTGGGCATTGGCGGCGATCCGATCAACGGTTTGAAGCACCTCGACGTGATGAAGATGTTCAACGACGATCCGGAGACGGACGCCGTCATCATGATCGGCGAGATCGGCGGGCCGGATGAGGCGGAAGCCGCGCGCTGGTGCAAGGAGCACATGAAGAAACCGATCGTCGGCTTCATCGCCGGCGTCACCGCGCCGCCGGGCAAGCGCATGGGCCATGCCGGCGCCTTGATCTCGGGGGGCGCCGACACCGCCGAGGCCAAGCTCGCCATCATGGAAGAATGCGGCTTCAAGATCACGCGCGATCCCTCCATGCTTGGCAAGCTCATGAAATCCTTGCTCTGAGACGCTTGCGCCGGATCGAAAAAAGCGGGCCGTGTGCCCGCTTTTTTGTTAGCAGCGGCCCCATCGGCATGAAAAATGATTGACTGAGTTGATGAGGGGCTGCAAGAATGGCGCTCATCATTCTGTTTCTACAGAAGATTGTCCTAAGCGGAGAGGAAGGGTGCGAAGGCGCGGTGGCTAGAAAAGCGAGCCTCGATTTCTGGAAGCGCGATGGGTTCGTTGGCCTCGTGGTCAGCGCGCTCATGCTTGCGCTGTCCGGCAGCGCGCTTATGCAGGGTTTGGAGCGCAAGGCCTACGACCTCGGCATGGGACTGGCCGAGCGCGCACCGCACGAGCGCATCGCGGTGATCGGCATCGACAAGCCAAGCCTTGACAACCTCGGCCGCTGGCCCTGGCCGCGCGACGTTTTCGCCGAGATGATCGAAAAGCTCGCCGCCGCCGGGGCGAAGGTGATCGCCACGACGGTGCTGTTTTCCGAACCGCAGCGCGATGCGGGGCTAGGCTACATCCGGCGGCTCATCGAGCTCAACGAGGCGCGGCTTTCCGCCGAAGCGGCCGCTGCTGCGGAGCGAGCCGCCCAGGTGGCGGCTGCCCAAGCCGCTAGGCAGCAGGGGGCCTTCAGAGTCGGCGCGGGCGGCAAAGGAGCCGTCCCGCCAGTGCCGAGTTTCGAGGCTGCGCCAGCGCCGTTGCCGGTCGCTGAGCCGCTGGCGGCTACCGACCCGATCGCCCAGCTCCTCAAGGAAGCGGAAGAAAAACTCGATGGCGACCGGCGGCTGGCGGCCGCGATCGGGCAGGCCGGCAATGTCGCGCTGCCGATCGTCTTCCGCCTCGGCGAGCCGCTCGGACGGCAAGACCGGCTGCTGCCGGAATTCGTCGTGCGCCATGCCGTCAAGCTCCCCCGCGGCGAGGAGCACCCGCCTTTGGCGGCGAGCGGCATCGAAGCCGGCCTCGTCGATGCCTTCGGCCTCAAGGCCGCTGCCGTGGGCCATCTCAATACGGTCTTTGACGTCGATGGCGCCGTCCGCGCCGAGGCGCTCGTGCTCGATTACTTCGGCGAGGCGATTCCTTCCTTATCGCTCTTGGTCGCCGCGGCCAGCCTCAATCTTGCGCCCGAGGACATCCGCGTGCGCGCCGGAGAATCCGTGCGCCTGGGCAGGCTCAAGATCGCGACGGATGCGGCTACGCGCATGCTGACCTTCTATTACTCGCCCCGCGAGGGCAAGCCGGCCTTTGCGGTCGATTCTTTCTACGATGTCGCGAGCGGCAAGATTCCGCTTGCCAAGTATCGCGACAAGATCGTGCTGATCGGCGCGACGGCGGCCGGCGTGGGCAGCCAGTTCGTCACGCCCGTCTCGCCCGCCCTGCCTTCGGTCGAGGTGCTCGCGCACACGGTCTCGAGCCTCCTGTCGGAACATTTCGTCGTCGCACCGCCTTGGGGCCTCTGGGCGGAGCTCGCGGTCTATTTCATCATCGCGCTCTATCTCATCCTGCTCTTACCGCGCCTGTCGGCGGCGGCGGGGGCGCTTTCCACCTTCCTGCTCCTCGTCCTTTTGCTTGGCGCGCAGTTTGGGCTGCTGGCGAGCGAACTACTTTGGCTCAAGCTCATGGGGCCAGTAAGCCTGCTCCTCGTCGGCCACCTGCTTCTGACGACCAAGCGCTTTTTGGTGACCGAGCGCCACAAGGAAAAATCGGAAGCCGAGTCGGCCGAATCGAACCGCATGCTGGCCCTTGCCTTCCAAAGCCAGGGGCAGCTCGATCTCGCCTTCGACAAGTTCCGCAAGTGCCCGCTCGACGATACCCTGATGGACAATCTCTACCACCTCGGGCTCGATTTCGAACGCAAGCGCCAGTTCAACAAGGCCGAGGCGGTGTTCCGCTACATGGCCGACTACGACATCGGTTACCGTGACCTCGCGCAGCGCATCGCGCGCGCAAGACAAATGGCGGAGACGGTCATCCTCGGCGGCGCGGGCGCCGGTCGCGGCAATGCAAGCACCCTGATCCTCGAGGGCAACGCGCTCGAAAAGCCGATGCTCGGCCGCTACCAGGTCGAGAAGGAGCTCGGCAAGGGGGCGATGGGCGTGGTCTATCAAGGGCGCGATCCGAAGATCAACCGCGTGGTGGCCATCAAGACGCTGGCGCTCTCCCAGGAGTTCGACGCCGAGGAGCTCGCCGAGGTCAAGGCGCGCTTCTTCCGCGAGGCGGAGACGGCCGGCCGGCTCAACCATCCGGCCATCGTGCAGGTCTACGATGCGGGCGAAGAGCACGATCTTGCCTACATCGCGATGGAATTCCTTCAAGGCGGCGATCTCGTGCCCTACACCAAGCCCGACCATCTGCTGCCGCTGCCCAAGGTGCTCGACATCGTCGCGCGCGTGGCCGAGGCGCTCGACTACGCGCATGCCAACAATGTCGTCCATCGCGACATCAAGCCGGCCAACATCATGTATGAGCCGGCTTCCGACCAGGTCAAGGTCACCGATTTCGGCATCGCGCGCATCACCGATTCCTCGAAGACCAAGACCGGCATGGTGCTTGGCACGCCGTCCTACATGTCGCCCGAGCAGCTCGCCGGCAAGAAGATCGATGGCCGTTCCGACCTCTTTTCCTTGGGCGTGACGCTTTATCAACTCTGCTCGGGGCGGCTGCCCTTCGTCGGCGAATCGCTCGCCGAACTGATGTTCAAGATCACCGGCGAGCCGCCTCCCGACATCCGCAGCCTGGTGCCGGATCTGCCCGCCTGTGTCGTGGCCATCCTCGACCGCGCGCTGGCGAAGGACCCGCAACAACGCTATCAGCGTGGCGCCGAGATGGCCGAGGCGCTGCGCGCCTGCCTGGCGAGCCTCTCATAAGGAGCTTGACGTGGCCGCTCCCGATCTCTCCGCTGCGCTCGAAATGGCCGCGCTCACCGATCCCGGCCGGGTGCGAGCGAACAACGAAGATGCCGTGCTCGCCAACCCCCGCTTGGGGCTCGCCGTGCTCGCCGACGGCATGGGGGGCTATAACGCCGGCGAGGTCGCCAGCGGCATGACGACGGCCTTGCTCGGCAGCGAGCTCGAAGCGCGCTTTGCCGAGCGCGCGCCGCACCTGCCCGGCGCCGGGGGGCGTTCCTGGGCACAGGAGGCGCTCAAGTCCGTCATCGCCCGCGCCAATGCCGAGATTCTCGCCGCGGCAAGCCGCGAGGCGCGCTTGTCCGGCATGGGGACGACCGTCGTAGCGGCGCAGTTCTTCGACGACCGGCTCGCCACCGCCCATGTGGGCGATTCGCGCCTTTATCGCTGGCGCGGCGAAGCGCTCGCGCAGCTGACCCGCGACCATTCCCTGTTGCAGGAACAGATCGACAGCGGCATGATTTCAGTCCAGGAGGCACGATACTCGCAAAATCGCCATATCGTGACGCGCGCGCTGGGAGTGGAACCGGAGGTCGACATAGAACTGAGCGAATTTGCAGTACAGCCTGGCGACGTGTATCTCCTCTGTTCGGATGGCCTCACGGACATGGTCGAGGAAGCGGATATTGCATTGACATTGTCGGCGCTGTCGGCGAACCTGCCGCTTGCGGCGGCGCAGCTTATCGATCTCGCCAACGACAATGGCGGCCGCGACAATGTCTCGGTGATCCTCGTCAAGGTCAAGGCGCCGTTTCCGGCGCGGCGCGCCACGGCCGGCGCGTGGCAACGACTGAAAACAATGCTTCGAACACTCTTCGCAATCCGTAAAGGTGCTCAAGATGGCTAAGCTCATACTCAGCATGGACAACCTGGTGCTCAGGGAAATCCCCTTGACCAAGGAACGCACCACGATCGGCCGCAAGCCGCACAATGACATCCAGATCGACAATCTGGCCATCTCGGGCGAGCATGCGGTGATCGTGACGATCCTCAACGATTCCTTCCTCGAGGATCTCAACAGCACCAACGGCACCTTCGTCAATGGCCAGCAGATCAAGAAGCATTTCCTGCAGAACAACGACGTCATCGAGCTTGGCAAATACCGGCTCAAATACATCAACGATGCGCCGGCACAGACCTCGCCGGCCGATTTCGAAAAGACGATGGTGCTGCGGCCCGACATGATGCGCAAGGCCGCCGAGCCGGCCGCCGCGCGTCCGGCTGCGCCTGCCGCGCCGATGATGCCGCCCGCTGGCGCGCCGGCGGCAGGAACCGCTTCGGCAGGTGGCGCCGCGGCCCCGAAAGTCGGCGCTGGCGGCACGGCCCCGGTCCCGCCGGCGGCGGCCGCAACTGCGGCCATGCCGCTTGCGGCGATCCAGGTCTTGAATGGGAGCAACGCCGGCAAGACGCTCGAGCTCGTCAAATCGCTGACCACGCTTGGCAAGCCCGGCGTGCAGGTCGCCGTCATCGCGCGCCGCCCGCATGGCTACTTCCTCACCCATGTCGAAGGGGCGCAGCACCCGACCGTCAATGGCCAGCCCATCGGCACCCAGGCGCATGAGCTCAAGGATCACGACATCATCGAGCTCGCCGGCGTGAAGATGGAATTCTTCCTCAAGGCCTGATGCGGCGCGCGCCGTGAAAAAAACACTGGCTCGCACACTGCTGGGCTTGGCCTTACTCGTGGCCATGCTCGGCCATGCGAGCCATTTCTGGCGCTTCGAGTTCATCGAGCGGCTCGATGCGATCGCTTACGATGCGCGGCTGCGGCTCACGATGCCCGGCGGCCTCGATGAGCGCATCGTCATCCTCGACATCGACGAAAAATCGCTCAACGAGCAGGGCCACTGGCCGTGGGGACGCGACCGGCTCGCCACGCTGATCGACAAGCTCTTCGATCGCCACGGCGCAAGGCTCGTCGCCTTCGATGTCGTCTTTGCCGAAGCCGACGACAGCTCCGGCCTTTTTACGCTCGAAGCGCTCGCGCGGCGCGAACTCAAGCACGACGCGGCTTTTCAGACCGTCTGGCGCAGCCTGCGCCCGCGGCTCGACTTTGACGCGCGCTTTGCCGCCGCCTTGCAAGGCCGCAAAGTGATCCTGGGCTATTACCTTTCGAATCTCCCAGGCGGGCAAGTGGCTGGCGTACTGCCAGCGCCCACGCTTCCCGCCGAGGCCCTGGCCGGCCGGCCCATCGCCATCACGCGCTGGCAAAGCTTCGGCGCCAATCTGCCGGTGCTGCAGGAGGCCGCCGCTGGCGCGGGACACTTCAATCCACTCGTCGATTTCGACGGCATCTCGCGGCGCGTGCCGCTCTTGGCCGAATACGCGGGCGCCTATTACGAAGCGCTCTCGCTCGCCGTCTTGCGCGCGCTTTATGATTTCCCGCCGCTCGAACTCGGCTTTGCCGACGATGTCAGCCTCGAGTGGCTGGCGCTCGCCACCCCGCAGGGACGTCTCACCATTCCGGTGGATGAGAATGTCGCCACGCTGATCCCCTACCGCGGCCCGCCAGGCAGTTTCCGCTACGTCTCGGTCACCGACGTGCTCAACGACCGCGTCGCGCCAGGTCTCCTCAAAGATCGCATCGTGCTCGTCGGCGCTTCAGCGCCCGGCCTCATGGACTTGCGCGCGACGCCAGTCGCCGCCGCCTATCCCGGCGTCGAAGTGCATGCCAACCTGATCGCCGGCATGCTCGATGGCAAGCTCAGGCACAAGCCAGCCTATCTCCTCGCCGTGGATGGCCTGCAGATCCTGCTTGCCGGCCTCGTCATGATCTTCCTCGCGCCGCGGCTTTCCCCCCTGAAGACCACGCTGGCGGGATTTGCCGTGCTGGGAGGGCTCATCGCACTCAATCTCTCGCTCTGGCAAGCGGGCCTCGTGCTGCCCTTCGCCGCCGCCGTGCTCACCGCCTTGCTGCTCTATGCCCTCGACATGTCCTGGGGCTATTTCGTCGAGGCGCGCACGAAGCGGCAGTTCGCCGAGCTCTTCGGCCAGTATGTGCCGCCCGAGCTCGTCGAGGAAATGGCCAAGAATCCCGCGGGCTATAGCATGGCCGGCAAGCGGGCGGAACTCACAGTGCTCTTTTCCGACGTGCGCGGCTTCACGACGATCTCCGAGGGCCTGCCGCCTGAAGAGCTCGCCGCCTTGATGAACGAATACCTAGGCGCGATGACGGCGGTGATCCGGCGCCATCGCGGCACGCTCGACAAATACATCGGCGATGCGATCATGGCCTTCTGGGGCGCACCGGTCGCCGATCCCGAGCATGCGCGCCATGCGGTGCAAACGGCGCTCGAGATGCATGCGGCGCTCGTGGACTTGAACCGCGATTTGCAGGCGAAGGGCTGGCCAGCGCTCAAAATTGGTGTGGGCATCAATACGGGGCCGATGACCGTCGGCGACATGGGTTCACCAGTGCGCAAGGCCTATACGGTGATGGGCGATGCGGTCAACCTCGGCTCGCGCCTCGAGGGGATCACCAAGCAGTATGGCGTGGGGATCATCCTCGGCGAAGGGACGCGCGAAAAACTCGGGCAAGACTTCGTGCTGCGCGAGCTCGACCGCGTGCGCGTCAAGGGCAAGGCCGAACCAGTCGGCATTTACGAGCCGCTCGGGCGGGCAGGCGAGGTCGATGCGGCAACGCTCGCGCGCCTTGAGCGCTGGCATGAGGCGCTTGCCGCCTACCGCGCGCAAGACTGGCCGCGTGCCGAAGCGCTCCTCGCGGCGTTGCAGCACGAGGCGCCGCATGCCCTTTACGATCTTTACTTGCGGCGCATCAGCCATTATCGCGCCGAGCCGCCCGGCCCCGACTGGGACGGCGTGACCACGTTCGAGACCAAGTGATGAGAGTTCGCATCCTCGGCTGTAGCGGTGGCATCGGTGGGCGGCACTTGCGCACTACCTCGATGCTCATCGACCACGACATCCTGATCGATTGCGGCACGGGAGTAGCCGATCTGTCGATCGCGGAGCTTTCGCAGATCGACCATGTGTTCCTCACGCATAGCCACATGGATCACATCGCCTGCCTGCCGCTCATGATCGATACGGTCGGGGACATGCGCAACCGGCCGCTCATCATCCACGCGCTGCCGGAGACCATCGAGATTCTGCGCGCCCACGTCTTCAACTGGGCGGTATGGCCGGATTTTGGCGAGATTCCCTCGCCCGATGCGCCCTGGTTGCGCTTCGAATCGATCGCCGTCGGTCAAGAAATCGAGCTCGAAAAGCGGCGCATCGTGCCGCTGCCGGCCTGCCATACCGTGCCGGCGGTGGCCTACCAGCTCGATGCGGGAGAGAAAAGCCTCGTCTTCTCGGGCGATACCGGCCCCTGCCGCGCGTTCTGGGAGGCCGTCAATGCGATCGACAATCTCGAGATCCTCATCATCGAGACGGCCTTTTCGAACCGCGAGCGGCGGCTCGCCGAGACCTCGCAGCATCTGTGTCCGAGCCTGCTCGTCGAGGAATTGCGCTATCTGCAGCTGCGGCCCGAGCTCTTCATCACGCATTTGAAGCCGGGCCAGATCGAGCTCACGATGGAAGAGATCGAAAACGGCATCGGCGAATTTAGGCCGCGCATGCTGCAAAACAACCAGGTGTTCGAGCTATGAATGCGCCCATCGCGCCCGCGCTTTTACAAAGCCTGATCCCGGTGTCTTTGCTCGGCGAGGAGGCGCGCCGGCAGGCCGCCAGCCTCGCCCGCCATGTCTGCTGTCCGCGCGGCCAAGCGCCCGAGGGTTTTCCTTGGCCGCGCCGGATCGTCTATCTCGTCAAGGGCGAGCTCAAGCTCGATTATCCGGACGGGAGCATGAAGGTGCTCGTCGGCGGCTGCGGCGAAGCCGCCCTGCCGCTCGTGCGGGAGGGTGCTGTGCCCTGCGCGGCGCGCGCGATCACGGATGTCGAGCTCGTTTTCTTCGATGAGAACGAGCTCGACATTCTGGTGACCTGGGATCAGCTCGTGCCGCCGGCAAGCGGGGCGGACTGGCACGCCTTGCCGGGACTCTTCGATGCGCGCCGTCTGATGCACGGCGTCTTTGCCAATCTGCCGGCGGCGCACATCGACAGCCTGCTTCATTGCTTTAGGCGCCAGGCGGTGCGTGCCGGCGAAGTCATCGTGCGCCAGCACGAGCCGGGCGACTATTACTACGTGATCGAGCGCGGCCGGGCGCGCGTGACGCGCGAGGTCGGCGGCGCGCTCATCGAGCTGGCCGAGCTCGATGCGGGGGAGGCCTTCGGCGAAGAGGCGCTGATCATGGCGGCGCGCCGCAACGCGACGGTGACGATGCTCACCGATGGCACCCTCCTCCGGCTCGATCGCGCCGATTTCGTGCGCCTTTTGCAAGAGCCGCTCTTACATGAAATCGATGCCGAGGAGGCGGCCCGTCGCGTGGCGGCCGGCGCAATCTGGCTTGATGTGCGCTTTCCGGCCGAATACCGCCAGGACGGCCTGCCCGGCGCGCTCAACATCCCCTTGAACGAGTTGCGCGCCGCGCTGCCGACTTTGCGGCGCGATCAGGAATACATCGTTTATTGCCAAAGCGGCCGGCGCAGTTCGGCGGCGGCGTTTTTACTCTCGCAGCGGGGCTTACGCGCCAGCCTCTTGGCCAATGGCTTGAAATCGATGCATGGGACAGTGGAGAGAGTGACGAAATGAGTGCAATCGCGAGCGCCCCGGGCGGGAGTGGCACTGATCCCGCCGGCACGGGCGAACTGGGTGCGCGCCTGACGTTTTTTAGGAATCTCCAGGCGGTCACCAACAAGATCCACGCGACGGCGAACATCGACGAGATCATGCTCGAACTGTCGCAGGATATTTGCGCGCTGTTCAATGCCGACCGCCTGACCATCTATGCGGTGAGCGAGGACAAGACCTCGATCGTCTCGAAGGTCAAGACGGGTCTCAATTCCTTCCGCGACCTCAAGCTGCCGATCGCCGATCAGAGCATTGCCGGCAATGTCGCGCTGACGAAGAAGATCGTCAACATCCGCGATGTCTATGACGAGGCGGAGCTCAAGGCCATCAATCCGAACCTGCGCTTCTTGCAGGAGGTGGATAAGCGCACCGGCTACCGCACCAAGCAGATGCTAGTCGGGCCGATCGTCGATGGCCAGACGGGCGAATTGCTCGGCGTCGTCCAGCTCATCAACAACAAGGCGGGCGTACCCTTCGCCCAGGTGCAGGAAGAGGGGCTCAAGGGCCTCTGCGAGACGCTCGCAATCGCTTTTGCCCAGCGCAGCAAGCCCTTGCGCGCGATCAAGACCAAATACGATTACCTCGTGCTCGATGCCGTCGTCTCGGCACAGGAGATGGAGCTTGCCAGCAAGTCGGCGCGCCGCAAGAACGTCGACATCGAGGAAGTCCTGATCACCGAATACGGCGTCAAGGTGCCGACGATCGGCGCGGCGCTCGCCAAGTTCTTCGGCGTGCCCTACGAGCCTTATAAGCCCGATCGCATCAAGCCGGTCGAGCTGATGAAAAACCTGCGCCGCGAGTATGTCGAACAGAACCACTGGCTGCCGATCGAAGACGGCCCCGAGGGCATCGTCATCCTCTGCATGGATCCCGAGCAGGTCAAGAGCTCGCGCGTCGTCAATAACGTCTTCCCGAAGAGCAAGCTCACCTTCCGTGTCACGACGGTGCGCGAATTCAAGCAGACCGTCGACCAGTTCTTCGGCGGCAGCTTTGCCGATGATACCGACGTCGGCGATCTGCTCTCGGCGATGGACGAGGGCGAGGGCGAGATCGAGAGCACCGATGACGTCTCGGCCGCGGCCGACAACGAGCTCGTCAAGCTCGTCAACAAGATCATCATCGACGCCTACCAGCAAGGCGCCTCCGACATTCACATCGAGCCTGGCATCGGCAAGGAGAAGGTGCTGATCCGCTTCCGCAAGGACGGCTCGCTGCAAAAATACATCGAGATTCCGCACACCTTCCGCAATGCGATCGTCGCGCGCATCAAGATCATGTGCGATCTCGACATTTCGGAAAAAAGGAAGCCGCAAGATGGCAAGATCAAGTTCAAGAAATTCGGCCCGCTCGACATCGAGCTGCGCGTTGCCACCTTGCCGACTGCGGGCGGCGTCGAGGACGTCGTGATGCGCATCCTCGCCGCCGGCGAACCGATCCCGCTCGATAAACTCGGCCTTTTGCCACACAACGAAGAGCGTTTGAAGGCCTGTATTTCCAAGCCCTATGGCCTCTTCTTCGTCTGCGGCCCGACGGGCTCCGGTAAGACGACGACGCTGCACTCGGTGCTCAAATACCTCAATACGCCCGACACCAAAATCTGGACGGCCGAAGATCCAGTCGAAATCACCCAGAAGGGCCTGCGCCAGGTGCAGGTCAATAAGAAGGCTGGCCTTGACTTCGCCACTGTCATGAAAGCCTTCCTGCGCGCCGACCCGGACATCATCATGGTCGGCGAGATGCGCGATGCCGAGACCACCGGCATCGGCATCGAGGCCTCGCTCACTGGCCACCTCGTCTTCGCCACCTTGCACACCAACAGCGCGCCCGAGTCGATCATCCGCCTCTTGGACATGGGCATGGATCCCTTCAACTTCGCCGATGCGCTGTTGGGCATCCTCGCCCAGCGGCTTGCCAAGCGCCTCTGTTCCAAGTGCAAGGAACCCTATACGCCGAGCCCCGAAGAGATGAAGCATTTCCTTTCCGAGTATTGCGAGGAGCTCGTGCATACCGAGACCTTCAAGCGCGAGGGCAAGGCCGCCTATGAAGCGATCTACAAGGAGTGGGTCAAGAAATACGCCAACGAAAAGGGGCAATTCACGCTCTATCGCGCCAAGGTCGCCCAGGAGGACGATCCCGTCAAATGCGAGGTCTGCGGCGGCACGGGCTATAAGGGCCGCGTTGGCCTGCATGAGCTGATGGTCGGCACCGAAGGCGCGAAAAAGCTCATCCAGGAGCATGCGCGCGTCGCCCAGTTGCTCGCCCAGGCGCTCGAAGACGGCATGCGCACCTTGAAGCAAGACGGCATGGAAAAGGTCCTGCAGGGCATCACCGACATGAAGCAGGTGCGCGCGGTCTGCATCAAATAGCGAGGAGGTGGGCATGGACTCGATCGACGATCTCTTCCAGCGGCTCGAGCGCCTCAACGAAATCGGCGCGGCGCTCTCTTCCGAGCGCGACATCGATCGCCTGCTCGAAAAGATCCTCGTCGCGGCGAAGACCATCACCCATGCCGATGGCGGCACGCTCTACCGCATCACCGACGACAAGTCGGCGCTGCGCTTCGAGATCGTCAGAAACGACAGCCTCAAGATTGCCTTGGGCGGCACCTCGGGCAAGCCGGTCGGCTTTCCGGATCTGCCCTTGAAGACCGAAACCGGCGAGCCGAACAACACGATGGTGGCCGCCTACGCCGCGATCAACGACAAGACCGTCAATATCGCCGATGCCTACACCGCCGAGGGCTTCGATTTCTCGGGCACGCGTAAGTTCGACGCCCGCACCGGCTACCGTTCGCAGTCTTTCCTCACCGTGCCGATGAAGAACCACGAGAACGAGATCATCGGCGTCTTGCAGCTCATCAATGCCCTCGACCCCGACACGGGCGCGGTGCGCGCCTTTTCGCTCGCTGATCAGCGGCTCGCCGAATCGCTCGCCTCCCAGGCGGCGATCGCGCTCACCAACCGCCAGCTCATCAGCCAGCTCGAGGTGCTGTTCGAATCCTTCATCAACCTCATCAACCTGGCGATCGACGAAAAATCCCCCTACACGGGCGGCCATTGCCAGCGTGTGCCGCAGCTCACCCTGATGATCGCCGAGGCGGTCAATGAGACGCATGAGGGGCCGCTCGCCGACTTCAAGATGAGCGAGGCCGATCTGTATGAACTCAAGATCGCCGGCATGCTGCACGATTGCGGCAAAGTCACTACGCCCGTGCATGTCGTCGACAAGGCCACCAAGCTGCAAACCCTCTACGACCGCATCGGCCTCATCGACACGCGCTTCGAGGTTCTGAAGCGCGATACGCAGATCGCCACCTTGCGCAAGCTCCTCGAACTGCGCCCGCAGACCGATCCGCAGGCCGAGCGCGCCCATTGGGATGCCTGCTGGAAGGAGCTTGCCAAGCTCGACGAAGAACGCGATTTCCTACGCCGCGCCAACATCGGCAGCGAAGCGATGAGCCCGGAAGACCAGCAGCGCGTGCGCGACATCGGCACCATGCGCACCTGGCGCAACCCCGACGGCGTCGAGGCCGATTTTCTGACCGCCGACGAGATCGAGAACCTCACCATCCGCGCCGGCACCTTGACGCAAAAGGAGCGCGAGATCATCAACTACCACATCGTGGCGACGATCAAGATGCTCGAAGCCCTGCCCTGGCCGAAGCACTTGAAGAACGTGCCCGAATACGCCGGCGGCCACCACGAGCGCATGGATGGCAAGGGCTATCCAAAGGGGCTCACGCGCGAGCAAATGTCGCTGCAGGCGCGCATGATGGGCATTGCCGACATCTTCGAAGCGCTCACCGCGCGCGATCGGCCCTACAAGCAGGGCATGAAGCTCTCCCAAGCGCTCGACATCATGAGGAAATTCGCCGAAAACGGCCACATCGACCCCGATCTGTTCGAGGTATTCATGCGCAAGAAAGTCTGGCAGCGCTACGCCGAAGCCATGCTCGATCCCTCGCAGATCGACGTGACGTAAAGGAAATGCTGAAGAAATCGTCGCGAGCGGGCAGAGCACGCAGACTTCCGGTGAGTCCAGTCGCTGGACTAAGCCTAGCATGAGGCGATCGCGATCGCCTCCGGCCATGCTTGGGGGCTTTGATCGTCGGCGCTGGCGGGACGGCCTGGAACTGACGAAAAACGTCACATTCCGACCGGTTGGGGCAGTGTCAAAAGAAGAGAACATGGTGTTTTAGGCTTGTAGGGCTGGGCACAGCGATTGCATAATAGTTCGCGGCACGATTGTGTGCTTTTCCAAGGAGAGATCAAATGCGCAAGATTCAACAAGGCTTTACCCTCATCGAACTGATGATCGTCGTCGCGATCATCGGCATTCTGGCCGCCGTCGCGCTGCCGGCTTATCAGGACTACACCAAGAAGGCGAAGGTCTCGGAGGTCGTGCTGGCGGCAAGCTCGGTGCGCACCTGTATCACCGAAGTCTCCCAGTCGGTCGGCTCGCTGTCGGCGGCTGGTTGTGCAGCACCGAGCGCTTCGAAATATGTCTCTGGCGGATCAGTCGACACTGCGACTGGTGTGATCACTGTGAGTGGCGCGGGCGATATAAGTGATGTTACTGTCACGCTGCGGCCTACATACGACACCACATCAGGGACGATCAGTACTTGGGTCTGCTCTGGCTCTCCCTCCAGTCTGATGCCTGGTTCCTGCCGCGGCTGATCATTTTGGTTTGAGCTTGGAAAGCCACCTTCGGGTGGCTTTCTTTTTGGAGGAGTGAATGGCGCTCTTGGGGCTTTGGGTTCGCAAGCGAGCGGGCTCAATACCCGCTGCTTTTCTCCAGGCATTGCCTGGCGAACGGGCCTCTTTAGCGCGACAGACCTTGCAAGCAGCTTTGCGCGCGCCCTCGGCTTTGCCACTGGAAAATTTTATCGATGCTGCCCGAAAAGCGGGCTGGCCAAAACGGGAGATCGAAAAGCTCGCAGCTTACGGGGAACTGGCCCTGGGACAAGGTGCGCAGGCCTATGCGCGCGTATGCTGCGGGCACCTAGCCGAGGATGATGCCGAGCTCGCGATTGCGATTCTCGCCGAAGCCTACCGGGCGCAGCGTTACGACGAGGGTCGTGCGCTGCTCGCTACGCTCGATCCGGCGCGTCTCGCGAGCCACCCGGATGCGCCACTGTTCTTTACCTACGCGATCCAGCATACGCTGGCAGCCAGTGGCGATCTGGCCGCTGCGATCAAGGTCTATGAGGAAGCCAAACGCTTTATAGCGGCAGAAAAGCTGTTCGTCGTTGCTTATCCTCTGTGTTTCGAGGCCGGCTGGCTCGAAGAAGCCGACCGGTTAAACCGTGCCTTGCCGCCTGCAGAACGGCAAGCCGAAGAGCATTTCGCGGCGGGCTGCGTCGAGTTGGCGCGGGATTATTACCCCGAGGGCTTTCGTCTCTATGAAGCGCGGTATGAGATGATCGAAGGACGGTTAAGCGGGCTGGCTTTGCCTGCTGGCAAACGCTGGCTGAGCGAACCCCTCGCGGGCCGCCATCTGTTGCTGCAAGCCGAGCAGGGACTCGGGGATATCGTCATGATGGCGCGGTATCTTCCTGAAATCATCGCTTTAGGGGGAACCGTGAGCGTGGCTGTGCCGGCTGCGGCGCAGCGCTTGCTCGAAGCCAATTTTCCATCGTGTCGCTTCGTCACCTCTGCCGAAACCGAATCATTTGACTTTTGGTTGGGCTTGATGAGCCTTCCCCACCGTTTGCGCACAACGGTGCGCCATGTACCGGCACGCTCTGGATATTTGCAGGTTCCGACCGAACAACGGCGATATTGGGCGCAGCGGTGCAACGAAACGGGCCGTCCTGATACCCTGCGCGTCGGTTTGGCTTGGTCGGGCTTTCCAGGCCATCGCGCCGACCGGAGACGGTCCGTGCCATTCGATCTCATGGCAGCGTTGATTGACCGTTGGCCGCAGGTAGATTTCTATTCGCTGCAAACGGCGCCAGCACCGCGACACATCCCGAACTTGATCGAGTTTGGAGAGGAGTTGCTGACGCTTGCCGATACGGCGGCCCTGATCGCGGAAATGGATTACGTCGTCAGCGTCGATACTTCGGCCATTCATCTTGCCGGTGCCTTGGGCAAGAGCGCGAGGCTATTGCTGCCTTATCGATACGAATGGCGCTGGGGGCTCGTTGGCGAGGCGAATGCCTGGTATGACAGCGTTCGAGTGCTGCGGCAAATCAAGCCGGGACAATGGGCGGAACCTTTGGCGCAACTCGAAGCCGAGCTGGCAAGCTGGGCGGGAGCCAAAGCATGTTGAAGCGTTTATGGCATTGGCTGGCTTCTCCTAGTCCGACGAAAAATGAGCCATTGGCCGCAGCAGAGCTTGGCGCGGTCGAACTGCCCGCCGAGGTGCGCGCAGCGGTGATGGCGCACGATTTGGCCAGCGTCCAGCACTGGTTGCAGCGCGAGTGCGAAAAGCGGCAAGATGCCGCCGCGCTCGATCCCCTTTTGCCCGTCCTGTCCGAAGCAGGTTGGCCGACAAGCGAGCGCGAAAAACTGTTCATTTTTGCCCAGATGTGTGCTGGCAAGCATCCTGCGGCGATCGAGAGGGCGCGTGACTTCAAGCGACAATGGGGCGAGGATGCCGATGTGACGCTCATCGAGGCATTCTGTCTTTTTCAATGCAATGCGTTTGATGAGGCCTGGCAGCGGGTGAAGGCGCTCCACGAGCGCTCGCCAGAGGTCGAAAACCGTCTCGATTTTCTCAATGTCGCTATCTTAGTCGGCCGAAGCACGACCGATTCGGCGCGGCTGCTGTATTTTCTGAACCGCGCCCGGCAGCTCGCACCCGACCATCCCATCATCGCCCTCAATGGCTATGGCATCTATTTCGAGCTGGGCGAGATGGCGGCTTTCGAGCAAATCGAGCGTGAGATCGCGGAGGGCCGCTACGATCTCACCGAAGCGGCTTTGGCGCTGGCGCACGTCGCCCTGGCGCAGGGAGACTACGAAACAGGCTGGCGCGTCCATGAAGGCCGTTACCGCATGAAAGAGGCGGGGCGCTATCTCAACCCGGCCTTGTTGTCTTTTCCTCGCTGGCAAGGCGAGCTCTTAAGCGGTAAGCGCCTTCTGATCAGCTGTGAGCAGGGGCTTGGCGATACGGTGATGATGGCGCGCTATTTCCCGCGACTCGTCGATAGTGGCGCCGAGGAAATCTTCATCGAGGCCCAAGCAGAAGCCATCCCGTTGCTGATCTACAATTTTCCTGACCTCATCTTTTTACCCCGCCGGCATGGGCAATTGCCGGATTGCCGCTTCGATTGCTGGTGCGGCTCGATGAGCCTGCCTTACATCTATCGCACGCGCGTGGATGACGTTCCCGCGCGGGAAGAGAAATATCTGAAGGTGCCACCAGATACTGCCGCCTATTGGCAGGGGCGCGTGAAGGCTCTTCGACAGAGGGAGCGGCCATCCATCGGGCTGACCTGGTCAGGCTCACGCACTCACCGCACCGATCGCCTGCGTTCCCTGCCAGCGAAGGAAATCTTTGCAGTCATAGCGAACTGGGACGCCGACTTCTTCGCGTTACAGAAGGAAATTCCTGCTGACCTTCCAGAGAATCTCCATGATGTCAGCGAAGAGCTGCTGAGTCTGGCGGATACAGCGGCCTTGATCGAGCAGATGGATCTCGTCATCAGTGTCGATACCAGTGCGGTTCACCTTGCGGGAGCACTCGGCAAGGCGACGTGGCTGCTGTTGCCTTTTCGTTACGAGTGGCGTTGGGGGCTAACAGGCGAAGAAAATCCCTGGTATGCCTCGATCAAGGTGATCCGCCAGAAAAGCCCAGGCGATTGGCCGGGTGTCTTGCAGACGCTTGCCAAGGAGTACTGGCCCGCCTGGCGGGCGCAATGGCAGGCTTCTGCGGAGCTGGCTTGATCATGCTGCAGGCGCTCTGGCATCGATGGCGACAAAGCACTACGCCATCTTCTCCGAGCGGGCCCGATCCAGTTAGCGAATTTCTTCTGCAATTACGGGTTGCCAAGGAGGTTACCGAGATCCTTTCGCCGTGGCAGGCGCTGATGCAGACACATCCAGAAGGTTTCACGGCGGCGATCGAGGCTGCCGAGGAGGCCGGCTGGCCGGAGCATGAGCGCCTGCGGCTCCGTGCATTTGGGCATTTCTATCGCGGAGAGCTCGATGAGGCGTTCGCGCTGGCCAAAGACACCGCATTGACTTTCGACAATAACCGTTTTGATGTCGATTCATTCATGTTGGTCATCGCCTGCCTGTTTCATCGCGGGCAAGGGGACGATGCATTGCGCGTTCTTCGCGAGATCGAAGCGGTGCATCGCGAGCCATTGCATGCGCAAGCCGTTTTTTGGCAATCGCTGGCCGCCATTCAGATTTGGCGCGGGGCGCTTCATGAGGCTTGGCAAGCTCTTCTTCAGGCGCGCACACTGGCGCCTCAAGATATCGAACTCCTTATGACTGCCTACTCTCTGGGCGGTTTCAAGGTCGAAGTGCAACGAATTGACGAAAGTGTTGTTCGAAGTTGAAGGCCTCGGGCATGAAGAGTTCGGCAGGGCAAAGCCAGTTGAGGCTCTTGCGGGGTCGGGTATTGAGCTTCCAGGCGATGGCAT
>JAOAHQ010000024.1 GCA_026415155.1 Rhodocyclaceae bacterium
GGGCGCGGCCGCCCCGGCCGCCTCGGCGAGCCGCCGCCGGTAGGCGTTGAAGTCGCGCGCCTGGGCGATCACAATCTGGCGCGCTTGGCCCGCATCGACCTGAGCCGCCTCGGCCGCCTCCGGTACGCGCAGGATCTTGCCGGCGCGCAGGCGGTTCATGTTCTGGCCATCAAAGGCATCGCGATTGCCCTCGAAGAGGGCGACGAGCATCTGCTCGAGACTCACCGTTTCAGGCTTGTGCTCGCGGGCGATCTTGGCGAGCGTATCGCCGGCCTTGACCCGATATTCCTGTCCGCCCGCTTTCGCGACTGGGGCTCGCGGTGCCTCGGCGAGAGGCGCAGCCGGCATCGGTTCTGGCCGGCTCACCGGTTTGGCGGCAGGCATCGCCGGCGCGGCCGCCACCGGCTTGGCGACTTGCAGCATCTCGGGGGGATCGAGCAGGAAGGTGTATTCGCGCACCACCCGCCCCGAGGCCCAGTTGAGTTCGAGCAGGAATTGCAGGAAAGGCTCGTTGACGGGCGCCGAGGTCGTCACGCGCAGCACCGGCTGGCCGGCCGCGGACTTGTCGAGCTTGAACTGCAGCTGGGTGAGCACCGGCGCCATCTCGATGCCGGCCTCGAGAAAGGCGCTATGGGGCGCTAAGCGCGCGCTGAGCGATGCAAGCTCCTCGGGCGAGGCGGTCACGGCGATCTCGGCGTTGAGCGGCTGACCGATGGCCGAATAGACGGAGAGCTTGCCGAGTCCAGCGGCCTGAAGCGCAAAGGCCGCACCGAGCATGGCCATCCCTAGCGATGTCTTGAATAGCGCTGATATGTGAGGTTTATTCACGAGTCCTCCCCGCCGGGGAATATGTTATCTGGCATTCAAAATAACATCATAGGGTTAATGACGCAAGCTCAACCTTTGCCTCAATTTGTTTGCTCAAGCACTCTGTCTCATCCGAGCAAAATGCGCAACATGCGCCGCAAGGGTTCGGCCGCCCCCCACAAGAGCTGATCCCCGCAGGTGAAGGCGCCGAGATAGTCATTGCCCATCGCGAGCTTGTGCAGCCGGCCGACCGGTACCGTCAGCGTGCCGGAAACGGCCGCAGGGGTGAGTTCCCGTTCGCTGCGCTCGCGCTCGTTGGGCACGACTTTGACCCAGTCATTCGCCGAGGCGATGATGTCGGATAGCTCATCGAGCGGCACATCCCGCTTGAGCTTGATCGTGAGGCCCTGCGAATGGCAGCGCATCGCGCCGACGCGCACGCAGATGCCATCGATCGGAATGCTGCCGGGGCTGCGGAAAGGCGGCTTGCCGAGGATCTTGTTGCACTCGGCGCCGCCTTTCCATTCTTCCTTCGACTGACCATGCTCGACGGGCACGTCGATCCAGGGAATGAGGCTGCCGGCGAGCGGCACGCCGCGAAAATGTTGCGTCGGAAACGCCGTCGAACGCATCGTCTCGGTCACCTTGCGGTCGATGGCGAGAATGGCCGAGGCCGGATCGGCCAGCTCCGACTTCACGGCTTCATAGAGCATCCCCATCTGCGCGAGCAGTTCGCGCATGTTCTGGGCGCCGGCGCCCGAGGCGGCCTGGTAGGTCATCGCCGAGATCCATTCGACGAGATCGGCGCGGAACAGGCCGCCCAGGCCCATCAGCATCAACGAGACGGTGCAGTTGCCGCCGATGTAGTTCTTGATGCCTTTGGCCAGCCCGGCCTTGATGACATCGAGATTGACGGGATCGAGGATGATGATCGCATCCTCGTTCATGCGCAGCGTGGAAGCCGCGTCGATCCAGTAGCCTTGCCAGCCAGCAGCGCGCAGGGGGCCGAAGACTTCCTTGGTGTAGTCGCCGCCCTGGCAGGTGAGGATGATGTCCATCTGCTTGAGCGCCGCAACGTCCTTGGCATCGAGCAGTCTCGCGCCGCCCGCTTCCGCCGGCCCCTCGCCGCCGACGTTCGAGGTGGTGAAAAACACCGGCTCGAAGTGCTTGAAATCGCCTTCGGCGCGCATGCGCTCCATCAGCACCGAGCCGACCATGCCGCGCCAACCAATCAGACCCACCTTTTTCATCGCGTTTTCCTTTGCTCAAATCACAGCGCCGCTATCACCGCGTCGCCCATTTCCCGCGTGCCGACTTTTTTCATGCCCGGCTCGTAGATATCGGCCGTGCGATAGCCCGCCGCCAGCACCTTTTTCACCGCGCCTTCGATGCGCCGCGCCGCCTCTTCGAGATTGAACGTATAGCGCAGCATCATCGCCGCGGAAAGGATCGTCGCGAGCGGATTGGCAATGCCTTTGCCGGCAATGTCGGGCGCCGAACCATGCGAAGGTTCATAAAGCCCCTTGTTCTTTTCATCGAGCGAGGCCGAAGGCAGCATGCCGATCGAGCCGGTGAGCATCGCCGCCTCATCCGAGAGGATGTCGCCGAACATGTTGCCGGTGACGATCACGTCGAACTGCTTCGGATTCTTGACGAGCTGCATTGCCGCGTTATCGACGAGCATGTGGGAGAGTTCGACGTCCGGATAGTCCCGCGCCACCTCGTTGGCGACATCACGCCACAGCTGCGTCGTCTCGAGCACGTTCATCTTGTCGATCGAGCAGACTTTCTTGCCGCGCTTTCTCGCCGCCTCGAAAGCGACCTTGAGGATGCGGCGGATCTCGCTTTCGCTGTAGATCATGGTGTTGAAGCCCACGCGCTCGCCATGCCTGATCTCGATGCCGCGCGGCGTGCCGAAATAGATGTCGCCGGTGAGCTCGCGCACGATGAGGATATCGAGCCCCGCGACGACTTCGGGCTTCAGGGTCGAGGCGTTGGCAAGCTCAGGATAGAGGATCGCCGGTCGCAGATTGGCAAAGAGCCCCAAGTCCTTCCGTATCCGCAGCAGGCCTCGCTCCGGGCGCAGCTCGCGCGGATGGTTGTCCCACTTGGGCCCGCCGACGGCGCCCAAGAGCACCGCGTCGGCCTCTTTGGCAAGCTTCTGCGTCGCCTCGGGGAAAGGGTCGCCAGCCGCATCGACGGCGCAGCCGCCGAGCAGCCCCTCTTCCAGTTCCAGCTTCAGATCGAGCGTCTTCAAGACGCGCACCGCTTCGGCGGTGATTTCCGGGCCGATGCCGTCGCCCGGCAATACGCAAATCTTCATCGGGAAAGTCCTTGGTTATGCAAAAAGCCAGGGCTGTTCGGCGCGGCGCTTTTCCTCGAAGGCGCGGATCGCCTCGGCATGCCGCAAGGTGAGGCCAATATCGTCCCAGCCATTCATGAGGCATTCCTTGCGGAAAGGATCGACCTCGAAGGAGTAAGCCTTGCCATCGGGACGCGTGACGGTCTGGGCGCCCAGATCGATTTTCAGGCGGTAGCCGGGCGTCGCATAGGTCTGCGCAAAGAGCTCATCGACTTCGGCCGGCGGCAGCCGGATCGGCAGGAGGCCGTTCTTGAAGCAGTTGTTGTAGAAGATGTCGGCGAAGGAAGGCGCGATGAGGGCGCGAAAGCCATAGTCTTCGAGCGCCCAGGGGGCATGTTCGCGCGAGGAGCCGCAGCCGAAGTTGTCGCGCGTCAAGAGGATCGAGGCGCCTTGATAGCGCGGCTGATTGAGCACGAAGTCGGGATTCAAAGGGCGCTTGGAATTGTCCATGCCCGGCTCGCCGCGGTCGAGATAGCGCCACTCGTCGAAGGCGTTGGGGCCAAACCCTGAGCGCTTGATCGATTTCAAAAACTGCTTGGGGATGATGGCGTCGGTATCGACATTGGCGCGGTCGAGCGGCGCGACGAGCCCCTCATGGATCGTGAACGGGCGCATTACTTGGCCGCCTTTTCCAAGGCTTCGCCGCCTTTCTTGATGTCTTTGCCAATTCCCTGCACGGTATTGCAAGCAGCGAGCGCGAAGGCGGCGGACAGCATGAGCAGAAGCAGTCGCATGATCGTCTCCGTCAAAGAAGGTTGCGCACGTCGGTGAAATGACCGGTGACGGCGGCAGCCGCCGCCATTGCCGGACTGACGAGGTGGGTGCGGCCGCCCGGGCCCTGGCGGCCTTCGAAATTGCGGTTGGAGGTCGAAGCGCAGCGCTCGCCGGGCTCTAGCCGGTCGGCATTCATCGCCAGACACATCGAGCAGCCCGGCTCGCGCCACTCGAAACCCGCCGCCTTGAAAATTTCGTCGAGCCCTTCTGCCTCGGCCTGGCGTTTGACGAGCCCCGAGCCCGGCACGACGAGCACGCGGCGCACATTGGCCGCCTTTTTGCGCCCCTTGGCGACCGCCGCCGCGGCGCGTAAATCCTCGATGCGCGAATTGGTGCAGCTGCCGATGAAGACCTGATCGACGGCGATGTCCTGGATCCGCGTGCCTGGCTTTAAATCCATGTACTGCAAGGCGCGCGCCACACTCTCGCGCTTCACCGGATCGGAGAAATCATCAGGCGCCGGCACGGCGCCTTCGATGTCGGTGACCATCTCGGGCGAGGTGCCCCAGGTGACCTGCGGTTTGATCGCCGCGGCGTCGAGCTCGACGACGGCATCGAAATGTGCGCCCGGGTCCGAGACGAGCGTGCGCCAGTAGGCGACGGCCTTGTCCCACAGCTCGCCCTTGGGCGCAAACGGTTTGTCCTTGAGATACTCGATCGTCTTGTCATCGACGGCGACGAAGCCGACGCGTGCGCCGGCTTCGATGGCCATGTTGCAGACCGTCATGCGCCCTTCCATCGACAGCGCGCGAATCGCACTGCCGGCGAACTCGATCGCATAGCCCGTGCCGCCCGCGGTGCCGATCTTGCCGATGATGGCGAGGATGATGTCCTTGGCCGTCACGCCGAGGCCGACCTCTCCTTCCACTTTGACGAGCATCGCCTTCATCTTCTTCTGCAACAGGCACTGCGTCGCGAGCACGTGCTCGACTTCCGAAGTACCGATGCCATGGGCGAGGCAGGCAAACGCCCCATGCGTCGAGGTATGCGAGTCGCCGCAGACCACTGTCATGCCCGGCAGCGTCGCGCCGTTTTCGGGGCCGACGACATGGACGATGCCTTGGCGCGCATCCTTGAACGGGAAATAGGCGAGCGCGCCGACCTCGCGGATGTTGGCATCGAGCGTCTCGACCTGCTCGCGCGAGATCGGGTCTTCGATGCCGCGCTCCCAGTGGTCGGTTGGCGTGTTGTGGTCGGCGGTGGCGACGATCGAAGAAGCCCGCCAAGGCTTGCGGCCGGCGAGCTTCAAGCCCTCGAAGGCCTGCGGGCTCGTCACCTCGTGGATCAGATGGCGGTCGATATACAGGAGGGCCGTGCCGTCGGCTTCGGTGCGGACGACATGGCTCTCCCACAGCTTGTCATAAAGCGTTTGCGGCATGGCGCGTATCCCGTCGGAAGAGCGGAATTATGGCACACGCGCGCGCTCGTCATTGCCCAGCCAGCGCCAGATGAGCACGCCGCCGATCAAGGCACAGGCCGCGCCGAGCGTGTAAGTGAGCTCGGCGCCGAGGCTCTCCCAGGCCCGGCCGCTCATGAGCCCGCCGACCATGCCGCCGGCGCCGAAGGAGAGGCTGCCATAGAGCCCCTGCATGCGCGCCTGCTGGTGCGGCGCAAACCAGCGCGTCAGTACCGCCACGGCAGCCGCATGATAGGCGCCAAAGGTCGCGCCATGCATGAGTTGGGCAATGAACAGCAGGCCGGGCGAGGCGGCGAGCCAGCCGATCATCGTAAAGCGCAGCGCGGCAAGCCCAAAGCTCGCGAGCAGGATGCGGCGCAAGGACAGATGCCGCATCAGCCGCGGCATCAGGAGGAAGACGAGGATCTCGGCGACGACGCCGGTCGTCCAGTAAAGGCCGACGGCCGTCTTGCCATAACCGAGCGCAACGAGATGGATCGACAAGAAGACATAGAGCGGCCCGTGCGCCACCGACATGAAGAAGCAGGCGGCCAAAAGAGCGAGCACCTCGGGGCGGCGCAGCATGGCGCCGAGCGGCTCGGCCGTCTTGCCCGCGCCGATTTTCGTCTCGGGCAAGAGCCATGCGCTCGCGAGCACACAAAGGAGGATCGCGAGGCATACCCACAGCACCGTCTCGACGGGCAGCCAATCGAGCAAGGCACCGAGTGCCAAGACGCTCGCGATGAAGCCAAGCGAACCCCACAGGCGGATGCGCCCGTAGCGTTCGGGGCGGCCGGCGAGTTGATCGAGCGTCATCGCCTCGACGAGCGGTAAGGCAGCGCTCCAGAAAAACCAGACGAGCGCCATGGCGACGAGCATCGGCGCATACTCGCGCGTGAAGAAGAAGCCCAGGAAGCCGATGGCGGAGCATAGTGCCGCGAGCTTGACGACGATGGCGCGCCGGCCGAGATGATCGGCGAGCCACCCCCACAGATTCGGCGCCACGAGGCGCATCACCTGCGGCACCGACATCAGGACGCCGATGTCCCAGGCATTGAGGCCGATGGCCGCCAGATAGAGCGTGAAATACGGCGCGAAGGCGCCGACGAAGGCGAAATAGAAGAAATACCAGCCAGCGAGCCGCCCCAGCACATGCGGGGCGGCGCCCGTCGTCGAAAGGTTCAAGCCTTGCTTTGCTGGCCGATGCGGAAGGCGATGAGGAGCTGGTAGATCTCGTCCTTGAGTCTCACGCGCGCCTTCTTCATGTCTTCGAGCGTGAAATCGGAGACCGGCATGTCATGCTCTTCGAGATCCTCGACCTTGCCCGTGAGGCGGTCGTAGCGCGCGAAGAGGCCAGCGAAATAGGCATTGGCGGCCTTGAGCGCGTCGATGGCATCGCGCATGTCGGGAAATTCGCTGTAAAGATCGTGGTGTTCGACGTGCATGTGAGTTCCTCGTAGGTCTTGTTTTTGTCGATTCTAACAGCCCGCCCGGCCCGGGATGGCCGGCGTCGGGCAAACGACGTCGGCGCATTGTGCGCGGTGGTGAAGCGCGGCATCGATGAGCACCAAGGCGAGCATCGCTTCCGCGATCGGTGTGGCGCGAATTCCGACGCAGGGGTCGTGGCGGCCTTCGGTGACGACCGTCGTCGGCTGGCCGGAAAGATCGATCGAGCGGCGCGGCAGGCGGATGCTCGAGGTCGGCTTGATCGCGAGCGAAACCGTGATGTCCTGACCGGTGGAAATCCCGCCCAGGATGCCGCCGGCGTGGTTGGAGAGAAAGCCCTGCGGGGTGAGCTCATCGCCATGCTCGCTGCCGCGCTGACTGACACTCTTGAAGCCGGCGCCGATCTCGACGCCCTTGACGGCATTGATGCCCATCATCGCATAGGCGATCTGCGCATCGAGGCGGTCATAGACGGGATTGCCCCAGCCCGGCGGCACGCCGGTGGCGACGACCTCGATCTTCGCCCCGACCGAATCGCCCTCCTTGCGCAGCCGATCCATGAAGGCTTCGAGCTCGGGCACGACTGTGGCATTCGGCGCGAAAAACGGATTGCGGTCGATCTCGGACGCATCGACGAAGGGAATCTCGATGGAACCCAACTGGCTCATCCAGCCGCGGATGGTAATACCGTAGCGTTCTCTGAGCCATTTCTTGGCGATCGCGCCGGCTGCGACGCGCACCGCCGTCTCGCGCGCCGAAGCGCGCCCGCCGCCGCGGTGATCGCGGATGCCATACTTTTGCCAGTAGGTGTAATCGGCATGGCCGGGCCGGAAGGTCTGGGCAAGGCTGCCGTAGTCCTTGCTGCGCTGGTCGACATTGCGGATCAAGAGCGCGATCGGCGTACCGGTCGTCTTGCCCTCGAAGACGCCCGAGAGGATCTCGACTGCGTCGGCTTCGCGCCGCTGCGTCACATGGCGCGATGTGCCGGGCTTTCTGCGATCCAGCTCGACCTGGATGTCGGCAGCGGAAAGCTCGAGGCCCGGCGGACAGCCATCGACGACGCAGCCGATCGCCGGGCCATGCGATTCGCCAAAGGAGGTGACGGAAAACAGGGTGCCGAAACGGTTACCGGCCATGCGCGTAGTTCCAGAAGGCTAGCCTGGCAGTCTAGCATGCCCCTTAAGGCCGCCCTTCGCCTCAAGGCTTGGTTGGCTCGGTCTCCTCGCCCTCCGGCCAGTCGCGGATATAGGCCTTCAGCATGCGGTTCTCGAAGCTTTGCTCTTCGAGCACCGCCTTGGCGACGTCGTGGAAGGAAATGACGCCCAAGAGCGTGTAACCATCCATCACGGGCAGGTAGCGCATGTGCTCGCTGACCATGAGGCGCCGCAGCTGATCGACGTCCATATAGGGATCGGCGGTGCGGGGATTCTTCACCATCACCTCGCGGATCGGCACCTCGCCCCAGGCCGCCCCTTTTTCGTTGAGCGTGCGCATCACCTCGCGGAAGGTCAGCATGCCGACCATGCGGCCGCCCTCGAAGCAGACGAGGGAACCGACGTCCTGCTCGCTCATGATCGCCACGGCCTCGGCGAGTGTTTTGTCGGGCGAGATGGTGTAGAGCACCGAGCCCTTGATGTCGAGAATCTGTCTGACTTGCATCGCGTCCCCCTCCTCTTCGTTAGCGTTCCAGCAAGGCGCGCTTGCCCGGCTTGCCGCGCCAGGCATCGGCATCGGGCAGCGGCGCCTTGCGCTCGACGATCGCCGGCCATTGCTTGGCGAGCTCGGCGTTCAAGGCGATGAACTCGCGCTGATCCTCGGGCACGTCGTCTTCGGCGAAAATCGCCTCGGCCGGGCATTCCGGCACGCAGAGCGTGCAATCGATACACTCATCGGGATCGATGACGAGAAAGTTCGGCCCTTCGTGGAAACAATCGACCGGACAGACATCGACGCAATCGGTGTATTTGCACTTGATGCAGTTTTCCGTCACGACGTAGGCCATTGGCTTGCTCCTTCTCGACCGTTTTGCTCAAGTATAGCCTCGCTGGGCCGTCCCGCCAGCGCCGACCTGTTAAGGCGCGGCCGCGCCAGTGCAGCATCCTCGCTTTTGGTCGGTTGTGCAATGCTCACTCCTTGTCGACGTAGGGGTTCCTGCCGCTCTTCAACTGGATGCGCAAGGGCGTGCCTTGCAGCCGGAAGGCTTCGCGAAAGGCGTGTTCGAGATAGCGCAGATAAGCCGGCGGCACGTGCTCCAAGGCATTGCCATGGATGACGATGACGGGCGGATTGCTGCCGCCTTGATGGGCATAACGCAGCTTGGGCCGCACGTTGCCATGCCGGGGGGGCGCTTGCTTTTGCACGGCCTCCTGTAACACCCGCGTGAGCTTCGGCGTCGGCAGCTTCGCCATCGCGGCCGCATAGGCCCTGTCGACTGACTGCATGAGGCCGGCCAGCCCCTGCCCTTTAAGCGCCGAGATGGTGTGCGTGCGCGCAAAGCCGAGGAAATTCAGCTTGCGTTGGATGGCCTGCTTGACCTGCTCGCGGCGGTAGGCATCGACGGCATCCCACTTATTGACCGCCAGCACCAGCGCCCGCCCGGCATCACAGCAAAAGCCGGCGATGTGCGCGTCCTGATCGGCGATGTCTTGGCTTGCATCGACCAAGAGCACGACGACATTGGCGGACTCGATGGCCTGCAAGGTCTTCACCACCGAGAACTTTTCGACCGCGGCGAAGACGCGCCCTTTGCGGCGCAGCCCTGCCGTGTCGATCAGCGTGTAACGCTTGCCATTCCTCTCGAAGGGCGTGGCGATCGCATCGCGCGTCGTGCCCGGCAGGTCGAAGGCGATCATGCGCTCTTCGCCGAGCAGGGCGTTGATGAGCGTGCTCTTGCCGACATTGGGCCGGCCGACGATCGCCACGCGGGGGCCGCCCGCTTCGGCCGCCGCGGGTGCTGCCTCCGCTTCGGTCTCGGGAAAGTCGGCGAGCACGCGCTCGATGAGCTCGCGCACCCCATCGCCATGCGCCGCCGAGATCACGCGCGGCAGACCACAGCCAAGCTCGTAGAACTCCGCCGCGACGAGGTCGCGGTTCATGCCTTCGGCCTTATTGACGACGAGGTAGAGGCGCTGGCCACGGCGCCGCAGCCGTTCGGCGATCAGCTCATCCTGCGGTGTCAGGCCTTGACGGGCATCGACGACGAAAAGCAGCGCATCGGCCTCGGCGATTGCCGCCTCGGCCTGACGCGCCATCTCATGCTCAATGCCTTCCTTCGCCTGCGGTTCGAAGCCGCCGGTATCGACAACGATGTAAGGCCGCGGCCCCAGCCGGCCATGCCCATAGTGGCGATCGCGCGTCAAGCCCGGCTGATCGGCAACCAATGCATCGCGCGACTTCGTGAGGCGATTAAAGAGCGTCGATTTGCCGACGTTGGGCCGGCCGACGATGGCGAGGATGGGCAGCATCAGCGCGCCGTCAGGGCAAAGAGCCCGCCCGCGCGGGTCTGGAGGACGAAGGCCTGCGGCCCGAGCGGACGCGGCGGCGCGGCCACTGCCGAACCATCGGTGCTCGAGCGCGCGAGGAAACGGCCATCGTCACCAGCCAATAAATGCACGTAGCCTTGAGCGTCGGCAACGACGAGACGCTCACCGAGCGCCAGCGGACGCGACAGGCCGCGCATGAAGAGCTTGTCCTGCTTCCAGAGGCTCGCGCCGGTCGCGCGGTCGAAGGCATGGAGCGTGCCCTTGTCGTCGCTGACATAGACGTGGCGCTCGCCGACGTCGAGGCCGGCCACCGAGGAGACGTCGCGCGCCCAGGCCTGCCGGCCGTTGGCCGCATCGAAACAGGCCACCCGGCCTTGAAAGGCCACCGCACAGACGAGTTCGCCGGCGAGGACGGGTTCGCTCGCCACGTCGGCGATGCGTTCAAGCTCGGTGGCGCCGCGCGGCAGCGCGACGGTGGCTTCCCAAAGCGCCGCACCGTTGTGCAAGGCGATGGCGACGAGCTTGCCACCGGGAAAGCCCGCATAGAGCGCCTTGTCGGTCAGCGTGACGCCGACGTTTGATCGCAGCGCCAAGGGCGGCGTGCTGCGCTGATAGACCCAGCGGCGGCGGCCATCGGCGGCCTCGAAGCCGAAGAGGCGCGCGTCATTGCTCCGCACGACAACGAGATCACCGACCACGGCCGGCGCGGCGAGCACTTCTGAGCTTGCGCGCGCCTGCCAAGCCGGCTTGCCGTCGGTAGCCGTGAAGGCGAGCACCTCGCCCTTCGCCGTGCCGACGACGACGAGCTTGCCATCGGCGCCGACGCCGCCCGAGAGCGGCTGTCCGGCCTCGATGCGCCAGACGAGGCGGCCCTCGTCGAAGCGCGCCAGCGTGCCATCTTTCGCCGCGGCATAGACGCTCTTTCCCACCACGGCCGGCGTGAAGACAAACTCGCCTGCGCCACCGACATTCGCCTGCCAAAGCGTCGACAGCTCGGCCGTAGCCTGGAAGGATACGAGCTCGGCAGGTTTGGCCTTCGGCGCCGATTTACTGAAGGGATTGAGGCTGTCGAGCGTATTGCTGACGGTCGAGCAGGCCGTAATCAACAGCGCAACGAGCGCGAGGGCGGCCCTTCTCACGCCGCACCTCCGCACGCATCGCGTTTTGCCCGCAGGATGTCGAGATACGCGTCGGTGGGCCCTTCGGCATTCTTGCGCTCGGCTTCGAGCGCCTCGATCGCATCGCCATAGGCTTGCCTGGCCGCTTCGCGCTTACCCTGGGCGAGCAAGACGTCGCCGCGCGCCTCGAGGTAACGCGCCTTGAAACTCGGCGCCGGCGGAACGGCCAAGAGCTTGAGCGCCGCCTCGTAGTCCTGCGCCTCGGCGAGCACAAGGGCTTGCCGAAGACGCGCCAGATCGCGCAGCGCCTCATCCCGCGCATGTTCGGCCGCCCATCCGTACTGCGCCGCCGCCGACTTGAGATCGCCCGATTCGGCGAGCGCCTTGCCGGAGAGCAGCGCTCCCATGCCGGCATAGGCCGTGCCGGCATATTTGTCGATGAGCTCGCCGGCCAACAGGCGCATGCGCTTCGTATCCTGCTGGCTCATCGCCTGCTGCATGGCCGCGTAGAGCTCGCCCGCCTGCGCGGCCTGGCTGCGCTGCCACCAGTTCCAGCCCTGCCAGCCGACGACGGCGACGGCAAGCGCCGTGACGATCGAGGTCACCCAAGTGCCATGCAGTTTCCACCAGGTCTTGAGTTCTTCGAGCTGCTCTTGCTCTTCGAGATCATAGGTCGCCATCTTCAATCCTCGTTCACTGCCTCGTCGCGGCCATAGAGCCAGTCGCTCACCGCCTCGGCTAGATTCGCTATTGGCACGCGCCACTGTTCGATCGCCACGCGCAAGGGCTTTAAGCTCACTTCGTTCTTTTGCACTTCGTCCTCGCCGATGAGGACGGCTAGCTGCGCACCCGAGGCATCGGCGCGCTTCATCTGCGACTTGAAGCTGCCACCGCCCATGTGCGTGAGCACCGCGCAGCCGACATCGCGCAAGGCCTCGGCGGCGCGGAAGGCAAGCCGCACGGCGCCTTCGCCCTGATGCACGACATAGACATCGGGGGCGGGAGAGGCTGGCAGCTCCCCTTCTGCTTCGAGAAGCGCCATGAGCCGCTCGATGCCTAGCGCGAAACCACAAGCGGGCGCGCGCTTGCCGCCGAGCTGCTCGATCAGGCCGTCGTAACGTCCGCCCGCGCAGACCGTGCCTTGCGCGCCGAGCCGGTCGGTCACCCACTCGAAGACGGTCAAGTTGTAGTAATCGAGCCCGCGCACGAGGCGCGGGTTGATGCGATAAGGAAGCCCAGCGTCCTTGAGGAGCTGCTGCACGCCCTCGAAGTGCTTGAGCGAGTCTTCGCCGAGATAGTCGATGAGCTTCGGCGCCGCCTCGACGAGCGCTTGCATGGCCGGATTCTTCGTATCGAGGATGCGCAAGGGGTTCGTATGGAGACGGCGCTTGCCGTCGTCGTCGAGCGCATCGAAGTGTTTTTCGAGATAACCGATCAGATCGGCGCGGTGCCGGGCACGTTCCTCGGGCTGGCCGAGCGAGTTGATCTCGAGCGTGATGCCGTGGAGCCCGAGATCGTCCCACAGCCGCGCGCACATGAGGATCTGTTCGGCATCGATGTCGGGGCCAGCGAGCCCCAGCGCCTCGACGCCCACCTGGTGAAACTGCCGGTAGCGCCCTTTCTGCGGCCGCTCGTGGCGGAACATCGGCCCCATGTACCACAGGCGCTTGGGGCCATCGTAGAGCAGGTTGTGCTGCAGCACCGCGCGCACGCAGGAGGCCGTGCCCTCGGGACGCAAGGTGAGCGCCTCGCCATTGAGCGCATCGGTGAAGGAATACATCTCCTTCTCGACGATGTCGGTCACCGCACCGATGGCGCGCGCGAAGAGGGGGGTGGGCTCGACGAGCGGCATGCGGATCGGGCGGTAGCCGTAGGAAAACAGCCAGTCGCGCACGAGCTCCTCGAAGGCCTCCCAGCGCTCGGCTTCGGGCGGCAGGATGTCGTTCATGCCGCGAATGGCTTGCAGGGTCTGGCTCATGAATGCTGCGGATATTTCTGCTCGACGTAGGCGTCGATGAGTTTCCTGAATTCGGCGGCGATGTTTTCACCTTTGAGCGTGGTGATCCGCTCGCCATCGGCATAGACAGGGGCGACGGGCGCTTCGCCTGTGCCGGGCAGGGAAATGCCGAGATTGGCGTGCTTGCTCTCGCCGGGGCCATTGACGACACAGCCCATCACGGCGATGGTCATCGCTTCGACGCCGCGATGTTTGAGCCGCCACTCGGGCATCTTGGCGCGCACATAGCCTTGGATGTCGCTTGCCAGTTCCTGAAAAAATGTGCTCGAAGTGCGCCCGCAGCCCGGGCAGGCGATCACCATCGGCGTGAAGGCGCGCAGCCCCATCGCCTGCAAGATCTCCTGCGCGACGACGACCTCCTTGGTGCGGGGTTCATTCGGCTCGGGCGTCAGGGAGACGCGGATCGTATCGCCTATGCCTTCCTGGAGCAGCACGGCGAGCGCCGCCGTCGAAGCGACGATGCCTTTCGTGCCCATCCCCGCCTCGGTGAGCCCCAGATGGAGTGGATAGTCGCATTTCGCCGCCAAATCGCGATAGATCGCGATCAGATCCTGCACGCCGGAGACCTTGCAGGAGAGTACGATCGCATCGCCGGCGAGCCCCAGCCGTTCGGCTTGCTGAGCCGATTCGAGGGCCGAAGCGACCATTGCCTCGCGCATGAGCCCCGTCGCGTCCTTGGGCTTAGGGCGCCGCGCGTTCTCGTCCATGAGGCGCGCCAGCAAGTCCTGATCGAGGCTGCCCCAATTGACGCCGATGCGCACTGGCTTGCCATACTTGCAGGCAAATTCGATCATCTGCGCGAATTGCTCGTCGCGCTTTTTACCCTTGCCGACATTGCCCGGATTGATGCGCAGCTTGTCGAGCGCCGCGGCACATTCGGGCACCTCCGCGAGGAGCTTGTGGCCATTGAAATGGAAGTCGCCGACGAGCGGCACATCGAGCTGCCACTGAAGGAGCCGTTCCTTGATCTTCGGCACCGCCATCGCAGCCTCGCGGGTATTGACGGTGACGCGCACGATCTCGGCGCCGGCGCGATGAAGCTCCGCCACCTGTGTGGCCGTCGCCTGCACATCGGCGGTGTCGGTATTGGTCATCGACTGCACGACCACGGGCGCCGTCCCGCCAACGCCGACTTTGCCGACCCGCACCAAGCGCGTCGGCCGGCGCACTGGAAATTTCCCCGTCTCCATCATTCGAGCCTGAAACGGGCCACCTCGGCGCGCGTATGAGGCTTGAGATCGACTTCGCGCTCGCCGTAGGTAAGCCGCACCTTGGGCGCGTTGCCGATCACGATGTCGAAGGGCGGCCTGCCTTGCACGGTGAGCCGGCTGCTTGCCGGGTGTTCGCCCGTCGCGACGACCTGGCGCGTCGCATCGATGACCTCGATCCACGAGCGGCCCTCGAAGACGAACTGCAAGGCAGCAGGCGGCGGGAGGGCGCTTTCCGTGGGCGCGGCATTGGCTCCCGCCGCAGCAGGCGTAGGAGGAGCTTCTGCCGGAGTCGGCGTCGCAGCGGCCGCCTCTGCCTGAGGCGGCGCCACGGCCTGCGGCACCACCGGCGAGACGGGAGTCACCGCGCGGCCGTTGCCGCTTGCGGGCTTGCTCGGCACCCAGAAGTGCCACAGTGCGAGCAGCAGCGCCGCGAGCAAGAGCACGATCGCCGCCGCGACGATCGGCGGCATTTGCCGCAAGCCCTGCTCCTCGATGGCAAGCCCCATGTTTTCGGGAGGACGCACGTCTGCGGGCGTGCAGGGGGTAAGCGGATCGAGCCGTTGCAGTAGCTCGGCGACGTCGAGCTTGAGGAGCTTGCCATAGCTGCGCACGAAGCCGCGCACGATGGTGTTGCCGGGCAAGGCGGCATAGTCGTCGGCCTCGAGCGCCTCGATCTGGCGCGGGCTGAATTTGAGCACCTGCGCGACATCGGCGATCGAGAGCCCCGCCGCCTCGCGCGCCGCGCGCAGCGTCTGCCCCACCGTCGGCGGCACCGACGACTCAGGAAAGCCCGCCTCGGCGCATGCTTCGCTTGCTTCGCTCAATCGAACTCTCCGCGCAGCAGTTGCTGATATTCGGGCGTATCGCGGTATTTGCGCCGCAGAAGGCCGACGAAGCGCGCCTCGCCCTCGCGGTTGCCAAGCTTGCGCTCGACGCGCAAGGCGAGCCAGGCCGATTCCGCGGTTGGCTCGATTTTGTCGTGCAATTGCTTGAGCCAATCGCGCGCATCCTCGTAGCGCTTATTCCGGTAGCCGATGTCGGCGAGCAGGTAATAGGCTCGCAGATTGTTGGGATCAAGCTTCAATGAGCGGAACAGATAGGTTTCGCCATTGACGTCGTCTTTGTCGAGCAGCGCACAGACGCCCATGTTGTGCCAGGCGCGCGCCGGCGTCTGATACAACGGGTTGCGCAACGCGGCGTTGAAATAGGCGAACGATTCCTTGGGCTTACCCGTCTGGCAGAGAAACCAGCCGTAGTTGTTGTTGATTTCCGGACTAGTGGGCGACAAGCGCAAGGCTTGGCGGAAGTTGGCATCCGCTTGCTCGTTCTGGCCCAGCGCCATATGGACCAGGCCTTTCAAGTTGTAGGCCGGCGCATAGCTGGAGAGCGCCTCGATGGCAATATTGGCCTCTTCGAGCGCGATTTCGAAGCGCCCTTCCTTCAGGTAAGCCAGGCCGAGATCGGTATGCACCTTGGCGCGCTCCTTCGGCTCGGCCTTGACGGGCTCCTGGAACGAGCTCGCCGGCTCGGGCTGCGGAGATGGAGGCGGCGGCTCGGGCCGAGTGCCGCCACTCCCGCCGCAGCCTGCGGCCCACAGCGCCATGGCGAGGATGGCCAATCCTTTATGCAAGCTCATCAAGGCTCGTTCTCCTCAGGCCGTCATCAGGCTGTGAAGGACTTGATTTCTCGGCGCTGCAAGACGCCGGTTCAACACCCGGCCGGCAAGCTGCCCGCACGCGGCGTCGATCTGATCGCCGCGCGTCTTTCTCACCGTCGTAACGATGTCGGCGTTCATGAGGACTTCCTGGAAGCGGCGGATGCGCTCAGCCGAAGGCCGGCGATAGGGCGAACCAGGGAAGGGATTGAAAGGAATCAAATTGAATTTGCAGGGGATGTCGCGCACCAAGGCGAGCAAGGCGTGCGCATCGGCCTCCCGGTCATTCACGCCGGATAGCAGCACATATTCGAAGGTGACGAAATCGCGCGGCGCGTTGTCCAGATAGCGCCGGCAGGCCGCCATGAGCGTTTTGAGCGGATACTTCTTGTTAAGCGGCACGAGCTCGTCGCGCAGCGCATCGGTCGGCGCGTGCAGCGACACCGCCAGCGCGACGGGACAATCCTCGCGCAGCCGGTCGATCGCCGGCACCATGCCGGCCGTCGAGACCGTGACGCGGCGGCGCGACAGACCATAGGCGTTGTCGTCGAGCATCAGGCGCAAGGCCGCAAGGACGTTCTCATAATTGGCAAGCGGCTCGCCCATGCCCATCAGCACGACATTGCTGATGACTCGCTCTCCAGAATCGCCGACACCTGCCTGCTTCACGGCGCCGAGCACGCGGTTGGCATGCCAGAGCTGACCGATGATCTCGGCGGTCGTCAGATTGCGGTTGAAGCCCTGCTTGCCCGTCGAACAAAACGCACAATCGAGCGCGCAGCCCACCTGGGTCGAGACGCACAGCGTACCGCGCGTCTCATCTGGGATGAACACTGTCTCGACGGCATTGCCGCCCCCCACGTCGAGCAGCCACTTGCGCGTGCCATCCGGCGCCGAGGTGTCGGAAAGCGGCAACGGGCCGCGAATTTCGGCCTCATCCGTCAGCCGCGCGCGTAAGGTCTTCGCGATATCGGTCATCTGCCCGAAATCATTGACGCCGAAGCGATGCAGCCAGCGCAAGAGCTGGCGGGCGCGGAAGGGCTTCTCGCCCCGCTCGGCCAACCAGGCGGAAAGCCCGGCAGCATCGAAATCGAGCAGATTGACCTTCATCAGCGGCCGGAGAAGACGGCGAGTTCCGGGAAGAAGTAGGCGATTTCGGTCTTCGCGGTCTCGGGGCCATCGGAGCCATGCACGGCGTTGGCCTCGATGCTTTCGGCAAAGTCGGCGCGGATGGTGCCCTTCTCCGCCTTCTTCGGGTCGGTCGCGCCCATCAGCTCGCGGTTCTTGGCAATCGCGTTCTCGCCTTCGAGCACTTGGATCATCACCGGGCCGGAGCTCATGTACTTGACGAGATCCTTGAAGAACGGGCGCTCCTTGTGCACGGCATAGAAGCCGGCGGCCTCGCGCTCGGACAGCCAGGCCATGCGGGCGGCGACGATCTTGAGGCCGGCAGCCTCGAAGCGGGAATAAATCTGGCCGATCACGTTCTTCGCCACGGCATCGGGTTTGATGATCGACAAGGTGCGTTCAATGGCCATTTTTTCTCCAACAGATTGATTAGCATAACAATGGGCTGCGAATTCTAGCCCAGAAAACTGGGTCACCCGCGCCTCGCAGATCAGACTGAAAACGACCAGGATACCCGATCGAGCCCTTCCCACACCACCCGGCATGCAGGCCGCAGCGGACGATTCGAGAAACGGGGGGCGTGATTTCCCATGGGGCTCCTTGGCGACTTGAACCCAGATTGTCCATTAGACCGGGCAGGTGATCGATGAAGAGACTTTTCGACACACGCAGAGCCCTACGCGGCGGCTTGCGGGCTGCGGACGGGCGCCGCCCGCCCACGCTCCTCGCCCATAGGCCCCGCTTCTGGCGAGGCCCGCGGCCCGCCATCTCCTCGCCCTCGCCGGCGAGCGCCGCTCGCGTTCCAATGGACAATCTGGGTTGAAATTTTGGGGATGAGGAATGGATTATCGGACACCCCAAAAAGGACGCCAGCGAATCCTCGCTGGCGTTTTCATTTACAGGGGGAGAAAAAAGGAAGCGGTGCGGGTTGCCGGAAATTCCGCCCGTTCGAGCCTGAGGGAAGGTTTCTCGCCTGGGCGGGCATTGGAGGAGGTCATCGATTCACCCAATTCAGGGGGGACAAGGTGACTCGATTCGCGACAACCGGATGCGTTGCACCGCTTCGAGTGGTTCCATATCAAAAGCCATGCCAGCTTGTCTTGTCTGATCCCTCCCTTTTGTTTTCAATGAGATGCAGGCCTAGTCACTACCAGCCCCGCCGATCAGAACTGCCAATTACGTCAGTCATGACAGATGTTCTGTCATGTCATGACAGCGCCTTGAGGCGGCGCAAGCGCCGGTAGAGCGTGCGCTCGCTGATGCCAAGTTCCGCAGCGAGCGACTTGCGATTGCCGCGATGCGCCGCAAGCCGTTCGCGCAACACGGCCGCTTCGAGCTCGGCGAGCGTGGCCGTGGCCTGAGGCACGCTGGCCGTCCCGCCAGCGCCGACTTTCGCAGCACCATCGTTTCCCGCCGTCTGCACTTCGAGCGGCAGATGTTCAGGCAGGATCGTCTCGCCATCGCACAAGAGCGTGGCGCGCTCGAGCACATTTCTCAGCTCGCGCACATTGCCCGGATAATCGTAGGCCATCAGGCAGCCAAGCGCCGCATCAGAGAGCTTGAGTTCCCGCCCCGGCGCTACGCGCGCCAAGAGCGCCTCGGCCAGGAGCGGAATGTCGCTCGCCCGCTCGCGCAAGGGAGGCAGGCAGATCGGGAAGGTGTTCAAGCGGTAATAAAGATCCTGACGGAAGCGCCCCTCCTCGACCATCGCGCGCAGATTGCGATGAGTGGCCGAAATGAGCCGCACATCGGCCTGCAGGAATTCGTTGCCGCCGACGCGCCGGAAGGTGCCAGTTTCCAGCAAGCGCAAGAGCTTGACCTGCATCCCCAGCGGAATGTCGCCCAGTTCGTCGAGAAACAGTGTGCCGCCCGAAGCCGCCTCGACAAGCCCGATGCGCCGGCTCGACGCGCCCGTGAAAGCGCCCTTTTCATGACCGAACAATTCGCTTTCGAACAATGTCTCGGTGAGCCCAGAACAATCGACGGCGATGAAGGGCCGCGCGGCGCGGCGGCTGGCGTCGTGGATCGCCTTGGCGACGAGCTCCTTGCCAGTGCCCGACTCGCCTTGCAGCATCACGGTCGCATCCGAGGGCGCGACGCGGGCAATGAGTTCCAGCATGCGCCGGAAGGCGGGCGCGCGGCCGACGAGGGCAGGCGCCTGCCCTTCGCCATGGGGCCCGCTCAAAGGCTCGATCTTCTCGACGAACCAGGCGATCGCGCCGCTTGCATCTCGCACGGGGGCAAGCTCGATATTCACGTAGGTCTCGCCTTTGGGCGTGTGGTGGAGATGCAGCACGCGCTCGCGCTGCCCAGAGACGAGGCTGCGTTTGAGCGGGCAGGTTTCGCCGGCCTTGTCGCAAGGGGCGTCATAGCGGTGCGAGACGGCATAACAGGTTTGCCCGATCGGCGACAGATCGGCGCCGAAATCGCGCCGGTAAGCGCGATTCGCAGCCTGGATGCGGTAATGCACGTCGCAGACGATGTGCGGCTCAGGAAGGGTTTCGAGGTAATCGACGAGCTCGACGGGGGGTTTAGCGGTCATGTCAATTTGTCAGTCGGTACGAACCGTAAGTGTCACATCAGACAGCCAAGCTGACAAGACTATGAAAAAAGCAACTGGACATGACACGGCGCGCTCCTTGCATGCGGTAAGCTTCACTTTTCCCAACCTCCCTCGAGAACAAGATCATGAACACGCCCCCAACCCCTCGCCCGCAACGCCTCGAACACTTTCCCATCGCCTTCTTCGCCGCCGTCATGGGCACGACGGGCTTGGCGCTGGCCTGGAAAAAGGCACACCACGTGCTCGGAATGCCTGCCGAGATCGGCCTTGCGCTGCAATGGTGGGCTTTTTTGCTCTTCGTCGTGATCGCCCTGGTTTATCTCGCCAAGATCGCCTTGCGCTGGGAGGCCGTCAAGCAAGAGTTTGCGCATCCCGTGCGCATGAACTTCTTCCCCGCAGCTTCCGTCTCGCTGCTTCTGTTGGCCGCTGCCTTTGCCGATGTCGCGCGCTATAGCGCCGCGGGGCTGTGGCTCGCGGGCGCGGCGCTGCATCTCGTCTTTACGCTGGCCGTGATGTCGAGCTGGCTCCACCACACGCGCTACGAGATCAAGCATGCCAATCCGGCCTGGTTCATCCCCGTCGTCGGCAACATCGTCGCGCCGGTGGGCGGCGCGGCGCTCGCGCCGATCGAGCTCTCATGGTTCTTCTTCAGCATCGGCCTCGTCTTTTGGAGCGTGCTCTTCACCATCGTCCTCTACCGGCTCTTCTTTCACGAGCCCTTGCCCGAGCGCCTCACGCCAACGCTCTTCATCCTCATCGCGCCGCCCGCCGTCGGCTCAATCGCCTGGGTGAGGCTTCACGGCGGCGAAATCGACGACGTGGCGCGCATTCTTTACTACGCCGCGCTCTTCCTCACGCTGCTGCTCGCCGCAAACGCCATGCGCTTCTTTAGGCTGCGTTTCTTCCTCTCGACCTGGGCCTATTCTTTTCCGCTCGCCGCGATGACAGTCGCTACGCTCATGATGGCCGAGCACGCCGGCGGCCTCTTCCTGCCGCTTGGCTGGCTACTGCTCGCCATTCTCAGCCTCGTGCTCGCCTTGCTTACCGTGCGAACGGCGCTGGCCATCGTGCGCGGCGAAATCTGCGTGCCGGAATGAGGCCACGTCCATCGCTCCGCCGGGCTCGCATTGCACCGTGGCCGGGCGCGGCTGTGGCGCGCCCCCGAAGAGCGCCTGGATGCGCGGCTCGGCGCGCGCCAGCAGCGCGGGATTCTGCCGATAGACCATCAGCAGGAATTCGCGGTTGGCCTCGATCTCGCGGATTAAGCGCAGGTGACGCTCGCCTTCGCTCATGAGCTTTCTCCATCACGCAGTTTTTTGAGTGCTTCGAGGTCGATCCGATCCTTGCTTCGCTGCGAAGCCGCCTTCATCGCGATGAGGTGATCGATCGAGGCCACGGGAACGCGATAAGGGCCTATATCGAGCAAGATGGCCTCGCGGCGCAGATCGGCATAGGGAACCGGCGAGGCAATCAGCACATCCAGCACGGTGGCTTGCGCCTCTCTCCCTTGCAAGGCAAAGGCCAGCATGCCCTTCTCGCGCCGCCACTGCTCCAGCCGCTCCGGCTGGGCGAGCGATTCGAGCGGCACGGGCATGACAGGCCGCAGGCCCGCAGCACGGGCATGCGCTATGAAGCGCTCAAGGTTGGCTGGCTCCATCGCCAGCACGACATCGACATCCATCGTCACGCGCGGATAGCCATGCAGCGCCACAGCCAGGCCGCCCACCAGCACATACTCGGTTTCGCTTTCCGCGAGGAGCTTGATGAGTTCGTACATGCCCATGAGGCTACCTCGTCCGCTCGGCAACCGTTTTGCCCGCTTCGCGCCTCATTGCAGCAAACGCACCTCGCGCTGCGGGAAGGGAATGACGATGCCCTCGGCCTGGAAGGCTCTCCAGATCGCCAGATGGATGTCGGACTTGACCTGCATCGAGCCGTTTTCGGGATCGCCGATCCAAAAGCCGAGTTCGAGTTCGATACCTGAATCGGCAAAGGCGACGACGAAAGCCTTGGGCGGCGGATCGGCCAGCACGCGCGGCTCCTGCGCGGCCGCGGCGACGAGAAGCTCTAGCGCGCGTTCGAGATTCGTGCCATAGGCCACCTGCACGCGCGTGGCAAGCCGCACTTTGGGATCGGAAAAGGTCTCGTTGGCGATTGTCGAGGAAACGAGCATCTCGTTCGGCACGATGGTTTCGATGCCCGTCAATCCCTTGAGCACCGTGTAACGCGTGGTGATTTGGCTGACGACACCTCGCTGGCCGCCCACTTCGATGAGGTTGCCGATGCGGATCGAGCGGTCGAGCAGGATGATGAAGCCCGAGACGTAGTTGGCGGCGATCTTCTGCAGGCCAAAGCCCAAGCCCACACCGAGCGCGCCGCCAAAGACCGACAGCGCCGTGAGATCGATACCGACGAGCGGCAGGCCGATGAGCACGGCCAGCAAAATGAAGAGCGCGCGGGAAAGACGCGCCAGCACGAGGCGCACGTTGCCATCGAGCCCTTCGGCGCCCATCAGGCGCGCTTCGAGAAGGCTGCCCAGCCACAGCGCGATGAAGAGCGTCGCCAGCAGCGCCGCCGCGCCCTGCAGCAGGAGCCAGAGGCTTACGCGCGTCTTGCCGAGGCTGAAGCTTGCGGCATCGAGGAGCTCGATGAGCTCCGGCAGCACGCCGAGAATATGCAGCGCCACGACGCTCCAGGCGGCAAAGGCAAACAGGCGCTCGAAGCTGGCGAGCCAAGGCGCGCGGGAAAAGAAGCTGTGGCGCAGCACGAAGACCGTCGCGCGGATGACAGAAAGCGAGACAAGCAGCGCAATCGCCAGATCGAGCAGATTGACGTGATGCCAGGTCTTGAGGATCGGCCGCGCAGCAAAGACGCAGGCGAGCATGAGAAGCGGCAGGCCCAGGCGCTTCAAGCCCCGGCGGCCGAAGTCGAGCGCGCTGCCGACTTTTGTCTTGCCCGCAAAGCGCTGCTGGAACCAGCGATCTACGCCCCAGGCGATGAGCCAGCAGACAAGGAGCGTGCCGATCTGCCAGAGCACGTCGGGGCTGTGCAGATCGCGCCAGATTTCGCCCAAGAGGCGGCCGATTTCTTTCTCCGCGCTCATGGCTGCCACCGCTCGGCTTCATCGCGATGCCGCCGCCAGTTGGCGAGATAGGCCTGCGCGAGCGGCCAGTTGCCGCGCAGGATGAGCAGATTCTCTGCATTCCTCGCCTGCGCCGAGAAGGTGAAGTTGTAACTGCCGGTGACCACCACGGGCGCCTCGCTTTCTGCATCGATCAGGATGATCTTGTTGTGGGCAGAAGCATAGCGGCTTTCGAGGCGCACTTCGATCCCCGCGGCGGCAAGCTGTGGCAGCTGGCTATTTTCGCCCTTGATCGCCATTTCCCGGTCGGCGAGCACGGCCACCTTGATGCCGCGCCTGTGCGCTTCGATGAGCGCATTGGCGATGCTGCGGCTCGTCAGCAAAAAGGCCTGCACGTGAATGCTGTGCCGCGCGCCCTCGAGTGCGCGAAGCAGCGCGCCTTCGGCGTCGTCCCAAGGCGTGAAGAAGACCTCGACGCGTCCCACCGCCGGCAGCTCGGCCGCCGGCGCCGCCGGCACGAGCAGCGTGAGAAACGCGCAGAAGAGCAGCCAGCGCCTCATGACCGCCGCTCCAGCACGGCGGCATAAAAGCCATCGGTGTCATGGACGTGGGGCAAAAGGTGCAGATCTTCTCCCTCCTGCTCGATCGCGATCCCTTGCATGGCGAGGATTTCTCCTGCATTGCGGCGCGCGAAGCTGGCATGAGCAGCGAGGAAGGCATCGACGATCGCCTCGTTTTCCTCGGGCAGGAGGCTGCACGTCGCATAGACGAGCCGGCCGCCGGGCTTGAGGAGCCGCGCCGCGGCGGCGAGGATAGCAGCCTGTTTTGCGGTGAGCTCGGCGATGCTAGCAGGCGTCTGCCGCCACTTGAGGTCGGGATTTCTGCGCAAGGTGCCAAGCCCCGAGCAAGGCGCATCGACGAGCACGCGGTCGCATTTGCCGGCAAGCCGTTTGATGCGCGCATCGTGCTCGTGCGCGATGACGACCGGATGGACATTCGATAGCCCAGAGCGCGCGAGGCGGGGTTTCAGCTTGGCAAGGCGCTTTTCCGAGACGTCAAAGGCGTAGAGCCGGCCCGTCGAGCGCATCAGGGCGCCGAGCTGCAAGGTCTTGCCGCCCGCGCCGGCGCAGAAATCGACGATCATCTCGCCGCGGCGCGGCGCGACGAGATGGCCGATGAGCTGGCTGCCTTCGTCCTGCACTTCGATGAGCCCCTCCAAGAACAAGGGGTGCCTCGCCAGTGCAGGCTTCTCCCTCAAGCGGATGCCTGCCGGCGCATAGCGGCAGGGCGAGGCGGCGATGCCAGCTTCGGTAAGCTGCAAGCGCACGGTCTCCCGCTCGGCCTTGAGCACATTGACGCGCAGATCGAGCGGCGCCGGCCGGTTGAGCGCATGCATGAGGCGGGGGAACTCCTCCTCCGGAAAGTGCGCCGCGAGGCGTTCGTAGAGCCAATCGGGCAGCTCAGAAGCCTCCGCTGGAGAGAGCAGCGGCTCGGGCTGGGCCTTGCGTTCAGCGAGCCATTCGGCCTCATGCCGTAAGAGCGCGCCTTCGAGCGCGCGTTGCGAGTAGCCGAGCTCGCGCGTCAAAGCGGCGAGCACCAAACGCCGTGGCTCTTCACTGCCGGCCCAGGCGGCAAGCGTTCGCTTCTTCCTCAATACGGCGTAGGCGGCTTCGGCGATCAGCGCGCGCTCGCGCGGGCCGGCGTGCGTGCGGCGGAAGAAGGCAGATAGCAGCGCATCGGCTGGCTGCATGAAGCGCAGCGCTTCGGCCGTCGCGGCGACGGTCGCTTCGAGGAGGGTGCGAGAGAGGGAGGCGGTCATGGCATCACTCGATTTCGATCAGGGTGGCGAGCTGTTCATACACCTCGCCTTTTCTGTCCTTGTGGCGAATCTTGATCGGCAGCCAGCTGTCGGCGTCGAGCCAAACGAGGGTCTCCTCGTTGCCGGCAACGATCGTATAGGCACGCGCCGAACGCACCCCCTGCGGCAATTCGACGGGAGCGACTGGGCCGACCGTCACGGCGTAGGTGGAGACCCGGCGCCCGGCGGCGACCGCCACACCCAAAGGCGTCTCGGCCTCGAGCACGCCGAGCTGATAGAAGATCGACAAGAGATCCTGCGTGCCGGCCACAAACTCGACGCGCAGACCGTTGATCTCCACCGAGTTTTCCTCAGGGAGGAAACGGATGCGCTCCTTGAGCTTGTCGTTCTGCCAGCGCTCGAATGCAAGCGGCCGCAGGCCATGGGCATCGAAGCGGCCGCGGCTTTCCTGCACGACCTCTACGGGTCTGAACAAGGCCGCCAGGCCCGTCGTGCGCGTCTTGGCAACGAGCTCATAGCGCTCACCGTCGTGCTGCCAGCGCTGCTCGCTCTCGCCGATCACGAAGCCTTCGCCGCGTATGACCCGAAAGACGATGCGCCCGGAGGCCGGCAGCCGGCCAATGCGTGGCGGCAAGGGGGAAGAAGGCGCGAAAGTCGGCGCCGGCGGCACGGCCTCGGCGATCGATGCCGGCGGCTCGGCAGACGCAGGCGGCTCAGAAGCACTGGCTTCGCCAGCCGGCGGCGTTGGAACTTCGGGCATTGATGGCGCGGCAGGAGGCTTGGGCGGCGGGGATGGCGCTTTCCTCGCCGGCTGGGGCTTGATCGGTGTGGGCAATGGAGTAGGCGGCGGCAGAAGGAGCGTGGCATCGAGCGTCCTCGCTTCCTCTTCCTGCGGCAAAGACCAGCCGGGCGAGCAGAGCAAGGCGGCATGAAGGAGCAAGGACAAAGCGAGCGCGAGCCAAAACGAGCGCCGCGCGCCCAGCGCGTACATTCATCCCTCCGCCGGCACGCAAAGCGCCGCGCCTGCCGGCGTGGCCTCGCCCTGCCAGACGACGCGTCCATCATCGGCGAGCCGGCAGCGGCCGGTGAGAATGGCGCGCGCCGCCTGGGGGTAGATACGGTGCTCCTGGGCGAGCACGCGCGCGGCGAGCGCCTCGGCGGTATCGCCGGCGAGCACCGGCACGGCGGCCTGAATGATGATCGGCCCGCTATCGAGCGCTGGCGTGACGAAATGCACCGTGCAGCCGTGGATGCGCACGCCGGCGGCGAGCGCCGCCTCATGGGTATGCAAACCGGGGAAGGCGGGCAGGAGTGAAGGATGGATATTGACGAGCCGGCCCGCGAAGCGGCGCACGAAGCCCTCGGTCAGCACGCGCATGAAGCCGGCAAGCAAGACGAGCTCGCCGCCGCGCGCTTCGATCTCGGCAGCAAGCGCCGCATCGAAGGCTTCGCGCGAGGGAAAGGCCTTGTGGTCGATGATGGCCGTTGGCAGGCCGCGCGCCGCGGCCCAGGCAAGCCCCGCGGCCTCCGGCCGGTTGCTGATGATGCCGGCACAGGTGCCGGGCAAGTTCGCTTCGATCAAGGCCTGCATGTTGCTGCCGCGGCCGGAAATGAGGATGACGTAGCGTTTCATTTGGCAGGGATGGGAAGAAAGACGGCGGTGGCAAGGCTTTGCGCCACCTTGACGACGAGGCGCTGGCTGCGCTCGGCGGCGATCTTCGACAAAAGATCGAGGCTGCCGATGAGCTTGCCGAATTCGCGCTCGAAGGAAAGGTTCTGAATCGGCCCCATCTCGTTGGAAAAAAGCAAGGGGGAACCGGCCGGCAGATCGTGCTCAGGCAGGCTGCGCCGCGCGTTGGCGAGCTTCCAGGCGGCGATCTCGACATTGCGCGCGGCGTTGTATAAGAGCTGCGGATCGAGTTCGTCGAGCAAAAAGAATTCCCTTTTGCCGCCAAAGGCATCATGCAGCATGGCCGCAAGCCCCCCGACGAAGGCCGCGACGCGATCCTCGGCATAGTCCTCGCGCAAGCCGGCGAGGATCAACGCCGTGCCGCGCCGGCCTGCGGCATCCGTCCAGCGCTCGGGCGCGAAGACTGCTTCGATGGCCGCTTCGAGGGAAGGATGCCCGCCCTTCTTCCATTCGCGCGGATTGCGCCGGTAGAGCTTCTCGGCAAGCCGCCGCAGGCTCGCGTCGATCTCCTGACGGTGCAAGTCGGCGATGCGGTCGATGTCGCCCTTGACGAGTTGCCGCGGATTCGACAGGCAGCCGGAGAGCGCAGCAAAGAGAAACATCATGAGCCATGCGCGCCGCCTCATGGGCGCGCGGCCGCGAGCCGCTGCCTGAGCCAGCCCACGGCGATCGGCAGCACGGAGACGAGGATGATGCCGACGATGACGAGCGAGAGATTGTTCTTCACCAGCGGCAAATTGCCGAACCAGTAGCCGGCGAGCGTCAGCGAGCCCACCCACAGCACGGCGCCCAGAAAGTCGAAGACGAAGTAGCGCGCATAGTCCATGCGCGCCACGCCGGCGACGAAGGGCGCGAAGGTGCGCACGAGCGGCACGAAGCGCGCGATCATCATCGTCAGCGCGCCATGGCGTTCATAGAAGGCATGGGTCTTTTCATAGGCGGCGCGGTTGAAAAAACGCGAGCCCTCGCCCCAGCGCAGGATGTGGCCGCCCACCCAGCGGCCGATCCAGTAATTGACGTTGTCGCCGAGCACCGCGGCCGTGAGCAGCACGGCGATCAGCGTACCGATCGTTATGCCGCCGCCGCCCACGCCTTCAGCCGCCAGGGCGCCGGCGACGAAGAGCAGGGAATCCCCCGGCAGAAAGGGCGTCACGACAAGCCCCGTCTCGCAAAAGACGATCAGAAACAGGATCGCGTAGATCCAGACGCCATACTCGGCTACCAGGAGCGCGAGGTGCTTATCGAGATGGAGGACGATGTCGAAGAATTGGGTGAGAAGTTCCATGATCGGCGCAGTTTACAATGCGCGGGCCCATGCCCCGCATTCATCCCCTCCCTGATCTTCTCATCAGCCAGATCGCCGCCGGCGAGGTCGTCGAGCGGCCGGCCTCGGTGCTCAAAGAGCTCCTCGAAAACAGCCTCGATGCCGGCGCGACGAAGATCGAGGTGACGCTCGAAGCCGGCGGCGTGAAGCTGATCCGCGTCGCCGACGATGGCACCGGCATCGAAAAGGAGGACTTACCCCTGGCACTTTCTCGCCATGCGACGAGCAAGATCGCCAGCCTCGCCGATCTCGAAGCCGTGGCGAGCTACGGCTTTCGCGGCGAGGCGCTCGCCGCGATCGCCGCCGTGGCGCGCGTCACCCTGACGAGCCGCACGGCGGATGCGCCGCATGCCTGGCACATCGATGCATCGAGCATGGAGGTCAAGCCTGCGGCGCTTGCCGCCGGCACGGTGGTCACGGTCGCCGACCTTTACTTCAGCACGCCGGCGCGCCGCAAGTTCCTCAAAAGCAGCGCTACCGAATTCGCCCATTGCGACGAGGTGCTCGTGCGCATGGCGCTCGCCCGCCCCGACGTCGCCTTTGCGCTGAGCCACGATGGCAAACCCAAGCGCCGTCTGGCGAGCGCCGACTTTACCGGCCGCATCGAGGCGCTCTTGGGCCGCGAATTCATGGCCCATGCGCGGGCGGTGGAGGCGCAAGCCGGCCCCTTGCGGCTTTCTGGCTATGCCGCGCTGCCGGCCTATGCCAAGACGACGCGCGATGCGCAATTTTGCTTCGTCAATGGCCGCTTCGTGCGGGATAAGCTGCTCATCCATGCGGCACGCCAGGCCTATGCCGACGTCTTGCATGGCGCCCATCAGCCCGCCTATGTGCTCTTTCTCGAACTCGATCCGTCAGCCGTCGACGTCAATGTCCATCCGGCCAAGACCGAGGTGCGCTTTCGCGACGCGCGCGGCGTGCATCAGTTCGTCCTGCATGCCCTCGAACGGGCGCTCGCCACGCCGCTCGTTTGCATCGGAGAACCTCTCACGCTCACGCCGAACGATCCTCGCGCCTTTGCGCACGACAGGGAAGCCAGGCCGCCGCAGCGCATTGCTTACGCGCCTGCATCGAGCTATAGCCAGACCGAGCTTGCCGTCGAGGAGCCGACAGCGCAGGCGGCCGCCTATCTCGAATTCGCCCGCCAGGCCTTCGCCACGGCCGTCCCGCCAACGCCGACTTTTCCGGCAGACGCGGCCGCCAGCGCACCCTTGGGCTATGCGATTGGGCAGCTCGCCGGCATCTACATCCTCGCCCAAAACGCGCAGGGGCTCGTGCTCGTCGACATGCATGCCGCCCATGAGCGCATCCTTTACGAAAAGCTCAAACGCGCCGCCGACGCTTCTCCTGCCGTGCAGCCGCTGCTCGTGCCGCTTCTCTTTTCCGCCAGCGAGAAGGAATTGGCCTGCGTCGCGGAGCATCAAGAAACGCTTGCCTCGCTCGGCTTCGAAATCGCGCCGGCCGGGCCCCAGCAGCTTGCCGTGCGCGCGGTGCCGGCGCTCCTCGCCGGCGCTGACCTCGCTAGACTCGCCCGCGCCCTGCTCGCGGAACTCATTCATCATCCCGCCAGCCGCGTGCTGGAAACACATCGCAACGCGATCCTCGCCACGCTTGCCTGCCACGGTGCGGTGCGCGCCCGCCGGCAGCTCTCCATTGCGGAAATGAACGCCCTCTTGCGTGAGATGGAGGCCACTGCCCGCGCGGATCAGTGCAATCACGGCCGGCCGAGCTGGGTGCAGCTAAGCCTCACCGAGCTCGACCGCCTCTTCATGCGCGGCCGATGAGTTTTTACAGATTGAAGTTTTAACTTTCAAACTGTAAGATGCACGCATGATTCCACGCACTGCGCTAGCCACCTTGTACCGTCTTGCGCGTGGTTTTCCCATCGTGGCCCTCACTGGGCCGCGCCAGTCGGGCAAGACGACACTCGCGCGCGCTGCGTTTCCCGACAAGCCCTATGTCAGCCTGGAAGATGCCGACACCCTCGCCTATGTCACGACGGACACGCGCCTGTTCCTCGCCAGCCTGCCCGAAGGCGCCATCATCGACGAGGCGCAGCGCTGCCCCGCGTTATTCTCCTACCTGCAGCGCCACGTCGATGAACGTCAGCGCATGGGCGACTTCGTGCTCACCGGCTCGCAGCAGTTTGGCCTAATGTCGAAAATCACACAGTCGCTGGCTGGCAGGGTCGGGCTCATTCATCTGCTGCCCTTGTCGCAATCCGAGCTCGCCGCGGCGGGGCAAGCCACCGACTGTCTTGATGAGACGCTCTGGCGTGGTAGCTATCCTGCCCTCTACGACCGCGAGCTCTCTCCAGGCGATTGGTATCCCCACTACGTCGCGACCTATCTCGAACGCGATGTCAGACAGCTGCTCGCCGTGCGCGAGCTTAGCCTCTTCCAACGCTTTCTCAAGATGTGCGCGGCACGCTGCGGACAACTGCTCAACCTTTCGGCGCTTGCTGCCGATTGCGGCATCAGCCATGTCACGGCGCGGCAATGGCTCACGGTGCTCGAAGCGAGCTACATCGTCTATCTTTTGCCGCCCTATCACCGCAATTTTGGCAAACGGCTCGTCAAGACGCCCAAGCTGTATTTCCTCGATGCGGGCTTGGCCGCCTGGCTGCTGGGCATCCGCTCGGCCGAGGCCATCGCCATCCATGCCATGCGCGGCGCGCTCTTCGAAACCTTCGTCATCGGCGAATTCATCAAGCAGCGCCAGAACGCTGGCATCCCGGTGGATCTCTATTTCTGGCGCGACAACACAGGCCATGAAATCGATCTGCTCTACGAAGCCGGCGACAAACTGCAAGCGATCGAAATCAAGTCCGGCATGACCTTCAGTTCCGACTGGCCCCAGGCGGTGCGCCGTTGGGCCACATATGCCCGGGATGCAGCGCTTGCGCCTTGGATCATCCACGGCGGCGACCATTCATTCGAGGCGGCGGACTATCGCGCCTTTTCCTGGCGAACGCTCTTACTCCCCCCTGCGGTCATTTCATGAACCGCCCCCCTGCCCTCGCCTTGATTGGCCCCACCGCCAGCGGCAAGACGGAACTCGCGCTCAAGATCGCCGAGCGCTTTCCCGTCGAGATCGTCAGCCTCGATTCGGCGCAGGTCTTCATCGACATGGACATCGGCACCGCCAAGCCCGACCGCGCCACGCTCGCGCGCCATCCGCACCATTTGATCGACCTCATCACGCCCGAGGAAAGCTATTCCGCGGCGCGCTTTCGCGCCGATGCCTTAAGGGTCATGGCCGAAATCACCGCGCGTGGCCGCGTGCCGCTCCTGGTCGGCGGCACGATGCTTTACTACAAGGCCCTCGTCGAGGGGCTCGCCGAGCTGCCCGCGGCGAATGCCGACTTGCGCGCCGAGATCGACGCCCAGGCGCGCCTACAAGGCTGGCCGGCCCTGCATGCGGAACTCGCGCGCCTCGATCCGGCCACCGCCGCACGGCTTTCGCCCAACGACAGCCAGCGTATCCAGCGCGCGCTCGAAATCGTGCGCCTGACGGGGCAGCCGCTCGGCGAGCTCATCGAGCGCCAAGCACGCGCCGAGCTGCCCTACCGGCTGCTGACGCTCGCTCTCGTCGCGCCCGACCGCAGCATGCTTCACGCGCGCATCGCGCAGCGCTTCCGCGTGATGCTCGCTGCAGGCCTTGTCGCGGAAGTCGAGGCGCTGCGCGCGAAATACCGTCTCAGCGCAGAACTGCCGGCAATGCGCTGTGTCGGCTACCGGCAGGTCTGGGAGATGCTGGAAGGCCGCCTGCCGGCCGCGGAGCTTGCCGAACGCGGCATCTATGCCACGCGCCAGTTCGCGAAACGGCAGCTCACCTGGCTGCGCGCCTTGAACGATGCCGGCCGGCTCGATGGCGCCTTCGACTTGGCGGAAACGGCAACTGCTGAGAAAATATTACCAATGATCGACCGCCAGCTGGCCGGCCAGACTGGCCTGCCACCCCACGAACACGCATGAGCACCCCATCCGTCAGCGCCGAAGAACTCGAAAAATTCACCACCACCAATCGGCGCGAGATCCTCTTCTACCTCAACCAGCTGATCAACGACGGCGAGCGCGTCAGCGTCATCTTCGACGAGGGGCAAGAGACGGTGCTCACCGTGCTGCTCGACATCGACGAGGCCGAAGACATGCTGATCTTCGACTGGGGCGGCAGTGAGGCCGCCAACCGCAAGCTGCTGCGAAGCGAACGCAATCTCTTCGTCTGCGCGCCGCATGGCGTGCGCAACCAGTTCGTGACGGGGCCCGTCCACGAGACCCAGTTCAAGAACCGTCCCGCCTTCAAAACCCGTCTGCCGAAGAGTTACACGCGCCTGCAGCGGCGCGAATTCTTCCGCCTCGTGCTGCCGATCACACGCCGGCCGGTTTGCATCGTGCCGCGCGAAGGCGGCAAGCCCTTGGAGCTGTCGGTCATCGACATCAGCATCGGCGGCGTGGCCGTCGAGCTGCCTGGCGCTGAGGAAGGTTTCGAGATCGGCCAGCTCCTGCCGCGCGCACGCCTCGAACTCAAGGGCATCGGCACCCTCGAAGTCGATCTCGAGGTGCGCAACCGCGCCCTCGTCCAGCACGGCAGCAAGCAGGCGTTGCGCTTGGGCTGCAGCTTCGCGCGGCTCGGCCGCGGCATGGAAAACCAGCTGCAGCGCTTCATCACCGAGGTGCAGCGGGAAGAGCGCGCCCGGCTCGGTTTGTGATTCAGGGGATGTGAATCAGACGATGCGCGTCTGGGCCTCATCCGCGCGGCGCGCCTCGATGACGCCGAGCCGATAGACCGTCTCGCCGGCGGCGGTGAGAAGTTCCGCGGCCCGCGCCGCTTCCGCCTCGGCGACGGTGACGACCATGCCGATGCCGCAATTGAAGACGCGGTGCATCTCCTCGTCGGCGACGTTGCCCATGCGCTGCAGCCAATCGAAGAGCGGCGGCAGCGGCCAGGCAGATTTCTCGATCACGGCCGTCACATCTTCTGGCAGCACGCGCGGCACGTTGCCGGTCAGCCCCCCGCCTGTAATGTGCGCCAGGCCCTTGATCGTGATTTCTTCCATGAGCGCAAGGATCGATTTCACATAGATGCGCGTCGGCGCGAGCAACACCTCGGCCAAGGGGCGGCCGTGGAAATCGGCATCGAGATCGGGCTTGGCGTGTGCAAGGATGCGGCGGATCAGCGAATAGCCATTCGAATGGGCGCCCGAGGATGCCAAGCCCAGCACGGCATCGCCGGGCCGGATGTTCTTCCCATCGATGATCTTCGCCTTCTCGACGACGCCCACGGCAAAGCCGGCGAGATCGTATTCCCCGGGCGGATACATGTCGGGCATCTCGGCCGTCTCGCCGCCAATGAGCGCACAGCCGGCAAGCTCACAGCCCTTCGCGATGCCGGCCACCACCGCCGCGGCTGTCTCGACCTCGAGCTTGCCGCAGGCGAAGTAGTCGAGGAAGAACAAGGGCTCGGCGCCTTGCACGAGGATGTCATTGACGCTCATCGCGACGAGGTCTTGGCCGACCGTGTCGTGGCGATTCAATTGGAAGGCGAGTTTCAGCTTGGTGCCGACGCCGTCGGTGCCGGAGACGAGCACCGGCTCGCGGTACTTCTGCGGGATCTCGCAGAGCGCGCCGAAGCCGCCGATGCCGCCCAGGACTTCGGGTCGCAAGGTGCGGCGCGCCACGGGTTTGATGCGCTCGACGAGCGCGTCACCTGCATCGATATCGACCCCCGCGTCGCGGTAGGTCATGGAAGCAGCGGAAGGGGATGGCATGGTGGAAGATGGGTCGAATGGAGGGATAATGCGCGCGCATCTTACCGTAATCCCAAGATTGCCCTTGCCCCAGCTGCTCCTCGATCTCCAACCGCCCCAGCCGCCGACGCTGGACAACTTCATCGCCGGCGAAAACCACGAGCTCATCGCGCGCCTTGCCGCCCTCGCGGCGCCGGGCTGTTTCGACGCGCTCTATCTCTGGGGCGGGGCAGGCTGCGGCAAGAGCCATCTGCTCGCCGCGACCGCGAGCCTCGCCCTGCGCCGCCGCCCCGCCTTGCTGCTCGAAGGCATGCGCCGTCCGGCGAGCGCCGACTTTCGGGCCCCACCCGGCGGCCTCGTCGTCGTCGATGATGTCGACCAGCTCGAGGAAGAGGCGCAGATCGCGCTCTTTCGCATCTTCAACACGGCGCGCCTGGCCGGCCTGGGCCTTTTGTTGGCAGGCTCCAAGCCGCCGCTGAAACTAAAACTGCGCGAAGACCTCAGGACGCGCATCGGCCAGATGCTCATCTATGAAGTCAAAACCTTAAGCGATAGCGAAAAGGCCGCCGCCTTGCAGCGCCATGCGATCGAGCGCGGCCTCAAGGTCGATGACGGCCTCGTGAATTACCTGCTCACGCACGGCCGGCGCGATCTGCCCTCCCTGATGGCGGTGCTCGACCATCTCGACCGCGCCACACTCGAGCGTAAGCAGCACGCGACCTTGCCGCTCTTGAAAGAAATCATGCAACTCTCCCTCCTGCCGAACGACCATGAATCTCGCTCTGTTTGACCTCGACAACACGCTGCTTTCTGGCGATTCGGATTTCGAATGGGCCCAGTTCCTCATCGGCAAAGGCGTGCTCGACCGCGAGGTGCATGAGGCGAAGAACCGCGCCTTTTACGAGGCCTACAAGGCCGGCACGCTCGACATCCACGCCTTTCTCCAATTCCAGCTCGCGCCCTTGGCGCGCCACGAGCGCCGCGAGCTCGATGCCTGGCGGCGAGAATTCGTCGCCACGCGCATCGCGCCGCTCATCGGCGAACCGGCGCGCGCCCTCGTCAAGCGCCACCAGGAAGCCGGCGATGTGTGCGCGATCGTCACGGCAACCAACAGTTTCGTCACCGGCCTCATCGCGCGCGCCTTCGGCATCGAGCACCTCATCGCGACGATCCCCGCGCAGGAAAACGGCCGCTTCACCGGCGAGCCGCGCGGGCTGCCGGCCTTCCGCGAAGGCAAGATCGCGCGCGTCGAGGCCTGGCTCGAATCCTTGGGCTTTTGGTGGGGCTCGTTCGAAGAAAGCTGGTTCTATAGCGACTCCTTGAACGATCTGCCGCTCCTTTCCAAGGTCACCCATCCCGTCGCCGTCGATCCCGACGATACCTTGCGCGCCCATGCCGCCCGCCACGGCTGGCCGATCCTCAGCTTACGATGATCCCAGATTGTCCATTAGACCGGGCAGATGATCCATGAAGAGACTTTCCGACACTCGCAGTGCCCTACGCGGCGGCGCTCGGGCTGCGGGCGGCATCTCTGCGCCCGTGCTCCTCGTCCAGAGGCCACGCTATGGACTCGTCGCACGAACGCAGATCTGCTCGCCCTCGCCGGCGAGCGCCGCTCGCGTTCCAATGGACAATCTGGGATGATGCCAGCCTCCCGCTAAAATTATTGGCCAAACTAGTTAAGCCAGCCGGGCGAGGAAAGCGCCATGCAAACCGTCAGCCTCTTCGATGCCAAAACGCATTTGTCGCGCCTTGTGGAGCAGATCGCCAGCGGGGCGGAAACGGAGATCGTCATCTCGAGGAATGGCAAGCCGGTGGCGCGCCTGCTGCCGATCCAGCCGGATACGAGCCGCCGCATCGGTATCGCGCGCGGCGAGTTCGAGGTGCCCGACGATATCGATGCCCACAATGCCGAAGTCGCCGCGCTCTTCGCGGGACGACGCTGACCGTGCGGCTTTTGCTCGATACCCACATCCTGCTCTGGGCGCTCGCCGGCTCGCCGCGCCTCTCCAAGCTCGCCGAGGAGCTGATCCGCGATCCGGCCAACGACCTCTATGTCAGCACCGCTTCGATTTGGGAAATCGCGATCAAGCACGCGCTTGGGAAAGGCGACATGCCCATCTCCGGGGCGCGTGCCGCTCACTTGTGCGCCCAAGCCGGATATCGCGAGCTGCCGGTTGCCTGGCGCCACACCAGGCCGTCGAAGCGCTGCCCGCCTACCATACCGACCCCTTCGATCGCCTCCTCATCGCCCAGGCGGCGACCGAGCCGATGCGTCTGCTTTCATGCGATGCCGAGATCGCACGTTATGGCGACATGGTGATCCCCGTTTGATTCCTTTGCTGCCAATGTCTTCCAAGCCACAATGATCCGCAAGCTCCTGCGCCGCGTCTTTTTGCGCGGCGAACCCGCGCATCGCCCCGCCGAGCTGATTCCCGCCGAACGCCACGGCATTCGTCCCGAGCAGGTCTCGGCTGCCGCACGCCGCACCTGTGAGATCCTGCAAGCGGCCGGCCACAAGGCCTATGTCGTCGGCGGTGCGGTGCGCGATCTGATTGCCGGCATCCAGCCCAAGGATTTCGACGTCGCCACCGATGCAACCCCAGAGCAAGTGCGGGCGCTGTTCCGCCGCTCGCGCATCATCGGCCGGCGCTTTCAGATCGTGCATGTGCTCCATGGCGCCGAGACGATCGAGGTCTCGACCTTCCGCGCCGCGCATGACGAGGCGACCCTCAAGGACGAACACGGCCGCGTGCTGGCCGACAACGTCTGGGGCACGATGGAAGAAGACGCCGCGCGGCGCGATTTCACGATCAACGCGCTCTACTACGATCCGACGACGCAACAGGTATTCGACTATCACCACGGCGTGCGCGATCTGCAACGAAAGACCTTGCGCATGATCGGCGATCCGCGCGCGCGTTACCGCGAAGACCCGGTGCGCATGCTGCGCGCCGTGCGGCTTGCCGCCAAGCTCGATCTGCGCATGGATCCGCAGGTCGAGGCGCCAATCCGCGAGATGGCGCCGCTCATCGAGCACGTGCCGGCCGCGCGCCTCTTCGACGAGATGCTGAAGCTCCTCTTGTCGGGCCACGCCGTCGAAGCCGTGCATCGCTTGCGCGAAGCAGGCCTGCACCACGGCCTGTTGCCGCTGCTCGACGTCATCCTCGAACAGCCCTTGGGCGAAAAATTCGTCATGTTGGCCCTCGAGGACACCGACCGGCGCGTCAAGGAAGGACGGCGCACCTCGCCGGGATTTCTCTTTGCCACGCTGCTTTGGCACGAAGTGCTCGCCAACTGGCAAGCCCGCCAGCAAGCGGGCGAACTGCCCGTGCCAGCGCTTAACGCCGCGATGGACGAGGTGCTCACGGTGCAAGGCGAGAAGCTCGCCATCACGCGGCGCATCATCGGCGACATCAAGGAAATCTGGCTCATGCAGCCGCGCTTCGACAAACGCGCCGGGCGCGCCCCCTTTCGCCTCGTCGAGCAGCCGCGCTTTCGCGCCGCCTGGGATTTCTTGCGCCTGCGCTGCGAAAGCGGCGAAGCCCCGATGGAACTGGCCGACTGGTGGGCGCGCTTTGCCGCCGCCGACAACGCCACCCGCGAGGCGATGCTCAAGCCCACCCCCGTCGGCACGAAAAAGCGCCGCCGGCGGCGTAGCAGCCGCAAGGCGGATGATGCAGCAGCGGTCGCGGCCGAATGAGTCTCTTGGCTTACGTCGCGCTTGGCGCCAATCTCGGCGAGCCTGTGGCCACCGTGCGTGCGGCCATCGATGCCTTGGCCAGGCTCTCCGGCGCGCGTCTTATCGCGGCTTCCTCGCTTTACCGCACCGCGCCGGTCGGGCTCAAAAACCAGCCGGATTTCATCAATGCCGTCGCCGCGCTCGAAGTGGATGAGGCCGTCTGGCCAGCGCCGACTTTTCTCGCCGCACTCTTCGACATCGAGGCCGCCTTCGGCCGCGTCCGCAGCGTCAAGAACGCGCCGCGCACGCTCGATTTGGATCTTTTGCTCTACGGCGAGCTTTGCCTCGCATCGCCACAATTGACGCTGCCGCATCCGCGCCTCGCCGAGCGCGCCTTCGTCTTGGCCCCCTTGGCCGAAATCGCGCCGGGGCTGGCCATCCCCGGCCACGGGCGGGTCGAGAGGCTGCTTGCGCGCATCACCGACCAGCGCATCGAAAGGCTGCCGTAAGCCTGGCCGGTGTATGCTTGCCGGTCTCTCGATACCGTATAAGCCGCCATGACCTATCTCGCCAGCCACAAGCCGATCACCCTGCCGGAACTTGCGCGCATGAAGCACGCCGGCGAGAAGATCGCCATGCTGACCGGCTATGACGCCTCCTTCGCTGCGCTGCTCGACCGCTGCGGCGTCGATGTGATCCTCGTCGGCGACTCGCTTGGCAACGTGATCCAGGGCAAGACCTCGACCTTGCCGGTGACGATGGAGCACATGGTCTATCACACCGAATGCGTCGGCCACATGGTGAGCCGCGCGATGGTAATCGCCGACCTGCCCTTCGGCGCCTATCACGAATCGAAGGAGCAGGCAATCCGCAATGCCGGCCGGCTCTTGGCCGCCGGCGCCGAGATGGTCAAGCTCGAAGGCGGCGCGGTGATGGCCGAGACGGTGCATTTCCTCGTCGAGCGCGGCGTGCCGGTGTGCGCCCACATTGGGCTTACGCCCCAGTCGGTGCATGCCTTGGGCGGCTATCGCGTGCAAGGGCGCGACGAGGCGAGCGCGGCGCGCATGAAGCAAGACGCGCGCGCGCTCGAAGAGGCCGGCGCTGCCTTGCTGGTGCTCGAGATGGTGCCCGCGCCGCTTGCCGCGGAGATCACCCGCTCGCTCACCGCCTGCGCCACGATCGGCATCGGCGCAGGACCCGACTGCGATGGCCAGGTGCTCGTCCTCTACGACATGCTCGGGCTTTATCCCGGCAAGAAAGGCCGCTTCGTCAAGGACTTCATGGCCGAGGCGCAGAGCATCGAGGGCGCCATCCAAGCCTATGTCGCCGCCGTCAAGGACGGCCGCTTTCCCGCCCCGGAGCATTGCTACTGATGCAGATTTACACCACCATCGCCGCCTGCCGCGCGGCGCTCGGAACAGAGCGGCAGGCTGGCCGCCGCATCGTCTTCGTGCCGACGATGGGCAATTTGCATGAAGGCCACATCGCGCTGATGCAAAAGGCGCGCGAACATGGCGATTGCATCGTCGCCTCGATCTTCGTCAACCGCCTGCAATTTCGGCCCGGCGAAGACTTCGACAAGTATCCGCGCACCCTCGAAGCCGACTGCGAGAAGCTCGTCGCCGCTGGCGTCGATTACCTCTTCGCGCCCCCCGAGGCCGAGCTCTATCCTAGCCCGCAGCGTTACGTCGTCGAACCGCCGCCCGAACATGCCGCCATCCTCGAAGGCGAGTTCCGCCCGGGCCATTTCCGTGGCGTGGCCACCGTGGTGATGAAGCTGTTTTCGATCGTGCAGCCGCATGCAGCACTCTTCGGCAAGAAGGACTATCAGCAGTTCATGGTGCTCTCGAGCATGGTGCGCGAATTCGCGCTGCCGATCGAGATCATTCCCGGCGAGACGGTGCGCGCGCCCGATGGCCTGGCGCTTTCATCCCGCAACGGCTATCTTTCTCCGGAAGAGCGTGCTGAAGCGCCGCGGCTGTATCGCACCCTCTTGAACGTTGCGGAAGCGGTGCGCAGCGGCTGCCGCGATTACGCGCGCCTCGAGACGGAAGCGATGGATCACCTGCGTGCGCATGGCTGGGTACCCGACTATGTTGCAGTGCGCAAACGAATCGATTTACAATGCCCGACCCCCGAAGATATCTCTTTGGTGGTATTGGCGGCAGCGCGCTTGGGCAGCACGCGCCTCATCGACAATCTGGAAATCTGACCTTGGGAGATGCGTCCATGCAACGCACCATGCTGAAGTCGAAACTTCATCGCGTCACCGTCACCCAGGCGGAGCTCCACTACGAGGGCTCCTGCGCCATCGACGAGAACCTCATGGATGCCGCCGACATCCGTGAATACCAGCAGATCGAGGTCTATAACGTCACCAACGGCGAGCGCTTCACGACCTATGCGATCCGCGCCGAACGCGGCTCGGGCACCATCTCGGTCAATGGCGCCGCAGCCCGCAAGGCCGCCCCTGGCGATCTGCTCATCATCTGCACCTACGCCGCCTACAGCGAGATCGAGCTCGCCAAGTACGCGCCCGAGCTCATCTACGTCGACGCGAAGAACCGCATCACGCACAGAAGCGGCCGCATCCCCGTACAGGCCGCCGCTTAACCGCGCGTCTCGGAAACCAGCCCCGCCGCGGCGGGGTTTTTTTTCGCCCGCGGCGGCGCCGCGAGGTTTTTTTCTGCCGCTTTGCAACACGAGCCTCGAATTGATGACCATCAAGGAATCGCGCTGCCCCCTTTCGTAGAGTCGCGCCACGCCGCATCCCGTGGCGATCGACATGAAAAGGGGGCACTATGAGCGAAGCATTCACCACCTCGACTGCCCGAAACATCTTCTATGGAGGAACGATGTTCTTCTTGCTGGTGTTTCTGGCGCTGACCTATCAGACCGAGCAAGTCATCCCGCAGCGCGACAAGCGCGAACTGCTCTCCGATCCAAAGGTGATCGCCGGCAAGAAGTTGTGGGAGACCAACAACTGCATCGGCTGCCATACCCTGCTCGGCGAAGGCGCCTACTATGCCCCCGAGCTCGGCAATGTCGTCAAACGCTTGGGCGGCAAGGAAGCCGTCAAGGCCTTCATCCAGTCCCGTCCGAAGGAAGGCGTGCCGGGCCGCCGCAGCATGCCGCAGTTCAATTTCACCGAACAGCAGCTCGAGGAAATCGCATCCTTCCTCGAATACGTGGGTCAGATCAACACCGCCAAGTGGCCGCCCAACATCCAGGGCTGACCGACAACCGAGCTAGGAGATCATGATGCAATACCAATCCCAAGCCGTCGCGAAGCCGTACTTCATCGCGGCCATCGCGCTGTTCGTCGCGCAGATCCTCTTCGGCCTCATCATGGGGCTGCAATATGTCGTCGGCGACTTCCTCTTCCCGCACATCCCCTTCAACGTCGCGCGCATGGTGCACACCAACGCGCTGATCGTCTGGCTCTTGATGGGCTTTATGGGCGCGGCCTACTACCTGATTCCCGAGGAAGCGGAGACCGAGCTCCATAGCCCCAAACTCGCCCTAGCGCTGTTCTGGATTTTCCTCATCGCCGCCGGCCTCACCGTCGTCGGCTATCTCGCCGTGCCCTACGCGACCTTGGCCAAGATCACCGGCAATGACCTCTTGCCGACCATGGGCCGCGAGTTCCTCGAGCAGCCGCTCATCACCAAACTCGGCATCGTCGTCGTCGCCCTGGCCTTCCTCTACAACATCACCATGACGGTACTGAAGGGCCGCAAGACTGCCATCAACACCGTGCTCCTCATCGGCCTGTGGGGGCTGGCCGTGCTGTTCCTGTTCTCCTTCGTCAACCCTCACAACGTCGTGCGCGACAAGTTCTACTGGTGGTGGGTCGTGCATTTGTGGGTGGAAGGCGTCTGGGAACTGATCCTCGGTTCGATCCTCGCCTTCGTGCTGATCAAGGTGACCGGCGTCGATCGGGAAGTCATCGAGAAGTGGCTCTATGTCATCATCACGCTGACCTTGATCACCGGCATCGTCGGCACCGGCCACCACTACTACTGGATCGGCACGCCGGAATACTGGCAGCTGATCGGCTCGATCTTCTCCGGCCTCGAACCGATCCCCTTCTTCGCCATGACGCTATTCGCCTTCAACATGGTCAACCGCCGCCGCCGCGAGCATCCCAACAAGGCCGCGACGCTGTGGGCGCTTGGCACCGGCGTGATGGCCTTCCTCGGTGCCGGCGTGTGGGGCTTCCTGCACACGCTCGCGCCGGTGAATTACTACACGCACGGCACACAGATCACCGCCGCGCATGGCCACATGGCCTTCTACGGCGCCTACGTGATGGCCAACATCACGATGATCAGCTATGCCATGCCGCTGTTGCGCGGCCGCGCCGCCAACAGCAACAAGGCGCAAGTGGCTGAAATGTGGGGCTTTTGGCTGATGACGATTTCGATCGTCTTCATCACGCTCTTCCTCACCGCCGCCGGCATCCTGCAGGTCTGGCTGCAGCGCGTCTCCGACACGCCACTGCCCTTCATGGTCGCGCAGGAGAACGTCAGCCTGTTCTACTGGATGCGCGAGTGGACCGGCGTCATCTTCCTCATCGGCCTGCTCGTCTATATCTGGAGCTTCTTCATCCCCGGCGAGGAGAAGGCCGCCGCCTGATTCCTCCTTTGTGGCCCATTGCCGGCGCCCATCTTCTCGATGTGGCGCCGGTTTTCTTTACGGCCTTCCTTTTCTGCTAGGATTTCGCCCTACGCAATTCGATCCCTGCAGAGGAACTCATGAGCGAACACATCCATTACGTCACCGACGCAAGCTTCAAGAGCGACGTCCTGGAATCTCCGATCCCCGTCCTGGTCGATTACTGGGCCGAATGGTGCGGCCCGTGCAAGATGATCGCGCCGATCCTCGACGAAGTGGCCAAGGAATACAGCGGCCGCCTCAAGGTGGCCAAGCTCAACATCGACGAGAATCCCAAGACGCCGGGCGAATACGGCATCCGCGGCATCCCGACCCTGATCCTCTACAAAAATGGCAACGTCGAAGCCACCAAGGTCGGCGCGCTCTCCAAATCGCAATTGACCGCCTTCATTGACAGCAATCTCTGATCCCGTTACAGTGTGCCTGGCATCGCGCGGCTTCCGCCGCTAGCCGATGCCGGGCCGCCGGCCCTCCTCCGGCGCCCCTCGCTCCCCCACCGTTTTCTATCCCGAGCATCGAGCGCATCCAGCGCGCACGCACACCATGCACCTTTCCGAACTGAAGAACCATCACGTCAGCCAGTTGATCGACATGGCGACCGCCGTCGGCATCGAGGGCGCCAACCGTCTGCGCAAGCAGGAACTGATCTTCGCCATCCTCAAGGAACACGCCAAGCGAGGCGAGGTCATCTACGGCGACGGCTGTCTCGAAGTGATGTCCGACGGCTATGGCTTTCTGCGCTCGGCCGACACCTCGTATCTGGCCAACCCCGACGACGTCTATGTCTCGCCCTCGCAGATCCGCCGCTTCAACCTGCGCACCGGCGACACGATCGAAGGCGAGATCAGGACGCCCAAGGACGGCGAGCGCTACTTCGCGCTCGTCAAGCTCGACAAGGTCAATGGCGAACCGCCGGAAGTCTGCAAAAACAAGATCCTCTTCGAGAACCTGACGCCGCTCCACCCGACCGAGCACCTGAAGCTCGAGCGCGACATCAAGGCCGAAGAGAACATCACCAGCCGCATCATCGACATCATCGCACCGATCGGCAAGGGCCAGCGCGGTCTCTTGGTCGCCCCGCCGAAGTCCGGCAAGACCGTCATGCTGCAGCACATCGCCCATGCCATCGCCGCCAATCACCCGGAAGCGGTGCTGATCGTCATGCTCATCGACGAGCGGCCCGAGGAAGTGACGGAAATGCAGCGCACCGTGCGCGGCGAGGTGGTCGCCTCGACCTTCGACGAGCCGGCGACGCGCCACGTGCAGGTCGCCGAAATGGTCATCGAAAAAGCCAAGCGGCTCACTGAGCATAAGAAGGACGTCGTCATCCTGCTCGACTCGATCACGCGCCTGGCGCGCGCTTACAACACCGTGCAGCCGGCTTCCGGCAAGGTGCTCACTGGCGGCGTCGATGCCAATGCCTTGCAAAAGCCCAAGCGCTTCTTCGGCGCCGCGCGCAACATCGAGGAAGGCGGCTCCTTGACCATCATCGCCACGGCGCTGATCGATACCGGCAGCCGCATGGACGAGGTGATCTACGAGGAATTCAAGGGCACCGGCAACTCGGAAATCCATCTCGACCGCCGCATGGCAGAAAAGCGCGTCTATCCGGCCATCAACGTCAACCGTTCCGGCACGCGCCGCGAGGAGCTCCTCTTGAAGCCCGACGTGCTGCAAAAGGTGTGGGTGCTCAGAAAGCTCCTCTACGGCCTCGATGACCTCGAAGCGATGGAGTTCCTGCTCGACAAGATCAAGGCGACCAAGAACAACGCCGAGTTCTTCGACGCCATGCGGCGCGGCGGTTGATTTGTCCTGCCGTTTCGAGCATAATGCGCCGCTTTCCCGCGACGTGCTCGCACAGGTTTCAAGGACATCCCCATGAAAGAAGGCATCCACCCGAAATACGAAGAGATCGAGGTGACGTGTAGCTGCGGCAACACGTTCAAGACGCGCTCGACCACGGCCCGCCCGCTGCACATCGAAGTCTGTTCGGCCTGCCACCCGTTCTACACCGGCAAGCAGAAGATCGTCCCCCCCGCCGGCCGCGTCGAGCGCTTCAAGCAGAAATACCAGCGCAGCGGCGCGAGCGCTTAAGCGGCGATCGTCCCGTGCTAGAAAAGGCAGCCTTGGCTGCCTTTTATTTTTGGGCCATGGGCTTGTCACGATGAACCTCGGCGCACGCCTTGCTCGCCCGCTCCTGCCGTGGGGATGGCTTGCGCTGCTGGCGGCGCTCTATCTGCTCGCCGGCACGGCCGCTCATGATCCCTGGAAGGCCGAAGATGCCATTCATCTCGGCATCGCCTATGGCTTCGCGCAAGGCGACGACTGGCGCTTCCCGCATATCGCCAATGAGCCCTGGCCGCATACCGCCCCGCTCTATCACTGGCTCGCCGCCCTGTTGGGCCTTCTGTTGGGCGATTTCCTCGATTTCCACAACGCCGCGCGGCTTGCCACCGCCGTCTTTGGTGCCATTTTCCTGACGGGTCTTGCCGGCGCGGCGCGCGCCTTCTTCGACGCAGCCGCCGCGCGCTTGGCCCCCCTGCTCGCCTTGGGCACGCTGGGGCTCATGCTGCCGCTTCACGAAGCCCAGCCAGCCGTGGCAGGCCTTGCCGGCGCTGCGCTCGCCTGGTGGGGCGGGGCGCTCCTCTGGCAAAACGAGCGACCGCGGCGCGGCGCGCTGCTCTTCGGCCTCGGTATCGGACTCGCCTTCCTCGCCCATGGCCTCGCCGGCCTCGTGATGGCATCAGGCGCCCTCTTGCCCTTGGCTTTGCGGCGCGATGGCCTCGCCTGGCTACTCGCGACACTCACCGCACTGCCCCTGTTCCTGTGCTGGCCCCTGCTCGTCGAGCCAACGGCCCCCGGGCTTTGGGCGAGCTGGTGGGCCAATGAGCTCGCCGAGGCCACCACCGCCCGCCGCTGGCCTGCGCCGCGGCACCTCAAGGAGCTCCTCGTCAATGCCTGGCCGCTGTGGCCGCTCGCGCTCTGGAGCCTGTGGCTCAAGCGGCGCGATTGGCGTCCGCTTTTCGCGCCGGCGGCTGGCAGCGTGCTTGCGCTCCTGTGGTATCTCTCGGGCTCGCCGCGCCCGTTGAGCCTCTTGCCGCTCATCTTGCCGCTCGCCTTGCTCGCCGCCGCAGGCGCAGCGCAGCTTAAGCGCGGCGCGGCGAACGCCTTCGACTGGTTTGCGCTCATCACCTTCGGCTGCGCAGCCGCCCTCGTCTGGCTGGGCGCTTCTGCCCTTGCGCTCGGCTGGCCGGCCAAGGTCGCGCATAACTTCGAAAAGCTCGCGCCGGGCCATCTGACGCAGTATTCGCCGCTCGCCTTGGGCTTTGCGCTCCTCGTCACGCTCGCTTGGCTCGCGACCTTACGCCTGCCCAGAAGCCCCTGGCGCGCCCCGTTTCACTGGGCGGCGGGCTTAGCACTGATGTGGTCGCTCGCCGCGACGCTGTGGTTTGCCTGGATCGATCATCACAAGTCCTACCGGCCGGTCGTCGCGGCGCTCAAGGCAGCGCTGCCACCAGACTTCGTTTGCCTTGAGCGCATCAATGTCGGCCCCGCGCAGCGCGCCATGCTCGATTACTTCGCCGGCCTGCGCACGGTGCCGCCGGGCAGCCGCGAGCGCTGCCATTGGCGGCTCGTCATCGACACGGCCCAGCGCGCCTCACCAGCAGGCTGGGAGGAAGTCTGGCGCGGCAACCGCCTCACTGACCGCGGCGAGAAGGACGAGCGCTGGATTCTCTACCGGGCTAGAGACGAAGGAAATTCGCCCGGTAATACTTGAGCTCCTCGATCGACTCGTAGATGTCGGCAAGCGCCTCGTGCTTGCCGCCTTTCTTGACGCCCTTGGCGATCGCCGGCGCCCAGCGCTTGCACAGCTCCTTGAGCGTCGAGACGTCGAGATTGCGGTAATGGAAATAGGCTTCGAGCTTCGGCATGTAACGCGCCATGAAGCGGCGGTCCTGGCAGATCGAGTTGCCGCACATCGGCGACTTGCCGGCCGGTACATAGCGCTTCAGGAAATCGAGCGCCTGGGCCTCGACGGCCGCCTCATCGAGCGCTGAGGAGCGCACCTTGTCGATGAGGCCCGACTTGCCGTGCGTCTTCTTGTTCCACTCGTCCATCGCCGCGAGCACGTCCTCGGGCTGATGCACGACCCAAACCGCGCTTTCGGCGACGAGTTCGAGCTCGGAATTCGTGATCACGAGCGCAAGTTCGATGATGCGGTCGCGCTCGGGATCGAGCCCCGTCATCTCCATGTCGAGCCAGACGAGGGCGTGGGCGTCTTGTGCCATACTTCGTTCCCAGTCAATTACGAATGCCCGCGCATTCTGGCACAACTGCCCTCGCTTTCCCGCATGGCCGAACGCTTTGCCGCCCTCTTCGTGACGATGCTTGCCCTCTCCACGCTCTTGCGCGCCTGGCTCCTTGTGCGCCAGGTGCGCTCTGTGCGCGCGCACCGTGAGGCGGTGCCGGCCGCCTTCGCAGCACGCATCTCGCTCGACGAACATCGCCAGGCGGCCGACTACACGCTGGAGAAGACGCGCCTTGCGCTCATCGCGCTTGCCGCCGAGGCCCTCTGGCTTTTGCTGCTGACCTTGGGCGGATGGCTCGCGAGCCTGGCGAGCTTCTGGCAGCGCTCCTTGCCCGATGCGCCCTATCTCGCCGGCCTCATGCTCATCTTTAGCGTCGCCCTCGCCGGTTTCCTCGTCGATCTGCCTTTTTCGCTCTGGCGCACCTTCGTCATCGAGGCGCGCTTCGGCTTCAACAAGACAACGCCGGCGCTCTTCTTGATTGATCTCGTCAAATCGCTGCTCTTGGCCGCGCTCTTCGGCGCGCCGCTCGTGCTCACCGCGCTCTGGCTCGTGGACGCGCTGGGCGCACACTGGTGGCTTGGGGTGTGGGCCGTCTGGCTCGGCTTCAATCTGCTGCTACTCTGGCTTTACCCGACCGTCATCGCACCGCTCTTCAACAAATTTGTGCCGCTTGCGGAAGGCGAAGTGAAATCGCGCATCGAGGCGCTGCTGGCCCGCTGCGGCTTCTCGCCGGCGGGGCTGTTCGTCATGGACGGCTCGAAGCGATCGGCGCACGGCAATGCCTATTTCCCCGGCTTCGGCGCTGCCCGCCGCATCGTCTTCTTCGACACCCTGCTCGAAAAGCTCGCGCCCAGCGAAATCGAGGCGGTGCTTGCCCACGAGCTCGGCCATTTCAAGCGCCGCCATGTCGCCAAACGCCTCGTCCTCATGGCCGCCGTCTCGCTCGGGCTCTTGTGGCTCCTCGGCGCGCTCATCGATGAGCCCTGGTTCTATGCAGGACTCGGCGCTGGCGGGACGGCCCCCACCACGGCGCTCGCACTCCTCCTCTTCGTCCTCGTGCTGCCCGTCTTCGCCTTTCCCCTCACGCCGCTCTTCTCGGCACTGTCCCGCCGCCACGAGTTCGAGGCCGATGCCTTCGCCGCGCAGCAAACGAGCGCGGCCGACCTCGTCCAGGCGCTCGTCAAGCTCTACCGTGACAATGCCGCTACCTTGACGCCCGACCCGCTCTATTCGCTCTTTCACGATTCACATCCGCCCGCCGCGGCGCGCATCGCCCGCCTCACAGGATGACCGAGGGGCTCATCACCGCCGCCTTCGGCCGGCATTACGAAGTCACGCTCGCCGACGGCACGCGCCTGCGAGGCCTGCCGCGCGGCAAGAAGAGCCTCTACGCCTGCGGCGATCGCATCCGGCTGGGAGCCCTGCATGGCGAGGAGGCGGCCATCCTCGCCCATGCGCCGCGCACTTCCCTGCTCTATCGCAGCGATGGATGGAAGCAAAAGCTCATCGCCGCCAATGCGACACAAATCGTCATCGTCGTCGCCGTGGAGCCGAGCTTTTCCGACGAGCTCATCTCGCGCGCGCTCGTCGCCGCGCGTCACCAGGGCTTAGGCGCCCTGATCGTCCTCAACAAGTGCGATCTCGCCGAGGGCGTGCCGGCCGCGCGCGAGCGCCTCGCCCCCTTTCGCCGCCTCGAGGTGCCGCTCTTGGAGCTTTCCGCGCGGCAGGATGCTTCACCGCTCCTGCCTTGGCTTTCCGGTCACACTTCGGTGCTGGTCGGGCAAAGCGGCATGGGCAAATCCACGCTCGTCAATGCGCTCGTGCCGGAAGCCTGCGCCGCGACGCGCGAAATCTCGACGGCGCTCGATGCCGGCAAGCATACGACGACCCATGCGCGCATGTATGCCCTGCCCGGGGGCGGCTGGCTCATCGACTCGCCGGGCTTGCAGGCCTTTGGCCTCGCGCATCTTAAGCGCGGCGAAATCGAGCTCGGCTTCGCCGAATTCGTGCCGCATCTGGGCGCCTGCCGCTTCCGCGATTGCCGGCATGAGCACGAGCCTGGCTGCGCGATCCAAGCCGCCGTCGCCGCCGGCCAGATCGACCGCCGGCGGCTCGATCATTTCCACGCCATCGTTGGCGAGATGGAAGCCGCGCGCGCGTTCTGATGCCGCATCTCTTCGCCGACATTTCCGCCCACGGCTTCGGCCACCTCGCCCAGGCGGCGCCCGTGCTCAACGCCCTCGCCGCACGCTGCCCGGCGCTCAAACTCACCGTGCGCAGCGCCTTGCCAGTCGAGAAACTGCGCGAACGCATCCGCGCACCCTTCATGCATCTTCAGGCCGCGAGCGACATCGGCTTCGTGATGATCGACGCCTTCGACATCGATCTTGCGGCCACCGCCCAAGCCTACCGCGCCTTTCACGCCGACTTTGCTGCGCGCGTCGCGGCCGAAGCAGCGCTGTTCAACAAGCTGGCCGTCGATCTCGTCTTTTCCGACGTCGCCTATCTGCCGCTTGCCGGCGCCGCGCGCGCCGGCCTTCCCGCCATCGCGCTTTGCTCGCTCAACTGGGCGGATCTCTTTGCCCACTTCTTCGGCTGCGAGGCATGGGCCGCGCCGCTACTTGCCGAGATGCTTGCGGACTATCAAAGCGCTCCCTTCCTGCGCGCCACGCCAGCCATGCCGATGCCGACACTAGTCGACACCCACGCCATCGGCCCGCTCGCCGTGGCGGGCCAAGCGCGGCGGGAGGCACTCGCCGCCCAACTCGGCGCCAGGCAGACGGCCCGCCTCGTCCTCGTCTCGCTCGGCGGCATCCCGACCCGGCTGCCCGTCGAGCACTGGCCGGCCACACCGGATCTACACTGGCTTGTGCCGGCCGCCTGGCAGCCTTGCCGCGCCGACATGTCGGCCATCGAGCCCCTAGGCTGGCCGTTTGCCGATCTCTTTGCCTCGGTCGATGCCGTGCTCACCAAGCCCGGTTATGGCACCTTCGTCGAGGCTGCGGTCAATGGCACAGCGGTGCTCTACCTACGGCGGCCCGACTGGCCCGAACAGGATGTGCTGATCGATTGGCTGCATGCCCATGCGCGGGCGGCGGAGATTTCCACCGCCGATCTCGCGCACGGTCGGCTCTCCACCACGCTCGATCGGGTGCTGGCTTCCCCTGCGCCGCCGCGGCCCATCGCCGACGGCGCTGCGCAGGCGGCGGCCTTCATTGCGGCGCGGCTGTCAGCCAGCGGCGGATGAATTCGTCGGAGGCCAAAGGCTTGCCGAAGTAATAGCCCTGGAAGGCATCGCAGCCCGCCTCGATCAGGAAGTCGACCTCTTCGCGTCGTTCGGCGCCTTCGGCGATCGTCTGCATGCCGAGGTTCTTGGCGAGCGCGATGATGGTGCGCACGATGGCGGCGTTCTTTTCATCGCGATGCACATCCTGCACGAAGGAGCGGTCGATCTTGAGCTTTTGCACCGGCAGGCGTTTGAGGTAAGCCAGCGAGGAATAGCCGGTGCCGAAGTCATCCACTGCGAAGCCAAACCCCGCCTCGCGCAGCGCCCCGATCTTGGCGAGCGCCCCATCGATGTCGGCCAAGAGCAGGCTTTCCGTCACCTCGAGCTCGACGCGCTCGGGTGAAATGCCGGCATGGCGCAGCACGGCGAGGCAGCGCTCGGCAAAGCCCGCTTCGTGGAACTGACGCGCGCTCACATTGACCGACAGCATCGGCAGCGCCTGAGCAGCGCCATTCAATTTTCCGAGCCATGCGACGCCGTCGGCCAGCACCCATTCGCCGAGGCTGCCGATCAGGCCCAGTTCCTCGGCAAGGGGAATGAACTCGCCGGGTGAGACGAGGCCCCGTTCCGGATGATGCCAGCGCACCAGCGCCTCGGCGCCGATGAGCCTGCCCGCGGCATCGACCTGCGGCTGGTAGTAGAGCAAAAACTGCTTCGCCGCAAGCGCCTGGCGCAGCTCGCGGCCAAGCGTCATGCGCCGCGCCGCATCGCTTTGCATCTCGGGGCGGTAAAAATGAATCTGGTTGCGGCCCGCCTGCTTGGCGCGCGACATGGCGAGCTCGGCGCGCTGGATGAGCTCCGCCGCATCCTTGCCATCGCCGGGATAGAGCGCGATGCCGATGCTCGCATTGAGCTGCACCTCCTGATCGGCCACCTTGACCGGCTGGGCGAGCACCTCGGCGAGCGAGAAGGCCACCGACTGGGCGAGGCTTGCCGCCGGGCCCGCCTCCGGTTCGAGATCAAGGGCCAGCACGATGAACTCGTCGCTGCCCCAGCGGCACAGCAAATCGCCCGCGCGCAGGTGGGCCGCAAGCCGCGCGGCGGTCAGGCGCAGGTATTCATCGCCCGCCGCATGGCCCAGCACGTCGTTGATCTGCTTGAACTCATCGACGTCGATGAACAAGAGCGCAAAGCCTGCCACGTGCCGGTCGGCGCGCGCGAGTTCCGTCTCGACGTGATCGAGGAAGGCATGGCGGTTCAAAAGCCCTGTCAGGTCGTCGTAATAGACCAGGCGGTTTCAAGGTCGAAGTGCAACGAATTGACGAAAGTGTTGTTCGAAGTTGAAGGCCTCGGGCATGAAGAGTTCGGCAGGGCAAAGCCAGTTGAGGCTCTTGCGGGGTCGGGTATTGAGCTTCCAGGCGATGGCATCG
>JAOAHQ010000066.1 GCA_026415155.1 Rhodocyclaceae bacterium
CGATGCCATCGCCTGGAAGCTCAATACCCGACCCCGCAAGAGCCTCAACTGGCTTTGCCCTGCCGAACTCTTCATGCCCGAGGCCTTCAACTTCGAACAACACTTTCGTCAATTCGTTGCACTTCGACCTTGAAACCGCCGTCAATATCCACGAAGCGAAGACCCATCTGTCGCGCTTGGTCGAGCAGGCGGCGGCAGGGGAAGAGATCATCATCGCCAAGGCCGGCAAGCCCATGGCGAAATTGGTACCGCTGGTAGCCGGTCCGCGTGAGCCTCGCCCCTTGGGGTTGCGCGCTGGCCAGCGCGAAGTGCCCGAGGACATCGATACCCTGTTTTCGGTCGAAATCGAAGCGATGTTTTATGGCGCCGCGCCTGCGGGGATGCAAGAAAAGCCACGCTGATGCGCCTGTTGCTCGACACCCAGGTTTTGCTCTGGGCCATTTATCAAAGGCTGTCTCCCGCCAGGCAAGAGCGCCTGCGCGATCGCGACAACGACGTCTTCTTCAGCGCGGTGACAATTGCCGAGATTGCTCTCAAGGCATCATTGAGGCGTACCGATTTTCCTTTCGAGCCTCGGGAAGTCAGCGAAGCGGCACGTTCGTCGGCCTTCGATGAGCTTGCGCTGACGGCAGATCAGGTCAAAAGGCTTGCGTTGCTTCCTTGGCACCACCGCGATCCCTTCGATCGCATGCTCGTCGCCCAGGCCATCGAGGAAGGGCTGCGCCTGATCACGGCGGATCGTGCCTTGTCGGCCTATACCGATCTCGTCGAGGTGATTTGATGGAAATCCTGCTTGCCAATCCCCGCGGCTTCTGCGCCGGCGTCGAACGCGCGATTGCCATCGTCGAGCGCGCGCTCGAAAAGTTCGGCGCGCCGATCTACGTGCGCCACGAAGTCGTGCATAACCGCCATGTCGTCGAGGCGCTCAAGGCCAAGGGCGCGGTCTTCGTCGAGGAACTCGATGAAGTGCCCGAGGGCGCGACGGTGATCTTCTCGGCCCACGGCGTGCCCAAAGCCGTGCGCCAGGAAGCCGAGCGCCGCCAGCTCACGGTATTCGATGCCACCTGTCCGCTCGTCACCAAGGTGCATCTGGAAGTCGAGCGCCACCGCAAGGCCGGGCGCGAGGTGGTCATGATCGGCCACAGGGGCCACCCGGAAGTCGAGGGCACGATGGGCCAGTGGCCCGACGGCATGTACCTCGTCGAAACCGTCGCGGACGTAGCGGCCCTGAAAGTCGGCGCTGGCAAGACGGCCCCCTCCTTGGCCTATGTGACGCAGACGACGCTGTCCGTCGATGACGCCGCCGCGATCGTCGCGGCGCTCAAGGCGCGCTTTCCCGACATCGTCGGGCCGAAGAAGGACGACATCTGTTACGCGACGCAAAACCGGCAGGATGCCGTCAAACGGCTCGCGGCGCGCTGCGAGGTCGTGCTCGTCGTCGGCTCGAAGAACAGCTCCAATTCGAACCGCCTGCGCGAGGTGGCCGCGCAGGCGGGGGCGCGGGCCTATTTGCTCGACAGCGCGGCGGAAATCGATCCCGCATGGTTCGCGGGCGTCTCGTCCGTCGGCATCACGGCGGGCGCCTCGGCGCCCGAGTCGCTCGTGCAGGAAGTGGCCGAGGCCGTGGCGGCCCGCTTGAAGCTGCCGCTGCCCGAAATGGGGCGACACGACGAAGGCATTCGCTTCGCGCTGCCCGAAGCCCTGCTCTGAACGGCGAAAATACCGCTCGCCGGCCGAATTAGACCGCTCGTCGGCTGACACTGGCCAATCGGCGCGGCACCGCTTAGATTTCGTCTCAACCGATCAAGGAGCAAGCCCATGAAGGCACACACGGGATTCACCCTCATCGAGCTGATGATCGTCGTCGTGATCGTGTCCATCCTCGCGGCGGTGGCCTTGCCTGCCTACAACGATTACGTGCTGCGCGGCAAGCTGGCCGAAGCGCATGGCGAGCTCGCCGCCATGCGCACCAAGCTCGAAACCTATTTTCTCGACAACCGCACCTATGTCGGGGCCTGCCAGTCCAACACCGTGGCGCCTCTGCCGACGGGCCGCTACTTCGATTACGCCTGTGCGCTGACGGCGACGACCTATACCGTCACCGCGACCGGCAAGGCCGCCGAAGGCACGGGGGGGTTCACCTACACGATCAACGAAAAGAACGAGCGCAAGACGACCTCGGTGCCAGATGGCTGGACGACCAATGCCACCTGCTGGGTGACAAGGAAAGGCGGCACATGCTGAAGATGCGCGCCGCGCGCGGCCTCTCCCTCATCGAGGTGATCATCGTGATCGTGCTGATCGGTTTCTTGCTGATCACAGGCTTGCCTGCCTTTTCAACGATGCTCGCCAATCAGCGCATCCGGTCGGTGGCCGATGCCGTGCTCGCTGGCTTGCAAACCGCGCGCATCGAAGCGATGAAGCGCAACCAGAACGTCACCTTCACCTTCGATCCCGATAGCACGAAGGCGTGGCAGATCACCTTGCCGGACAGCACCGTGCTCCAATCGATGTTCGCCGATCAGCGCGGCAGCGTGGCCGTCGTGCCTTGGCACGATGTAGATCAAATCGTCTTCAACAATCTCGGCCGGCGCACGACGCCTTCCTCGGGCAGCGTGAATGTCCTCAACATCGACATCCGCAACCCAGCCATCGACGCCTGCGAGACGGAAGGCGGGTCGTTGCGCTGCCTGCGCATCACCGTCGGCATCGGCGGCGAGCTGCGCCTGTGCGATCCCAAGCGCCCCGCGGGCGATCCACAGGCCTGTTGAGAGGGGACAGCGATGAAAACGAGACCGGCTCGGCAAAGCGGCGCGACACTGCTCGAAGTCCTGGTCGCGCTGCTCATCTTCGCCTTTGGCGTGCTGGGCCTCCTCGGCATGCAGGCGGTGGCGATCAAACTCACTGCCGATGCGAAATACCGCGCCGAGGCCTCTGCCTTCGCCGACCAGCTCATCAGCCAGATGTGGGCGGATGATCGCGCCACGCTCGCATCTCATTACCAGACTGGCATGGACAAATACAACGCCTGGAAAGACCAAATCATCGCCTCGGGGGGGCTGCCAGGGGCTTCCCTTCCCACCAATGCACCGACCGTGACGATCAGCCCCGAGAATGTCGTGACGATCACCTTGCGTTGGCAGGCGCCCGATGAAAAAGCCCCCCACCAGCATGTCGTCGTGGCGCGACTGAACTAGGAGAGGGAAAAATGCCTGTGCTTCGCATCGGCACCCGTCAGCACGGCTTCACGATCATCGAACTGCTCGTCGCCTTGGTGATCGGCCTCATCGGCTCGCTCGCCATCATGCAGATCTACGTCGGCTCCGAGGCCGGCAAACGCGCCACGGGCAGCCTCGCCGAAGCCCAGGGCGGCGGCATGGTGGCCCTCTATGCCATCGAGCGCGAATTGCAGCAGGCAGGCTTGGGCTTCATGCATTTGGCCGCCTTGGGTTGCCGGCTCCAATCCGATACGTCTGTCATCAAGCTGGACAATGTTCCGCTGCAACCCGTCACCATCATTCCGGCGGGGGCGACGCAAACGGACTCGGCCAACCTCTGGGGCATCCCGCCGGGCGATGCGAACTCCGACATGATCGCAATCGCCGCCGGCGATGCCAGCGCCATGGTCGAGGGCACAATCACCACCATCGCCGCCGCCTCCGGCGCGACGACCTATCGCCTCTCGAGCGTGTTGGGGCTGGCCAACGGCGACTGGCTGCTGCTCTCCGAAGCGGGCAAGGACTGCACATTGACGCGGGTCGAATCGACCAACATCGACGGCGATGTCACGGTGACCTATGGCGGCGTGAGCGACTATGCGGCGAACAGCCGCGTGTTGCATCTGGGCCGGGCGCCGACGCTGGTCGTCTATGCGGTGCGCAACGGCACGCTGACGCGCTGCGATTTTCTCGCCAGTGATTGCACGGACGCCGGCCAGGTAAACAACACGACGGTGTGGGTGCCGGTGGCCAATGACGTCGTCGCCATTGCTGCCCAGTATGGCTTCGATACTTCGGCGACGGCCGACATGACGGTCGAGAACTATTGCAAGTCGCGCGTGCCGCCCGGCGGGCAATGTCCCGCGACGGACGACGGCATGGCTGCGCCCGGCATGCTCAGTGCGACTCAGCCGGCGCGCGCTTGCGACTGGGCGCGCGTGCCCATCGTCCAGCTCGCCTTGGTGAGCCGCAGCGGCCAGTATGAAAAGGAAGAGGTGAGCCCGGCATCGATCAAACTCTGGCCGGACAATACGAATGACGCCGTGCCGCCGACGACGAGAGGGCCGGTCTGGAACGTGCCCGACCGCCATTACCGCTATCGCGTGGCGCGTACCGCCGTGGCCTTGCGCAACGTCATCTGGATGGGAGCGCAATCGACATGTTGACCCTTCGTGCCACTCGCTCGAGACAGCGTGGCGTGACGCTGTTCCTTGCCTTGATCGTCCTCGTCGCGATGCTGCTCTCGGGCATCGCGCTCTTTCGCACCGTCGATTCCGGCGTGCTCGTCGCTGGCAACATTGCAATGCAAAAGAGCGCCACGCGGCAGGGCGACCAGGGCACCGAGGCCGCGATCGAGTGGCTCACTTCTGCGGGCACGGCGCTTTATACGACCGCGGGCGGCGCAGGCCACGGTTATGTTGCTAACGCCCTCAACGACGCGCCCGGCACGAATCAGACCTGGGCGCAGTGGTGGGACATCTATACCCAGACCCATGCGCCGGCTTCTCTCCCTGAGGACCCCAATACCGGCAACAAGGTCTATTACCTGATCCAGCGGCTCTGTTCCGGCGAAGGGCAGCCCTATACGGGAGGGCTGACTTGCGTAGGCCCGCCGCCGAGCGCTGAGAGCAATACCGGTGGCAGCAAGGCCGTGAGCGTCGTAGCCCTGCAGCGGGCGAACAAGGTGTATTACCGCATCACGAGCAAGATCGTCGGCCCGCGCAACACGGTCAGTTTCGTCCAGACCGTGGTCGCAATGTGAAGGGACGATCGGAAGGAGAGTGACATGAAACACTTACGCGTAGTCAAGCAGCTCGCCTGGGCGCTCATGAGCGCAAGCGCGCTGACGGCGGCAGGACAGAGCCTGGCGGCGCCCCTCAATCTGGCCACCGAACCGCTGATCACGATCCCGCCCGATGCCTCGGCCGTGGTGCGCCCCAATCTCTTTTTCATCCTCGACAACTCGGGCTCGATGAACTGGGACTATCTGCCCGACTATGTCGTCGATTACAACCTCTGTAAAGGGAATACCGGCACGGCCAGCCTGCGCTGCTGCCGCAACCCTTCGGGCACGGCGATCAGCTCCGCTTCGACGAGCAGCACCTGCCTGCCGCAGAACATCAGCACCGGCGCCAACCTCGACGGTGGATCGACGACCTACCTGCGAGGGCTCCCCCCCTTTCATTCCTCGGCCTTCAATTCGGTCTATTACAACCCCGAGATCACCTATGCGCCGCCCAAGAACGCCGATGGCACGAGCAAGACGAGCTACTCCGGCACAGGAGCGACGCCTTGGGATGGCTACAACGTCCAGTATGGCAGCGGCGACACGATCACGCTGACCTCGCAATTTCCGGACGTGCAATGGTGCACGAACACGAGCTACACGGATTGCCTGCGCGCCGACAACTACCTCGTGCCGGGCACGGTGAGCGGCAAGAGCTATACGACGATGCGTGCGACGACGGCAAGCGGCACGGGCAGCTTCGTCACCGGCACTCCGGCCAGCCCGACGACCGCGAGCCGCAGCGTCGGCCCCTACTTCTACACGATCGTGCCGGGCGAATATTGCACGACGCCGAAGCTCACCGACTGTGCGACTCAAAATACGCCCTCGGTCGCCCGGCCTTATCCTGCCACGGTGCGCTGGTGTAACAACTCGGCGGGCAGGGTGGCGGGAGAGCCGGGCGCGAGCTCGGGCAATGCCTGCCAGGCGGTCAGGAATTCGACCTTCCAGCATCCGCGCTATCCAACGCTGCTCTTGTCGAGCAGCCCGGCTACCTATGTGCCAGGACGCTGGGTGCGCACCGACATCGTCTCGGGGGGGAGCTATGGCAACCTTTGCGTCAATTCCTCCGGCACGGTGACGCAGCGCGCTGGCGCCTGCCTTTCGGGCGAGACGGCGGTCATCGACCGCTCGCGGCGCACCGACTGCGCCGCACGGCCGGCCTGCACTTATGCTGAAGAGCTTGCCAACTTCGCCAATTGGTTTGCCTGGTATCGAAGCCGCATGCAGATGGCCAAATCGGCCTTGAGCCATTCCTTTGTCGGCCTCGATGAGCGTAACCGCGTCGGCTATTTCACGATCAATGCCGGCAGCGGCAGCACAAACAACGCCAGCAATTATTACTTGCTCAACATCGCGCCTTTCAACGCTACGCAGAAAAACACCTTCTTCACCCGCCTGTTCGCTGCCGACCCGACGGGCAGCACGCCGCTCAGGATCGCGCTCGCCAATGCCGGCCGCATCTATGCCGGCAAGACGGCCATCACTGGCGCGACCGATCCGGTGCAATACTCCTGCCAGAAGAATTACACGATCCTCTCGACCGACGGCTATTGGAACGGCGGCAACGGCAAAAAGATCGACGGCACGACGGATATCGGTAATGAAGATGCGACCGGCATGGTCATCGGCGGGGTGACCGGTCCCTTCGCGGATAGCTATACCGCGACGCTGGCCGATGTGGCGGCCTATTACTACAAGACCGATCTGCGCGATCCGGCGCTGGGCAACTGCACCGGCGCGCTGGGGGCGGGCATCAATGTCTGTACCAACGACGTGCCCTCATCGAGCAATCCCGTCGATGACAAGAATCCCGCCCAGCACATGGTGACCTTCACGATCGGCCTCGGGATTCCTGGCGTCATGAAGTATCGGAGCGACTACACCTCGGATACGACCGATGCGACCGACGACTACAAGGCCGTGCGCGATGGCACGACGGCAAACCCCGCCGCGGGCATCTGCCCCTGGCAGACCTCTGGCGCCTGCAACTGGCCGAATCCGCAGACTTCCTCGTCGTCCGAGATTCAAGAACGCATCGACGATCTGTGGCATGCCGCCGTCAATGGCCACGGCAAGTATTACAGTGCCGGTGACGCTCAGGCCTTGCGCGATGGTCTCAACAATGCGCTTGCCTCGATCCAGAGCGACGATGGCAGCGGCGCGGCGGCGACGACCAGTAACCCGAACGTGACGACTGGTGACAACTTCGTCTTCAGCTCGAAATACTGGACGGTGCGCTGGACGGGCGAGTTTTATCGCCAGACCATGGATCCCACCACGGGCAACATTGCCGCCGCGCATGACTGGGATGCGCATACCCTGCTCGATGCCGCCACCTGGAGCTCGCGCAAGATCCTCACTTTCGATCCCAGCGGCACGCCGCGGAACTTCCAGTGGAGCAGTCTCAACGACTCCAATGGCAGCGTCACGAATTGCGCGCCGCCCCAGGACGAGAAGGATTGCTTCTCGGCGGCGGTGATCGCCAGCGGGCTTTCTCAATGGGGCAGCCTGACGACGAGTGAAAAGGCGCTCGCCGAAGGGCAGAATCTCGTCAATTACCTGCGCGGCGAGAAGACCTACGAGTGGGAAAATACCGAGAATCCGAATCTCTATCGCAAGCGCGAGGCCAGGCTCGGCGACATCGTCCATTCCGAAGCGGTCTATGTCGGCAAATATCTTTACGATTACGGCTATGGCACGTCGAACAACTATCCGACGCGCGGCACCGATCGCGACTATCCGACCGTCTATGTCGCGGCCAACGACGGCATGCTGCATGCCTTCAACGCGGGCCCCGTCAGCCATTCCACCAAGGCCAACGACACCAACTATGGCGCCGAGCGCTGGGCCTACATCCCGTCGATGGTCATCAAGAACCTCTATCGGCTTGCCAGCAAGGACTACGCGCACCGCTATTTCGTCGATGGCACGCCGGTGGCCGGTGACGTGCAAGATGGCAGCAGCTGGAAGACCATTCTCGTCGGCGGTCTTGCCGGCGGCGGGCCGGGCTATTACGCCCTCGATATCACCGACCAGCAAAATCCCAAGGTGCTCTGGGAGTTCCGTCAAAAGAGTGGCTGCACGGCGACGAGCCCCACTGGCAGCAGCCGCTATTCCTCTTCCGGCCGCATGACCGAGGATTGCGATCTGGGCTATAGCTACGGTAACCCCATCATCGCCAAGATCCCCGGCGGCACCTGGGTCGTCATGGTGACTTCAGGCTACAACAACCACACGGGCGGCGATGGCAAGGGCTATCTCTACATCCTCAACGCCCTGACCGGCGCGGTGATGGGCAAGGTCTCGACCGGCGTGGGCGATACGACGACGCCGAGCGGGCTCGCGAAGATCAATGCCTGGGCCGACAACGCCATGATCGACAACACGGCCAAATATGTCTATGGCGGCGATCTCCTCGGCAACATGTGGAAGTTTGATCTGACCGGCTGTACGGGCACATCTACCTGCACGCCGGTGAAGAGCCTCTTGATCAACGTGGGCAGCACGAAGCCAATCACGGCCAAGCCCGAACTCGGCGAAGTCGTCAAGAGCAATGGCCAGAAGAAGCGCATCGTCTTTTTCCCGACCGGCAGCCTGCTCTCCAACGACGATTTGGCCGTCACCGCGACGCAAAGCTTCTATGGCATCTGGGATGCCGACAGCGGCGCGCCGACGACGATCGTGCCAGCCACCGCCACGGGCACCACGACGCGCACGGGGGTGGTGAAAGCCTCCGTCTTCGAGGACGATAACAATCTCGGCTGGCAGCTCGATTTCCCGGGCGCGGGCGAGCGCGGCAACACCGATCCGCAACTGGCCTTCGGCACGCTGGTTTTCACGACCAATATGCCGGGCTCCTCCAACCCGTGTAACCCCTCGGGCTTCACGAGCTGGCTGTGGAACGTCGATTACAAATCGGGCGGCGTGGTCGAGCTGCCGGGCGAGACGAATACAATGCTCGCCAGGCAATATGCCGGCGCGGCAACGCGGCCGAACATCGTCGTGCTGCCTTCCGGCGTCGTCAAGAGCATCACGCGCGTGACGGGCCAGGAAGTACAAAACATCGTCGATGAGGTCAGGATCGGCACGACGGCGACCGGCGCACGGCGCGTTTCCTGGCGCGAGCTGCTCAATTGAGGAGGAGGCGCCCACGGCATGGCAGATGAGGAGTGAGGGGGACGGCCGCCGGCTGAGCCTTGCCCTGCTGCTCTCCCTCCTGCTGCATCTGCTCGTCCTGGCCTTCCTGCCGCGCTTGGGATGGCCGGCAGGAGCGGGTTCATTTTTGCAGGATGGACCGGCTTTGCTCGTCTCGCTGAAGGAAACGGCGCTCGAAGGCTTGGCCGAGCCTGTGCCGGCGGCTGTAGCCAGCGTGCCGGGGCAAAAGCAAGGCGAAAGCGGGCCGCTGGCCGGGTCTCCAGAAGGCGAGGAGGGGCTCGTCATGGCCGAAGATTACGGGCCGCCATTTCCACCTCCTATACCGATCTATTACTTTCCCGCCGATCTCGAAGAGCCGCCGCGTGCGCTGACGGCTTTGCCAGAGGAGTTTCCTGGGCTCGCCGGCAAGATTGGCGCGGGGCGGCTCGTCTTCTCCGTGCTCATCGACGAGCACGGCCGGGTCGATGAAGTCATCAATGAATCGAACAGCCTGACACCGGAATTCGTGCCGCCGCTGCGAGAGGCCATTGAGAAAATGCGTTTTGTGCCCGGCATGAAAGGTGGCCAGCCCGTCAAGTCGCGCCTGCGCATCGAGGTCAATCTCGTCTATTCGATCTACGAATGAGGCTGGTTGCCGGTCAGGGAGGCGATTCGTATAATGGAATAAATGCTGCTGTAGCTCAGTCGGTAGAGCAACTGATTCGTAATCAGTAGGTCGCCAGTTCGAATCCGGCCAGCAGCACCAGGTTCCACGGCCTCCGCGAGGGGGCCGTTTTGGTTTGGAGGCCGTCATGAGTCAACCGCTGTTCGAATCGTCGCTTGCCAGCCTGCCGCTCGTGGCGCGTGGCAAGGTGCGCGATATCTATGCCGTCGGCGAGGACAAGCTGTTGATCGTGACGACGGATCGCCTCTCGGCCTTCGATGTCGTGCTGCCCGATCCGATTCCCGGCAAGGGCGAGGTGCTGACGGCCTTGGCGAACTTCTGGTTCGAGAAACTGGCCCACATCATCCCGAACCAGCTGACGGGTATCGATCCGGAAGCGGTGGTGGCGCCTGCCGAGCGCGACGAGGTGCGCGGGCGGGCCATCGTCGTCAAGCGCATGAAGCCCTTGCCGATCGAGGCGGTGGTGCGCGGCTATCTGATCGGCTCGGGCTGGAAGGATTATCAGGCGACGGGCAAGATTTGCGGCATTACGCTTCCGGCCGGATTGCGGCTGGCCGAGCAGCTGCCCGAGCCGCTCTTCACGCCTTCGACGAAGGCCGAACTCGGCACCCACGACGAGAACATCGATTTCGCGACGGTGGAAAAGCTGATCGGCGCGGCGCTCGCCGCCCAGGTGCGGGAGGCGGCGCTGCGGCTTTACACCGAGGCGGCGGAGTACGCCCGCTCGCGCGGCATCATCATCGCCGATACCAAGTTCGAGTTCGGCCTCGACGGGGCGGGGCGGCTTTATCTGATCGACGAGGTGCTCACGCCCGATTCCTCGCGCTTTTGGCCCGCCGATGGCTATGAGGTGGGCAAGAGCCCGCCTTCCTTCGACAAGCAGTTCGTGCGCGATTACCTCGAGACGCTTCCCTGGAACAAGCAAGCGCCCGGCCCGCGGCTGCCCGCCGAGATCATCGAGAAGACGGCGGCTAAATACCGTGAAGCCCTCGATCGCTTGACCCGTTGAAACTCGGCGCTGGGAAAACGGCATTGTGTTCCCGCCAAACCGTCCTGAGCATTCCACCCGATGAACCCTCTACTCGATTTTTCCGGCCTGCCCCGCTTCGACGCCATTGAGCCGGCGCATGTCGCGCCCGCCATCCGCGCGCTGATCGGCGACTACCGCGCGCTGCTTGGAAAGCTCGAGCAGCCCGAGACGCCGGCTACTTGGGAGGATTTCGTCCAGCCGCTCATCGATGCCGGCGAGCGGCTCTCCCGCGCCTGGGGAGTCGTGACGCATCTGCATGGCGTCAATGACGTGCCAGAATGGCGCGAGGCCTACAACGCGCTCTTGCCCGAGGTGACGCGCTTTTATGCCGAACTCGGCCAAAACCTCGCGCTCTACGCGAAATACAAGGCGCTTGCCGCCAGCGAGGAATTCAATCGTCTCACGCCGGCGCGCCGGCGCATCGTCGAGCATGCCTTGCGCGACTTTCGCCTCGCCGGCGCGGAGCTTCCGCCAGAGCACAAGCCGCGCTTTCAGGCAATCCAGGAGGAGCTCTCTTCGCTCGGCGCGAAATTTTCCGAGAACCTGCTCGATGCGACCAATGCCTATGCCGAGTGGGTGACGGAGGAGGCGACGCTCGCGGGGCTGCCGGAGGATGTCAAGGCCGCGGCACGCGCGGCGGCCGAGAAGGAGGGTAAGCCCGGCTGGAAATTCACGCTCCATGCGCCTTCCTATCTGCCGGTGATGCAATATGCCGATGATCGCGGCTTGCGCTACCGCATGTATCGCGCCTATGCGACGCGCGCTGCCGAGTTTGGCCCGCCGGAATGGAACAATGGCCCCTTGATCGAGCGCATCCTCGCCTTGCGCGAGGAAGAGGCGCGGCTCTTGGGTTTTGAAAACTACGCGGAGCTCTCGCTCACCCCCAAGATGGCCGATTCGCCCCGGCAGGTGGCCGATTTCCTGCGCGATCTCGCCGCCAAGGCGCGGCCCTTTGCCGAGCGGGATTTGGCCGAGCTCACCGAGTTCGCCGCCCGCGAGCTGGGCCTGGAAAAACTCGAGAGCTGGGACATCTCATGGGCCTCGGAAAAGCTCAAGCAGGCGCGTTACAGCTTTTCGGACGACGAGGTCAAGCAATATTTCCCGGCGCCGAAGGTGCTCGAAGGGCTGTTTCGCTGCGTCGAAACCCTCTTTGGCGTGACGATCCGGCCCGATGTGGCGCCAGCCTGGCATCCCGACGTGCGCTTCTTCCGCATCGAGCGGCAGGGAAGGCTCGTCGGCCAGTTTTTCCTCGATCTCTATGCGCGCGAAACGAAGCGCGGCGGCGCCTGGATGGCCGATGCGATCGGGCGGCGCCGTCTTGCCAACGCCGAGATTCAGACGCCGGTGGCCTATCTGTGCTGCAACTTCCCCGCGCCGGTGGGCGATAAGCCCGCCACCTTCTCGCATGACGATGTGCTCACCCTCTTTCACGAGACCGGGCATGGTTTGCATCATCTGCTCACCGAGGTCGATGAGCTGCCGGTGGCCGGCATCGACGGCGTCGAATGGGATGCCGTCGAACTGCCCTCGCAGTTCATGGAGAACTTCTGCTGGGAATGGGATGTCTTGAAAGCGATGACGGCGCACATCGACACCGGCGCGCCGCTGCCCAGAGCGCTTTACGACAAGATGGTGGCGGCGAAGAACTTCCAAAGCGGCCTTTTCATGCTGCGGCAGATCGAGTTCGCGCTCTTCGACCTGCGCCTGCATCATGAAAACCGGCGCGATTTCATGGCCGTGCTCGAGGAGGTGCGGCGCGAGGTGGCGGTGATCACGCCGCCTGAGTGGAACCGCTTCCCGCACAGCTTCTCGCACATCTTCGCCGGCGGCTATGCGGCGGGCTATTACAGCTACAAGTGGGCCGAGGTGCTCTCGGCCGATGCCTATGCGGCCTTCGAGGAAGTCGCGCCGAGCGTCGGCACGGTGCTCGATGCCACGCTCGGCGAGCGCTTCTGGCGCGAGATCCTCGCCGTCGGCGGCTCGCGCCCGGCCATTGAATCCTTCAAGGCCTTCCGCGGCCGCGAGCCCACGCCCGAGGCCTTGCTGCGCCACAGCGGCATGGTGCCCGCCGCGTGATTCCGACAGCGGCCATGATGCGCAAGGTCTTCTGCTTCCTCTTGTGCTGGCTGGGGGCGAGCGCCGTGGCAGCGCAAGGCGCCTATCGCTGGGTCGATGAAACGGGCAAGGTGCATTATGGCGACCGGCCGCCGTCCTCAGCGCGCGAGGTGAAATCGCTGCGCCATGGCGCGCCCAGCCCCGTCGAAAAGCCTTTGCCGTATGCCACCCGCCAGGCGATGGCGAACTTTCCCGTGACGCTTTACGTGAGCCCGGATTGCGGCGAAGGCTGCCAGCAGGCGGCGGATTTCCTCAAGCGGCGCGGCGTGCCGTTTGCGCAAAAGAGCGTCGAGCAGGAAGAGGAACTCGCGGCGCTCAAGGCGCTTGCGGGCGGCGAAGCATTCGTTCCCGTGCTCACCGTCGGGCCGCGCGTCAAAAAAGGCTTCGAAGCCGGCGAATGGGAGCGCCTCTTGGATGCTGCCGGCTATCCCAAGGCGCCCTGATCTTTCAGGCGTTTTCGCGCAAAAGCGCCGAGAGTTCGCGCTCGAGCAGACCGGCATCGCCGGCGTTGAGCTCGACGAGCCGGCGCAGATGGGTGATGCTGTCCAGATCGAGCGAATCGCAATGGAGACCGACGCGCCGGCCGTCGAGATGGGCCACGGTCATGTTCATGCTGATCGTCACCTCGGGGCCGAGCATCAGGCGCAGCTGGCAGTGATCGCCAAGCCGGCCGGGCCAATCAGGCGGCACGACGACCAATGCGCCTTTGAGCGAGATGTCGTGCAGCTCGGCTTCGACGACGCCGTGATGCAGGGCGAGCTGCACCGGAGATGAAAAATGCGCCCGCCAGAAGTGGCGGCGATCTTGCGCCGGAGTCATGGGGCGATGCTCCAGGAAAAGGGAAAGCCTGCGTATCATACCTGCCCGCCTCGAGGGATGCTGCCCCCATGAAGATCGCCACCTGGAACGTCAATTCGCTCAAAGTGCGCCTGCCCCAGGTGCTCGACTGGCTCGCCGCCGTTCAACCCGACGTGCTCGCCTTGCAGGAGACCAAGCTCGAGGATGCGGCTTTTCCGTGCGAGGCGCTCGCGGCGGCGGGCTATCAGGCGCTGGCGAATGGCCAGAAGACTTACAACGGCGTGGCGATCCTGACACGGCAGGCGCCGGCAGACGTGCGGCGCGATCTGCCGGGCTTTGCGGATACGCAAAAGCGCCTCCTCGCCGCGACGGTGGGCGGCGTGCGCATCATTTGTGCCTACATGCCCAATGGCCAGGCGGTCGGCTCCGACAAATACGCCTACAAGCTCGCCTGGCTTGCCGCCCTGCGCGACTGGCTGCGCGTAGAAATCGAACGCCAGCCGCGCCTCGCGCTCCTGGGCGACTTCAACATCGCGCCCGAGGATCGCGACGTCCATGATCCCGAGCTCTGGCGCGAGCAGATCCTTTGCAGCACGCCCGAGCGCGCGGCCTTTCGCGCCTTGCTCGACTTGGGCCTCGTCGATGCCTTCCGTCTTTTCGAACAGCCGGAGAAGAGCTTCAGCTGGTGGGATTACCGCCAGCTCGCCTTCCGGCGCAATCATGGCCTGCGCATCGATCACATCCTGCTCTCTTCCGAACTGGCGGGCCGCTGCCGCTCTTGCACGATCGACAAGGCGCCCAGGAAGCTCGAACGGCCTTCCGACCACGCGCCGGTCATCGCCGAACTGGAACTTTGAATGGACGCCGCGCTTGCCGAGCTCTATCCCGTGCTCAGCGAGTTGCCGGTGGAACTCGCAGCACGCCTCAAAGACGAAGCGCGCACGCTCACGGTGCCCGCAGGCACCGTGCTCTTCGACGAGCGGCAGCCGTGTCAGGGCTTTCCTTTCGTGCTCGCCGGCGCCATCCGGGTGGTGAAGCTGGCCGCCAACGGGCGTGAGCTGCCGCTCTACCGCGTCTTGCCAGGGGAGAGCTGCATCATCACCTCGAGCTGTCTCTTGGGCCGGGCCGATTACAACGCGCGCGGCGTGGCGGATGGCGAGACGCGGCTCGTCCTCCTGCCGCGCGAGCTCTTCGATCGGCTGCTCGAAGTGCCCGCCTTTCGTAGCTTCGTCTTTCATCTTTTCGCCGAACGCATTGCCGAGCTCATGCAGCTTATCGAGGAGGTGGCCTTCCGCAAACTCGATGAGCGGCTCGCGAAGCTCCTGTTGGGGCGCGGGCAGCGGCTCAAGGTAACCCACCAGCAGCTCGCCGACGAGCTTGGCAGCGTGCGCGAGATGGTGAGCCGCCTGCTCAAGGGCTTTGCCGAGCAGGGCCTCGTGCGGCTTTCGCGCGAGCAGATCGAGATTCTCGACCCGGCAGGCTTGCGCAAAATCGCCGGCTAGGCCGAAAGTCGGCGCCGGCAAGACGGCGCTAAAAGAAGCCCGCAACGTAACTTTGGTCACAGAATGTTCATGCAGGGTGGTGTCTAATGCGCTCCGTTACCCTCAACCTCGAAGGAGAACGAGCATGAAAACCAATGTCGGCGGAATCGACAAAATCCTGCGCATCGTCGTGGGCCTTGCGCTCATCGTCTGGGCGATCATGGGCGGGCCGGTCTGGGCCTGGGTCGGCATCGTGCCGCTCGCCACGGGGCTCATTGGTTTCTGCCCCCTCTATCCTCTGTTGGGCATCAACACCTGCCCGACGAAGCAGGACTGAAAACGCCTGCTTTTCCGCTCGGCGCCGGCGGCCGGCGGGGTAGAATGCCGGCATGCTCAAGCAGCGCACGCTCAAATCCTTGGTCAGGGCCACCGGCGTCGGCCTCCATTCCGGGCGGAAGGTCACGCTGACCCTGCGGCCGGCGGCCGCCGGCACGGGCATCGTGTTTCGCCGCATCGACCTCGATCCGCCAGTGGACTTCAAGGCCGCCGCTGATGCCGTCGGCGATACACGTCTTGCCTCTTGCCTCGAAAAGGAGGGCGTGCGGCTGTCGACCGTCGAGCACCTGATGTCGGCGCTCGCGGGCTTAGGCATCGACAACCTCTACGTCGATGTCGATGCCGAGGAAATCCCGATCCTCGATGGATCGGCGGCGCCCTTCGTCTTCCTCTTGCAATCGGCGGGGATCGAGGAGCTGCCGGCGGCCAAGCGCTTCTTGCGCGTCAAGAAGCCCATCGCAGTCGCAGAAGGCGACAAGTGGGCGCGGCTTGAGCCTTATGAGGGCTTTCGCCTCGAATTTTCGATTCGGTTCGACCATCCGGCCGTCGATAAGGCTGGCACGCAGCTCGAATTCGATTTCGCCGACGACTCTTACGTGCGCGAGATCGCGCGCGCGCGCACCTTTGGCTTCACCCACGACGTCGAGGCCATGCGCGCGCAGGGGCTTGCCTTGGGCGGCAGCCTCGAGAACGCGATCGTGATGGACGAATACCGCGTTCTGAATGCCGAGGGCCTGCGCCTGCCCGGCGAGTTCGTGCGCCACAAGGTGCTCGATGCGATCGGCGATCTCTATCTCGTCGGCGCGCCGCTGTTGGCCCGCTATCGCGCCCACAAATCGGGCCATGCGCTCAACAATCGCCTCCTGCGTGCGCTGCTGGCGGATGCGTCGGCCTGGGAATGGGCGAGTTTCGAGCAGGCCGAAGCGACGCCGGCGCGCATCGCGCGGCTTTATCCTGCCTTGCACTTCGCCTGATGCTGCTCTTACGCGTCGTCGGCATCCTCACCGCGATCGCCATCGGCGTGGGCATCCTCACTTGGCTCATCACCGGCGAGCGCAAGTATCTTTCTTTCGCCGGGCGCATCGCGAAGTGGGCGCTCATCGCTGCGCTGGCGATCTTCGCTTTGCTGGTGGCCGAGCGGCTGTTGGTGATGCTTTAACCGCTGCTTTCGAGCAGCCGCGCGATGGCGCGGCGCACGGGCGAATCCTCGGTGAGGCCGGCGGCAAGCGAGGTGAGCGCCTGCTTCGATCGCAAGCCCAGAGTTCTCTGGGATTTGCGGCGCGGGTTGACCGAGGGCGAGCGGGAGGCTTGCACGCGCACCTCGATTCCGGTAACCTGCTCGCCCTGTTGAATGAAGTGCTCGGTCAGCCGGGGGGAAAGTTGCCTCAGCTTGACCGCGACCGCGCCGCTAGAAGCGTGGATGACGAGCTTGCCCCGTTTGAGATTCGCGATGCGCGTGCCGGGCAGCAGGTGAGCCGGCAATAACGCATCGAGCTGTGTCTGCAGGCGCCGCAGACGATTCGCCTGATCGGCAAGACGGGCGAAGGCGTCGGCGGTGGCGAGGTGGTTTTTCAAAGGGAGCATACCGGTGCATATTATTCTGGTCTCCAACCGCATGGCAACCGCCCGCAGCATCACCCTCACCGGCGGTCATCTGGCCTTAATCGGCGCCGGCTTCATCCTGCTGGTGCTCATCCTCTCTTCTTTCTTCTCCTACCTCACGGTGCGGCATGCCGCAAAGTTGCGTCTGCCTTTCCTCACCGAGCTCGTGCGCTCGATCAGCCTCGCCGAGGCGCAGAAGACCCACGAGCTCGTGCGCGAGAACCTCTCGACGATGGCGGTGCGCCTGGGCCAGATGCAGGGCCAGCTCATGCAGCTCGATACCTTGGGCGAGCGGCTGGCGGCCTTGGCCGGCGTCAAGGCGCCGGAGGCGAAGAAATCCGTGATCCCCGGCAAACCGGCGCCGGCCGGCAGCGGCGGCCCGCTGGTGCGTCCCGACAACCTTTCGCCGACCGAGCTCCAGCGCGCCCTCGATGAGCTCGCCCAGCAGATCGAACTGCGCAGCCAGACGCTCACGCAACTCGAAGACCGCATCTTCGAAGAGCGCATCCGCAAGCATCTCTTGCCGACGGCCACGCCGGTGGCCGGTGTTGAGGCGCGCGCTTCGAGCTTCGGCTGGCGGCTCGATCCCTTCACGGGGCAGGCGGCCTTGCACGAGGGCATCGACTTCATCGCCGAGCCGGGCACGCCGATCCTCGCGGCGGCCGCCGGCATCGTCAAGACGGTCGAGTGGCATCCGCAATACGGCAATCTTGTCGAGATCGACCACGGCAACGAGCTCATCACGCGCTATGCTCATGCCTCGGCGACCTTCGTCAAGCCCGGCGAGCTTGTGCGCCGCGGCCAGAAGATCGCCGCCGTCGGCAACACCGGCCGTTCGACCGGCCCGCACCTGCATTTCGAGGTGCGCATCAATGGTGTCGCGCAAAACCCGGCGCGCTTCCTCGAGCAGGGCATGTCATTGGCGCGGCGCTGACAGGCTAGAATCCGCGTTCTGCCTTCGTGCCAGAAGGCATCGGCCCTTCACGCGACTTTCGTCCGGGCGTTGCCGGACGCGGATTGAGACATGATCGCCAATTTCCTCAAGAAGATTTTCGGCAGCCGTAACGACCGGCTGCTGCGCGAGTATCGCGCCATCGTGGCGCGCATCAACGCCCTAGAAGCGAAGATGCAGGCGCTCTCCGATGCCGAGCTCGCCGCGCTGACGCCCGCCTTCAAGACGCGGCTTGCGAATGGCGAGCCCTTGGACAGCCTGCTGCCTGAAGCCTTTGCCGCCGTGCGCGAAGCCTCGCGGCGCGTCTTGGGGATGCGCCACTTCGACGTGCAGCTCATCGGCGGCATCGTGCTGCACCACAACAAGATCGCCGAAATGCGCACCGGCGAGGGCAAGACCTTGGTCGCTACGCTGCCGGCCTATCTCAATGCGCTCACCGGGAAGGGCGTGCATGTCGTGACGGTGAATGATTACCTTGCAAGCCGCGACGCGGCCTGGATGGGCAAGATTTACAACTTCCTCGGCCTTTCCGTCGGCTGCAACCTGCCGCAGATGGATCATGCCGCCAAGCAGGCCGCCTACGCCGCCGACATCACCTACGGCACCAATGGCGAATTCGGCTTTGACTACCTGCGCGACAACATGGTCTATTCGGCGCAGGAGCGCGTGCAGCGGGGCCTTAACTACGCGATCGTCGATGAGGTCGATTCGATCCTCATCGACGAGGCGAGAACGCCGCTCATCATCTCGGGCCAGGCCGAGCAGCACACCGATCTTTACATCAAGATGAACGCGGTGCCGCCGCTCCTCGAGAAAGGCGAGGCGGCGAAGAACCAGTTCGAGCAGGATAGCGGCGATTTCGTCGTCGATCTGAAGGCCCATTCGGTGCTGCTCACCGAGCGCGGGCACGAGAAGGCCGAGCAGATCCTCACCCAGATGGGGCTCTTGCCCGAAGGCAGCAGCCTTTACGAGCCGGCCAACATCCTCTTGATGCACCACCTCTATGCCGCCTTGCGCGCGCACAACCTTTTTCACCGCGACCAGCACTACGTCGTGCAAAACAACGAGGTGATCATCGTCGATGAATTCACCGGCCGCCTGATGCCCGGTCGGCGTTGGTCCGACGGCCTGCATCAGGCGATCGAGGCGAAGGAGGGCGTGCCGATCCAGTCGGAAAACCAGACGCTCGCCTCGATTACCTTCCAGAACTACTTCCGCATGTACAAGAAGCTTGCCGGCATGACCGGCACGGCGGATACGGAAGCCTACGAATTCCAGCAGATCTACGGCCTCGAGACGGTGGTCATCCCGACCAACAAGCCGATGATCCGCGAGGACAGGAACGACCAGATCTACCGCACGGCCAAGGAAAAATACGCCGCCATCCTCGCCGACATCCAGGATTGCCACCGGCGCGGCCAGCCGGTGCTGGTCGGCACGACCTCGATTGAGAACTCGGAGCTCTTGTCCAATCTGCTCAAACAAGCCGGCCTGCCACATCAGGTCTTGAATGCCAAGCAGCACGCGCGCGAGGCCGAGATCGTCGCCCAGGCGGGCCGCCCTGGCATGATCACGATCGCTACCAACATGGCTGGCCGCGGCACCGACATCGTGCTGGGCGGTAACGTCGAAAAACAAATCGAGGCGATCCAGGCCGACGAGAAGCTTTCACCCGCCGAGAAGGAAGCGAAGATCGCCGCGCTGAGGAGCGAATGGCAGAAGCTCCACGAGCAGGTCATCGCTGCCGGGGGCTTACACATCATCGGCTCCGAGCGGCATGAATCGCGCCGCATCGACAACCAGCTGCGCGGCCGCGCCGGCCGCCAGGGCGATCCGGGCTCCTCGCGCTTCTATCTCTCGCTCGAGGATCCGCTTTTGAAGATCTTCGCCGGCGATCGCTTGAACGCCATCATGGTGCGCCTCAAAATGCCCGAAGGCGAGGCGATCGAGCATCCGCTCGTCTCCCGCTCGCTCGAATCGGCGCAGCGGAAAGTGGAGCAGCGCAACTTCGATATCCGCAAGCAGCTCCTCGAATACGACGATGTGGCCAACGACCAGCGCAAGGTCATCTACCAGCAGCGGAACGAACTGCTCGACGCCGCCGATATTTCCGACACGATCGCCGCAATGCGCCAGGGCGTCATCCACGACCTGTTCCGCGAATACGTGCCAGCCGAGAGCGTCGAGGAGCAGTGGAACCTCGCCGGCCTCGAAGTCGCCTTGCAGGCCGAGCTCTCGCTCAAGCTGCCGATCGTGCAGTGGGTCAAGGACGATCCGAAGCTCAGCGACGATGAGCTTTTGAAGCGCATCCTCGATGCAGCCGATGCCGCCTATGCCGAAAAAGTGGCGAAGGTGGATCTTGCCGCCTGGCGCAGCTTCGAGAAGAGCGTCATGCTGCAAAGCCTCGATACGCATTGGCGCGAGCATCTGGCCGCGCTCGACCACCTGCGTCAGGGCATCCACCTGCGCGGCTATGCGCAAAAGAACCCCAAGCAGGAATACAAGCGCGAGGCCTTCGAGCTCTTCGAAGCGCTCTTAGGCGCCGTGCGCAGTGAAGTGACGCGCATCCTCTGCACCGTCGAGATCAGGAGCGAAGCCCAGATCGAGGCGGCCGGCGAGCAGCATCCGCAGCTTGAGAACGTGCAGTACCACCACGCCGACTATGAAGAAGCCCTCGCTGCGAGCCAAGAGAAGAAGCCGCAGCCCGAGGTGCGCGCGCTGCCCAAGGTAGGCCGCAACGAGCCCTGCCCCTGCGGTTCGGGCAAGAAATACAAACACTGTCATGGCAAATTGAGCTGACGATGCTAGCGACGATCGCCGAGGAGGGTGACGCTGTCGTCATCCTCGACCAGACAAAGCTGCCCCATGAGACGGCCTTCGTCCGCTTGACGACGCTCGCCGAGGCCGCGCACGCGATCCGCACCATGCAGGTGCGCGGCGCGCCGCTCATCGGCGCCACGGCGGCTTATGGCGTCGCGTTGGGACTGGCCGAGGGCCGGCCGCTCGACGAGATTCTCGCCACGCTCGCCACTACGCGGCCGACGGCCGTGAATCTCCACTGGGCGCTCGCGCGCATGCGCAAGGCGCTCGAAAACTCGGCGCCAGAAAGACGGCCGCAAGCAGCCTGGCAAGAAGCCCGCGCCATCGCCCGCGAAGACGCCGAGGCCAACGCCGCCATCGGCCGGTATGGGCTGCCGATTCTTCAGGCCATCGCCGCGCGCAAGGGGCGCGTGGAAATCATGACCCACTGCAACGCCGGCCGGCTCGCCACGGTTGCCCACGGCACGGCGCTCGCCCCCATCTATGCGGCGCACGAGGCGGGGCTGGCCGTGCATGTCTGGGTCTCGGAGACCCGGCCGCGCTGCCAGGGGCTGCTCACCGCCTGGGAGCTCAAAGCAGCCGGCGTGCCGCACACGCTGATCGCCGACAACGCGGCGGGCCTGTTGATGATGCAGGGCAAGGTCGATGGCGTGATCGTCGGCGCCGACCGCATCGCCGCCAATGGCGATACCGCCAACAAGGTCGGCACCTACTTGAAGGCGCTTGCCGCGCAGGCGCATGGGCTGCCGTTTTACGTCGCGGCGCCCGTTTCCACCATCGACTTCGCCTGCCCCGACGGCGCCGCGATTCCGATTGAAGAGCGCGCGGCGGAAGAACTCGGCGCGGGCGACGTGCCCGTCGCCAACCCGGCCTTCGACATCACGCCGGCGGGCCTGATTGCCGGCATCATCACCGAGCGCGGTATCATTGCGGCAAACGATCTGGCGCGGGTAACACCATGAGAGTCGTGGGCAAACGGCAACAATATGACATCGTGTCCGACGCTTCGGCCGCGAAGCTCGTCGCAGGGGCACGCTGGAACGATGCCATGAACAAGGCGTTCGGCACCGGTCAGCCGGGCGTTTTCCGGTGCGGCGTCTATCGCTACCGTTCGCATGAAGAAGCCGATGCCGCCTGGTTCGAGGCCGTCGTCCGGCGCATGGCGACGATCGCCGCACAGCGAAATGGCTGAAGACAAGGAAGCCCGCCCTGCCACGTTCGACGACCTCCTGAAGGTGGTGCGCGCCCTGAATGCCGAAGGCGCCGAATATCTGCTGGTGGGCGGTTATGCGCTTTTCGCCCATGGGTATGTCCGCGCCACAACCGATATCGATATCCTCGTGCCGCCGACGACCGCCAGCGCAGAGCGGGTCATTCGCGCGCTGCTGGTCTTGCCCGAGAGGGTCGCGAAAGATATCGATCCCGTGTGGTTTGCCGAGGGCAATACGATCCGCGTCGCTGACGAGTTCGTGGTCGACGTCATGTTCAACGCCTGCGGCGAAACCTATGAAAGCCTGTTGCCGCATGCCCAGACCATCGTTCTCGACGATGGCACGCCGGTCAGAACCGTCGACCTCGAAGGACTTCTGAAAACGAAGCGCACCGTTCGCGACAAGGACAGGATCGACCGCCTCGCCCTCGAGCGCGCCCTTGCCGAGCAGAAAAAACGAGAGCAGCATGGTTGAACCCGTCGATCCAGCTCTGGCAAGCGAGCTCCTCGCCGCCGCGCGCGCCATGAACGCCGCCGGCATCAACCGCGGCGCGGCGGGCAACGTCAGCGCGCGCTGCGCGGGGGGCTTTCTCATCACGCCGACCGGCATGGCCTACGACGAGTGCACGCCGGAAGACATCGTGAAAGTCGGCGCCGACGGGACAGCCCTGGGGCGGCGCAAACCCTCTTCGGAGTGGCGTTTCCACCGCGACATCTATGCCGCGCGGCCCGAGGCGGGAGCAATCCTCCATGCGCATTCGCCCTTCGCGACGGCGCTTGCCTGCCAGGAAATCGAAATTCCGCCCTTCCACTACATGATCGCCCGCTTTGGCGGCGAGACGATCCGCTGCGCCGCCTACGCGACCTTCGGCACGCAGGAGCTTTCGGATGCGATCCTCATCGCCTTGCAAGACCGCCGTGCCTGCCTCATGGCGCACCACGGCATGGCCGTCTTTGGCGCGCATCTTAAGGAGGCGCTTGCGCTTGCCATCGAATTCGAGGCGCTCTGTGAGCAATACTGGCGGGTGTTGCAGCTCGGCAAGCCGAAGCTTTTGCCGGCCGACGAAATGGCGCGCGTGCTCGAGAAGTTCAAAAATTACGGCAAGCAATGAGCGGCGCGCGCCTGGCCTTCAGGTGCGCCGGTCGGAAAGGAGCTTTTTGAGCCCATCGACATCAAGGATCTGGATGTGCTTCTGATGCACCTTGATGAGCCCCTCGTCCTGAAAGCGTGAGAAGGCGCGGCTTACCGTCTCGAGTTTGAGCCCCAAGTAGGAGCCGATTTCGTTCCTCGTCATGCGCAGGTTGAATTCAGTTGGCGAATAGCCGCGCGCTAAGAAGCGCTGCGAGAGATTGAGCAAGAAGGCTGCGAGCCGCTCCTCGGCGCGCATGATGCCAAGCAGCATCATGACGCCGTGATCGCGGACGATCTCGCGGCTCATCACCTTGTGGAAGTGGTGCTGCAAGGCGCCGATTTCGCGCGAATAATCCTCGAGTTCGGCAAACGGGATCACGCAGACTTCGCTGTCCTCGAGCGCGATGGCGTTACAGGTGTGCTTTTCGGTGCTGATGCCATCGAGCCCCAGGATCTCGCCGGCCATCTGAAAGCCGGTGACCTGCTCGCGGCCGTCCTCGAGCAGCACGTCGGTCTTGAAAAAGCCCGTCTTGATCGCATAGATCGATTCGAAGGCATCGCCGCAGCGATAAAGATGCTGGCCGCGCAGCACGCGGCGCCGCACATGCACCAGCTGGTCGAGCTGATCGAGTTCGGCGGGGGATAGCCCCATCGGCAGACAGAGCTCACGCAGATTGCATTGCGAGCAGGCTTCGCGGAGCGAGGGTAGCGTCAGCGGCGCGGCTTGGGCGTGCATGGCTCGATCAGGCGGCAAACTCAGGAGCTTTGATCTGCGTCAACGTGAACTGCCGGCGCTTGCTGCATCCTGTCAGCCCTCTTCGAGGGCGCCTGTCGCCGTCATTTCCGATCCGCCTCGTCGTCATCGTCGTGAGTCATTACCAAGAGCTGATTTTCGATCCGCAGATCATTCGTCGTTTCGACGTCTCGGGGCCGCGTTATACCTCTTATCCGACGGCGGACCGCTTCGTCGAAGCCTTCGACGCGGCCGCATATCGTTCTTGGCTTGCAAGGCGCACGATCGGCGGGATCGGCCGGGCGCTCTCATTATACTTTCACATCCCTTTCTGTAACACGATCTGCTACTACTGCGCCTGCAACAAGATCATCACCAAGGACCATGGGCGCTCGGCGAAATATCTCAAGTATCTCGGCAAGGAGCTCGCGCTTCAGTCTGCGGCGCTCGATGGGCCGCACGACGTGATCCAGCTCCACTGGGGCGGCGGCACGCCGACTTTCCTCTCCCACGACGAGATGCGCCGCCTCATGGAAATGATGCAGAAGCATTTCCGCCTGCTGCCCGAAGGCGAATACTCGATCGAGGTCGATCCGCGCAAGGTCGATCGCGAGACGGTGAAGCTCTTGGCCGAATTGGGCTTTAACCGCATGAGCGTCGGCGTGCAGGATTTCGATCCGCGCGTGCAGGCGGCCGTCAATCGCATCCAGAGCATCGAGGAGACGCGAATCGTCATCGAGGCGGCGCGCGAGTTCGGCTTCAAGGGCATTTCGGTCGATCTCATCTACGGCCTGCCCAAGCAAAACGTCATCAGCTTCAACCATACGCTCGACGAGATCATCAAGCTCTCGCCGGATCGGCTCTCGATCTACAACTACGCCCACTTGCCCAATCTCGCCAAGCCGCAGCGGCGTATTCATGAATCCGACCTGCCGAGCCCTGAAGCCAAGCTGCAGATCCTGCAGCTCGCGATCCGGCGGCTCACCGATGCAGGCTACGTCTTCATCGGCATGGATCACTTCGCCAAGCCCGACGATGAGCTTGCCATCGCGCAGCGCCAGGGGCGCCTGCATCGCAATTTCCAGGGCTATTCGACCCATGCCGAGGCCGATCTCCTCGCCTTCGGCGTCTCGGCGATCAGCAAGGTCGGGCCGACCTATGCCCAAAACTATCGCACGCTCGACGAGTATTACGATGCGCTCGACCGTGGCGAGCTGCCAGTGATGCGCGGTATCGAGCTAACAGCCGACGATTTGCTGCGCCGCGCGATCATCCAGGCCCTGATGTGCCATTTCGAGCTGTCGATCGAGTCGATCGAAATCGCCCATCTCATCGACTTCGCCTCCTATTTCGCGCCGGAACTTGCCGATTTGCGCGAGATGGAGGCGGCGGGGCTCGTTTCCATCGACGATGAATGGATCACCGTCGAGCCAAAAGGGCGCCTGCTCGTGCGCGTCATCGCGATGGTGTTCGACAAATATCTGCGCGCCGACCGCGAGCGCGTGCGTTATTCGAAAGTCATCTAGCAACAATCGGCGCCGACAAGACGGTGCCCCCTTCCCGATTGCCTGACAACAGCTTTTTCGCCCTGTTCGTCGTCGGCCTCCTGGGCGCGGGCCATTGCGCCGGCATGTGCGGCGGCATCGTCGGCGCGCTCTCGCTCCAAGCCCCCCGGCAGGGCGGCGCCGCGCTTGCCGTGCATCTTGCCTACCACGCGGGCCGCATCGCGAGCTACGCCCTCGCGGGCCTCCTGGCCGGCGGGTTCGGCCAAGCCGTGGCGAATCTTTGGGCGCTGCAGCAGGGGCTTTATCTCTTCGCGAGCCTCATGCTCGCCGCCATGGGCCTGTATCTCCTCGGCCTGACGCAGACGCTCGCCTGGCTCGAGCGAGGCGGGCAGCGTCTCTGGCAGCGCCTGCAGCCGCTCACAGGCCGCTTCCTGCCAGTGCAAGGGCCCGCCCAGGCGCTGCCCTTGGGCCTCCTGTGGGGCTGGCTGCCCTGCGGGCTCGTCTATAGCGCCCTCACGACGGCGCTCGCCGCCGGCTCGGCGCTCAAGGGGGCGCTCTCGATGCTCGCCTTTGGTCTCGGCACCTTGCCGAATCTGCTGCTCGCAGGCTTACTTTTCACGCGCTTTAGGCGCTTTGCGCAAGCTGCCGCCACGCGCGTCGTTTCGGGACTCTTGGTGCTCGGCTATGGCCTCTACGGGCTTTACAATATCGTCCGATCCTTATAAACCCCCACCTCACGGAGAGCACGAAAATGGCCCTAACCCCCCACGACCTCGTCGTCGAAGCCAAAGCGCAGATCAAGGAAGTGACGCCAGCCGAGGCGCAAGCCATGCTCGGCAAGCGCGTCATCATCGACGTGCGCGAATACGACGAATATGCCGCCGGCCACCTGCCGGGCGCGATCAACATCCCGCGCGGCATCCTCGAATTCAAGATCGGCATGGTGCCCGAGTGCGCCAACAAAGACGGCGCCTTTTTGCTCTACTGCCGCACGAGCGGCCGCGCCGCGCTCTCGGCGGTGCAGCTCGCCAAGATCGGCTACACCAACGTCGTCTCGCTCGCCGGCGGCTATGAAGCCTGGAGCAACGAGAACCGGCCGATCGAGAAGCCCGAGCCGATCAACTTTGAATAAGGCCTCCGGTCTTTCCGCCACCCAGACCGTCGAGCTCGCCATCGGCGGCATGACCTGCGCCGCTTGCGCCGCACGCATCGAGCGCCAGCTCAACAAGCTGCCGGGCGTCGAGGCGACGGTCAATCTGCCCGCCGAGCGGGCGCACGTCCGTTTCGATCCGGCGCAGGTCGATGTCGAGCGGCTCATCGCCACGATCGTCAAGACGGGCTTTTCGGCGAGCTTATCGACCGCTGAGACGCGCGAGGAGGAAAAGGCGCGCAAGGAGGCCGCCTACCGTGCCGAGCGGCGCCGTTTCTGGATCGCGCTCCTCTTCACCCTGCCGCTCCTTTCCCAGATGCCGGCGATGTTCGAGGCAGGTTTCGAGCACGCCGCCGCCGGCCACGGCGAAGACTTCTTGCCGCGCTGGCTGCAATTCCTGCTTGCCACACCGGTGCAGTTCTGGATCGGCGCACGCTTCTATGCCGGCGGCTGGAAGGCGTTGAGAGGCGGCAGCGGCAACATGGACGTGCTCGTCGCGCTCGGCACGACGATGGCCTGGGCTTACAGCACCGTGGTGTGGCTTGCTGGCTGGGACCACCTGCACGTCTATTACGAGGCTTCGGCCACCGTCATCACGCTCGTGCTTTTAGGCAAGATTCTCGAGGCGCGCGCCAAGGCGAAGACGGGCGCGGCGATCGAGGCCCTCTTGCACCTGCAGCCCGCCACCGCCCATGTCGAACGCAATGGCGAGCTCATCGAGCTGCCGGTCAAACGTCTGATTCCGGGCGACATCGTGCTCGTGCGGCCGGGCGAGGCCGTGCCCGTCGATGGCGAAATCGTGGCCGGCGAATCGAGCTTGAACGAATCGATGCTCACCGGCGAGAGCCTGCCGGTGGCGAAAAGGCCGGGCGACAAAGTCTTCGCGGCTACGGTCAATGGCGAAGGCCTTCTGCGCGTTAAGGCCACCGGCGTCGGCGCGCATACCTTGCTTGCCGGCATCATCCGGCTCGTCGAGGCCGCCCAAGGCTCGAAGGCGCCCGTGCAGCGGCTCGCCGACCGGGTCGCCGCGATCTTCGTGCCCGTGGTGCTGGTGATCGCTGGCCTCACCTTCGCGGGCTGGCTCTGGGCCTATGGCGATTTCACCTTTGCCCTCGTCAATGCCGTCGCCGTGCTCGTCATCGCCTGTCCCTGCGCCTTGGGGCTCGCCACGCCGACGGCGATCATGGTCGGTACGGGGCTCGGCGCCCGGGCTGGCATCCTCATCAAAAACGCCGAGGCGCTCGAGCGCGCCGAGAAGATCGACCTCCTCGTCGTCGACAAGACCGGCACGCTGACCGAGGGCCAGCCGCAAGTCATCGGCGTCAAAGTCGGCGCTGGCAAGACGGCCGAGGAAGTCTTGCGGCTCGCCGCGAGCCTCGAACAGGGTTCGACGCACCCCTTGGCGGCCGCGCTCGTCGCGGAGGCGAAGCGGCGCGGCCTCGAACTCGTGACGCCCGAGGCCGTCACGGCCGTGCCGGGCCGGGGGCTGGCCGGCCGGGTGGCCAATCATGCCGTGAAGGCCGGCGCGCCCGATTGGCTCGGCGCCTTTGCAAGTGATGCGGCCACTAGCGAAGTGGCTGTCGAGATCGATGGCGTCTTGGCCGGCACGATCCAGGTGGCCGATCCGCTGCGCGCGAGTTCCCGCGCGGCCGTGGCGCGGCTTGTAAAGCTCGGCGTCGAGGTCGTCATGCTTACGGGAGACAATGCCGCCACGGCGGCCGCGATCGCGCGCGAGGCAGGCGTTTCGCGTTTCGAGGCCAATGTGCTGCCGGAGGAGAAGGCGCAGCATGTCGCCGCGCTCAAGGCCACGGGCAAGACCGTCGCGATGGCCGGCGATGGCATCAACGATGCGCCGGCGCTTGCCGCCGCCGACGTCTCCTTCGCGATGGGCGCCGGTGCGGATGTCGCGCTCCAGACGGCGGACGTGACGCTCATGAGGAACGATCTCAATGGCGTGGCCGATGCGATTTCGCTCTCGCGCGCGACCCTGGCGAAGATCCGCCAGAACCTCTTCTGGGCCTTCATCTATAACGTCATCGGCCTGCCGGCCGCCGCGCTGGGTTACCTCAACCCCGTCATCGCCGGCGCGGCGATGGCGCTCTCCTCTGTCTCGGTGGTGAGCAATTCGCTGCTGTTGCGACGCTGGCGGCCGGGCGCGATATGATGTGCGGATGGGGCGGGGAAAAAAATCGAATCGACGCAGCAACAGACTGGTGCGCGCGCCATGTCGTCGAATAGGCTTCGCTGGCTCGCCCGACTCCTCGACCGGCATTCGATCCGCTATCCGCTCTTTCGGCTCATCGTCGCCGTGGCGGCGTTCTCGGTCGGCCTCTCGTTCCTCGGCGATGTCTTCCTCGCCGGCGAAAATGCGCGCCGCGACATCCAGCGTTCGCTCGTCTCCGCCGCGAGCGCGGCCAGCCTCGCCGCCAATGCCGCCGTAGTGTTCAATGACGCCCCTGTCGCGCAGCAGGTCTTGCAGATGTTCAAGGCCTGGCCCGAGATCGGGGCCGCGGCGATTTATACGGGCGAGGGCACGCTGCTCGCCCAGTGGGGCAAGCGCGCGCTCGTGCCGCCACGCCTCGATGAAACCGGGGAGCACGCGCCCAAGATCGGCTTTCTCGCCCGACACGCGAGCCTCACCTTGCCGATCGTCGTCGATGGCGCGAAAAGCGGCCGGCTGTGGCTCACGGCCCGGCTCGATCACTACTGGCGCACCTTCGTCTTCGAGACGCTGTTGTCGATTGGCATCAGCCTAGCGGCCTGCGTGCTTGCGCTCGTGCTCGCCGCGCGCTTTCTCGAGCGCATCCTCGCGCCGGTGCGCGCGATTGCCACGGCGGCGCGGGAAGCGCGCCTCACGCAGGATTTCCGGCCGCGCGCGATTACCGCAGGCGAGAACGAAATTGGCGAACTGGCGGCAAACTTCAACGCACTGCTTGGCCAGATCGACGCCAGCCGACGGGCCCTGCAAGCCTACCAAGACGAGCTCGAGCGCCGCGTAGCCGAGTGCACCGAGGCGCTGCCGAAGCGCCGTTGGCGATCCTTTGCGGCTGAGGCAGATTCTCGACAATCTGCTCGCCAATGCCGTCAAGTTCGCGCGCCGCCCGACCTCGTGCTGATGGATTGCCAGATGCCAGTCATGGATGGGTATGAAGCCGCCTGGCGCATCCGCGAGTGGGAAGCCGCTCGCCCCGAACGCCGGCGCGTGCCGATTCTCGCCATCATGGCCAATGCGCTGCCGCAGGATCTCGAAAAGGCGCTTGCCGCAGGCATGGACGATTATCTCGCCAAGCCGGTGATGATGGCGGAGCTAGCGCGCGCCCTCGCTCACTGGCTTGGCGAAGCGGCTGCGCCCCCGGTGGAGGGGGCGGCCAAGACCTTGCACACCATGAAAGGCGGCAGCGCCTATGTGGGCGGCATCGAGCTGCCCAGGCTCTGCAAGGAGCTCGCTGCGGCGGTGCGAGACGCGGCGGTGTAGACTGGGCTGGAATTGACTTGGGGAGCGCACGATGGAAACGACGACGATCGAAGTGAAGGGCATGACCTGTGGCGGCTGCACGGCGAGCGTGACGCGCGTGCTTACCGAGCTGCCCGGCGTGGCGCGCGCCGAGGTAAGCCTCTCGCCGGGCCAGGCGGTGGTGAGCTTCGACCCGGCCAAAATCACGCGCGAGGCGCTGTGCCAAGCGATCGAAGAGGCGGGCTTCGAGGCGAGTTGATTCATTGATGGCGCTATAATCCGCGCTTTTTGACGCAGGAGCAGCCCGTGGCCTTGAACAACGTCCCCGCCGGCAAGGATTTGCCCAATGATTTCAACGTCATCATCGAGATTTCGATGCGCTCGGATCCGATCAAGTACGAGGTGGATAAGACCTCCGGCGCGATCTTCGTCGACCGCTTCATGTCGACGGCGATGCACTACCCCTGCAACTATGGCTACATCCCGCACACGATCGCCGACGATGGCGATCCGGTCGATGTGCTCGTCGTCACCCAGTTCGCCCTGCCGCCCGGCGTCGTGGTGCGCTGCCGGCCGGTCGGCATGCTCAAGATGACCGATGAGGCCGGCACGGATGCCAAGCTCCTGGCCGTGCCGGTCGACAAGCTCACGCCGGTCTATCGCGACATCGAGTCGCCGCGCGATTTCCCGCAGGTCTTCCTCGACTCGATCGCCCATTTCTTCGCCCACTACAAGGATCTCGAGCCGGGCAAGTTCGTCAAGGTCGAAGGCTGGGTGGGCGCCGAGGAAGCGAAGCAGGAAATCCTCGCCGGCGTGGCGCGTTACAACGAGGCGAAGGAAAAACCCGCCTTCTGATCATGGCTGGTTTGAAGATCGCCGTCGCCCAGCTCAATTGCACCGTCGGCGATCTTGCCGGCAATGCCGAGAAGATCCTCGCCGCGGCGCGCGAGGCGCAGGCGGCGGGGGCCGATCTGCTGCTCACGCCCGAGCTCTCGCTCGTCGGCTATCCGCCCGAAGACCTCCTCTTGCGGCCAGACTTTCATCGCGCCGCGGCGCGCGCCCTCTCGGCGCTGGCGGCACGGCTGCCCTTGCCGGCGATCGTCGGCCACCCTGAAATGCGCGGCGGGCGCCGTTACAACGCCGCCTCCTTGCTGCGAGAAGGGCGCATCGAACTCACTTACCACAAGCAGCGGCTGCCCAACAGCGAGGTGTTCGACGAAGAGCGCTATTTCGCGCCCGGCACGGCCCCGTGCGTCTTCTCGCTCAAGGGGGTGGCGCTGGGGCTGGCGATTTGCGAAGACATTTGGCTGCCTGGCACGGTCGAGGCGACGCGCGAGGCCGGCGCAGAACTCCTCTTGGCGCTCAATGCCTCGCCCTTTCACATGAACAAGCAGGCCACACGCCATGCGGTGCTCGCCGAGCGCATCGCGGCGACCGGCATGCCGGCGATTTACTGCAACCTCGTCGGCGGCCAGGACGAGCTCGTCTTCGATGGCTCTTCCTTCGCGCTCGATGGCGCGGGGCGGCTCACCCATGAGCTGCCGCCCTTCGTCGAGGCGCAGATGCTCATCGAATACCGTGACGGCCATTGGCTGCCTGGCAAAATCGCCCCTCCCATGCCGCTCGAGGCGATGGTCTATGAGGCCTTGAAGCTCGGCGTCAAGGATTATCTCGGCAAGAATGGCTTTCCGGGCGCGATCATCGGCCTCTCTGGCGGCATCGACTCGGCGCTCACCTTGGCCATCGCCGTCGATGCCCTGGGGCCGGAGCGCGTGCGCGCCGTCATGATGCCTTCGCCCTATACGGCACAGATGAGCCTTACCGATGCGCGCGAGATGGCAAAGCGGCTCGGCGTCGAATACGACGAGATTCCGATCGCCGCGGCGATGACGGCCTTTGGCGCGATGCTCGAGCCGGTCTTTGCGAGACTGGGGCCGAAGCCGGAGTGGGATACCACCGAGGAGAACATCCAGGCGCGCATCCGCGGCCTCATGCTGATGGCGCTTTCCAACCGGACCGGCCGCATCGTGCTCACCACCGGCAACAAGAGCGAGATGGCGGTCGGCTACGCGACGCTTTATGGTGACATGGCGGGGGGCTTTGCCGTCATCAAGGATGTGCCGAAGACCTTCGTCTATCGGCTGGCGCGCTGGCGCAACGCGCAAGGCGCCGTGATTCCCGACAACGTGCTGACGCGGCCGCCCTCGGCGGAGCTGAAGCCCAATCAGACCGACCAGGATTCGCTGCCGCCTTATGAAGTGCTCGATGCGATCATCGAGGCCTATATGGAGCGCGACGAGAGCCCCAAGGAGATCATTGCGCGCGGCCTGCCAGAAGCAGACGTCAAGCGCGTCGTGGCACTCCTCAAGAAGAATGAATACAAGCGCCGGCAGGCGCCGCCGGGCGTGCGCGTCTCCCGCCGCGCCTTCGGCAAGGACTGGCGTTATCCGATAACATCGCGCTATCCCGATGAATGGAGTGACGAGACATGAAGAAGATCGAAGCCATCATCAAGCCCTTCAAGCTCGACGAAGTGCGCGAGGCGCTCTCCGAGGTCGGCGTCACGGGGCTCACCGTCACCGAGGTCAAGGGCTTTGGCCGCCAGAAGGGGCATACCGAGCTCTATCGCGGTGCCGAGTATGTCGTCGATTTCCTGCCGAAGATCAAGCTCGAGCTCGTCGTCGCCAACGAGACGGTCGAGCCGGCCATCGAGGCGATCATCAAGGCGGCACGCACCGGCAAGATCGGCGATGGCAAGATCTTCGTGATGCCCGTCGAGCAGGTGGTGCGCATCCGCACCGGCGAGACCAACGAGGCGGCGATCTGACGCACCCGTCCCGGCGTGAGATTCACGCAGTACTTTCTGGCGACGCGTCAGCGTCCCGATCGCGCGATGATCGAATTGTCCTGGATCGAAAGAGTGATAGCCGCGCCGGAAAAGCGTTACGTGCAGGCGGATGGCCGCATCCGCCTGTGGGCCAGAATCGCGGAGGCTGACGGCCGCATGCTGAGGGTCGTGCTGTTGCCCGATGGCGAAACCGTGCACAATGCGTTCTTCGATCGAGGCTACGCGCCATGAAGATCAAATACTTCCAGGATACCGATACCCTCTATATCGAGCTCAAGGCGGCGCGAATCGCCGAAGCACGGGATCTGGACGAGAACACGCTTTTGGAACTCGACGAGGCGGGCAATCTTTGCGCGATCACGATCGAGCATGCCCGCGAACGCGCAGAAATCCCGAGCTTTTCCTTCGAGCAGGTCGCGGCGGGCTGAGGCCGCTCCCGCGCCAAAAGGAGCCGTCCCGCCAGCGCCGATTTTCGAGAAAGTCAAAACTTTCCGGCGTCAAGCAGGAAGGGCAGCTCCCGCGTCACCTCACCGAAGCGCAGGATGCGGCGGCCCTTGTGCTCCTTGAGGAATTCCTCCGCATCGGCCAACGTCGCGAGCGGCACGAATTCATGGCCCATCGGGCCGAGCACGTCCGAGCCGATCACATAAAGCGCCGTCTTGGCATCGATTTTCTGCAGGTTGTAGTAGTCGGTCACCCAAATTGAGGCGATCTGCTCGCGGGCATGTCCCGGGGCGTATTTGGGCGGATCGAACCAGAACTTGAACATGTCTTTCGCGCCATCGAAGTGATGCGCATGGCCGTCCTTATAGACGATGGTCGCCACCCAGTGAGGATATTTGGCGACCAGCATGCCGCAGACGGGGCAAAGGTCCTTCGGCCCGGGCTTCGGGATGGCCTGGGCGAGGGCTACCCCGAGCCAGAGAAAGAGGAGCGCGACGAGGAGCCGCCGCATCAGTGCTTGTGCTCGGTCGGCGCGCCCTTTTGCTGCTCCATCATTTTCCTGCGCCGCTCGGCGCGGTTCTTGCGGATGCGCGCGACGTCCTTCGACATGTCGGTATAGGCTGCGAGAAGGGCCTGCTCGAACTTGACGAGCTCGCCGCCATGCTCGCTCTGCGCCGCCTTCGCGGCGGCTTCCGTGCCGTAGGCGACCTTGCTGTTCGCCGTCATGACGCCGGGAATCTTGCTGCCGACGAGGAAAGTGGCCTTGTCGACATCGACGAGCGGCTTAGGCTCGCCGGCGGCGGCATTGTCCCCGACCCAGATCGCCTTCGGTTCACGGTCGATGTTGAGTGAGAGCGAGATCGCCGCGCAGTGCAAGGAGCAGACGCCATCGGCGAGATCGTCGCTGTAGTGGATCAGCATGCGCGAATGGTGATACTGGCGGCGATCCATGCCGCAGTAGGGGCATTTGGGGTATTTCTCGAGGTCATTGACCTGAGGCGCGGGATCGGCCGGCTTCTTCGGAATGAACTGCAGCGGCGTGCCATCGCCTTCGCAGAGGGCGGCCTGGGCGGGGCGGCTCGCGGCGGTGAGCGCAGCGCCGGCAAGGAGCGAGAGTTTCAAAGCTTCGCGACGATCCATGAGGTTCTCCTGTCAGTTTGATGCCCCGCAATATAAGCCGGCCTCGATATTTCGGCCTGCGGCGGATTGTCGCACCCTTCACAGGCCGACCGGCAGCGCGGTCTTATCGACGACGCGCCGCAAGACGAAGCTCGAATGCACGCCGGTGACGCCGGGAATGCGCGTGATGCGGGAGAGCAGCAGCTCCTGATAGGCATCCATGTCGCGCACGACGACCTTGAGCTGGTAATCGGCCTCCTGGCCGGTGATGAGCAGACACTCGAGCACTTCGGGAATCGCGCGGATCTCGGATTCGAAGCGCTCGAAGCGTTCCGGCGTGTGGCGATCCATCGAGATGTGGATGAGCGCGGTGAGCGACAGACCCAGCTTCTTCGCATCGAGGAGGGCGCGGTAGCCGGCGATGAGGCCGGCCTCTTCGAGCGCGCGCACGCGGCGCAGGCAAGGGGAAGGCGACAGCCCCACCCGCTCGGCGAGTTCCTGGTTGCTGATGCGGCCTTCCTCCTGGAGGATGGCGAGGATCTGGCGGTCGTAGCGGTCAAGCTTCATATTCTTGCCAAAGAATGACTATATCGAGCATGATTATTGCGTAAAAAACCTTTCAGGGGCGATAAAAAGCAAGCAACTGCCAAGCGGCCTCGGATAAGATTGCGCACAACTTCATCCAGTTCCGGAGCCCGCCATGCTATCCGATCCTGCCGCCAAATACCGCCCCTTCCCGCCGATCGATCTGCCCGATCGCCAATGGCCGAGCCGCATCATCGAGCGCGCGCCGATCTGGATGAGCACCGATCTGCGCGATGGTAACCAGGCGCTTTTCGAGCCGATGAACGTCGAGAAGAAGCTGCGGCTCTTTAAGCTCCTCTGCGAGATCGGCTTCAAGGAAATCGAAGTCGCTTTTCCCTCGGCCTCGCAGATCGAGTTCGACTTCGTGCGCTGTTTGATCGAAGGCGGTCATATTCCCGACGGCGTGACGATCGAGGTGCTCACCCAGGCGCGCGAGCACTTAATCCGCCGCACCTTCGAGGCGGTCAAGGGGGCGAAGCGCGTCATCGTCCACGTCTATAACGCCACCTCGCCTGCCTTTCGCGAATTCGTCTTCGGCATGGACAAAGCCGGCGTCATCGAAATGGCCGTCAAGGCCGTGCGGCTCATCAAGGAGCTGGCGGCAGAGCAGCCTGATACCGAGTTCGTCCTCCAATACAGTCCCGAGACCTTTTCAGCCACCGAGCTTTCCTTTGCCAAGGCCGTTTGCGATGCCGTCACCGCCGAGTGGGGCGCGACGCCCGAGCGCAAGGTCATCCTCAACCTGCCGGCCACCGTTGAGATGGCCACGCCCAATGTCTATGCCGATCAGATCGAGTGGATGCACCGCCATCTCGAGCGGCGCAACGGCGTGATCCTGAGCCTGCATCCGCACAACGACCGCGGCACGGCGGTGGCTGCCGCCGAGCTGGGTCTCATGGCCGGCGCCGAGCGCGTCGAGGGCTGCCTCTTTGGCAACGGCGAGCGCACCGGCAACGTCGATCTCGTTACCCTGGCGATGAACCTCTACACACAAGGCATTGCGCCGGGGCTCGATTTTTCCGACATCAACGCCGTGGCGCGCACCTATGAGGCCTGCACGCAGCTGCCGATCCACCCGCGCCACCCTTACGTGGGCGATCTCGTCTTCACGGCCTTCTCGGGCTCGCATCAGGATGCGATCAAGAAGGGTTTTGCCGCCCAGCGGCCCGATTCATTCTGGGCCGTGCCCTATCTGCCGGTCGATCCGGCCGATCTCGGCCGCAGCTATGACTCGGTGATCCGCGTCAATAGCCAGTCGGGCAAGGGCGGCATCGCGTGGCTCTTGGAGACCGGTTATGGCATCGTGCTGCCGCGCCGCCTGCAGATCGAGTTTTCAAGCGTCGTGCAGCGCGAGACCGATGCCTCAGGCGGCGGCGAGATGACGGCCGCCGAGCTCTACGATTTGTTTCGCCGCACCTATCTCGACAGCGAACGGCCGCTGCGCTATGTCGAGCACCATCTCTATGAGCACGGCAAGGCGCAGGGCATCCGGCTCGTCGTCGAGGTGGAAGGCGTGATGCATCTTTTGACGGGCGAGGGCAATGGCCCGGTGGACGCCGCGCTCCATGCCTTGCGCGGGCTTGGGCTCGATCTGCAGGTGAGAAGCTTCGAAGAACGCGCGCTCGCGCCCAGTGGTGAAGCCGCCGAGGCCGCCGCCTGCGCCTTCGTCGAACTCTCCCGTCACGGCGGCGGCGAACGCTTTGGCGTTGGCATCGATACGAACATCGTCACCGCCTCGGTGAAGGCCATCGTCAGCGGCGTCAACCGGCTGGGAATTGCGGCCGCCCGCGCGGCGGCGTGAGCCTCGCCGCCCTGCTCGCGCCAGCTTGCCGGCTCAATCCGCCGGCTCGGAAACGAAGCCGATCCTCACCATCCCGGCCTTCGCCGCCGCGGCCATCACCTTGGCGACCTGCTCGTAGGCGACGAGCCGGTCGGCGCGGATGTGCAGTTCCGGCTGCGGCTGCTGGGCCGCGCTGACGACGAAGCGCTGCGGCAACTGCTCGAACGTCACCGCCTCGCCATTCCAGAACAGGCTGCCATCCTCGCGGATGGCGAATTCAATGTGCTCAGGTTTCGTGATATTGACGGCGGAGGACGCCTTGGGCAGGTCGATCTTCACCGCATGGGTGAGGATCGGCGCGGTGACGATGAAGATCACCAGGAGCACCAGCATCACATCGACGAGCGGCACGACGTTCATCGCCGCCAGCGGCTCTTCGTGATGGCGGCGCGAGATGTCAGCCTTGGCCATGATCGACCGTCAGGCGCAGATAAAGCCGATGGGCGAAGGATTCGAGGCGGTTGAGCCACCTGCGGTTGCGGCGCTGGAAGGCGTTGTAGGCGAGCACGGCCGGAATCGCCACCGCGAGTCCCAGCGCCGTCATGATGAGCGCCTCGCCCACCGGCCCGGCCACCTTGTCGAGCGTGCCCTGGCCCGACATGCCGATCTGCACCAGTGCGTGATAGATGCCCCAGACGGTGCCGAACAGACCGATGTAGGGCGCCGCGGAGCCCGCCGTGGCGAGCAGCGTCAGGCCATGTTCGGCGCGCATCATCTCGGCATCGATCGCGTTGTTGAGGCTGCGCGTCAGCACTTCGGCAAAGCCGCCGGCGGCGGCCAGTTCCTTGCCGATGACATTGCGCGCCACGGTCCGTGCCTCGGCCAGCAGGGTGGCGAAGGGATTGCCCGCTGCCTCGGGCAGGGCGTCGAGCGAGGCGGCGGCGGCGAATTCCGCTTCGAATGCCGCCGCGCGCCGGGCGGCAAGCCAGTTGCCGAATGCGCGCGTGACGATCAGATACCAGCTCGCCACCGACAGCAGTAGCAACGAGATGAGCACCGTCTTGCCGACGGCGTCGCACTGCGCGAGGAAGTGGGCGAAGCCGAAGCCTTCGAAATGGTTGTGTTCCATCGCTGTTAGTTTCCTTGCAGGACGAACTTGAAGGGTTGCAGCGCCACCGCGCGCACCGGCTGGCCATTGCGCCGGGCCGGCTGGCAACGCCAGCTGCGCACCGCGGCGAGCGCCGCTTCGTCCAGACGCTTGAAGCCGCTGCTGGTCTCGATGCGTGCCTGGGCGACGCTGCCGGTCTCGTCGAGCTCGACGCGCAGCACCACCATGCCCTCCTCGCCGAGACGGCGCGAAATGGCGGGATAGGTAGGCGCGCTGCGCTCGGGACAGGCGACGGCGAGCTCGCTGCCCAGACTGACCGGGCCGGCAGGCAGCGGTGCGGCCGGCGCGGGCGGCGCAGGAGGCATCGGCGGTGCTTCGATGCGCGGCGGCTCGGGCGGGAGCAGCGGGGCGGCATCGTCGGCGGGCGCGACCACGGGGGTTTGCGCGACCAGACGCGGCGCGGGCGGCGCCGGCGGCTTGGGTTTCACCCCCTGCGGCGGCGGTTCCGGCTTCATTGCCGGCGCGGGCGGGGCGATGAAATCCACGAACAGCGTCATCGCCGCCTGCGGGCTGGGGATCAGCCGGTGCTGCCACAGTCCCCACAGGGCAGCGGCGTGTAGACCGAGCACGAACAACATGCCCGCGAGGTTTACACGCGGGATCGAGTGGTTCATCGAGCCGTCGATCAATCCAGTGTCATGTTGAGTTTGATCCAGGCGAAACGGCCGGGCTCGTTGACACGCGTGGTGGCCGGAGCGTAGCCGGCGATGGCGGCGCCGGCACGACTGATGTGTTCGGCATAGGCTTTGTCGAATAGGTTGTCGATACCCGCCGAAACGAAGAAGCGCTTGTTGAAGCGGTAGCTGCCGTTGATCGCGAAGGTCGAGAAGCCTGGCGTCTTGCCCAGATCCTGTCCGACGATGTTGCCGAAGCCCACATGGATCCGGTCCTGCTTGTCGACGAAGCGGGCCAGTGCCCCTGCGCTCCATGGGCCGGACTGCCAGTCGATGCCGAGCCTGAGTTCCTGCGGCGGCGTCTGGGCCAGCGGCACGTCCATCGTGTCGTTGTCGGCGCGGACATAGGCATAGACACCGCGCAACGTCCAGTTCTTGGCGAAGCGCCAGGCGAGATCGGCTTCGAGGCCGTAGCGCGTCGCATCGACGTTGTAGGCGCAGCTATACATGCCGTTCATCGGCATCACGCCCGCCGGGCAAACACCAGCGGACGTCGTCGTCCGGGTCAGAAGGTAGTCGTCGATCTTCGAGTAATAGACGGAAACGGAGGCATTGACGTCCTTGCCGTTCCAGACTAGGCCGGCATCGATCTGGGTGTTCTTTTCTGGCTTGAGCGTTTGCGTCGAGAGAATGCCGTTGTAAGTCGTGGCTTCCCAATGATCCATCGGCCGCTCACCATGGCCGATGCCGATGTAGGCGGTGGCCGGCAGGCTGGCGAGATCCTGCTCGTAGCGCAGGAAGCCGCCTAACAGACCTTCGTCGATCGCCCCGACCTTGGTGCCCGTCGGATAGCTGTAGCGGGTGGCTTCGTAGCTGTCGTGACGCAGCCCGCCAATTAGGCGCTGCCGCTCGGCGAGTGCATAGGTGAGTTCGCCATAGACGCCGGTATTCGTGGCGTCAAGGTCTTTGACGCGGGCATAAGACGCGAGCGGCGCCGTGGCAGGCGTCCAGCCCATCGGGTTTTTCCGCAGCGTGTGTTCGTTTTCCTGACGATCCGCGCCGAGCGTCAGCACTGCCGCCTGTCCGAGCGCGAGATCGATGCTGGCACGCAAGCCGTACGTCTCGCGGTCCGGGTTGTTCCACATGTAATTGCCCGTGCGCGTGCGCAGCGAGTAGTTGTCCATGACGTGGTCGATGTAGTTGTAGGTATATTGCGCTTCGATCTTGCGCACGACATCGGAGACGCGCTTCTTGGAAAACTTGAAATCGTAGCCGTCGCGGTCGAATACCACGCCATCCATCGTTCGATCGCCATAGGCAGCATTGGCTTCACTGCGCACGGCGGACAGCGTGAGCACCGTGTTGGCGTCGGGCGTCCAGCCGCCTTGCAGGCTCAGGCTCTTGCGCTCGTAGAAGGAATGCGTCTCGCGGCCGTTGCCGTCTTCGTAGTTGTCGGATTCCGAATGCGTGCCGATGGCGCGCAGGAAGAAGCTCGGCGTACCGAAGGTCGCGTCGGCGACGCCATCGAGCCGCCCCCAGCTGCCGGCCATCAGACTGCCGAAGGCGCGCACGTCGGCCTCCCCGAGCGGCTTGACGTCGCGCTCGAACGATACCACCCCCGCCAGGTTGCCGTTGCCGTAGCGCACCGTCTGGGGGCCCTTGACGACGACGACGCGGTCGAAGGACTCGGGAAAGACATAGGCGGTCGGGGGATCCATGCGCATGCCGCAGCCGCCATGGAACTCCGCGCCGTCGAGCAGCACGTTGAGGCGCGATCCGGCCAGGCCGCGAAGCACGGGATCGCCATCGGTGCCACCCTTGCGGATGACGTTGAAGCCGGGAATGTTCTTCAGAAAGCTCGCGCCATCGCTGGCGGGCACCGGCACCTGCGGTGCCTTCGGGTCGTTGGTGACGACCAGCGGATCGCGCATCTGCGGCGCGGTGACGACGACTTCGGGCAGCGCGGTTTCGTTGGCCAGCACGTTGAACGGCAAAGCGGCGACCACCGCGGCGAGGGTGGCGCGTTTCGATGACATCATGATCTCCAGGAATCGTAAGAACCGCACGAATTCTAGGAAGCGGTGCGCGGCATCCTCTGCGGCATATCGTCGCAGCTGGGTGTGTTTCTGCTGGCGCGCTTGATCTCGATCAAACTGGGAGCGGCGTGCCGTCCTACCAGCGCCGAGTTTGCTCGGGGTGCGGCAGACTGACGCGCGACGATTTGTCTGATTCCCTAGCCGCCCCGGCTTTCCTAGTATTGGAGTTCCTTTGTTGCCGGAGCGCTGCGATGTCCAAACTGAACTTGCTCTTGTCCGCCGGCTTGCTGCTGCAAGCCATGAGCCCTCTCGCCGCCGAGCCTGCGTCAGAGGCCGATCTGCGCAAGGCGGCGAGGCTGCACCGGGGCGGTGAGACGGCCGCGGCGGTGCAGATCTGGAAGAAATGGGCGCAGCAAGGCGACGTCGATGCCGCCTACAACCTGGCGGTGATCCATCACCATGCCGATGGCGTCGCTTACGATGCGGCCGAAGCCATGCGCTGGTATCGTGTAGCGGCAGAGCACGGCGACAAAGCCGCCCAATACGCGCTCGGGCTCATGTATATGAAAGGCGAGGGCGTGCCGGCCGACGAAGCCAAGGCGCATGAATGGTTCACCCGCAACCGGCGGGAACATCTGCACCATCAGCACGATGCACGGTTCCAGCAGTGGCAACAGCAGGCGCGCGCATGGATCGAAGCACGCGACCGACGCGAGCGGCTTGCCGCCTCACGCCAGAACGATGCCCGCACCTTGGCCGAGCTCAAGCGGCGGGCCGGCATGGTGCCGCTCAATGTCGCCGAGGCAAAGAGCGCGCTCGGGGCGAACTGAACTGGCGCCGCTGGCTGTCAAAGCGACAGCAATAGCCGCCGCACGCCCAGCACGATCAGCACGAGAGCCGCACTCCAGGCAAGCCAGCGCGCTAGCCACAGCCGGCCGGTGACGATCTCGCGGCCGAACCGGCCAGCGAGCGGCACCAGGACGAGGATCGGCGTCATCGCTGCGCCGAGTCCGAAGGCGAGTCCGTAGGCCGCCCCCTGCGCCATGCTGCCCGCCTGGGCGGCGAGCGCCAGCAGCGATGCGAGCGGTGTGCAGGGGGCGAGCGAAAGCGCCGCGCCGAGGAACAGCGGCGGCAGGCCGTCCGCTTTCTGGCGATGGATTCTGACCGGCGCGATAGTCGGCGCTGGCGGGACGGCACGACAACGCTTGCCGGCAGGACGAGCCAGCAGCCACACCCCGGCGAAAATGCTCGCGCTGCCGATGGCGGCGTTGCCCCACGTTCCGCCGAGCGCCCGGGCAAGGCCTTCGCCTGCCGCCCCGGCCAGCGCCGCGAGGAGGGTGTAGGTGAGGATCCGGCCGGCGAGGAACACGCCGGTGTGCAGGAGAGCCTCGCGCTGGCTGCTCGCACGGCCGAGCGCCCAGGTGCCGATGAATGGCAGGCAGGTAACGGTGCAGGCGGTGAGCCCCAGCGAGACGCCCAAAAGCCAGACGGTGGCCAGCGTCACCTGGCCGGCGGCGAGCGCTTCAAACATCGGCGGAGGCGGCCTGGCCGGCGTTCTTCACGAAGCGGAGCGGCTTCACGGTGCCGTCGGGCAGCTCGCGCTGCACCTTCTTCTTGTAGTAGTCCCGGCGCGAGGAGAACAGCGCCCACGGCCCCCACTTGAGCTGGATGACGCGCTCCTGCGGGCAGTATTCGGCACAGCGGCCGCACAGCGTGCAGTCTTCGTGATAGGCCTTGCGGCCTTCCTGCTCGCTGATCTCCGGAATGTCCATCGGGCAGGCTTCGGTGCAGATGCGGCAGTTGCCGCATTTGTCGCGCGAAGGCTTGGCAAGCCGCAGCGGCGAGAGGCGCTGGAACAGCGCATTGAAGGCCAGCAGCGGACAGATGCGGCAGAAGGGCTGGCGGATCGCCAAAGCGCCGACGAGCGTGAAGCCGACGAGCACATTGGCGATCGCGCCGAGGGCGAAGCTTGCGTGGTCGCCGAGACGCAGCGCGAGCTCGTGGGTGTTGCCGGTCAGCAAGGTCGTGGCGATGCGCGAGGGGCAGAGGTCGCAGTAGGGGTTGCCCAGGCTGTGCGGCGTGACACCCAGGCCGGTGAGCAGCGGCAAGAGAAAGACAAGTCCGACGAGGATCAGCCACTTCACCGGCCGCACGCGCTTGACCTCGCCCAGGTCGCCGGGCGCGAAGCGGCGCAGGCCGAGTTGGAAGCGGCGCCCGAGCCTGCCGATCCACTCCTGCATTGTGCCCAGCGGGCAGACCCAGCCGCAAAAGGCCTTGCCGAGCACGAAGAAGAAGGCGAAGAATGAGGCGAAGGTCATCAAGAGCGGCAGCACCATCTGGAAGGTGAGGGTCTGCGCGCGCACGATCGCCTCGCCGATGCGGTGATGCAGGATGTGCTGGGTGGGCACCAGCACGCAATAGCCGCCGTTCATCGGGTCGTAGGCGCAGGAGAGTGCAGGCAGGGCGTTGGAGAGCTTGTCGGCCAGGTAGTTGCCGACGATGACGCTGCCATAGACGGTGACGAACAGCATCAGAAGCTGCACCGCGAAGCGGAAGCGGGCGAGTGTGGGGAACAAGGTCTTAAGCATCGTTCGCATCTCCTTGGATGGCGTTCCGGCGGCGCAAGAGCGGCGTGGCGGCGAGCATGCCGGCGAGGCCAAAGACAGCGCCCCAGCCGAGGCTCCTGTTGCGGTCGAGATCCTCGCCATAGGTGTGGTTGAAGGCCGTCAGATAACGCCGGCCTTCCGCCTCCTGCGCGGTAAAGAGGACGAATTTCGCGCGCCGCGGGCCGTGGCCGCCATCGTCCGCCTTGCCCTTTTCCGCCGGCTTGAAGTCGCGCGGAAAGAGCACGGTGGCGATGCCCGCGGCATCCGTGAGAGCGGTCGAGCGGCTGCCGAACTCGGTCTCCAGCGTCAGCGGCTGGTTCGCGAGCGGCTGACCCATAAAGCGCACGAGGAAGCGCCATTTCTCGCTCTCGCGATAGCTGCCATGCTCGCGGGGCAACGGATCGGGGACGATCTCCAGCTCGTGCTTGACCTCTTTCAAGAGCGCCCTGGGGGAAGCGCCGGGATTGCCGAAATACCAGGCGGTCGAGGCGACCTTGACGAGCTCGGGCGTCTCCTCGCGCGCGATCACCCAGTGATAGTTGCCGATCTTGGGGGTGGCCGATTCGATGCGCGCGCCATTGGGGCCGACCGGGTAATCGACCCTGCGCCGCTCGCTGGGGCCTTCCGGCGCATAGACCGTGAGATGGGAGACGTCGATGCCTTGCGGCCGCAACAGCGCCGCGGCCCGTTCGCCGCGCGGGTTGCGGCCCGGCAGCAAGAGGGGCTGCGAAGTCCAGGCCCGTGGCGCCGGCTGGGCCGCCGGCGTGGCCGGCGGCGGCTGGCTGTGATCGTGCTGGGCGAACACGGGGGCGGCCAGTAGCATGAGCAAACCGATGGCGTGCTTCATCGCGGCCTCAGCGGAAGTCATAGCGGTAGGTGAGCATCACGCTACGCGGCGCAGCGGCCATGTAGGTCACCCGGCCTGCGGTGTCTTTCTTGACCTCCATCGCATAGCGCTTGTCGAACAGGTTGTCGGCATTGAGCGTCAGGCTGTGCCCCTGCCGCTCATAGCCGACCGAGAGATTGGTGACCCATTCCCAGCCCGGGTATTTCTCGGTGTTGGCGTTGTCGAGCCAGTATTCGCCCCAGGTGTTCGAGGACAGCCGCGCTCTCCAGCCGGTGGGCGATTTCCAGGCGAGGAACAGGCCGTATTGCTCGCGCGGGATGAAGGGCAGCGTCTTGCCGGCGCGGTCCTGGTTGATGTTCCCGACCGGCTCGCTGAAGGAAAGGTATTTGTAGTCGGTCAGCCCCAGATAGCCGCCGAGCTCCCAGCCTGCCGCGAGCGTCAGGCTGCCGGCGAACTCGAAGCCCTTGCGCCGTGTCTTGCCGGCGTTGACGTATTGGTTCACGCCGCCATTGCTGACCGTCACGATCTCCTTGCTGACGTCATTGACATAGACACTGGTATCGAACTGCCAGCCTTGGCCGCGGCCTTTGAGGCCGAGCTCCTTGTTGCGCGAGATCGGCGCATCGAGCGTGGGGTTACTGGAAAACTCGCTTTGCGAAGGCACCTGGCCGGCCTGCGCGAGCATGGCGAAGAGATGCAGTCCCTCGGCGAGCCGGTAGCTCACCGCGAGCTTCGGCGCCGGCAGGTCATAGGTCTTCTCGGTGTGCGTCGTGCCGGCGCCGGCGACGTATCTGCCAGTCGCCCAGTCGTATTTCCAGAACTGCCGGTTGTCGTCGGTGAACTTGATGCGGTCGTAACGGAAACCGAGATCGACGATCCAGCGCTCGCCCGGGCGCCAGGATTCCTGGAGATAAATGCCGGTCAGCAAGGCGGTGGCATCGTCGATCTCCGCGAGCCTGCCTTTGGCATCCGAGCAGGTGGCGAGGATGCGGTAGTTGCCGCTCAGAGTGGCCGAGTCGCGGCACTGGCCGCCGCTCGTCGTGGTGATCACGCGGCTGTATTGATACTTGCGCGAGTCGGGAGTGCGCTCCTGGCGCACAGTGAAGCCGCCGACCAGGGTGCCTTGCGCATGCCGCCAGTGGGCTTCGAGATCGGCGCCGAGGTTGCTGACCCATTCTTCGGTCTCGTTGATGACGCCGGTCACCGGGTGGTAGTGATACCAGGTGTTGTAATAAAGCCGCGGCTTGAAGACGAAGTCGCCGGCTTCCTTCTCGAACTTGGTGTTGAAGAACCAGACCTTCGAATAGCGGCCGGAATGCTTCCAGGCTTCCGACGTGCCCTTCTGCTTGCCGCTGGCGAGGAATTGCTGGAACAGCGCGGCATCCATCGCGCCTGGCAGCTGCACGTTGGCCTCGGCATAGGAAAGCTCGCTCTCCCAGGTCGCGTCGTTGCCGAGCAGCAGCCCGTGCTTGACCGATAGCTGTGTGGTATCGAACTGGTTCCAGGCGCGCCAGCTGTTGTCCATCGTGCGGTAGGTGCCGGTGAAGGCCAGCGCCTGCTCGCCGAAGCTCTTGCCATAGCGCAGGTGGACATTCTGCGTGTCGTCGTTGCCGAAGCCGAGCTTCAGGTTGTTGGCGCGCTCGTCGAACACCGATTTCGAGAAGATCTGGATCGCGCCGCCCGCAGCCCCCGCGGCGAACAGATTGCCCGGCCCCTTGGCGACTTCGATGCGCTCGATGTCCTGCGTGTCGACGAAATCGAGCCGCGTGAAGCTGTCCGGGTCAGAGAGCGGCACGCCGTCGCGCAGCACCTGGATCTCGCGGATGCCATAGGGCGCCTTGAGGCCCGCGCCGCGGATGATCAGCCGCGCATCGAAGCCGCCGTTCTTGCTATCGACGAAGACGCCGGGCATCTCCTGCAGCGCCTCCTTCATGTTGAACATCTTCTTTTCCTGCAGCGTCTCCTTGCCGACGACGCCGATCGCCTGCGGCACCTCACCCGTCGGACGGGCTTCGCGTGTGGCGGTGACCGAAATCTCGTCGAAACGCGGCGCCGGATCGGCCGCCCAAGCGGGTACGATCGCGACAGACAACAGTGTGAAGATGCCGCGCTGACGGCGGCGGGTCGGGACGCTGTCAGGCTGGGCCCGATATGCGTTCCTGGACATGGTTCTGCTCCCTTTGCGATGGTTTCGAAAGGGCGCGAGCCTATTGCTTGCGTCAGAACGCGGGAAGTGACAAATCGTCGCAGTGGTGCGGGTTTTGGCACGCCGGCTTGATTTTGGTCAAGCGGGTTTCAACCGACCAGCGACCACATCACGAGAAAGTATCTCAGCCCCTGCCAGAAGGTGGCCACGCCCAGCGCGATGACGGTGAGCGCGGCGGCCTTGAGCAACGCGCCGCGCAGGCGCGGCCCGAGCTTGCCGAAGAGCACGGAAGCCGAGAGCATCGCCGGCAGTGTTCCGGCGCCGAAGGCAAGCATCAAGAGCATGCCTTCGGCCGGGCTCGGCGCAGTGGTGGCCTTGACCGCCATCGCCATCGTCATCGAGCAGGGCATCAGGCCATTGAGCGCGCCGCCGATCAGGCCGCCGACGAGGGGCCCCTTCTGGGTCGCCGTCATGAACTGGCGTCTTAACCAGGCCAGCGGCGCGAAGCCCCAGGCGTTGCGGATCGGGGAGAGACCCAAAAGATCGAAGCCGAGCAGGATCACCAAGAGGCCGGCGATGATCTGCAGCAGCGCTTGCGCCAGCCCCACGCGGCCGGTGGAGACGAGCACGGCGCCGAGGATTGCGGAGATGAGCCCGACGAGCGCATAGACCGAGATGCGCGCGGCGTGATAGGCCAGGAAGGCGGAGGCCGGCGCCGTCCTGCCCGCGCCGATTTTCATGAAGAAGGCCGAGACGAGCCCGCCGCACATGCCGAGGCAGTGGCCGGCGCCCAAGAGGCCGGTCAGGAAGGCGAGCGTGTAGGAGAGCTCGGCGGCGTGGTGGAGGTGGGCAGCATGCTCCATCGCGCCCGTCAAGAAGAGAAGGGGTTCAACAGCTTGACGCCGGTGCCGGCATAGTCGGCGGTATTGCGTGTTACGACGGTCAAATCGTAGAGCAGGGCGATCGCGGCGATCTGTTTGTCGAGGGGATGCTGCGCATGGGGCGACATCAGCTTACCCCATATCTGCGCACAGTCACGGTCGAAATCGAGAATCCGCTCGGCGTAATCAGTCAAGACTTCGTCCAGCCATGCTTCGAGCTGCCGTGCTTGCGGAAGATCGCCTCGGGCACGCAGGTTTTCGACGCCGCGCCGAAGCTCTCCGATGGTCACGACGGAAATGAACAGGGCCACTGGGTCGGTTCGTTGCCAGAATGCCCTCACTCCGTCATTCGCTTTCTTGCCTTTGCGCAGTTCGCTGACGACGTTGGTATCGATCAGGAACATGCCTTAGCCACAGTGGCGGCAATCGAAGTCTGCATCTTCGCCGACGTTCGGCATGCTCGCCAGCACTTCGGCGAGCGAACGGCGCGGCGGCCGGTTGAGCAAATGGGCGCGCAAGATTTCCCGGTGCTCGGCCTCGGCGCTGCGGCCATGCGCGGCGGCAGCGGCTTTGAGGGCCTTGATGATGGCTTCATCGACGTTGCGAACGGTGAGGCTGGTGGCCATGGCTCATTCCCTGAATGATTGCATTGATTGCATTGTAGCCGATAGGGCCGGTTTCGCTGCGCCCCGCGGCGTCAGGCGCTCAGCGCTGCAGCCGCAGCGAGTTGGTGACGACCGAGACCGAGCTCATCGCCATCGCCGCGGCGGCGATCATCGGGTTCAAGCGCCCGGCCGCGGCGATGGGGATCGCGACGAGGTTGTAGCCTAAGGCCCAGAAGAGGTTCTGGCGCACGATGGCCATCGTGCGGCGCGAGAGCGCGATCGCGGCGGCCACGCGCGCGATGTCGCCGCCGACCACGGTCACGTCGGCGGCCTCCACCGCGATGTCGGCGCCGCTGCCGATCGCAAAGCCCACGGTGGCGGCGGCGAGCGCCGGCGCGTCGTTGATGCCATCGCCGATCATGCCGACCTTCCTGCCTTCGGCCTTCAGCCGTTCGACGAGGGCGAGCTTGTCGGCGGGGGTTGCCCGTGCGATCACCTCGTCGATGCCGACCTCTTGGGCGACATGGCGCGCCGCGGCTTCGACGTCGCCCGTGCACATCACCGTGCGCAGGCCCAGGCGGTGCAACAGCGCGATGGCCGCCGGCGCGCCTTCGCGCGGCGCGTCGGCGATGGCGAAGAGCGCGACGCAAGCATCGTCGAGGGCGAAGAACACCGGCGTCTTGCCCTGGGCGGCGAGCGCATCCGCTTGGGGCTGCTGAGCGCGGCAGTCGATGCCGGCGGCTTCCAGAAATGCGGCGTTGCCGAGGCGGACGAGGCCCAAGTCGCTGTTGGCGGCGATGCCCTGCCCGGCCGTCGCGGCGAAATCGAAAGTCGGCGCGGGCGAGACGGCACGGGCCTGGGCAAAGGCGACGATGGCGCGGGCGAGGTAGTGTTCGGAGTGCTGCTCGGCGCCGGCGGCGAGGGCGAGCAGGCGGGTTTCGTCGCTGTCTTCGGCCGGCAGGAAATCCGTGACCACCGGCTGGCCGGCGGTGAGGGTGCCGGTCTTGTCGAACACCAACGTATCGAGCGTGGCGGCGGTCTCGAGCGCCTCGCCGTTGCGGATGTAGATGCCGCGCCGCGCCGCTTCGCCCATGCCGACCATGATCGCGGTCGGCGTGGCGAGCCCCAGCGCGCAGGGGCAGGCGATCAGGAGCACCGCGACGGCGTGCGAGAGCGCGCGCGCGAATGGATGGCCCGCCGCGAGCCAGCCGAGCAGGGTCGCCGCGGCGATGGCGCCGACGGCGGGCACGAAGCGCGCCGAGATGCGGTCGGCGAGCTTTTGCACCGGCAGCTTCGCGCCCTGGGCATGATCGACCATCTTGACGATGCCGGCGAGCACCGTGTCCGCGCCGATCGCGGTGACCTTCAGCGTGAAGCTGCCCAGGGTGTTGAGCGTGCCGCCGACGACTTTGTCGCCGGGGCGCTTGGCGACCGGCAGCGGCTCGCCGGTGAAGAGCGATTCGTCGACTTGGCCTGAGCCGGTAAGGACGATGCCATCGGCCGGCACCTTGTCGCCGGGGCGCACGCGCAAGGTATCGCCAATCTTGACTTCATCGATGGCGACTGTCTCATCGCCGGCCTCGGTGACGCGGATCGCCGTCTCGGGCTGCAGTTCGATGAGCTTCCGGATCGCATCAGACGCCTTGCCCTTCGCGCGCTCTTCCATGTAACGCCCGCCGAGCACGAAGGAAACGATCGCCGCCGCCGACTCGAAATAGACGTGGGGCTGCCGCGAGAAGACGCCGGGCAGGCTGTAGAGATACGCGGCGCCGGCGCCCAGCGCGATCAGCGTGTCCATGTTCGCCTCGCGCGCCTGGGCGAGCGCCCAGGCTTTTTTGAAGATGTCCCGTCCCGGGCCGGCGAGGACGAAGGTGGATAAGGTGAGCTCCATCAGGCGCAAGATAGGCGAGCGATGCATCAGCATGCCGGAGACCATCACCGGCGCGGTGGCGAGCGCGGCGTGAAGCAATTTGCGTTTGGCGGCGGCAAGACGCGCCTTTTCGCGCTCGATGAGGAGCCGGCGCTGGGCGAGGGTGTCCATCGGCCGGGCCCGGTAGCCGAGTTTCTCGATGGCGGCGAAGAGCTCGTCTTTCGTCAGCCGGCCTTTCACCGTCACCGTTTCGGCGGCGTAATTGACGGCGGCCGCTGCGACGCGCGGGTCGCGCTTCAAGGAAAGTTCGATCAGCGCCGCGCAGGAGGCGCAGGTCATGCCTTCCACCGCCGCGAGGCATTCCTGGACGGGCCCCTCCGCCACGGAAGTCGGCGCTGGCGGGACGGCGCTTTTGTTCGGCGCGGCGGCGAGGTTGCCGATGATGGCGTCCAGCAGCGCCAGCAGGCGTGTTTCGGGGAGCCTGGCCGGATCGTAGCGGATCGTCGCCGAACCGATCTCGGCCACGACGCGCACGTCGTCGATCGCCGCATGTTTGCGCAGCAGGATTTCGAGGAGATAGCCCTTCTCCTCGTTCTTGACGAGCGCCGGAACGATGAGGCGGAGGCGCCGCGGCAGGCGATGGGCGACGCGGAAACGGCTAGTCACGACTTGCGGTAACGGACCAGCAGGAAGACGAGATAGAACACGGTGAGCCAGGCGTTGGCGTATTTGACCGGGTCCTTGATCCAGTACCGGGTGATCAGTTCCCAGTGCACCTTGATCAGATAGAAGGCGACGACGTCGTTCGTGAAGTTGGTGAGCGCCTTTTCGGTCGTGGCATTCTCGACGAGCGGACGGAAGCGCGCCGGTGCTGCGGCAATCAGCCGCGCGCGCAGGTCGCCCAAGCGTTCGGCGAGCCCTGGCGCCGGCTCGGCCGCGGCAGCAGCGACAGGCGCTTCGGCTGCGGGCAGGTCGGCGAGCAGCTCTTTGATGCGGCGGGCGATGTCGGCATGGCTGACGGCGCGGGCATCGAAGCGGATTGCCAGCTTGCCTTCCGGCGTCAGCCAAGTGACACGCTGCACGCCCGGTAGCGCTTTCAGGCCGCTTTCGAGGCGGGCGCCGACGGCGGCGCTGCGGCAGGGCGCTGGCAGCCGCAGCCGCAGATAACCGGTGTCGCGGCAGAGCACCTCGATGCTGCGGGCTTCCATGCGCGCATCACTCCTGATGCGGCGCGTCGGCCGCTGCGGCGGGCGCCGCACTTTCCGGCCCTTTGGCCTCGGCGAGCAGATCCTCGAGGTTTTCCTTCTGCTGCAATACGAAGTCCTTGCCCATGCCGGAAAGCTTCGTCGCGGTCTCGACGATCTCCTTCTGATAGCGGAACAGCAGATAGCCCGCCGCGACGCCGGCGGCGAGCATCACCAGCGGATTCCGTAGCAGCCCGCCGAGCAGGCCCTTGCCGGCCGCGTAGCCGCCGGCCGCCATCATCGCGCCTGTCGACAGCGGGTGCGCCATCATGTGATTCATCATGTGCGGCATCTGCCGCGCGGCATCCATCATCGGGGTGTTCATGGCGATTTCCTTTCTTGGGTGGCTAAAGAAGGTTCATTCTGCGCCGCCGGCGGCGGTTCGGCAATGTCGTGGAGCATCATCCAGATGCCGCGGCAGCCCTCGCAGCAAAAATGGAGCGTCTTCTCGGGCAAGGCGAGCTCGAAGGGCTGGGCACCGCAATCGAGGGCGCACAGGTCGCAGGCGATCATTGCAGCAGCGCCTGGATGTGGCGTTCGAACAGCGCCTCGTCGGCCTCGCCGACGATCTTGCCGCGCACGATGCCCTGGGCGTCGATGAAGAAGGTCGTGGGGAGCGCGACGACGCCGTAACGCTTCGCGATGCGCGCGTCTTCGTCGAGCGCGGCGGGATAGCTCACGCCAAGCCTTGCCATGAAGGCCGCGACGGTGGCGGCCTCCTGCCCCACATTGACCGCGAGGATGGCAAAGCGCCCCGCGTGGCGCGCCCGTACGGCGTCGATCATCTTCATTTCCGGCGCGCAGAAGCGGCACCAGTCGGCCCAAAAGCGCAGCACGAGCGGCTCGCCGGCACGGGCGGCAGGAAAATCGAGCGTCGCGCCGTCGATGAGCCGGGCCGTGAAGGCCGGCGCCGCATCGCCGCTATTGAGGCGGGCCGGCGGCTCGCCGCTGCAGGCGAGGAGGATCAGCGCGAGCCACCAGGCGTATCGCTTCATGCGAAGAGGATCAGGTTCGAGCGGCCGATCATCCAGGTGGCGATCAGCGCAAACAGACCATAGCCGATTGCGGCGAATCGCGCCAGCCGGCCGCTCAAGCGCGGCACGATCGAGGCGAGGCTCGGCCGGCGCGAGAAAAAGCGCAGCACGCCGCTGGCCAGACCCGCGGCGGTGGCGGCAAAGAGCGGCAGGTAGAGCGCATAGCCCTGGTAGCCGTATTCGGGCTTGAGGAGGCAAAACGGGCAGTGGTGGTGGGGGTGCTCATAGACGTAGAGCGAGACGAAACTGAGGATGCCGGCGAGGCTCGCGAGGAAGGCGAGGAGGGCGGCCAGAGCCGTCGCCAGGCCGCTCCAATCGTCGCGCCGCCGCTGGTGCCAGAACGAGAGGGCGATCGCCGCGAGGAGCGCGCCGTAGAAGAGGAGCATCGCTGGCTTGGCTTCCAGCGCCGCGACTTCGCTGGCAACGCTCGCCGAGCTCTCCGAGAACAGGCTGCCGCAGCAGGAGGTGATGACGTCGGCCTTGAGGCCGAGAAAGTAGCGCGCCTGCAGCCAGAGGCTCAAGGCAAAGAGCGGGATCGCGGCCAGGAGCAAGGCGTATTTGAGCTTCACGAGCGGATAGTCGCGAGCATGGCTGTCGGCATGGTTGATCGCGAGCCAAATGCTGGCGAGGAAGAACAGCGCGAGCTGGACAAAGAGCGCCGGGAAGCCGAACGCGTTGACATTGAGCGCCCCCACCGCGCACATCGCGCCGACGAACATCACCGCGAGCTTGTCGGCCGTGAAGACGAACAGCAAGGCGGCGGCGATTTGGATTGCGCAGACGAAGGCGATGAGCGTCGAGAAGAGATAGGTGAGCCGCTCGAGCTTGAGCTGGCGCTCGCTGCCGCTTTGGATGTCCCAGTGACGGATCACCTGCACGGCAAAGGGCGCGGCCATGAGGAGCATGACGAGACTCAAGCCCGCGGCAAGCAAGAGGGCGATGATCGCAGGCTGGAAAATCATCTCAAACTCGGCGCTGGCGGGACGGCATTCAACGCCCTTGCAGGCGCCGGGTGATCGAGGCGGGATTCTGACGGCAGTCAAGCACCGCGATCACCCGCACGGTGTCGCCGATGAGGTCGTAATAGATGGCGAAGGGAAAGCGCTTGGCCAAGGCGCGGTAAAGGCGCCCGTCCGGCTTGGCATGGATGCCGGCAAAGTAGGCCAGCGCATCGATGTCGGCAAACAGGCTATCGAGAAAATATTCGCCAATGCCTGCCTGCTGGGCTTCGTAAAACGCATAGCCTTCGAGCAGGTCGGTTTCCGCGGCACGGGTGATGACAACCTGCATCAACCCGCCTTGATTTGCTCGCGAAGACGTTCCTTCGCCTCGCTCCAGGGGGAGACGGATTCGGCGCCGCTCGCTAAGCGCTCGAGCCGTTCCGCGAGGACCGCTTCGTGCCACGCCGGTATTGGCGGGCATTCACTGGTTTCGCGGCAGAGCGAATCCCACAGCGCCTCCATGAGGCTGAGCTTCTCTGCAAGGGGTAGGCTAGCGATGTCCGCTGGGATCATGAGAGGCTCCAGAAACAAGAGAACGGTGCCATGCTAGCAAAATCGCTCAGCGCTGGCGGGACGGCCCTCGGTCTGATCCACGATGCGGCCATCGCGCAGGGTGACGACGCAATCGACCACCGAGGATTCGACCACCAACGGGTCGTGGCTGGTGAGGATGATCGTGCGGCCCTGGGCAGCCAGCCGTTCGAGGATGCCAAGAAACTCCGTGGCGAGCTTCGTGTCGAGGTTCGCGGTCGGCTCATCGGCGATGAGGATCTCGGGATCGTTGATGAGCGCCCGGCAGATCGCGACGCGCTGCTGCTCGCCGCCGGAGAGCCATTCGACCTTCGCCTCGCGGCGGTGGGCGAGCGCGACGTCGGCCAGCAGCGCCTCGGCTTTCTCGAGCAGATGCTTGCGCGGTAAGCCGAGCGGATAGGCCGGCAGGATGATGTTCTCGATCGCCGAGAGGCCGCGGATCAGATTGAACTGCTGGAAGACGAAGCCGAAGGTCTGGCGCCGGATTTCGGTCAGAAAGCGTTCGGGCAGGCCCGAGATGTCCTCGCCCTTGAGCCTCACGCGCCCTTCGGTGGGGCGCGCCAGGCAGCCGAGGATGGTGAGGAGCGTCGTCTTGCCCGAGCCCGAGGGGCCCCGAAGGGCAGTCACCTGCTGTTCGGGAATCGCGAGATCGATGCCGCACAGCGCCCAGAACTCGTTGTGCTGGCCTTGATTGAAGACCTTGCGGATGTTTTTGAGCTCGATCATGCGCGCATCACCGTGTCGGGGTCGGTGATCGCCGCGCGCCAGATCGGTACCAGCACTGCCGCCGTGTAGGGCACGACGGTGAAGAAGGCGAGCGTGGCGATCGTCAGGCCGTCGATATGGGGCGGCAGGCTGAAGTGGGGATAGAGCACCGCCCAGCCTTTGAGCACCGGCTCGAACAGCGGGGCGCCAAAGTAGAAGACATGCCCGTAGGCGGCGAGGAAGCCCAAGAGGAAGGCGGAAAGCGAGATCAACAGGCCCTCCCAGAACTTCATCTGGATGACATCGCCGGTTTCCCAGCCGATCGCCTTCAAGATGCCGATCTCGCGGCGTTCCTCGGCCGAGAGGCCGGCGGCCTTGTCCCAGGCGAGAATGCAGAAGGCGAGGATCGCGGCGGCCAAGAGCGCGAGCATCAGGCCTTCGCGCCAGTCGAAGATCGAGGCATAGGTGCGCAGCACCTCCTCGCGCAGGATCGGCCGGGAATCGGGCAAGGCGTTCATGAGCTTCACGGCGACGTTTCTCACCTCCTGCGGGTTGGCCACGCTCAAGGCCACATCGGTGAAATGGCCGTCGGGATACTTGAAGAAGGCGCGGAAATCCGCCTCGTTCATCAGCACGAGGTCGGCGCTCGCGAGTTCCGTCGCCTCGGGCAGCACCTCGGCGACGATGAAGGTGTGCAACTCGCCGGTATAGGAACGAAACGAAATGCCGTTGCCTGCCGCCAGGCCCCGCGAGCGCTCGAGCGCCGGACCAACGATGATCTCGCCGCGCGCGATGTTCATCTCGCGCGGCGCCATGAAGGTGTAGTTGGCCTTGACGACGCTGTCGTAGTAATAGCCCCACAGCCGCCCTTCGATCTTCTGCACGCCGCGGATGCGGCCGATTTTTTCCAGGTAGCCGGCCGGGATCAGGTCGTGCCGGCCGGCGATCATCCGCTGCAGCACGATTTCCGGGCTGCCGGCGAGCACGGCCTGCGCCTCGTGGCGCAGCGCCTGCGTGTAGAGCGCGACCGACGCGAGCACGAAGACGAGCAGCGCATAGATGAAGAGGAGGCTGAGGTTCTTCGCCTTGCGCCGCGAAAGCGAAGCAAGCGTGTAGTCAATCAGATAAAGCTGTTTTGCGATCCAAGGCTTCATAGGCCGACATAAGAGCCGTGGGCGGCGGCACGAGCGAGCCGCTCGGAAAATGCTCGAAGGCGAGCGGATGGTCCTGGAAGGCCGAATGCAGATCGGCCTGGCTCGGATGGCGGGTGTAACGCGCCTCGGTGAAGAGCGCGAGGTCGGTGAGCCGCAGCTTCTCGACGAGCGCGGCCGTCGCGGCGCGGCGCGCGGTGTCGGCATGACTCGGCCGCGCGGCGTCCAGGCAGATCAAACCGACGCCGAGGCTGGCGAGCGCGAGGAGACCGAGAGCGAGGTGGGCGGGCCGCATCACGAGGGAAGGCGCGGCGCTTCCGCTGGCCGGAGACGCCGAAGGGTTGATTGCAGAGGGGATTATCGCAGAGCCGTGTGTTACAGGCGGTGCGCGGCGCGCATCAGAGCGCCGCGCAGGGCGATCGTCAGGCTCGAGCCCAAGCCGATCTTCTGCGCGATGGCCGGCAGGAGGATCAACGAGGCGAGCGCGAAGCCCGCGCCGAGGAGCAGCGAGGTCATTTCCGGCTGTGCGGCGGGCGGGCGGCGGATCGTCGGCTGGCTCATGGCGGCGCTCCTCTCATGCGTTGGCATGGCGAAAACTCTACGCCGCGCCGGGCGCACCGGGAATGCGACCGATTGTCGCAGGGTGCGTTAGAAGAGGCCGAGCCCTCTGGCCTGTTGCGCGTCGAGCAGGGCGACGTGCTTTTGCAGATAGGGTTGGACGAAGCGGCTCGGCCCGGTGGGCGGCGCCTTGCTGTAATGAAGCAGGAGGCCGTCGGGATGGCGGGAAAACCATGCGGCGATCGCCGCTGGCGTGGCCTCGATCTCTGCAAGCGGCCTGGTGAGACGGCCGGCGAACTGATACTCGGCATGGTATTCGCCGGCATGGGCGATCGCGATCCCTGTGTCCTGATATTTGCGGATTTCCTGGGCGATCGGGCGCATGTCGGCATGGCGCCACAGGAAGGGCGCGGCCGCGCCTTGTACGAGCGCATAGCAAAGCGCCGCGCCCATTGCGATTGCCGCGAGGCGCCGTTGCGGCGCCTCGTGCGTGAGCCGCGCGGCGGCGAGCGCGAAAGGCGGAAAGAGCGGCACGAGATAATGCACCTGCTTGCCGCTGATGAGGCACAGGGCCAAGAAAGTCGGCGCGAGCCAGACGGCGAGGAAGACGAGGCCCCGCTCGCGCGGCGCGCGCCGCAGGGCGGCCAAGGCGCGCCACAGCCGCGGCCAGAAGAGCCAGGGAAAGAAAAGGAGCGGCAAGAGCGGCAGATACCACCAGAAAGGGCGCTGGTGGGCGAAGGAATTGACCATCCGCTTCGCCGTCTGGCCCCAGAGGATCATCTGGCGGTATTCCTCCCCGCCGGCCAGGGCGGCGGGGATCGCCCACAGCAAGGCGATGGCCGCGCCGGCGAGCACACTGAGCGTGAGGCCGCCATACCAGCGGCCTTTGGGCACGGCCGGCGCCCACAGCGGCGCCAAGAGGGCGAGCGGCAATAGGTGTAAGAGGATCACTGGCCCCTTGGTTAAAAGCCCCAGGCCGAGGGCAAGCGCCAAGAGCGCAAAGCCTTTACGCCACCCGCCTTCTGCCGCAATGAGGAGACCCAGCGCGCCGAGCAGGGCGAAGCAGGCGAGCATGACGTCGAACATCGTCGCCGTCGAAAAGAGAAGCCACAGGGCGCTCGCGCAGAGGATCCAGGCCGCCCGCTCGCCGAGAGTGGCTTCCTCTGGCCACAGCCGTCGGGCGAGGGCGAGCGTCAAAGCGAGGCTCGCGAGCGAAAAGAGCGGCGAGATGAGCCGCGGCCAGAGCTCATTGACGCCGAAGACGGCCCAGCCGAGGTTGATGAGCCAAAAGAGGAGCGGCGGCTTGTGGCTGTAGGGCGCGCCGTTCTTATAGAGCACGAGAGGATCGCCATTGAGCCACATCTCCCAGGCCACCGAGACGTAACGCGTCTCGTCGATGGGCGTGAGCGGCCGAGCGAAGAGCGCGACAAGCGTCAACGCGACGAGCAGCATGGCAGGGCCGGCGAGGGGATGAGGTGCGCGGGGGGGCATGAAGGCTAGGCGAGCAGGACGATCACCGCGCCGGCGCCGCCTTCCGCGGCGCGCGCCTGGCAGAATGCGAGCACGTCCTCGCGCTGGGCGAGCCAGCCTTGCACGAGATGCTTCAGGATCGGGAGGCGGCCTGGCGAGCGCAGGCCCTTGCCATGCACGATGCGCACGCAGCGGCGGCGCAGCCGGCGGCATTCGGCGAGGAAGAGGGCGACCTCGCGGCGCGCTTCCTCGCGCGTCATGCCATGCAAATCGAGCTGATCCTCGATCACCCAGCGGCCACGCCGCAAGTCCTTGAGCACCTTGGGCGACATCCCGGGCTTGAGATAGGCCGCCTCGTCGCCGCCTTCGAGGGCGAGCGCCAAGGGATCGACATCGCGAAGGGACTCGTCCAAGGCAGCCGCCTCGTCGCGCTGGCGGCTTTTCGGAATCGCCGGCGGCGCCGGCGGCTCGTGATGCACGCGGTCGTGAATGAGCGGCACGGCGCCGGCGACCGCCTGCCGAAACAGGGCGCGCGATTGCTCGTCAAGCGCCGCCTTGGCCGAGGCTGTCGAGGTATTTTTCCGCATCGAGCGCCGCCTGACAGCCCGTGGCGGCCGAGGTGATCGCCTGCTTATAGACCATGTCCTGCACGTCGCCCGCGGCGAAGACGCCGGGGATCGAGGTGGCCGTGGCATTGCCGTGACGGCCGCCTTTCGTCACGATGTAGCCGTTTTCCATCTCGAGCTGGCCGACGAAGAGCTCGGTGTTTGGCTTGTGGCCGATCGCGATGAACACCCCCATGACGGCGAGCTCTTCCTGCGCGCCCGTCTTGACGTTCCTGATGCGGATGCCAGTGACACCCGACTGGTCGCCGAGCACTTCGTCGAGCACGCAATCCCACTTGATCGTCACCTTGCCGGCCTTTTCTTTCTCGAAGAGCTTGTCCTGCATGATCTTTTCGGCACGGAACTTGTCGCGGCGGTGGATGACCGTGACGTGACTGGCGATGTTGGCGAGATACAGCGCTTCCTCGACTGCGGTGTTGCCGCCGCCCACCACGGCAACCGGCTGATCGCGGTAGAAGAAGCCATCGCAAGTGGCGCAGGCGGAGACGCCCTTGCCCAGGAAGGCCTGCTCGGACGGCAGCCCCAGATATTGCGCCGAGGCGCCGGTGGCGATGATCAGCGCATCGCAGGTGTATTCGCCCGTATCGCCAACGAGGCGGAAGGGGCGCTCGGTGAGGTGCGCGGTATGGATATGGTCGAAGACGATCTCGGTGCCAAAGCGCGCCGCATGCTTTTCGAAGCGCGCCATCAGGTCGGGGCCCATGACGCCGTCGGCGTCGGCCGGCCAGTTATCGACTTCAGTCGTGGTCATCAGCTGGCCGCCCTGGCTCATGCCGGTGATGAGGACGGGCTTTAAGTTGGCGCGCGCGGCATAGACGGCGGCGGTATAGCCGGCCGGGCCGGAGCCGAGGATCAGGAGCTTGACATGGCGTGCAGGCATCGGGACTTCCTTTCGAACGGGATGGGCCGATTATAAGGTTCGATACGGGCAGGAAATTTGCGCTGTTTCGCGCATTTTTCCGAGCCTAAGCAGCGAGAATCGGGCTGACGACTCAACCCGGAAATCGTGCCCATGAACACCGCTTCCCTTTCCCTTGCACGGAAAGCGCCCGACGCCTCGCCGCTGCCGGAGCGCATCGCGGCGCTCGTGCATGAGGCGCGCTGGCTTGCCATCGCCGCGGCGGGGCTTTATCTCGCCTTGATTCTTTGGGGCTACGACAAGAGCGATCCCGGCTGGTCGCATGTGGCCGGCACGGGCAGCGTCCATAACCCGGGCGGTCGCTTCGGCGCGTGGCTTGCCGATCTCATGCTCTCGCTCTTTGGCCTTTCTGCCTGGTGGTGGGTGGGGCTCCTCCTGCTCATGGTCGCCTGGGGTTATCACCGCATCCGCCACGTCTTCACCGAGGGGGGCGACCGGCGGCCGCTCTTCATCGCTTTGGGCGGGTTTTTCGTGCTGCTCATCACGAGTGCGGGGCTCGAGGCGATGCGTTTTTGGCGCCTGCCGGTCGAGCTGCCGATGGCGGCAGGCGGCATGCTCGGCTTCGAGATCGGCCGCCTGGCGACGGCCTATCTCGGCTACACCGGCGGCACGCTGATCTTGCTGTTGGGCTTCATGGCCGGCTGGAGCCTCTTTACCGGCATGTCCTGGCTGTGGCTTTCCGAAAAGCTCGGCGGCCTCATCGAGATCGCCTGGCTTGGCCTCTTCGGCCTCATCGAGCGCTGGCAGGACCGCCGCTATGGCCGTCAGCTTGCCCAAGAGCGCGAGGCCGTCGTCGCCAACGAGCGCAAGAAGATCGAGGAGAATCCGCCGCCCCCGGTGAAGATCGAGCCCGTCGCACTTGAGATTCCGCTGGCGAAAAAGGCCGAGGCGCGCATCGAGAAGGAGCGCCAGACGCCGCTCTTCTTCGATGCGCCCGGCGAAGCGCTGCCGCCCTTGCACCTCCTCGATCCGGCCCGTCACGACAACGAGACGCTGCCCTCGGCGGATACGCTCGAATTCACCTCGCGCTTGATTGAGCGCAAGCTCGCCGACTTCGGCGTGGCGGTGCAGGTCGTCTCGGCGCATCCCGGCCCGGTGGTGACGCGCTATGAAATCGAGCCCGCCACGGGCGTCAAAGGCGCGACGATCGTCAATCTCGCCAAGGATCTGGCGCGCGCCCTCTCGCTCGTCAGCCTGCGCGTCGTCGAGACCGTGCCGGGCAAGTCCTGCATGGCCCTGGAACTGCCCAATCCGCGCCGCCAGATGGTGCGGCTCTCTGAAATCCTCGGCGCCAAGGCCTATCACGACATGCATTCGCATCTGACGCTGGCGCTCGGCAAGGACATCGCCGGCCAGCCGGTGGTCGCGGATCTCGCCAAGATGCCGCACTTGCTGGTCGCCGGCACTACCGGCTCGGGCAAGTCGGTCGGCATCAACGCGATGATCCTCTCGCTGCTCTACAAATCCGAACCCAAGGACGTGCGGCTCATCCTCGTCGATCCGAAGATGCTGGAGCTCTCTGTCTATGAGGGCATTCCGCATCTGCTCGCTCCTGTCGTCACCGACATGAACAAGGCGGCCAATGCCCTCCACTGGTGCGTCGGCGAGATGGAGAGGCGCTACAAACTCATGAGCGCGCTCGGCGTGAGGAATCTGGCCAGCTTCAACGCCAAGATCAAAGAGGCCGAGAAGGCAGGAGAGCGCATTCCCGACCCGCTCGCCTTGCCGGGCGAGGCGGCCGCCGGCGCGCCTTCGCTCGAGCCCCTGCCTTACATCGTCGTCATCATCGACGAGTTGGCCGACCTCATGATGGTGGTCGGCAAGAAGGTCGAGGAGCTCATCGCGCGGCTCGCGCAGAAGGCGCGCGCTGCCGGCATTCATCTGATCCTCGCGACCCAACGGCCAAGTGTCGATGTCATCACCGGCCTCATCAAGGCCAACATTCCGACGCGGATTGCCTTTCAGGTCTCCTCGAAGGTCGACTCGCGCACCATCCTCGACCAGATGGGCGCCGAAGCGCTCCTGGGCCAGGGCGACATGCTCTATCTCGCCCCGGGCACGGGGTTGCCAATGCGCGTGCATGGCGCGTTCGTCGCCGACGAGGAGGTGCATCGCGTCGTCGAGCATCTGCGCAAGGTCGGCAAGCCCCAATTCGTGAGCGACGTGCTCGCCGCGCCGCCCGCCGAGAACGAGGCGGCCGGCGAGGGCGAAGACGGCGACATGGAAAACGACCCGCTCTATGATCAGGCCGTCGAGATCGTGCTGCGCGAACGCCGGCCATCGATCTCGCTCGTGCAGCGGCATCTGAGGATCGGCTACAACCGCGCCGCGCGCATGATCGAGGCGATGGAGCGGGCTGGCCTCGTCTCGCGCCCGAACGGCGCAGGGCAGCGCGAGGTGCTCGTGCCCGAGACAGTGGAGTAGGCCGCGGCGAAGGACGGCGCTGGCGGGACGGCGGCGGTTGCTATAAGATTGACTTAGGACAGATGAGACCATTCGCCATGAACGCCAGACTGCTCGATCGAATCACCCTCGAACCTGGGGTGTGCGGAGGCAAGCCGTGCATCCGCGGCATGCGCATCCGCGTCAGCGACATCCTCGAAATGCTGGGGGAAGGCGTCAGCATGGAGGAGATCCTGGCGGACTTTCCCGACCTCGAGCGCGAAGACATTCTGGCAAGCTTGCAATTTGCCGCGCGGCGCAGCGACATCCTTCGCTTGGCGGCATAACCCAGATTGTCCATTAGACCGGGCGCTCGATCGACGATGAAACACAGCGGCACGCTTTGCGCCCTACGCGGCGGCGCTCGGGCTGCGGGCGGCATCTCTGCGCCCGTGCTCCTCGTCCAGAGGCAACGCTATGGACTCGTCGCACGAACGCAGATCTGCTCGCCCTCGCCGGCGAGCGCCGCTCGCGTTCCAATGGACAATCTGGG
>JAOAHQ010000012.1 GCA_026415155.1 Rhodocyclaceae bacterium
TCTCTACGGCGCCGAAATGATCGCCATGTCCACCACGTGCATCGCGGAAGTGATCGGCGACGACTTGAACGCCTTCATCAATAACGCCAAGAACGAGGGCTATCTCGACAAGGACTTCCCCGTTCCCTTCGCGCACACCCCCTCCTTCGTCGGCAGCCATGTCACCGGCTGGGACAACATGGAAGAGGGCATTCTGCGCTACTTCACCTTGAACGAGATGGAGGGCAAACAGCCTGGCAAGAACGGCAAGATCAACATCGTGCCGGGCTTCGAGACCTATCTCGGCAACTATCGCGTCATCAAGCGCTATCTGCGCGAGATGGGCGTCGAGTTCACGATGCTCTCCGATCCCGAGGAAGTGCTCGATACGCCGGCCGATGGCGAATACCGCATGTATGCCGGCGGCACGACGATCGAGGAAGTCAAGGATGCGCCCAACGCGATCACCACCTTCCTGATCCAGCCGCTTGGCCTCGACAAGACGAAGAAGTTCGTCGAGAACACCTGGAACCACGAAGTGCCCAAGCTCAACATCCCGATGGGCGTCGAGTGGACCGACGAGTGGCTCATGAAGGTCTCGGAAGTCACCGGCAAGCCGATCCCCGAGTCGATCACCAAGGAACGCGGGCGGCTCCTCGACATGATGACCGACTCGCATGCCTGGCTGCATGGCAAGAAGATGGCGCTTTATGGCGATCCGGACTTCACGCTGGGACTCACCAAGTTCCTCATGGAGCTCGGCATCGAGCCGACCCACATCGTCTGCCACAATAGTTCGAAGCGTTGGGAAAAGGCGATGAAGAAGCTTTTGGAATCCTCGCCGTATGGCGCCAACGCGAAGATCTATCCGGGCGCGGATCTGTGGCACTTGAGAAGCCTGTGCTTTACCGAGAAGCCGGATTTCCTGATTGGCAACAGCTATGGCAAGTACATCCAGCGCGATACCTTGCACAAGGGCAAGGAGTATGAGGTGCCCCTGATCCGCATCGGCTTCCCGATCTTCGACCGTCACCATCTGCACCGCCAGACGACGCTGGGCTACGAGGGCGCCATGTACATCCTCACCACGCTCGTCAATGCCGTGCTCGAGCGCCTCGACGACGAGACGCGCGGGATGGCGACGACGGACTACAACTACGACCTCGTCCGCTAAGGGAAGGAAGCCGCCATGGCCAACATCATGATCCGCAAAGGCGCCGCAGGCTATGTGTTCTACATGCCCAAGCGCGACATCGAAGACGTCATCGCCTCGATGGAATTCGACAGCCCGGAAAAATGGGGCGGCGAGATCAGGTTGAAAAATGGCGGCGTCTATTACATCGAGCCGCAGCCCGCACCGGAACGTCTCCCCTTTTCGGTGCGGGCCAAGCGGATCGACGGCGTTGAATGAAAGGAGAAACATCATGGCCATGAAAATCATCCAAGCGGAGTGCACAAGCTGCGGCGATTGCCTGCCGGTCTGCCCGACCCAATCGATCACCGAGAAGGGCGGCATCTACAAGATCAACAAGGACACCTGCAACGAATGCGAGGATCAGGATTCGCCCAGGTGCGTGGCGGCCTGTCCGGCCGGTGATGCCTGCATCGTCTATGCGTAAAGGAGCCCACCCATGACCCGCCCCGTGCGCGTCGCCTGCGCCACCGATAGCGGCCGCTTCATCGACGGCCACTTCGGTTCGTGCAAGGTCTTTGCCATCTGGGATGTCGGCCGCGACACGCTCGACTTCGTCGCGGCGCGCTCGGCCCATCTCGCCGACGAGGAAGAAGACCGCAACGCGGCGCGCGCGGCGCTCATCGACGACTGCCAGATCGCCTGCTTTTCGTCGATCGGCGGCCCGGCCGCGGCCAAGGTGGTGCGCGCCGGCGCGCATCCGCTCAAGGTCGCACCCACGACCGACATGTATGACTGGCTCGCGAAGCTGCAACAGGCGCTCGATGCCCCGCCGCCGTGGCTCGCCAAGGTAATGGGCGTCGAGGCGGCTTCACTTGCTCCTTACCGCGCTGAAGCGCCGGTCGAGGAATGATGACTGGCATCGACAGCGCCTTTCTCGATGCGGTGCTGGCCAAGCTGGCCGTCCCGCCAGCGCCGACCCACGAGGCGCTCGCGCAAAGCCTGCGTGCGGCCTTTCCTGGCCGGCACATCTCCGTCTGCAGCGAGGACGACATTCCGCCGCGCATCAAGCCCGCGGCGGAAAACGACCTTGCGCTGATCTACTACGTCGCCGCCGGCGAGCATTGCCTGAGCCTCACGAATGACCCGGCGGCGGCCACCGGCATCGTGGTGGCGCTGCGTGGCGACGACGACTGAGCGCCGTGCCACACTGGCCGTCCAAGCCTCCTGCGCCGCCTGCCCGCATGCCGCGACACACTTGCCGCAAGGCCGCTGCACGCCTGGAGATGCCTGCGTGATGAGTCTCGCCGGACGCCAGATCGAGCGTTTTTTCCGCGCCAACCCGGAGCTCGCGCCAGCCTATGCGCACGATGCTTACTGGGAGCGCCGCGCCATAGCCTTGCGCTATGCCCCGCTCGAAGCCGTGCGCGAGCACATCCACGATGACGATGAAGTGGTGCGCCGCGTCGTCGCCACGCGCCTGCCTCCTGCCGAACTCTTGAAAATGCGCCGCGACCCCGACCGCGAAGTGCGCATCGCCGTCGCCCAGCGCCTGCCTCCCGAGCAACTGATGTCGATGGCCGACGATGCCGACTACATGGTGCGTGTCGTCGTCGCGCGGCGCCTCTCACACGGGCGGCTGCCTCGCCTTGCGGACGACCCGGAACGCGAAGTGCGCAAGGCTGTTGCCGCCCGCCTGCCGACATTCGCCCTCGGCAGGCTCCTGGCCGACCCGGAACCCGAAGTGCGCCGCATTGTCGCCGAACGCGCGCTGCCCCACGATGCCGAACGTCTGCTGGCCGATCCGGACTGGACGGTGCGGCTCGCCGCCGTCGCGCGTGTGCCGCGCGAGGCGATCCGCGCGCTCCTCGACGACCCCGAGGCCGAAGTGCGCGAAGCCGTCCGGCAGCGCCTGGCCCGCCCCGAATGAACCTTCGAGAAAGATTGAGATGTCCGCCACCACCGCTCCCTCTCCTGCTGCCGAGCTGACGAGGCTTACGCAGGCGCTTGCCGAAGCCTGTGTGCAGATTCCTGCCGCACAGGGGCCAGCCGGTATCGCCAAGGAACTCGAACGCCTCGCGCCGCAGTATCAATTCCGCGAAGTCCTCGTGCGCGGCGGCTGGTATCGGTTAGGCGGCGTCATCGACGCGCACGGCCAGCACATCGCCGATGACCTCGAACGCTGGGCAGCCGATGCGCTTGAGCGCCACGATGACGACATTGCCGCCGTCGCGGCGGAGTACGCCAAGGCCGGGCTCATCGCCACCCGCCTTGTCGGCAAGACGCATTACTGGGTGGCGCGCCATGGCAAGGATGCCGCCGATTTCCTGCAAATCGAGATCGAAGAGCTCCAGGAAGTCACGAGCCACCGGCTCTTCGCGGGCGGAGAGATACCCGCTTCGCTCGAAGACCTCGTCGATCCAAGCGAAGCGAGCCTCTCAGCGCCACGCGCGCTCGGCCTGCCGTTTTATACGCTGCGGCGGGTGACGGCGATCGCCGATTTCCTCGCCGCGATGCGTGAGCAAAAGCCCGAGCCGCAGCCGATACACCGTTTCATCTCCGATTGGGAAAGAAGCAGCGCCCATTCGAGCAGCGAGTTCGCCCATCACTGGGTGCTCGCCGTGCGCGAGCATCTGGATCGCTATCGCCAGCTCATCAAAAGCGCCACCCCCGTCGCAGCGATCAACGGCGCGCCGCCGCGTTTCGAAAGCGCCTATGGCGCACGCGGGCTCTCACTCGCCTCGGCCTTGCAGCAATTCGACCGCCAGGCGGGCTATCCGATGGCCTGGTTCTTCCACATGCTGACGACCAAGGCCGTGCCCCATGCCGTCGCCACGGCGGTCATCGAAGACGTGCAAGGCGGCTTCAACTACCTGCCCGACCGCGATGTGGAGGTCGTGCGCGACTGGCTCCATCGCCCTTATGGCTTCTGAATCCTCGCGTTGTCCGCTCTGTGGCGCCCGGCTCGATGCGCTCCGGGTGCTCGATGCCTGCGAAGAAATGGTCGGCGAAGGCGTACTCGGCTGCCGCTGTCCGTTTTGCCAAGGCTATTTCGAGGTGCGCCCGACGACTGGCAAGCTCGAGATCGGCTATCTGCGCGGCGGCCAGTTCGAGACCGTGCTCACCCTGCCCTGCGAGGGGCTCGCCGTGCTGCGCGACACTACGAATGGCGCGCTGCGCTTGCGCCTTGCTGGCCGCGACTGGAAGTTCGACGAAGATTGATCCGTCAGCAGGATCGATGTTTATCCCAAGGCTGCCAACACCCCATCCCAGAACGCGATGCGCGCCTCGACCGCGGCGCGCGCGGCCGCGTTGGCCTCGGCAAGCTTCGTAGCATCGCCGCCGACGAGCTCATTGACCATCCTGAGCGCGAGCGGCGCGTGAAAATCCTCGTCGAGATGGATGTGGCGCTCGAGATAGAAGTGGAAAGCGGGCGCAGCTTTCGCATCGATGCCCATCTTGGCCAGGAGCGCGCGGAACATCGCCGGGATGATGTGCTCGCGGCCGAGCGCGAACGCGGCACCGACGACATGCGGCTTGCCCGTCGCGATGAAGCCGAAGGTAGCGCGCATGAAGGTGGCGGCGGCCGGTGGGGCAAGATTGAGAGCAAGCGCAGCCTCGATCCCTTGTTCGGCAGCGACTTCGACGAACCGGATCGCAGGCGCAGGATCGGCGCCGACCTCGCGCATCGCGTCGCAGTAGAGTTCGAAGTGGCTCGCATGCGTCGGGTTGCCATCGGCATCGGGCAGGCCGTCGTCACACTCTTCGCCAACGACGATCTGGTTGATGAAGAAACGCACCTCGGCGCTGCCGCGCGGCTTCCAGGGAAGCGTCGTCGGCGCGAGGTGGCCTTGCAAACATTTGAGCAGGGACATGAAGTCCCACACCGAATAGACGTGATGCGCCATGAAGACGCGCAGCTGCTCCAAGTTTTGCACGGCCGCATAAAGCGGATGGGCATTGAGCGCAGGCGCGAGATCGGCGACGATCGAAGCGGTAAAGGTGACGGCAGGCATTGGTTCTTGGCTCGAAAATGTGCGATTCTAGCCGTCGTCCCCGACAAGTTGCCTGCGCCGCACCACCATCGCCGAAGGCGAAAACCCGAGGCGCGCATAAAAGGCCAGCGCCGGCGCGTTGTCGGCATCCGCCAGCAATGTCACACGCGCCAGGCCCTGCGCGCGCGCCCAATCGAGCACATGCTCGACCAGGCGGCGGCCGTAGCCGCGCCCGCGATAGGGCGCCGCGACGATCACGTCTTCCAGCAGCAGCACCGGCGCCCCCAGCGCGGTGCTGACCGTGACCAGGGCATTGGCCATGCCGGCGACTGCGCCATCGATGCGCAGCACGAACAGGCGCCCGCGCCCCGGGTCGTCGAGGATCAGCCTGAGGCCAGCCAGCTGCCGCTCGCGCGCGGGGCGAAAAT
>JAOAHQ010000052.1 GCA_026415155.1 Rhodocyclaceae bacterium
GAGTAGAAGGGGGTGGCGAGGCGCCCGCCGCTGCTTCGGCCCGCAAAGTCGGCGCTGGCGGGACGGCCGCCTGTGGCGCAGGCGTCGCAGGCCGAGCCACAGCCTCCTCATCGAGCAGCAAGACGAGGCTGCCCTCGGACACCTTGTCACCGACCTTGAGCTTGACTTCCTTCACCATGCCCGCCGCTGGCGAGGGCACGTCCATCGTCGCCTTGTCCGATTCGAGCGTGATGAGGGCATCCTCCGCCTTCACAATGTCCCCCGCCTTCACATGCACCTCGATGACCGGCACGTCCTTGAAATCACCGATGTCGGGTACTTTGACTTCGAGCATGGTCACACCTTCATCGGGTTGGGTTTGTTTGGATCGAGGCCGTATTTGGCGATCGCCTGCTTGACGAGACCGGTCTCGATCGCACCATCGTCGGCCAAGGCCGAGAGGGCGGCGAGCACCACCCAGTAGCGGTCGACCTCGAAGAAGCGGCGCAAGGCTTCGCGCGTATCCGAGCGGCCGAAGCCGTCGGTGCCGAGCACGAGGTAGCGCCGTCCCCCTTCGGTGATGAAGGGGCGGATTTGTTCGGCATACATGCGCACGTAATCGGTGGCGGCGACGATTGGCCCGCGCGTATCGGCGAGCAAGCCTTTGGCATGACAGACCGGCTTGGGCTCATCGGGATGCAGAAGGTGGTAGCGCGTGCAGTGGTGCCCGTCGCGCGCGAGCTCGGTAAAGCTCGTGCAGCTCCACAGATCGGCTTCCACGCCCCAGTCCGCGCGCAAGAGATCGGCCGCGGCGATCACCTCGCGGAAGATCGTGCCGGAGCCCAAGAGCTGCACGCGCGGCCCGTTGCTGTTGGCGCCCTTCCTAAAGAGATACATGCCCTTCAGGATGTCCTGCGCCACGCCTTCGGGCATCGCCGGGTGCTCGTAGTTCTCGTTCATCACCGTGAGGTAGTAGAAGACGTCCTCCTGCTCGGCGACCATGCGCCGCAGGCCGTCCTGGATGATGACGGCAAGCTCATAGGCGAAGGTCGGGTCATAGCTGATGCAGTTCGGAATCGTCGCGGCGAGCACGTGCGAATGGCCGTCCTCGTGCTGCAGCCCTTCGCCATTCAAGGTCGTGCGGCCGGCCGTGCCGCCGATGAGGAAGCCGCGCGCGCGCGAATCGCCCGCCGCCCAGGCAAGATCCATCGTGCGCTGTAGGCCGAACATCGAATAGAAGATGTAGAAGGGGATCATCTGCACGCCATGCGTCGAATAGCTCGTCGCGGCGGCGATCCAGTCGGCCATCGCGCCGGCCTCGTTGATGCCTTCCTGCAGAATCTGGCCGTCTTTGGACTCCTTGTAGAACATCAGCTGGTCGGCATCCTGCGGCACATACTTCTGCCCTTCCTGGTTCCAGATGCCGACCTGGCGGAACAGGCCCTCCATGCCGAAGGTGCGCGATTCATCCGGCACGATCGGCACGATGCGCCGGCCGATCAGCTTGTCCTTGATGAGCAGGTTCAAGATGCGTACGAAGGCCATCGTCGTCGAGAATTCGCGCCCTTCGCCGGAAGCCTTCAAGAGCGGCTCGAAGGCCGACAGGGGCGGCACCGGCAGCGGCTCGACGGCGCGGCGGCGCTGCGGCAGATAGCCGCCAAGGGCCAGCCGCCGGCTTCTCATGTATTCGAGCTCGGGCGAGCCTTCGGGAAATTTCAGATAGGGCAGCTTATCCAGCTCCTCGTCGGCGATCGGCAGCTTAAAGCGGTCGCGAAAGGCTTTCAGCGAAGTCGTGCCCATCTTCTTTTGCTGATGGGTGATGTTCTGCGCCTCGCCCGATTCGCCCATGCCATAGCCCTTGATGGTCTTGGCGAGGATCACCGTGGGCTGCCCGACGTGCTCCACGGCGGCCTTGTAGGCGGCATAGATCTTGTGCGGATCGTGGCCGCCGCGATTCAGGCGCCAGACGTCATCATCGGTCCAGTTGGCGACCATCGCCTTCAGTTCCGGCGTGTTGAAGAAGTGCTCGCGCACGTAAGCGCCATCCTTCGACTTGAAGGTCTGATAGTCGCCATCGACGCATTCCATCATGCGCCGGCGCAAGGCGCCGGTCTTGTCCTGGGCAAGGAGCGGATCCCAATAAGAGCCCCAGATCACCTTGATGACATTCCAGCCAGCGCCGCGGAACTCGGCTTCGAGCTCCTGGATGATCTTGCCATTGCCGCGCACCGGCCCGTCGAGGCGCTGCAAGTTGCAATTGACGACGAAGATCAGGTTGTCGAGCTTCTCGCGCCCGGCCATGCCGATCGCGCCCATCGACTCGGGCTCGTCCATCTCGCCATCGCCCATGAAGGCCCACACCTTGCGGCCGGCAGTCTTGGCGAGCCCCCGATCCTCGAGATATTTCATGAAGCGCGCCTGATAGATGGCCTGGATCGGCCCCAGCCCCATCGAGACGGTGGGAAACTGCCAGAACTCCGGCATCAGCCACGGATGCGGATAGGAAGGCAGGCCGCGCCCATCGACCTCGCGGCGGAAGTGGTCAAGCTGCTCTTCCGTGAGCCGCCCGAGCAGAAAAGCGCGCGCATAGATGCCCGGCGCCGAATGCCCCTGCATGTAGATGAGATCGCCGCCCGATTCATGATTGGGGCCGCGCCAGAAGTGCTGGAAGCCAACGTCATAGAGGGTGGCGGCCGAGGCAAAGCTCGCGATGTGGCCGCCCAGGTTCGACTCGCCCTTGTTGGCGCGCAACACCATGGCAAGCGCATTCCAGCGCACATAGGCGCGGATGCGGCTTTCGATCGCATAGTCGCCGGGCGCGAGCGGCTGCCGGTCGACGGGGATCGTATTGACGTAGTCGGTATTCGCGGAATAGGGAATGTTGATGCCGGCGCGGTGGCCGAGCTCGATCAGCTTTTCGATCAGGAAATGGGCGCGCTCGGGGCCGGCTTGTTCGATGACGGCCTCTAAGGCATCGAGCCATTCACGGGTTTCCTGGGGATCGGCATCGGGGCTGCCGGGGGCGGAGGCCATTGGCTCGCCAGCATGAATCTCGGACATCTCGTCTTGCTCCTGTGGGAGGGTTTTTCTGATGACGCGCGATGCATGCGGGTGACACGCCGCGCACGAAGATATCGCCGGGTAGGCGGACGCGCGCATGGTAAAGCGTTACACTGATGGTCGCAATCGCGCGCTGCAACATGTCTGCAACATGTCGGCGTCCGTTTGCCGAAGAAAAAAGGAGGACGCGATGTTCCAGGTTCGTATCCATGGCCGCGGCGGGCAAGGCGTTGTGACCGCGGCCGAGATGCTCTCGGTCGCCGCCTTCGACGAAGGCCGCCATGCCCAGGCCTTCCCGAGCTTCGGCTCCGAGCGCACCGGCGCACCCGTCGTGGCCTTTTGCCGCATCGCCGACCGCGAAATTCGCCTGCGCGAGCCGATCATGGCGCCCGATGCGCTGATCATCCAGGACCCGACCCTCTTGCACCAGGTCGATTGCTTCGCCGGTCTCAAGAAGGATGGCTACATCCTCATCAACACGAGCAAGACCTTCGATGAGCTGGGGCTGGGCGAGTTTTTGCGCGATTGGCCCCCCGAGCGGCTATGCACCGTGCCGGCCACCGAACTTGCCTTGAAGCATCTCGGCCGGCCGGTGCCCAACATGCCGCTGTTGGGCGGCTTTGCGGCGGTGACCGGCGTGATCCGGCTCGAATCGGTCATCAAGGCCATCGAAGAGCGCTTTTCCGGCAAGGTCGCGGCCGGCAATGTCGCGGCGGCGAGGGAGGCCTATGCCATCGTCAAAGCCGAAATGGAGGAGGCATTGCATCATGCTTAAGCAAATCGAAGGCAGCCGCGCGGTCGCTGAAGCCGTGGCGCTGTGCCGCCCCGAGGTGATCTGCGCCTATCCGATCTCGCCGCAGACGCACATCGTCGAGGCACTTGGCGAAATGGTCAAGGCAGGCACGCTCGCGCCCTGCGAGTTCATCAACGTCGAATCGGAATTCGCCGCCATGTCGGTGGCGATCGGCGCCTCGGCGGCCGGCGCGAGGAGCTACACCGCCACCGCCTCGCAAGGGCTCCTCTTCATGGCCGAGGCGGTCTTCAATGCGGCGGGGCTGGGCTTGCCGATCGTCATGACGGTGGCCAATCGCGCCATTGGCGCGCCGATCAACATCTGGAACGATCACTCCGATGCGCTGGCACTCAGAGATGCCGGCTGGATCCAGCTCTTCGCCGAGAACAACCAGGAGGCGCTCGATTTGCATATCCAGGCCTTCCGCCTCGGCGAGGAGCTTTCCCTGCCCGTCATGGTCTGCATGGATGGCTTCATCCTCACCCATGCCTTCGAGCGCGTCGACATGCCAACGCAAGAACAGGTCGATGCCTATCTGCCGCCTTATGAGCCGCGCCAGGTGCTCGACCCCGCCGAGCCGGTCTCGATCGGCGCCATGGTTGGGCCGGAAGCCTTCATGGAGGTGCGCTATCTCGCCCATGCCAAACAGATGGAGGCGCTGAAGCTGATCCCCGCCTACGCGGCGGAGTTCAAGGCCATCTTCGGCCGCGACTCGGGCGGCCTGACGCATACCTACCGCTGCGAGGATGCCGAGACCATCGTCGTCGCGATGGGCTCGGTGCTCGGCACGATCAAGGACGTCGTCGACGAGATGCGCGAGACGGGCCACAAGATCGGCGTGCTCGGCATCACCCTGTTCCGCCCCTTCCCGCTCGAAGCGGTGCGCGCAGGGCTCAAGGGCGCCAAGCGCGTCGTCGTGCTCGAAAAGAGCATGGCGGTGGGCCTAGGCGGCATTCTGTCGACCAACGTGCGCATGGCGCTCTCGGGGCTGCACATGCACGGCTACACGGTGATCGCGGGCCTGGGCGGCCGCGCGATCACCAAGCAGTCGCTGACGAAACTGTTCCTCGAAGCCGAGCAGGATGCGCTCGAACACGTAACCTTCCTCGATCTCGACTGGGCCATCGTCAATAAGCAGCTCGAACGCGAGAAGGCGCATCGCCGCTCCGGCCCGGTCGCCGAGAACCTCTTGCGCGACATTGGCGTCGTTGCGGCACGCAATTATTGAGCCCAAACGAATGGGGAAGCGGCAGAGCGGGCGGCTCATGGTTCGCGGGCGGGGCATCCGTAGGGCTTGGGCGCGGGGCGCCCACAACTCGCTGCGCTCAGACGAGTGGGCGCCTTTTCCGCGCCCACAGCCTTCGGCTGCCGACGCCCGCTCACAAATCGCCGCCCACCCTACCGCTTCCCTGCGAGCACCGCTTTCATCTTCCGTCTCCAAACCATCCTGAAGGAGGCCGCATGTCCTATCAACCGATCAAGTTCTACCAGACCGGCACCTTCACGGTCGGCAACCGGCTCTTGCCGCCTGAGCAGCGCAGCGTGCAAGCGCAGCAAAAGCGCTACAACTCGCTCAACTCCGGCCATCGCGCCTGCCAGGGCTGCGGCGAGGCGCTTGGGGCGCGCTACGCGATCGACGCGGCCATGGAGGCCACCAACGGCCGGCTCATCTGTGCCAACGCCACCGGCTGCCTCGAAGTCTTCTCGACGCCTTATCCCGAGACCTCCTGGCAGGTGCCGTGGATCCATTCGCTCTTTGGCAACACGGCGGCGGTGGCCACCGGCATCGCCGCCGCGCTCAAGGTGAAGATGCAAAAGGGCGAGCGCCGCCACATCCGCGTCGTCGCGCAAGGGGGTGACGGCGGCACCACCGACATCGGCTTTGGCTGCCTCTCCGGCATGTTCGAGCGCAACGACGACGTGCTCTTCATCTGCTATGACAACGGCGGCTACATGAACACCGGCATCCAGCGCTCCTCCGCCACGCCGCCGGCGGCGCGCACCGCGACGACGCCGGCCGTCGGCGAAACGCCAGGCAACGTCTTCGGCCAGGGCAAGTTCGTGCCCGCCATCGCGCTCGCACACGACATTCCCTATGTCGCGACGGCGACGGTGGCCGACCTGCGCGATCTCGAAGCCAAGGTGCGCCGCGCCATGGAGCTCTCCGGCGCGCGCTATCTGCACATCCTCGTGCCCTGCCCGCTGGGCTGGGGCTTTGCCTCGCACGAGACGATCAAGATGGCGCGGCTTGCGAAGGAGACGGGCCTCTTTCCCGTCTTCGAGGCCGAGCACGGCGAGATCACCGCGGTGCTGCCGATCCGCCACCCACTGCCGGTCGAGGAATACCTCAAGCCGCAAAAGCGCTTCGCGCATCTTTTCGCGCCCCGGCTGCGTACTGACGTGCTCACGCGGCTGCAAGCGCTCGCCGACCGCAACATCCAACGCTACGGACTCTTGGAGAAGCCATGATGGACAAACCTTTCGCCATCACCCTCGATCCTGGCTCTTCGCTCGCCAACCGCACTGGTTCCTGGCGCACCTTCCGCCCCGTCTATGTCGACCGCCTGCCGCCTTGCAACGCCGCCTGCCCGGCCGGCGAGAACATCCAAGGCTGGCTGTTTCACGCCGAGAGCGGCGAGTATGAGGCCGCCTGGCGCACGCTCGTCGAGCACAACCCGCTGCCGGCGATCATGGGGCGCGTCTGCTACCACCCCTGCGAGGGCGCCTGCAATCGCCAGCATCTCGATGCCGCCGTCGGCATCAACGCCGTGGAACGCTTCTTGGGCGATGAGGCGATCCGCCGCGGCTGGCGGTTTTCCAGCGACGCGCCGCCGAGCGGCAAGCGCGTGCTGGTGATCGGCTCGGGCCCGGCCGGCTTGTCCTGCGCCTATCACTTGCGGCGCTTGGGCCATGCGGTGACGATCGACGAAGCCGCGGCGCAAGCGGGCGGCATGATGCGCTACGGCATCCCGAAATACCGGCTGCCGCGCGACATACTCGATGCCGAGATCGCGCGGCTTATCGATTTCGGCATCGAGCTGCGCCTCAATCGCAAGGTGAGCGACGTGCTCGCCGCCAAGGCCGAAGGCTTCGACGCCGTCTTCCTCGGCGTCGGCGCGCACATCGCCAAGCGCGCCTACATCCCGGCAGGGGATGCCAACAAGGTGCTCGATGCCGTCTCCGTCTTGCATGGCATGGAGGAAGCCGGCCCGCCGCTCTTAGGCCGCCGCGTCGTCGTCTATGGCGGCGGCAATACCGCGCTCGATGTCGCGCGCACGGCGCGGCGGCTGGGTGCCGAGGAGGCGATCATCGTCTATCGCCGCACGCGCGAGAAGATGCCGGCGCACGACTTCGAGGTCGAAGAGGCACTCCAAGAGGGCATCACCTTCAAATGGCTTTCCACGATCAAGGAAGCCGGTGAAGAAGACATCCTGATCGAGAAGATGGCGCTCGATGAGAAGGGCTTTCCGCAGCCGACCGGCGAGTTCGAGCGCATTCCCGCCGATTCGGTGGTGCTGGCGCTCGGTCAGGAGGCCGATCTCTCGCTGCTGCAAAACGTGCCGGGGCTTTCCATCGAGCAGGGGCTCGTCAAGGTCGATGCGACGATGATGACGGGACATGCGGGCATCTTCGCCGGCGGCGACATGGTCGGCAACGAGCGCACCGTGACGGTGGCCGTCGGCCACGGCAAGAAGGCGGCGCGCGCCATCGATGCCTGGCTGAAAGGCGAGTCCTACGTCCCCGCCGCGAAGCATGAGCTCGCCACCTTCGAGCGCCTCAACACTTGGTATTACTCCGACGCGCCGAAGACCGTGCGGCCGGTGCTCGACATCATCCGCCGCCAATCGACCTTCGACGAGGTGTTGGGCGGCCTCGACGAGGGCAATGCGCTCTTCGAGGCGCGCCGCTGCCTTTCCTGCGGCAACTGCTTCGAGTGCGACAACTGCTATGGGGTGTGCCCCGACAATGCGGTCATCAAGCTCGGCCCCGGGCAGCGCTTCCGCTTCAATTACGATTACTGCAAGGGCTGCGGCATCTGCGCCGCCGAATGCCCTTGCGGGGCGATCAAGATGGTGCCGGAGGAAATCTGATCAAACCCGCGCGCAGAGGTCAAGGAGGGCCGGCAGCGCGTTTTCGGCGGCACGCTCGCCGGCCTCGATCGCCTCGGCGGCGCGGTGAAAGTCGAGTAAGCCCAACTGCGCGAGCCGCGGCGCGACGATCACCTCGGGCGGATCACCGGCCATGCGGCTGCGGCAGATGCGCACCTGCATGATGTTGATGCTCGAAGCGAGCACGTCGAGCATCGAGGGAAAGCGCGGCGTGTCGGCGCTCATGGGAATGAGTGCGCCGAGGCTCTCTTGCAGGCGGCGCTTCCACTCGCCGAGCGCCCCCGCGGCGGCCGGGGCCTCCTCGGCATCGCGCAGGTGACGGCCCAGGATGTCGGTGCTCAAATCGACGGCGATGACGATCTCGGCGCCCATGGCGCGCGCGAGCGACACCGGCACGGGATTGACGAGCCCGCCATCGACGAGCAGATGATCATCGCGCACCACGGGCGTGAAGAGCCCCGGCAGGGCGATCGAGGCGCGCACCGCATCGATCGTCGAGCCTTCCCGCAGCCAGACCTCGGCGCCGGTGCGCAAGGCCGTGGCGACCGCCGCGAAGGGCATCTCGAGCGCTTCGACGGGCCGATCGACGAACTGGGCGCGAAAGAAGGCCATCAGGCGCTCGCCCTTGATCATGCCGCCATTGAGTCCCACGTCCATGAAGGAAATCACATCGGCCATGCTCAAGGAGCGCAGCCAGCGCTCGAAGCGGTCGAGCTCGCCCGCCGCATAGGCCGCGCCGACGAGCGCCCCCACCGAGGTGCCGCAGACGAGATCGGGCCGCAGGCCGGCGCGCTCGAGCACGCGAATGACGCCGACATGAGCCCAGCCGCGCGCCGCACCGCTGCCGAGCGCTAGCCCAATGCGCGGCCGCCGCGGCTGGGCGGTCTCTTCTGCCTGGGCTCGTTTCGGGACGGGTGCCGTTTTCGCCATGGTCATGCTCCAAGCGATCATGATACCCGCCTGAGGCCGCCAGCCTCGCTCGTCTCAGAGCACTTCCGGCTCATCGAGCTGAGCGAGGATCGCCGCGCGCGCCGCATCGCGTAACGCCAAAGCCGCCTGCCAGTCCGCTCCACTGGGCAGCAGGGGTGCTGAAAAGCTCACCTCGAGGCGCGCAAAACGCGGCCAGCGCCGTTCGCCGGGCAGCAGCCGGCGCGTGCCGGCGAGGGTGGCCGGCAGCACGGGACAGCCGACGCGCGCGGCGGCGAGAAAGGCCCCCATGCGAAAGGGCAACAGGCCCGGCGCCTCGCGGAAGGTGCCCTCGGCAAAGACGACGCAGGATTCGCCGGCTCGCAAGCGCGCGATGAGCGCTTCGGTATCTTCGAGGCCGCGCTGGATGTCGCGGCGGGCGACGAACAGCGTGCCGAGGCTTTTCAATGGCCGGGCGGCGAAGGGCGAGGCGAGCAGCTCTTCCTTGGCAACGAAGGCAAAGCGCGGCGGCAGGATCGCGCTCAGGACGAGGCCATCGAGATAGCTCGCATGGTTGGCGATGACGATGAACGGTGCGCTCGTCTTGAGATGCTCAAGCCCTGTCACGCGCGGCCAAAGCCCGGTGAGCGCGAGCGCCAGGCGCGCGCCGAGCCGCGCCGCCGCGCGCGGGAGATCACGCCCGGGGAGAAAAGCGATCGCCGGCCAGAACAGGACGACGAGAAAAGCGAACACGCTCCAGGCCCAGGCGCCCCAAAGCGCTTCGAATAGCGCGTTGAGACTCCGTTGCGCGCGCGCCGAGAACACGCTCGCCAAGAGGCGCAAGCGCTGGGCGAGCGGTCTAGGCTGCATAAGCAGCGTGCCCTCTTCATAGGCCTGGCGGCAGGCGGCGCGGCGGATCTTGCCGCTCGAGGTCTTCTTCACCGTGCCGGGCGGCGCGAGCACGATGTCGTCGGCCGGCGTGCCCAACAGTTCGATGGCGAGCCGGTCGATTTCGGCGCGCAAGTCGGCAAGCACCGCTGGATCAGACTCGCGCGTCTCGGCGAGCACGACGAGCCGCTCGGTGCCGCGCTGCGCATCCTGCGCCGCGAAGACCGCGACATTGCCGCGCCGCACGCCAGAGAGCCTGCCGACGGCTTCTTCGAGCTCCTGTGGATAGAGGTTGTGGCCGGCGCGGATGATGAGGTCTTTTTCGCGGCCGGTGAGAAAGAGCTCGCCATCGGCCAGATAGCCCAAATCGCCGCTTCTGCGCCATTCGCCAGCGAGGAGTCTCGCCGTCGCCGCCGGATTCTCGAAGTAACCGGCGCTCGCCGACGGGCCGCGAAATTCGACCTGGCCCACGCGGCGCTCGGGCAGCACGCCGCCGGCGGCATCGACGATGCGCACGGCATGCTGCGGCAGGGGCTGGCCGCAGCCGACGATGGCCTGCGCCTCGGGCGCCTCTTGCGCCACCGGCCGAGCTTCTCCCATCGCGGCGAGCCGCCGGCGCTCCACGTGATCGATGCGCGGGCCGCGGCCGGGCGGCGGAAAGCACAGTCCCACCGCGCATTCGGCCAGCCCATAGACGGGCATCCAGGCCGTGCGGCGAAAGCCGACTGGTGCGAAGCGGGCGGAAAAGCGCTCGAGCGTTGCGGCGCTCACCATTTCCGCGCCATTGAAGGCAAGCCGCCAGGAGGAGAGATCGAGGCCAGCGAGCGCCGCATCATCGAGGCGGCTGGCGCAGAGCTCATAGGCAAAATTCGGCGCCGCCGAGAGCGTGCCGTGATAGCGGGAAATCGCCTCGAGCCAGGCGCGCGGCCGGGCAAGAAAGGTGAGTGGCGACATGAGGACTAGATGGCAGCCGACGACGAGGCTGCCGAGCGCGGCGCCGATCAAGCCCATGTCGTGATAAAGCGGCAGCCAGGAGACGAACACGTCCGCCGGCGTCACGGCCGCCGCATGGCGCATCGCGCGGATGTTGGCGAGCAGATTGGCATGGCTCAACATCACCCCCTTGGGTTCGCCAGTGCTGCCCGAGGTGTATTGCAGGAAGGCGAGATCGCCGCCTTGCCGCGGCACGGGCTGGGCAAGCGGCGCTGCCTGCGAGAGTTCGGCCACCGTCGGGCAGCCGCAAAGCCTTGGGCAGCGCCCGAGGAGCACGTCGGCGAAGCCTTGCACGCGCGCCTCGCTGACGAGCCACGAGGCGCCCGCATTGACGAGGATGCCGCTCAAGCGCCTCAAATGCTCCTCGAGCTGAGCGGGGCGCAGCGGCGGATAAAGCGGCACCGGCACGGCGCCGGCATAGAGCGCGCCATGAAAGGCGGCGAAGAAATCGAAGCCCGTCGGCAAAAGGAGCGCGACGCGCTCGCCGGCGGCGACACCGCGCGCGAGAAGCCCCGCGGCGACGCGCCGCGCGGCAATCGCAAGCTGCGCGAAGCTCAGCTCCTTTGCGCCGCCCGTTTCGTCAAGCAGTGTGAGATGAATGCGCTCGCCTTGCCGCTTAGCCTGCCAGTCGAGCGCTTCGATGAGCGTCTCGACCTCGTCAGGCACCGCAAGGCGCGCCGCCGCTTGAGGGAGGGCCGTCCCGCCAGCGCCGACTTCGAGGGGGGGTGTTTCGTCCAAAAGCGCCAAGAGCTCGCGCGGCGTTTCGGCCGCCGCGAGCGCCGTGGCATCGAGTCTCCGCCCGGCCGCCCGTTCGAGCCGCGCGACGAGCTCGATGCGCGCGAGGCTGTCGAGGCCATAGTCGTGTTCGAGGCGGTGATCGAGACCCAGTGCCGCATAGTCGCGCGCGCCGGGCTTGAGTTCGGCGGCAAGCGCTCGCACGAGGGCAAGCAAGGTCTCCGCGTTCATCTGCCCAGCCGATCCGCACGCAAGGCGGCGCGATGGCCACGGCTTAAACGCACGCCCGCGAGGAGCCACAGGCCGACGAGGAAGAACAGGCCGGTGTGAAGCAATGCCTGCCGGTGATCCCCGCCGGCCGCCCAGACAGTCGCGCCATAGACGGGCGGGCCGAGCACGGCGGAAAGCTTCGCCATCAGGCCCCAGAAGCCGAAGAATTCGCCGCGCTTTCCCGCCGGCGAGAGCAGGCCCACGACGGCCCGTCCGCCGGTCTGGGCCGCGCCGAGGCAAACGCCGATCAAGAGGGCCGCCGTCCAAAAAAGCGCTGGCCCCTGCGCCAGCCACGCCAAGCAAAGCGCCACGAGCCAGCCGATGAGCGTTGCGGCCAGCATGCGCAAGGGGCCGAGGCGATCCTGCAGATGGCCAAAGCCAAGCGCCGCGAGGGCGGCGGCGACATTGACGACGATGATCAGGACGAGAATCTGCCGCGTGGTCATGCCCATCGCTTCGCTGGCATAGACCGCAGCGAGCGCGATGACGGTATTCACCCCCGCCTGATAGGCCAAAAAGGCGAGCAGAAAGCGAAACAGATCGGGAAAACGCGAGGCGGCCGCGAGTGTTGCCTTGACTTCCCGCCAGGCTTCGCGCGCGGTTTGCTTGCCCTCTTGCGGCGTGGCGCGCTCGGGCAGCCACAGCAGCGTCGGCAGGCTCGCGAGCAGGAAAAAGGCGGCAACGATCAGCATCGAGACCGGCACGTAGTGGGTCGCTGCCAATCCCTCTTCTTCGGCCCAGCCGATGTAAGCGAGGCACAGCGCGAGCGCGATGAGCCCGCCGACATAGCCCCAGCCCCAGCCCCAGCCCGAGACGCGCCCCATGCCGCGCGGCTTTGCAAGCTCAGGCAAGAAGGCGGCGATCACGTTCTCGCCGACGCCGAAGCAAAAGTTCGACAGCACAAGGCACAGGAGCGTGAAGAGGAGCGTCTCGGGCCGGGCAAAGGAAAGCAGCGCGGTGAAGAGCACGCAGCCGGCGGTCGACCAGAAAAGCAGGCGCTTCTTGGCCGCATGGAGATCGGCCCAGGCGCCGAGGAGAGGGGCCGTCATGATGACGAGCAGGTAGGAAGCGGACAGTGCGAGCGTCCAGGCAAGCGTGGCCCAGGGCGCGCGCGCGGCGACGCTGGCGACGAAATAGGCGTTAAACAGCGCGGTGATGACGACGGTCGTATAGCCCGAGTTGGCGAAGTCATACATCGCCCAGGCAAAGACGTCGCGCCCCGTCACGCCGGGACGCAACGCGCCGCGCAGCGCCGAGGAAGGCTTCATGGCAAGGCCAGCTTGCCGCCTCATCCCTTGATGCAGATGAGCGGCGCCAGCCGCGCCACGCGGCGCGCGAGTCCCGCCGCCTCGGCCGATGCGACGACCGCGCCGACTTCCTTGTACGCCTGCGGCGCCTCTTCGGCCACGCCGCGCAGGCTGGGGCTTTTGACGAGGATGCCGCGCGCGGCGAGCGCATCGACGACCTTGCGGCCCGAGAAGCGGCGCGTCGCCTCGTTGCGGCTCATGCTGCGGCCCGCGCCGTGGCAGGCCGAAGCGAAGGCGCGCGCTTCCGTGCCGGATGAGCCGGCGAGAATCCACGAGGCCGTGCCCATGCTGCCGCCGATCAAGACCGGCTGGCCGATCGCCACGTAGGCGGAAGGCAGCTCGGCATGATGCGGGCCGAAGGCGCGCGTCGCGCCCTTGCGATGGACGAACAGCCGGCGCCTTTTCCCTTCCACGAGATGCGTCTCTTCCTTGCAGGTGTTGTGCGAGACGTCGTAGAGGAGCGGCAGGCGCGCGCCGGGAAAGATTTCCGCGAACACCTCGCGCGTCAGGTGCGTGAGGATCTGCCGGTTGGCGAGCGCGCAGTTGATGCCGGCGCGCATCGCGCCCAAGTAGCGCTGGCCGAGCGGCGAACGGATGGGCGCACAGGCAAGCTCCCGGTCGGGGAGTGAGAGCCCAAAGGAAGGTGCGGCGAGCGCCATCTCACGCAGGTAGTCGGTGCCGATCTGGTGCCCCAGCCCGCGCGAGCCGCAATGGATGCTGACGACGACCTCGCCCTCGACGAGCCCATAGGCGCGCGATGCCTCGCGATCGAAGATTTCATCGACCACCTGCACCTCGAGATAGTGATTGCCGGAGCCGAGCGTGCCCATCTCGTCTTGCTGGCGCGCCTTCGCCGCTGGCGAGACGGCCGCCGGATCGGCGCCGGCGACACAGCCGCCCTCTTCGACATGAGCCAAATCGTCCGCCGTGCCGAAACCGCGCTCGACGGCCCAGCGCGCGCCGCCGGCGAGCATTTCGTCCATCTCGCGCATCGAGAGCGAAAGTGCGCCCGTGCTGCCCACGCCGGCCGGAATCTTGGCAAAGAGCAATTCGGCAAGCCGCGCCTTTACGCGCTCGATGTCGGCGCGGCCAAGCCCCGTCTTGAGCGTGCGCACGCCGCAGGAGATATCGAAGCCGACGCCGCCGGCCGAGACCACGCCCTCGTCGGGATCGAAGGCGGCCACGCCGCCGATCGGAAAGCCATAGCCCCAATGGGCATCCGGCATCGCATAGGCCGCGCCGACGATGCCCGGCAAGGCGGCGACCTGGGCAAGCTGCTCGGCGACCTTGTCATCCATCGCCGCGACGAGCTCGCGCGCGGCGAAGATCACCCCCGGCACGCGCATCGCGCCGCTTTTGGGCAGCTCCCAGACGAATTCATCGCGTTGCTTGAGTCGTTTGATATCCATGTCATCCTCACACATCGACGACGCACTGGGCAAGCCAGCGGCCATCCGGCAGTTTCTTGACGGCGAGCTCGCAGAAAGTCGCGCCCTTCACTTCGGCGGCCGGCTCATGGCGCGCCGCCTCGATCGGTTCGCCCCAGGCCGTGGCCCGCAATCGGTGATCTGCGATCTCGACCGCAAAGCGCGAAAACAGCAGCCGCCGCGTCGCCATCGCGTAGATGAGCGCATTGAGCCAATCGATGAGCAAGAGCTCGTCTTCTGGCGCCGCGCACTCGAAAGCGGCCGTCTCGCAAGCGCCGACTTTGGCGGGATCGCAGATGACGGCGGTGAGCGCCAGCGCCGCGCCCGCGAAAGCTTCGGCGAGCGTATCACCGAAGCCGCGCACGCCGATGTCGGCCTCATGAGGAAAGGTCTCCCAGGCGATCATTTGCTCCTTCAAAGGCAAATCCGTTTCCCTATCCGATTGAATGGGCCCCCTATAATGGCCCAAAGCCTGCCGTCCCGCCAGCGCCGACTTTGCGAAGCAGCCGGCAGCGAGCCCCGCCTTTTTCCGCCGACATTCAAGAAAACGAAGAACGAATGAGCCTGCCCGAACCGCTGCCCGCCGAGCGCCTCTGCCGCCGCTGTGATCCCGCCAGCCTGGGATTTGCCACCACCGCCGAGCTTGAGGACACCGTCGAGAGCATCGATCAGGCGCGCGCCATCGCGGCGATCCGCTTCGCGATCGACATCAAGCGGCCCGGCTTCAACCTCTTCGTGCTCGGCACGCCGGGCAGCGGCCGCCATGCGACGGTGATGCGGCTTCTCGCCGAAAAGGCGGCCGGCGAACCGGTACCGGACGATCTCTGCTACGTCAACAACTTCGCCGAGCCGAACCGGCCGCGCTTGCTTTCGCTGCCAGCGGGGCGCGGCGCGCGGCTCAAGGCCGACATGCAGCAATTCGTTGCGGAACTTTCCAAGGCGATCGCCGCCGCGTTCGAGAGCGACGAATTCCGCACGCGCGTCGAAGCGCTGCAGGAGGAATTCAAAGAACGCGAGGAAGCCGCGCTGCGCGCGCTCGGTCAAGCCTCGGCCGAAGAGGGCATCGCGCTCCTGCGCACGCCGCAGGGCTTCGTCTTCGCGCCGATCAAGGGCGACGAGACGATGAGCGCCGAAGAATTCCAGGCGCTGCCCGACGAGGAAAAGGAGCGGCTTGGCAAGCTCATCGAGGCCTATGGCGAAAAGCTCCAGAAGCTCCTGCACCAGTTCCCGCGCTGGCGGCGCGAGCTGCAGGCGCGCCTGAAGGCGGCGAGCCGCGAGACGATGGCGCTCGCCGTCGGCCATCTGATCGAAGAATTGAAGGAGCATTACGCTGATCTGCCCAATGTGCTCGCCTTCCTCGACGAGGTGCTCAAGGACGTCGTCGAAAGCGCCGAAGAGCTGCGCGAGCAGCCGAAGGGCGACGAAGGGGGGCTGGCCGGCATCGCCTTCGCGGGCAATCTGCCCTTGGCGCGCTACCAGGTCAATCTCCTCGTCGATCACGGCGCGAGCAAGAGCGCGCCCGTCGTCACCGAGGACAACCCAAGCTACCCGAACCTCGTCGGTCGCGTCGATCACATCGCCCACATGGGCACCCTGATCACCAACTTCACGATGATCATGGCAGGCAGCCTGCAGCGCGCCAATGGCGGCTACCTCGTGCTCGATGCCGACAAGCTCTTTACGCAGCCCTATGCCTGGGAGGGATTGAAGCGCGCCTTGAGAAGCCGCCAGCTGCGCATCGAGTCGCTCGGCCAGATCTTCGGCCTCATGAGCACACTGACCATCGAACCCGAGCCGCTGCCGCTCGATGTCAAGGTCGTGCTGATCGGCGAGCGGCTGCTTTACTACCTCCTCAAGGAATTCGATCCCGAGTTCGACCTGCTCTTCAAGGTCGCCGCCGATTTCGACGACGCGATCGTGCGCGATGAAGCCAATACGGCGCGCTATGCGCGCTTTCTCGCGGGGGTCGCCCGCCGCGAGGGCCTAAAACCCCTCGAAGCGGGGGCCGTCGCGCGCATCATCGAGCATGCCGCGCGGCTCGCCGACGATGCCGAACGGCTCTCGGCCGCCACGCGCCACATCGCCGATCTGCTCGCCGAAGCCGATCATGGCGCAAGCCTCGCAGGCCGCACGACGATCACGCGTGCAGACGTCGAGGCGGCGCTCGCCGCGCGGCGCAGCCGCAGCGACCGCCTCGCGCGGCTCGGCCAGGAACACATCCGCCGCGGCGTGCGCCTCATCGATGTCACGGGCAGCCATGTCGGCCAGATCAATGGCCTCGCGGTCTTCGACTTGGGTGACGTGCGCTTTGGCGAACCGGTGCGCATCAGCGCGACGGTGCGCATCGGCGAAGGCGAGGTCATCGACATCGAACGCGAAACGGAACTGGGCGGCGCGATCCACTCGAAAGGCGTGATGATCCTCTCCGCCTTCCTCGCCGCCCGCTATGCGCGGCTGCAGCCGCTGTCGCTCTCAGCAACGCTGGTCTTCGAGCAATCCTACGGCCCCGTCGAGGGCGATTCGGCTTCGCTCGCGGAGCTGTGCGCGCTCATTTCGGCGCTCGCCAACGTGCCGATCCGCCAGGGCATCGCCGTCACCGGTTCCGTCAATCAATTCGGCCGCGTGCAGGCGATCGGCGGCGTCAATGAAAAGATCGAGGGCTTCTTCGATACCTGCCAGGCGGCGGGGCTCACCGGCGAGCAAGGCGTCGTCATTCCCGCCTCGAACCTCATCCACCTCATGCTGCGCGAAGACGTCGTCGCGGCCTGCGCGGCAGGCAAGTTCCGCATCTGGGCCGTCGAGCACGTCGATGAGGCCTTCGAGATCCTCACCGGCGTGCCCGCCGGCGAGCCGGATGAAAAGGGCGAGGTGCCGCCCGGCACGATGAACTATCTCGTCGCCGTGCAGCTTGCCGAGCTGTGGGCGCTGCGCCAGGCCTTTGGCGAAGATAAACGGCGCGCGGGCAAAAAGCGCACGAAACATTGAGACGCAGCGCGCATGCCTCGCGACGCTTTGGCAGCGTGGTCTATAGTGGGATTGCAAGACTCGTTAGCTGAAAGGAGACGATCATGAGCGTAAACCTGTCAGGCTTTCGGCCGGTGCGGCGCGACCAGCTGCGCCCGGAGCGCATCCACGATAGCTACCAGCTCACCCACAAGCTCGCCGAGCCCTCCGTCTGCAAGGTCTGCGGCGCGCTCTACCATGCGGGCCGCTGGCAATGGGGCAGCCCGCCTGCCGGTGCCCACGAGGTGACCTGCCCGGCCTGCGCGCGCATCCGCGACCATCTGCCGATGGGTTTCGTGCACCTATCCGGCAGCTACTTCGCCACGCATCGCGACGAGCTGCTCAAGCTCGTGCGCCATCGCGAGGAAAAGGAAAAGGCCGAGCATCCGCTCGCGCGCATCATGGCCATCGAGGACGAAGCCGACGGCGGCGTGCTGGTGACGACCACCGACAGCCATCTCGCCCGCGACATCGGCGAGGCGCTCGAACACGCGCACAAGGGCGAGCTCGAATTCCACTACAACGAGGCGGACAAGCTCTTGCGCGTGTTTTGGCAACGCTAGACGCCGGCCGACTGAAGCCGGATAATGACGCCTTCGCGGCCCGCCGCGGCTTGCTCGCCGGCGGGTTTTTCGTTTCCTCTGCCACTACTGATCGTGAGACTCCGATGGCCTCTGTGATGCCTGCCCCGAGCAAAAGCCGGCTCCTCCTCTCCGGCAACGAAGCCGTTGCCCGCGCCGTCTGGGAAGCCGGCTGCCATGTCGCCGCCGCCTATCCCGGCACCCCCTCGACCGAGATGCTCGAGGTGATCTCGACCTATCCCGACATCTATGCCGAATGGTCGGTCAATGAGAAGGTATCGCTCGAGGTCGCCATCGGCGCGGCCTTCGCCGGCAGCCGTGCGTTTTGCGCGATGAAGCACGTCGGCATGAACGTCGCCTCCGACGCCTTGATGACCCTGACGCTCACTGGCGTGATCGGCGGCCTCGTCATCGCGATTGCCGACGACGTCGGGCTCTCCTCGTCGCAAAACGAGCAGGATTCGCGCTTCTGGGGGCGCTTCGCGCACGTGCCGGTGTTCGAGCCGTCGGATTCCCAAGAAGCCTATGAGATGACCAAGCTCGCCTTCGATTTTTCCGAAAAGCACCAGGTGCCGGTGATCCTGCGCATGACGACGCGCATCAATCACGTCAAGGGCCTCGTCACCGTCGGCGAGCGCATCGCGCGGCCGAATACCGGCGGCTTCAAGAAGGATCCGGCGCGCTGGGTGATGACGCCGGCGGGCGCAGGCAAGCGCATTCCGCTGATGTTCGAGCGCGACGGGGCGCTCAAGGCCGAAAGCGAACAAAGCCCCCTCAATGTCGTGGAGAGCGGGCGCGACGCCCGTGTGGGTTTCGTCACCTCGGGCCCTGCCTACATGCATGTGAAGGAGAGCTTTCCCGACGCGCCGGTGTTGAAGCTCGGCCTTTCCTGCCCGGTGCCCGTCGAGAAGGTGCGCGCCTTCGCCGCGACGGTGGACAAGCTCGTCGTCGTCGAGGAGGTCGAGCCGCTCGTCGAGACGGAGCTCAAGGCGGCCGGCATCGCCTGCCATGGCAAGGACATCCTGCCCAAGCAAGGGGAACTTGCGCCCAACGTGCTCAAGCCCGCGATCGCCAAGCTCCTCGGCGAGCCCGTGCCCGAGAATCTCGCCCAGCCGGCGCCCGTCTTCCCGCGCCCGCCGACGATGTGTGTGGCCTGCCCGCATCTGGGCGTCTATTACACGCTCTCGCAGATCAAGAACCTGACGATCTCCGGCGACATCGGCTGCTACACCTTGGGCGCCGGCCACCCGTGGAACGCGCTCGATACGACGATCTCGATGGGCGCCGCGATGGGCATCGCCTTGGGCCTCGACAAGGGGCGGGGAGAAGCCGACAAGGACAAGCGGATCCTCGCCGTGATCGGCGATTCGACCTTCCTGCACATGGGCATGCAGGGGCTCCTCGACATCGTCTATAACCGCGGCAACGTCACGGTGCTCCTGCTCGATAACCGCGCCGTCGGCATGACCGGTGGCCAGCCCGATCCGGGCAGCGGCCGCAACATCTACGGCGAGCCGGCGCCGCGCGTCGATTTCGCCAAGCTCGTCGAGGCGCTCGGCGTCAAGAAAGAGCGCATCCACGTCGTCGACCCCTACCAGCTGCCGGTGCTCTTCAAGACGATCCGCGAGGAGATCAAGATCCCCGAGGTGTCGGTGATCATCACCGACCGGCCCTGCGTGCTGATCGACGACTACAAGAAACAGAAACCCTACGAAGTCATCGACGAGAAATGCACCGGCTGCGGCAACTGCGTCGAGGTCGGCTGCCCGGCGATCCACGTCACGCGCCGCGAGAAGGCCATCAAGCCCTCGGGCAAGGAAGTCGAGCTGCAATTCGTGCGCATCGAGACGGCGGTGTGCACCGGCTGCGGCCTCTGTGTGCAGCCGTGCGCACCCGAGGCGATCGTCCATGCCGAACCGCGTCGGCCGATGCGCCTCGTGAAGCACTGAAAGACTGAAAGCCGCATCATGAGCGAACAAAACGTCACCAATATCCTCGTCGTCGGCATCGGCGGCCAGGGCGTCATGACCGCGACGGAAATCCTCGCCCAGGCGGCGATCGCGCTCGGCCATGACGTGAAGAAAACCGAAGTCGCCGGCATGGCGCAGCGCGGCGGCGTGGTCTCCTCGCACCTGCGCTTTGGGCCCAAGGTGCTCTCGCCACAGATCATGCCGGGCACGGCGGATCTCCTAGTCGCCTTCGAGGCGGCCGAAGGCTTACGCTGGTGCCACATGCTGAAACCGGGCGGACTGGTATTGCTGAACACGGCACACATCGTGCCACCGGTCGTCGACATCGGCCTCTACCAGTATCCCGACGACCCGATTGGCGAGATCAAGGCGCGCGGCTATCAGGTGCATGCTTTCGACGCCATGGCGATCGCGCTGGAATTGGGCGATGTGCGGCTCGGCAACACCGTGATGCTGGGCGCCATGGCCGACCACCTGCCCTTTCCCGCCGAGGCGCTGCTCGATGCGATCCTCCAGCGCTTCGCGGCCAAGAAGCCGCAGATGGTCGAATTGAATCGCAAGGCCTTCGAGGCCGGCCGGGCCGCGGAGAAGAGTGCCAGTCGTGCGGAAAGTGCCGAACCTGTTCCCGCCCAGTGATAGACCCCAGTGATAGACTAATCTCGATTAGTCCAGCGGGCCATGCAAACCATCAATATCCACGATGCCAAGACCCATCTCTCGCGTCTCGTCGAGCGAGCGGCGCGAGGAGAAGCCTTCATCATCGCCAAGGCCGGCAAGCCGATGGTCAAGGTCGTGCCGCTCGAGGCAGCGGATGTGGGCACCGCGCAACGCCTCGGCTTCATGGCCGGCGAACTTGCCGTGCCGGAGGATTTCGATCGCATGGGCGAACATGAGATCGGCAAGCTCTTTTTGGGACAGTCCGATTGAACCTGCTCGTCGATACCCACCTGCTGTTGTGGGCAGCCGGTGCGCCCGAGCGCTTGCCGAGTGCGGCGCGCGAGCTGCTGCTCGACCCGGACAACGAGCTCATCTTCAGCGCCGTGAGCTTTTGGGAAATCGAGATCAAGCGCGGCCTGGGGCGCGCCGACTTCGTCGTCGATGCGCGCCGCTTGTGGCGCCTGCTGCTCGCCCATGGTTATCGCGAACTGCCTGTGCGGACCGAACATACCCTGGCCGTCGGCGAACTGCCGGCTTTGCACAAGAATCCTTTCGACCGCCTCCTCGTTGCCCAGGCGCGTGTCGAAGGGCTACGGTTGATCACGGCCGATGCCACCCTCGCGCACTATGGCGCGCCTGTGATCGGCGTCTGATTTTGCGAAAGAGAACTGCTCCATGCCTGCCCAAATCATCGACGGCAACGTACTCGCCCAAGCCGTGCGCGCCGAACTGGCCGAAAAAGCCGCTGCGCTGAAAGCCACGCAGGGCATCACGCCGTGTCTTGCCGTGATTCTCGTCGGCGAGGATCCGGCCTCCCAAGTCTATGTCCGCAACAAGGTCGCCGCCTGCGAGAAGGCGGGCTTTGCCTCGCTCAAATTCACCTATCCGGCCGAGGTCGAACCGGCGGCGGTGCTTGGCAAGATCGCCGAGCTCAATGCCGATCCGGCTGTGCACGGCATCCTCGTGCAACTGCCGCTGCCCCCACACTTCGATGCCGACCTCGTGCTCGAGGCGATCGACCCGGCCAAAGACGTCGATGGCTTTCATGCCGAAAACGTCGGCGCCCTGATGCAAGGCAAGCCCCGTTTCATCCCCTGCACCCCTTACGGCGTGATGAAGATGCTCGAATCCGCCGGCGTGCCCTTGAAGGGCGCCGAAGCCGTGATCGTCGGCCGCAGCAACATCGTCGGCAAGCCGATGGCGATGTTGCTTCTGGCGCAGGATTGCACCGTCACGCTCTGCCACTCGCGCACGCAGGATCTCGCCTTCCACACCAAGCGCGCCGACATCCTCGTCGCCGCCGTGGGCCGCGCCAAGATGATCACCGGCGACATGATCAAGCCTGGCGCCGTCGTGATCGATGTCGGCATCAACCGGCTGCCAGACGGGAAACTGTGCGGCGACGTCGATTTCGACTCGGCGAAAGAAGTCGCTGGATTCCTCACGCCAGTGCCGGGCGGCGTCGGGCCGATGACGATCACGATGCTGCTCGCCAACACCCTCACGGCGGCGGAAAGGACGCTCCCATGAGCGCGAAGCATCCTCTGGTCGGCATCGTCATGGGCTCGGATTCCGACTGGCCCATCATGCAGGCGGCTGCGCAGGTGCTCGAGGAATTCGACGTGCCTTATGAAGCGCGCGTCGTCTCGGCACACCGCACGCCGGATCTGCTCTACGACTATGCGGCGATGGCGCATGAGCGCGACTTGAAGGCCATCATCGCCGGCGCCGGCGGCGCGGCGCATCTACCTGGCATGCTCGCCGCCAAGACCATCGTGCCGGTCTTAGGCGTGCCGGTGCCCTCGAAGCATTTGAACGGCCTCGATTCGCTCTTGTCGATCGTGCAAATGCCCAAGGGCGTGCCGGTCGCCACTTTCGCGATCGGCGAGGCCGGCGCGGCCAACGCGGCGCTCGCCGCCATCGCCATCATCGCCACCGCCGAGGATGCGCTTGGACGCGCGCTCGCACAGAAACTCGAAGCCTTCCGCGCCCGCCAGCGCGAGAAGGTGCTGGCGATGCGGCTTGATTCTCCCGCCGCGAAATGAGTGCGATTCTGCCCCCCGCCACGCTGGGCATGCTCGGCGGCGGCCAACTGGGCCGCTTCTTCGTCATCGCCGCCCATGAGATGGGCTATCGCGTCGTCGTGCTCGACCCCGATCCGCAAAGCCCCGCCGGCCAGATCGCCGATCTCCATCTGTGCGCCGCCTATGATGACGTCGCTGCGCTGGAGCGCCTCGCCGGCGAGTGCCGGGCTGTCACCACCGAATTCGAGAACGTGCCGGCCGCCACACTCGACTGGCTCGCCAAGTTCGTCACCGTGCACCCCTCGGCCGAGGCCGTGGCGATCTGCCAGAACCGCAGCGCCGAAAAGGCCTTTCTCAAGCGGCATGGCTTGCCGCATGCCCCCTATGCCGACATCAAGAGCGAAGAGGATCTGCGCAGCGCGAACGCCGGCCTGTTTCCGGGCATCCTGAAAGTCGCGCGCTTCGGCTACGACGGCAAGGGCCAGGCGCGCGTGGCTTCGCGCGAGGAGGCGATCGCCGCCTGGGCGAGCTTGCGCCACGAGCCTTGCGTGCTCGAAGCCCAGCTCAAGCTCGACTATGAAGTCTCGGTGGTGCTCGCGCGCGACGAAGCCGGCCGTGTGAAGTGCTTTCCCACCGTCGAGAACCGCCACCGCAAGGGCATCCTCGATATTTCGCTTGCGCCGGCGCGCGCTTCGGGCTGTCTTGCCGCCAATGCCGAGGAGCTCGCCGAGGCCATCGCGGCCAAGATGGACTACGTCGGCACGCTCGGCGTCGAATTCTTCGTCGTGCGTGGCCAGCTCTATGTCAACGAGATGGCGCCGCGGCCGCACAACTCGGGCCACTACACGCTCGATGCCTGTGTCACGAACCAGTTCGAGCAGCAGGTGCGCGCGCTCTGCGGCCTGCCCCTGGGCGAGCCGCGCCAGCATTCCGCGGCGGCAATGGTCAACCTGCTCGGCGACATCTGGTATCTCGACGATCCGCACCACGCCAAGGAGCCGGACTGGTCGAAGCTCTTGTCCGTGCCAAACCTCAAGCTGCACCTCTATGGCAAGCGCCACCCGCGCCCGGGACGCAAGATGGGCCATTTCACGGTGATCGGCGCCCATGCGGAGGAAGTGCAAAAGTCGGCGCTGGCGGCACGGCAGGCGATCGGCATCCATGATGACTGAGATCGGCCAGGACATCGAGCGCGCCGTCGCCCTGCTCAAGGCCGGGGAACTCGTCGCCTTCCCGACCGAGACCGTCTATGGCTTAGGCGCCGATGCGATGAATCCCGCCGCGGTGGCGAAGATCTTCGCCGTCAAGGGCCGGCCCGCCGACCATCCGGTCATCGTGCATCTGCCCGATGCGACACATCTTTCCCGCTGGGCGCGCGAGCTGCCGCCCGAGGCAGCGCTGCTCGCCGAGAAATTCTGGCCCGGCCCGCTCACCCTGATCCTCAAACGCCATCCCGACGTGCCCGACCTCGTCACCGGCGGCCAGGACAGCGTGGGCCTGCGCGTGCCGAATCATCCGCTCGCGCTTCGCCTGCTCAAAGCCTTCGGCAGCGGTATTGCCGCGCCGTCGGCCAACAAGTTCGGCCGCATCAGCCCGACGACAGCCCAGCACGTCAAGGACGACCTCGGTGAGGCCGTGCCGCTGATCCTCGATGGCGGGCCTTGTGAAGTCGGCATCGAATCGACGATCGTCGATCTCACCCACCGGCGCGCCGTGATCCTGCGCCCTGGCCGAATCTCGGCCGACGAGCTCGGCCGCGTCTTGGGGCGCAATCCCCTCTCGCCCGACGATCCGCTCGCCCCTGCTGAGCTTGCCAGCACGCGCGCCTCGGGCATGCTCGCCGCGCACTACGCGCCCAAGACGCCGCTCGCGCTGATGCCGGATGATTCCCTGCCGATCGCGCTGCGCAACGCCCTCGTGCGCAAGGAGCGCGTCGCCGTGCTGGCCACCCACCCCGCGCCCTTCGAGATGCCTGGCGTGATCTGGCGCGAGGCGCCTGCCGACCCGGCCGGCTTTGCCCATGAGCTCTATGCCAATCTGCGCGCGCTCGACGCCATGGGGGTCGATCGCATCTATGTGCAAAAGCCCGTCGGGGCAAAGTGGCTCGCCGTGCTCGATCGCCTGCAGCGGGCTGCCGCCGGTTCGGGCGAAGTCTGATCCGGCGGGGCCGATTCCGCTTTTTTTCTCGCTGCATAGCAATCTTTGCTCAACGCTCGGCATGAGAGCGCTAAGATTGCCTTCACCGCAAAAACACTCCAAGAACACTCTGAGAGGAGAAGCCCCATGACCCACATCCACAAGGAAGTTCCGGCGCCGCGCGCACTGCCCACCTTCAAGGCCCCGCCTGGCACGGGCTATGCCGAGCCCTCGACCTTCACGCTGGTGCGCGCCGATTCGCCGGCGATGTGCGTGATGACCGACTTCAAGCAGGTTTCGGTGGCCACCATCGGCCCCGAGGCGACCCTCGCGCAGGCCAACCAGACGATGATCTCGCGTGGCGTGCGCCTCTTGCTCGTCATCGACAAGAACGACGAGGTGGTCGGCCTCATCACTTCACGCGACACGAGCGGGGAAAAGCCGATCAAGATGGTGCAAGAGCGCGGCGGCAAGTTCAACGACCTGCTCGTCGCCGATCTCATGTGCCCGCGCGAGCAGATCGACCTCATCGACACGCGCGACGTGCTCGCCGCAAAAGTTTCGGACATCGTCGAAACGCTCAAGCACTTCAAGCGCCAGCACATCCTCGCCGGCGAGCGCGATCCGCTCACGGGCAAGGTGCGCATCCGCGGCGTCTTCTCGGCCACCCAGATCGGCCGCCAGCTCGGTGCGCCGATCCAGACCTTCGATGTGACCTCGACCTTCGCCGAGATCGAAAGCTACCTCGCCAAGGACGACGTCTGAGTCTCGAGCTTGAACTCGCGCGCGCGTGGACGAGCCCCCATGCGCGTCATTTGGATCGCTACCATTTTTCCGGCGTCGAGCCGGCCGAGACCGATCTGCCGGCCGGGCTCATCGCCGCCCTCGAGAAAGTCGGCGCTGGTGAGACGGCCCGCGTTGGCGAGCTTGCCGCCCGGATCATCGCCCGCTCGCCTGCCCCAGGAGCGGGCTACCAGCCGCTTTGCTTCGTGCTCGAGCAGGGCGCGCAGCAGCAGGCCGATCTTGCGGCACTCTCTCATCTTGCCGAACCCTATGCGCGGCCGCACGAGGACGACGCGGCCTTTTACGCAAAGCCCCGCCTCGCCGACCATCTCGATGTAACGGCCCAGGCCGTCTGGCGCGAATTCACAGGCCGCTTCGTGCTGGAGGGCATGAGGGTGCTCGATTTGATGGCCAGCCACGACTCGCACCTGCCCGACACCTGCCGCCCCAGCCGGCTCGTCGGCTTAGGCATGAATGCGGCGGAACTTGCCGCCAACCGGCAGCTCTCCGAATCCCTCGTGCATGACCTCAATGCCGAGCCGCGCTTGCCCTTTGCCGAAGACAGCTTCGATCTCGTGCTTTGCGCACTCTCGATCGAGTATCTCGTCCGGCCCGAGGCCGTGCTGCGCGAGGTCGGCCGCGTGCTCAAACCGGGCGGCCGCTGTGTGGTGAGTTTTTCGGAGCGCTGGTTTCCTCCCAAGGCCGTCGCGCCGTGGCCGAAATTGCCGCCTTTCGCGCGGGTGGCCTGGGTGCTGCGACACTTCATGCGCGCCGGTTTCGTCGACTTACAGACCGAATCGCTGCGCGGCCTGCCGCGCCCGGCCAACGATCCCTACGCACGCCAGACGCCGCTCGCCGATCCGCTCTACGCCGTCTGGGGAACGCGCTAGTTCCAAAGCTCGGTCGTGCCGAGCCAATCGAGCGGGCGGTGCTGGCGGATGAAGTCCGCCACCTCGTCCGCCGGCAAGGGCGGGCTGATCAGGAAGCCCTGGATGCGCTCGCAGCCCACCGAGAGCAGGAACTTGAGCTGCTCGGGCGTCTCGACGCCTTCGGCGACGGTCTCCAGGCCCAGCTTGTGCGCCAAGAGCACGGTGACGTCGCAGATCTGCGCGTCGTTGGGGTCTGTCTCGATGTCGCGCACGAAGGAACGGTCGATCTTCAGCGTGCGGATCGGAAAGAGCTTCAGGTAGGCCATCGACGAATAGCCGGTGCCAAAGTCGTCGATCGACAGGCTCATGCCAAGCTGGGTGAGCGTTTCCATGAGCTTGACGGTCTCTTGCGGCGAGCGCATCGACATCGATTCGGTCACTTCGAGATCGAGCTGGCTCGCGGCGAGCGCGTTCTCAGACAGGATCGCCGCGATGCGGCAGGCGAGCTGCGGATCGAGGAACTGATGCGCCGAGAGATTCACCGACATGCGCAGGCCCGTGATGCCCGCCTCCTGCCAGCGCGAAAGCTGCGCGCAGGCTTCGCGCAGCACCCAGTCGCCGAGTTCGGCGATCAGGCCGGTCTCCTCGGCCACGGGAATGAACACGTCCGGCGGCACCCAGCCGCGCTCGGGATGCCGCCAGCGCAGCAGCGCCTCGACGCCCGAGATGCGGCCGGTGCGCAAATCGAGCTGCGGCTGGTAGAAAAGCGCAAACTGTCCCGCCTCGAGCGCCTCGCGCAGATCGTTTTCGATCGCTAGCCGCACCAGCGTGGCCTGCTGCAGCTCGTCGGTGAAGAACTGGAAATTGGCCCGCCCCTGCGCCTTGGCGTGATACATCGCCACGTCGGCGCGCTTCATGAGCTCTTCGCCGCAGTCGGCATCCTCAGGGAACAGGCAGATGCCGATGCTGGGGCTCGTGTGCAAGGTCTGGCCATCGATCTTGATCGGCGCGGCAATGGCCTTGAGGATCTTCTCGGCCACGTGCGCGGCATCGGCGGGCAGCTCGATGTCGGGCAGCACGACGACGAATTCATCGCCGCCCAGCCGCGCGACGATGTCGCTGCCGCGCACGGCACCTTTGAGCCGTTGCGCCACCTCGATGAGCAGTTTGTCGCCGACTGGATGGCCGAGGGTATCGTTGATGGCCTTGAAGTTGTCGAGGTCGATCAGCATCAGGGCCAGCTTCTTGCGGTTTCTCGCCGCAAAGCCGAGCGCCTGGGCAAGCCGCTCTTGCAGGCTGAAGCGGTTGGGTAGCCCAGTGAGCGCATCGTGGTGGGCCAAAAAGCGCACGCGCTCTTCGTTCGCCTTGCGCTCGGAGATGTCGACGAAACTGCCGATGTAGTTGGCGATCTGGCCTTGGGCATCGCGCACCACCGAGATCGACAGCCACTTCGGGAATGTTTCGCCGTTCTTGCGCCGGTCGAGCAGCTCGCCCTGCCAGGCGCCGCGCTCCTTGAGCGCAGCCCACATGTCGCGATAGACCTCGGGCGGCGTCTGGCCAGCGGAGAGGATCTTCGGATCCTCGCCGATCACGTCGTCGGCCTCATAGCCGGTCATGCGCTCGAAGGCGGCATTGACGGCGACGATGCGATTGTTGGCATCGGTGATGAGGATCGCCTCGTTGCTGTTCGAGAACACCGTCGCCATGATGCGCGTGGTCTCCTCGGCCTGCTTGCGCGCCGTGATGTCCTCGAAGATCGTCGCGAAATGGTCGCCATGCGTCACATAGGCGCGCACGTGGAAGTCGCGGTTAAGCGGTTCGAACCGGAACTCGAACTCGCGCGGCTGGCGTGTGGCGACGACCTGGGCGAAGAGATCGAGCAGCGCGGGCGCATGGGCGGCGAACACCTCGCTGCCGAGCCGGCCGATCACGGCCTCGGCGGGCAGCCCCGTGTGATGCACGAAAGCGGGATTCACCTCGAGCAGGCGGAAGTCCTCCGCCTGCCCGTCCGCGGCGCGCACCAGCACGTTGAGCGCCATGCCGGTGGTCATGTTGGCGAACAGCGTGCGGAAGCGCGCCTCGCTTTTGTTGAGGTCGTCGTGGCAGGACATGGCGGTCAATCATACCGAAGCCGATGCCCGCCTGCGCTGCCCGGCCCCCGCTAGGCCCTATTACAAAAGATTCATACCGTGAGGCGGCGGTAGATGTCGGCAAGCTTCAACGGCAGCTTCTTGACGTCGTCGAGCACCGTGAAGGCCGCCGGCCCCATCATGTGCTTCAAGTAATCCTGGCCGTGGCGGTCGATCGTCACGCAGTAGCTCCGGATGCCCTGCCGGCGCGCTTCGAGGAGCGCACGGCGCGTATCCTCGATGCCATAGGTGCCGCGGTATTCATCGCCGAAGTCGTCCGGACGCCCGTCGGAGAGCATGACGAGCAGCTTGTGGCGCGCTGCTTGCGCGGCAAGCAGCTGCGTCAGATGCCGGATCGCCACGCCCATCCTCGTGTAATCCTTCGCCTCGATGCCGTCGATCGCCGCGCGCACGGCGTCGTCGTAGCGATCATCGAAGCCCTTGATGCGGTAGATGTCGCAGCGCGTGCGCGTCCAGCCTGAAAAGCCGTAGATCGCGTAGGCATCCCCCAGGGCTTCGAGCGCCTCGCAGAGCATCACGAGCGCCTCGCGTTCGGCGTCATTGACCCAGCCCTTGGTCGAACCGCTCATATCGACCATGAACATCGCCGCGAGGCTGCGGTCGTTGCGCATGCGCCGGCAAAAGAGCCGCGGCGAGGGTTCGGCGCCGCTCTTCCTGTCATTGACCGCCTCGACGAGCGCATCGAGGTCGATCTCCTCCCCCTCGGGCTGGCGGCCCAGGATGCGATCCTCCCCGCGCACCGCTTCGAAGCGGCGCTTGAGCTGGGCGATGAAGGCCGCGTAGCGCCGGCGCGTCTCGCGCACGAAGGCTCCGTCGCCGGGTTTGACCGGCATCTCATAGACATGGCACCAGCCACGCCGATAAGCATTGCGCTGATAGTCCCACTCGTCGTAGTAAGCATCGGCCTTGCGTTCGCTCACCCCCTGCGGCCCCGGGCCGCGCGCCTCAGACGGCGTCCAGGCGCCCTCGCCGGCCGGCGTGAGCGCCTCGGGCGGCAGCGCGCCGAGATCCAGCACGAGCGAGTGCAGCGCCGCCTGCGCCGCGTCGGGCAGTTTGACGGCCTCGCCGGCGAGCAGGATTTCCACCGTCCCGGTCTCGTCGTCCCGGCGCGCGGTGAAGCTTTCCTCGGCGGCAGCCCGGCCGCCCGCGGCGGATTTCAAGGCCGCGAGCGCCTGGCGCAGGGTGGCGATCTCGCGCGCGATGCGTTCGTTGCGCACGCGCCAGGCCGTAGCGGGATCGAGGCGCGGATGCAAACTCGGCGCTGGCGGCACGGCCCCCGCCGACATGAAATGATCGAGCCAGCGCAAGGAGGTCGCCACCGTCGCGTCTGGCGCCTGCAATTCGGGCAAGGCCGCGGCCAGCTCGGCTGGCCACGCGCCGCGCGCTTCGGCGAGGAGCCGCCCCAGCCCCGGCAAGGCGCGCTCGACGCAGGCGGAAAGCCGCACGGTCTCGAGCTGGGCGAGCCAGGTGAGCGCTTGCTCGCGTTCTGGCCAGCGGGCGAGCTCGGCTTCGAGGTCGATCGCGAAGGTGCCGTAGTGGGTCTGCGCCCACAGCAGGACGGCGAGCGCCTGATAGAGGCGGCGGTTCTCTTCGGCGCTGCGGCCAAGGGCGAGGCGCTCGGGCAGATAGATCGTCTCGGTGTCGGTCCAGGGGTAAGCGCCTGCTTTCAAGGCAAGCGGCCGCCCCGCGAGCCCCTGCACGAAGCGCGTCAGGCGCGGCTCGATCTCGGCGAAGCGCACGAAGGCGCGGCCCTCTTTGACGGCGATGAAGCCTTCGAGGTCGCGCAGGGTTTCCATCGCCGGCCGCAGCCCTTCCTTGTCATAGGCATCGAGGCCGGCGATCACCCAGGCCGCGAAATCCTGCTCATCGAGCCGGGTGAGCACCTGGGGAGCCAGGGTCGCGATCAGATAGCCGATCTCGGCATAGGTCTGCGCCGCCACGCCCGCCCAATGCAGCACGAGCTCCTGGTGGCGGCGCGGCAAGGGCGCCAGGAGCCCCGCGAGCCGCTCGATCGAGCGGTGCGAAGGCGAGGCGAACAGCAGGGCATCGAGCTTTTCCTCGAGCTCGTGCTCGAACAAGCGTCTGTCAGTCAAAAGACGGCCCGCACCAGATCGTCCAGCGTTTCATTCATGTCGGGGTCGTCGGAAAGCGCCCGCGCCACGGCGGCAATGCAGGCCGCACTGGGCGCCATGCCGGCGCCGATGAGCTGCGCGGCATGCACGAGCAGCCGCGTGCTCGCGCCTTCGTCGAGCCCCGCCCCCTTGAGGTTGCGCGTCAGTTCCCCGAGCTTGACGAGCTTCTTGGCCATCTCGAGATCGACGCCCCCTTCGTTGGCGACGATGCGCGCCTCGAGCTCCGGCTCTGGATAGTCGAATTCGAGCGCGACGAAGCGCTGGCGCGTCGAGGGCTTGATCTCCTTGAGCACGCTCTGGTAGCCCGGGTTGTAGGAGATCACGAGCATGAACTCGTCAGGGGCCTGGATGAGCTCGCCGCGCTTATCGACCAGCAAGGCGCGCCGTGTATCGGCGAGCGGATGGATCACCACCGTGGTGTCCTTCCTCGCTTCGACGATCTCGTCGAGATAGCAGATCGCGCCATTGCGCACCGCGGCGGTCAAGGGGCCGTCGAGCCAGACCGTCTCCTCGCCGACGATCAAATAGCGGCCGACGAGATCGGCCGTGGTGAGATCGTCGTGGCAGGCCACCGTCACGAGCGGGCGGCCAAGCTTCCAGGCCATGTATTCGACAAAGCGCGTCTTGCCACAGCCGGTGGGGCCTTTGAGCAGCACTGGCAAGCGCTTTTGCGCCGCCGCCTCGAACAAGGCCACCTCGTCGGCGACGGGCTGGTAATAGGGCGCGCGGGCAAGTCTTTCCAGCGCCGGCGTGATTGTTTTGATCGCTGTTGGGGTCATGATGGGCCTTCGTCTTTTTCTCGTGGGAGGAAAGTCTAGCAGGCCGCTTGCAAGCGGCGCGTTTTCTGCTCAATCCTCTACGAGCGTCCGCCCATGCCTAAGACGCTCATTGGCGTCTATTCGACCGCCGAGATGCTCAGCGAGGCGATGCGCGAGACGATCGAGGGCGCCTTTGGCTGCAAGGTGTTCAACCAGTATGGCAGCCGCGAGATCCCCAACATCGCCTGCGATTGCCGCTTAGGCCGCATGCATGTCTTTACCGATCTCGTCTGGCTCGAATCGCGCGAAGGGCGGCTTCTCGTCACCTCGCTCACCAACCGGCTGATGCCGATGATCCGCTATGAAAACGGCGATTGCGGCGAGCTCCTCGACGAGCGCTGCCGCTGCGGCCTGCCGTTCCCGCTCATGGCGATGAGCCTGTGCCGCCACAACGACTTCATCCGCACACCCGACGGCCGGCGGCTCCACCCGGCCTTCTTCAACCGCCTGCTCTATGGCCTGACGGCGATCGAAGCCTACCGCTTCGTGCAGGAACCCCCTTTCCAGCTGCGTCTCGAGCTCGTCGGCGCGCCGCTCGATGCGATCGCGGCCGCGCGCATCGCCGCGGCGGTGAAGGCAGAACTCGGCGCCAACGTCGATTTCGCGATTAAATACGTGCCGGCGATCGCACGCAGCCCATCTGGCAAGCATCGCTTCATCATCAGCCACCTCGAGGATTCCCCATGAAAGTACTCGTCACCGGCGCCGCCGGTTTCATCGGTTCTGCGCTCACGCTGCGCTTGCTCGCACGGGGCGATACGGTCATCGGCATCGACAACCACAACGACTACTACGACCCTTCGCTCAAGGAGGCGCGGCTGGCGCGCCATGCCAATCACCCCAACTACACGCACCTGCGCATCGATCTCGCCGACCGCCGGGCCATCGAGGAGTGCTTCGCGACCTACAAGCCGCAGCGCGTCGTCAATCTCGCCGCCCAGGCCGGCGTGCGCTACTCGATCGAAAACCCGCTCGCCTACGTCGAGAGCAACCTCGTCGGCTTCGCCCACCTCCTCGAAGGCTGCCGCCACCACGGCGTCGAACACCTCGTCTATGCTTCGAGCTCGAGCGTCTATGGCGCTAACACGGCGATGCCCTTCTCGGTGCACCACAACGTCGATCACCCGCTCTCGCTTTATGCCGCAAGCAAGAAAGCAAACGAGCTGATGGCGCACACCTACAGCCACCTCTACCAGCTCCCCACGACGGGCCTGCGCTTCTTCACCGTCTATGGCCCCTGGGGCCGGCCCGACATGGCGCTGTTCAAATTCACCAAGGCCATCCTCGCCGGGGAGAAGATTCCGGTCTTCAACTATGGCAAGCACCGGCGCGACTTCACCTACATCGACGACATCGTCGAAGGCGTGATCCGCGTGCTTGACCGGCCCGCCACGCCCAATCCCGCCTGGAGCGGCGATCATCCCGATCCGGGCACGAGCCGCGCGCCCTGGCGCGTCTATAACATCGGCAACAACCGCCCCGTCGAATTGCTCGACTACATCGCCGCGCTGGAAAAAGCGCTCGGCAAGCAGGCAGAGATGGAGCTCCTGCCCTTGCAGGCAGGCGATGTGCCAGATACCTATGCCGACGTCACGGATCTCGTCGAGGAATTCGACTATCGGCCGAATACCCCCGTCGAGACCGGCGTCGCCAACTTCGTCGCCTGGTATCGGGAGTTCTACAAGGTCTGATCAGAGCTTGCAGCTGCCGTCGAGCTCGTCGTCCGGATAATAGCCGAGGCCGGAGGCATCCTCGTCGATGCCCTCTTCGGCGAGCATGCGCTCGTATTCCTCGCGCTTTTTGCGCGCCTCTTCCTCGATCTTCGCCTGGCGTTCCTGCCATTTCTTGAGGCGCTCCTGCGCTGCCGCTTCGTCGATCTCGATGCTCTTTTCGCCAAAGAGCACCTGCTTCAAGAAGCGGAAGGCGAACTGCATCAGTTCGACGTCGTCCTCCATCAGCATCGCGCGCATCGCCTCGTCGAGCTTGAAGAGCTTGTTGAAGGCTTCGCTCGTGACGAAGTCGCGGAAGGTGTCGATGTCGTAACAAGCCATGAAGAAGAGCTGGCGGCTCTTGAGCGAGGGCGCGCCGATCGCGGGGCCGGCGGATTTCTTCTTCAGCACGAGCTGACGCCAGCCGCGCGCGAGCTCGTCGTATTCGACGGCGCCTTGCTCGGCCCGGTATTCATCGATGCTGAGTTTGCGAGCGACCTGGTGGCCCAGGCAATGCGCCTCTTCGACGAGCGCATAGGACTGGGTGTCGGTGTATTCGTCCTGCTTGCGCATCGACAAGAGCGCCACCGGATAGTAGCGGCAGGCGGTCGGGCGATCCTCATAGACCGCGCACCCCTCGGGCGTCATGAAACGGCAGGCCGTGCCGCCCTCGACGGGGCGAAATTTGACGCCGGCGATGCCATCCTTCTCGAATTCGAAGGGCACGGTGTAGTCGCGCAAAAATTGCGTCGAAGAGAGCCCCAAGCGCTTTTTGAGGCGGATGATGTCGTAGGGCGTCAGTGTGATGTCGATGTTGGCACAGCAGGCATTCCAGCAGCCGATGCCCTTGTGGCAGGAGAACTGGATGACTTTGCTGCCGTCGTACATGGTCGGCACGACGGGGCTGCCAGGAATGGGAATGTCGGGCTGGGACATGGTGAACCTTTCTTGCAACGGGTGATGCGGATGAAAAAAACAGGCCGGAAGCCCGCCTGGCCTCCGGCCCTGGGATGTTACAAGCTGCTCGCGGCTTAGTGCGGCTGGGCAGGCTTGAACAGCTTGGACTTGTCGACGAGATCGACGTGCTTACGCTTGAAGACCGTCCACTTCTTGGTCTTCTTGTCGTAGATCGAGTTCACGAAGCAGTGCCAGTTCTTCTCATCGATGAAGTTCTTGTCGGTGCGATAGTAGAAGCCGGGATAGCGGCTTTCTTCGCGGAACTGGATGTGCTTCATGTGGGCCTCGGCCGTCAGGATGCGGTGGTAGTTCTCCCAGGCGCGCAGGAGCTCGTGGAGATCCTTGGCACGCATCTTCTGGGCGTCTTCCTTGAGCATCTCGAGCTTCTCTTCGGCCACGGCCAGCATCTTGTCGTTGGTCTTGTAGTAGGTCGCGACACCGGCCACATACTCGTCCATGATCTTCTGCAGACGGAACTGCAGCATCTTGGGCGTAATGTAGTTGGGGTTGACGTCGATGGCCGTCGTGTAGTCCTTGTACTGCAGGAAGTTGCGCACCGGCTTCCAGATCAGCTCGGCGATCTGCTCGGGCGTCTCGTCGAACTCGGGCTTGAAGTCGGCGTGGTCGAGCGCGTACTTGACCATCGCCTTGGCCGCGATGCGCCCTTCGGTATGCGAACCCGAGGAGAACTTGTGGCCGGAGGCGCCCACGCCGTCGCCGGCGGTGAAGAGCCCCTTGACGGTGGTCATGCCGCGATAGCCCCAGTTCCAGCCGCGCGGCAGGTGGGCCGGTACGTCGGGCTCGGCGAACTCGGGATCATCCGCGGTCGGCGCGCCGACGTCGGTCGGGCCGGAGACCCAGATGCCGCAGCAGCCGGAGTGCGAGCCGAGCAGATAGGGCTCGGTCGGCATGAGCTCGGACATCTTCTTCTCGGGCTCGATGTTTTCACCGACCCAGATGCCGCACTGGCCGACGCACATGTCGAGGAAGTCTTCCCAAGCCTCGGCTTCGAGGTGCTTGACTTCCTTCGGCGTCAGGGTCTCGCGCAGCTTGGCGAGCGCCGTGACGGTATCCATGTAGATCGGGCCGCGGCCTTCCTGCATTTCCTTGAGCATCAGGTGGTTGCGCAAGCAGGAAGCGGGCACGGTGGCCTGGCCATAGGGCGGGTAGTCGTTGAGCAGCTCCTTGTTCTTGGCCATGTAGTCTTCGCCGTAGGCGTTGATCGCCTTGGCCTTGAAGAGCAGGAACCAGGCGCCGACCGGACCGTAGCCGTCCTTGAAGCGGGCCGGCACGAAGCGGTTTTCCATCATGGTGAGCTCGGCGCCGGCTTCGGCCGCCATCGCGTAGGTCGAACCGGCATTCCACACCGGGTACCAGGCGCGGCCCGTGCCCTCGCCGACGGAGCGGGGACGGAAGATGTTCACGCAGCCACCGGCCGCGAGCAGGATGGCCTTGGCCTTGTAGATGTAGATCTTGTTCTCGCGCACCGAGAAGCCCGCCGCACCGGCGATGCGCTGCGGATCGTTCTTGTCGTTGATGAGGTGCACGATGAAGACGCGTTCCTGGATGCGCTCGAGCCCCAGCGCCTTCTTGGCCGCTTCGGCGACGATCCACTTGTA
>JAOAHQ010000063.1 GCA_026415155.1 Rhodocyclaceae bacterium
GTCGAGGTCGGCGAGCTTGAGGCTCGCCAGCGGCACGCGCTGTGTCACGCCGCCTTGGGCCTTCAAGCGTTCAGGCTGAGCATAGATGGTGTCCTTATGCGCCGCGCCGCCATTTCGCCGCTGCGGCGCGCGCGAGACGAACAGCGGCCGCACGGCGGCGAGCGCCTCCTTGGAATAGGTGCCAAACACCTCCAGGCGAGTGCGTAGCTCCTCCGCGTCGTCCACGAATAAGCGCGCCTGCAACTCTTGGCGGAAATGCGGCCAAGGCTCGGGGAAATGTTCGGCGAGGCGCTGGAACATCGCCGGATCGAGGATTTCGCCGGTCTCGGGGTCGGGGAAGCCGGCGCGCAGGTTTTCGAGTTCCCTGCGCCGCGAATAATCGGCCAGGCGCTTGACCATGCTGTGGCTGCAAGCGGCGACGACGGCGGCGTCGAGGGCATGGTGGCGGTCGCTCTCGCTGCGGATCTTCAGCAAGCCCCAGCGAGCGCGCAGGAAGGCGGTGGTCTGGCCGTTCAACACCACGCAGCGCTTGGCAACGGGCAACACCGTGCCGTCGGCCTCGACCTTTTCGGCGAGCTGAAGATGATTTTCGACCCAGTTCTTGAAGAAGCGGCAGATATAGCGCGTGTCGTACAGGTTGCGCGCGCGGAACTCCTCGGCGGCCTTGCTCGTGAAATCCTTGCGCAACAGACGCTGGCGTTTGGCGAGGCGGTAGTTCTTGTTCGCTTCGACAAAGGCGGCGAACTCGCGCCAACGCTCGCCCGAGGGGTCGATCGCCATCAGGTATTCGTAGGGCGTGCGGTTGCCCTTGTTACGGTTTTCCTCGGTGAGCGAGAGCACCTTGTTGTTCTTGCTGTCGTCGAAGCTGCGCGAATAGGGCAGGACATGGTCCACCTCGGCATAACCGGGCTCGAAGATCACGCGGTGCAGATCGAGCGGCTTGAGCGAGTAGGCGCATTTGCCCTGCTGCTCGCGGTAGAGTTGGAACTTCTCGAACTCGCGGCTTTTCGCGGCGATGCCGTATTCGGCGGCGAAGGCGGCTTTGTCTTTTTCGTTCTTCTCGCGGTATTCCTCCTGCGCCTTTCGGATCTTGTTGCGCTCGTCAAAGGGCCGTGAGAGGTCGCGCGCCATCTCGATGTGCACGGCCGCAGGCGAGCCGTATTCCCGGATCAAGGCATTCATCACCTTGCGCGCCTGGTTGAGCGCGCGCAGCACGACGGGATTACGCGGCACGTCCAAGCGGTCATTGAAGATCATCCGGCCATCCTTGTCGCGGCCGGAATAGAGCGGCGGCAGGAAGCGCGATTTTTTCCCCTCGCCAGCCTGCGGCTGGCTGTGGTGGTAGCCGGCCGCCTGGCAGGCCTCGTCGTAGCGCAGGCCGCCCTCCATGTGCGGCACGATCTTTCGGAGTGCCTTGAGCGAGAGGTTGTGGAACTTGTCGAAACTCACCTCCGAGAGCGCCTCGATCATCTTCTCGCCGCCCGGTAGGTTCAGCTTGGCGAGCTCGGCCTCGACCTCGGCGCCGTCCTTGAAGACGGAGAGCACCCAGGCGATGGCATCGAGCATCGCCGGGTCGCCACCAATGGCACGCCCGGCCAGGCCCTCCCACTCGGTTTCGAGCCCCTTGTCTTTCATCGCCTTACGCAGCGTCTGCCATGCGGGCAGTTTGACGAGCACGTCTTTTTCCTTGTCCTCATTGACGCCAGCGAAGGTGAAATCGCCAAGCCCCGCCTTGGTGAGCGCCTTGCGCACGTGTTCGTACTTGAAGTCGCCCGCTTGCCGGTAAGGTAGCGGCA
>JAOAHQ010000056.1 GCA_026415155.1 Rhodocyclaceae bacterium
TTTTCGCATTCGCCCAGCACCGGGCAGGGCGATCTGCTGATAAGCGTGGACAAACGGACCTTCAAGGTCATTCATCTTTGTGGAAAGGGTAAACCGTGAGTTCGGAAGCTGTTGCTCGCACGGCGCTTCAGGCTGCACGCGAGGCCTATGCCGCCGGCCGCGGCCGTGCGCCGCAGCCGGTCATCGGCGGCTTTGAATGGGTGCGACCGATTTTTCACTCCGAAACGGGGTTTCATGCGGAGCTCTACCACAACGCTCAGACGGACGAAGTGCTTGTCGCATTCGCGGGAACCGAACGAAGTGCCCGCGATGCATTCACGGACCTCAACCTTGGGTGGACTCAATGGAACGGCGCGCGAGATCTTGTTTTTGATGGAATCAGGGAGGCCGCACAGGGCTCTAATGCTGCGGTTCACTTCACCGGCCATAGCCTCGGGGGTGCGCTTGCGCAGTTTGCGGCGTACGAGTATCGGGCGTCGAATCCTGGAGCAGCGGTGACGCTGACCACCTTCAATGCGCTGGGCGGCGTCGCCGCACTCACGCAGAATCTGGCGATTCCGGCCGCAGACATTGCCGAGCGGATGGCCGGTGTTCGGGTTACGCACTTTCGGGTTCGCGATGACCTTGTCAGCCGGCTCGGTGAAGGGCATGTAGGCGGAAACGTTGTCGAGCTTGATCTGCGCCCGCTGCCTGGCTTGGCGTTGTCTTTTCTTGATGCACATCGCCTTGAGACGTTTGAAAGGGCGCTAAGCAATGGCCGACAGCTCAGCGAAGCGGTGCCGGTCGCGGTGTCGTACCTCAGTATTCGCCGTTCCCAGCCGCTTGCTGCGGCCTTGAGCAACTTCGCGAGCGACGGGCGCTTCAACGAGGCTGAGGCCATGATCAGGGTCGCAGGGGCGCTGACTCTGGCGATACAGTTTGCCGACGGCGAGGAGCTCAACGCCCTGGTGCATGCTGCTCTGGACAATCAGGCCCAGGCAGGGTTGCTCACGGATTCCGAGTACAACGTTCTCGCAAGCATTGACTATGCGGCGCTGCGGCATGCTTCGACGGCGACGGGCGTCATCCCCGTGGCCGCCGCCTCCCTTGTCATCGGTTCGGGGTTGAAGGACTTTGTCGAGTCGCGGGTTTTGCCAGAAGGCGAGGCCGCGCTGGTGGCGGCGCGCGAGAGGCTTGCCTCCGTGATGGGAATCGCGAGAAGCGTCAGCGAGTTCGGCAGGTTGCAGCACGAGGCTAGAGTTGCGGCCTCGGTCGAGGCGCTGGAGGCGACCGTGCGCGTTTATCGGGAAGTGGTGTCAAGCGCCGCCGCCAAGTTTGCGCCGCTCTTTAGCGCCTATGAGCAGGCCGTATCAGGCGCAGCCGATGCGGCGGTGAAGGCGAAAGCCTTTTACGACTCCTTGGTTGCGCTCATGGCCGATCAGTTCGAGCGCGTGGCGGAGATCGCCGGCCTGGGTCAGGAACGCGTCGCCGCGATCGGGGCGAGTGTTCTGGCAGAGGGCCGCCGCGCGTTGGACCTGGGCACGCAAACCGCGCGAAGCCTGCTGGAGGGACTTGCCGCACGATTCGAGCTTGTGTTCGGCGCTTTTGGAGCGTCGGTTCTGCAAAGGCTGAGCGCCGCGACGAATCCGATCGCAGGATTCCCCGTGGAGCCTGGCACCGGCACCGACCCGGATGGGAACGGGGTGGTGGATCTGCCCAGTTACCGGGTGGCGTTTGATGTGCTGGGGGAGTATCAGCGGGCGGCGGGCAGCTGGCGCATTTTCCGGGGCGATCCGCTGGTGTTGGATCTGGCCGGCGACGGCATTCAGCTTGTGCAGGTGTCGGCCTCGCAGGCGAACTTCGATCTCGATGGCGACGGGGTACGCGAGCGCGTGGGCTGGATCGGGCCGACGGATGCGTTTCTGGTGCTCGATGCCGACGGCGATGGGGAGGTGCGCGACATCGGTGAGCTCTTCGGCAGCGAGACCGAGACGGGCTTTGCCGAGCTGGCGCGCCACGATCTGCCCGAGGCCGGGGGCAATGGCGATGGGCGCATTGATGCCGCCGATCGAGTCTTTGCCGAGCTGAAGCTCTGGCGCGATCTGAATGGCGACGGGGATGTGGATGCGGGCGAGCTGCGGCCGATCGGCGAGTATGAGCTGAGGTCCATTTCGCTTGCCCATACGCCCTTTACGGCGCCGGCGTCGAACCCGGGAACGATCCTCACCGAGCTTGGCAGCTACACGCTCGCCGATGGCTCGGTGCGGCTTGTGGGCGATGCGCTGCTTGAGCGCCAGACGCTGATTGGGGCGGTGCATGCGCCGCTGGCCGAGGCGCCTGCGCTGGAGGGGCTGCCGGATTTTCGGGGCTATGGGGCGATGCGCTCGCTGCGCGGGGCGATGGCGCGCGATGAGGGGCTGGAGGCCCAGGTGCGCGGCCTTCTTGCCGGCGGCCCGCAGCAGTTGCTTGGCGGGCTCGATGCGCTGCTTTATCGCTGGGCGGGGGTCGAGGGGATTCCTCCCGCAAGCCGCGGCCCGGCGATGGATGCGCGGCGCCTGGCCGCGCTGGAGGTCTTCACCGGCACGCCCTATCGGAACGTGCAGACGGGCGCGAATCCGGATGCCGTGCAAGCCTCGATTCTGGAGGGCGCCTGGGCGCGGGTGCGCGAGCACTATGCGGCGCGTTTTCTGGTGTTCGGCACCTGGTTCCGGGAGATCTTTCCGCGGGCGGCGTACTCGGCGGGGACGGATTTTCTGGTGCTCAACGAGGACCCGCGCAATGTCGGGCTGCGACTGAGGAACCTGCGCGCGGCGGGGGACCCGCAGGCGCAGACGGCGATTGACCTGCTGCCGCTGATCTACCGGAACTCGGAATCCGGCCGCGATGATCTGCTGCTCTTTGACGGAGCGGCAGGCAGCCACACCGTAAGCAGCACCACCGGCATCGCCTTCACCGACCTGGGGGCGGGGGCCGATACGCTGAGGACCGGCACGCTCCACGGGCTTCACTACACCGGGCCGGGCGACGACACGGTCACCTTCACCTACGGGGGCGATCACACCGTCATCAACGAGGCGGGCAACGATGTCCTCGAGGCCCAGGGGCCGGGCAACTTCACGATCTATGCCCTGGGGGGCAACAACCGCATCCGCCTCAGGGGCGGCAGCCACGTGATCTCGACGGCGGCGGGCGGCGACACGATAGACCTCGGTTCGGGCGATCACTTCGTTGATGCGGGCGAGGGCCACAACTTCATCAACACGAGCCTGCTTGCGGGGCAGACCGGGACGGTGTTCATTCGGACCGGCGCGGGCAATGACCAGGTGGGCTCGGCCT
>JAOAHQ010000002.1 GCA_026415155.1 Rhodocyclaceae bacterium
ATTGTCCATTGGAACGCGAGCGGCGCTCGCCGGCGAGGGCGAGGAGATGCGCGCACGGGCGACGAGTCCATAGCGGTGCCTCTGGACGAGGAGCACGGGCGCGCGGATGCCGCCCGCAGCCCGAGCGCCGCCGCGTAGGGCGCTGCCATGTCGGTTTTGCCTCGTCATCCCTTGCCAGCCCGGTCTAATGGACAATCTGGGTTAAAGCCCAATGGGGGCTGTGATCTCGATTTTCTTCGCTCATGCCGCCTTGACGACGAATTCCATGGCGGCGGGATTCTGCACCCGACGACTCGCGTCGAGAATCTCCAAGCCCACCACATTGCCGGCACTATCGTAATCGATGATCACGCCGGGCCTGACCTCATCGGATTCTTCGACTGGGGCATCGCTGAAAACGACGCTGAGAATATCGACCTGAGAGTCATAGTCCACTTTCATGGCTTGCTCCAATACTTCTCGATCTTGCTGGTTCGATAAACCGTCACGACGACCGGCGGCTGATGCCAGTCTTCGACGATCAGCCGCACGAGATACGCCTTGCCTTCGGCGACCACGCGCGACAGGAACACCTTGCGCCCATTCGTGCCATGAGCGACCTGCTCCGGGCTGGCGAGCGTCGCCTCAATCCATTCGAGGGGAATCTGCCGGCGCTGGGCTTCCTGGCGGGCATGATCTGTCAGCACGAAGTCCATGGGCGGATTATGCACCCATCGATCGGGGTGGCCTCGAACAAAGCGGCCCGGCAGACTCCGGGCCGCCGTCTCGCTAGCGCCGAATTTCTGCTAGCCGAAGACCTTCCAGAGCACGGCCATCGTAAAGGCGAGGTTGAAGCCGATCATCCACTGGACGAGGTTCAGGCGATCATCGCTCTTATCGACATCGCGCTTGCTGGCAAGTTGCTGATCCAACGCTTCGGCAAGCGCGGCAGCCAAGGCTTCCGCTTCGGCCTTGGCCTGCGCTTCGGGTACGCCGCCAGCCTTGAGCCGCTCGGCGAACTTGAGAGTGTCAAACGCGATCGTTGCCATGTCCAAAGCCTAGCAGAAACGCCGCCATGAAACACAACGGCCCGGATTAACCGGGCCGCCGTCTTGTCAGAGCCAACTCTTGACGCTTTAGGTAATCGTGGTCTCCCGATTTTCTACCACTTTCCATGCCGTTGGCCCGGCGCCGACTTTCAGAGCAATTTCACCAAGGCTGCAACAACGGCGATAGACGCGGCCATCATCGTTCCCAGGCGCAGGGTCAAACGCAGTTCCAGGCGTTCGAGATCGTCTTTGGTCGCTAGGCGGTCGTCAATCAAGCGTGCCTGTTCCTCGGCCAAAATCTCGGCCTGCCGCAACGGCATGCCGGCCTCGGTGAGTTGCTTGACGAATTTGTGGGTATCGAAAGTAATCGTGGCCATGCGCCTAGATTATCAGATCGAACCTCCTGAAACACAACGGCCCGGGGCGACCGGGCCGCCGTCTCGCCAGCGCCGACTTTTGACGCTTACGGTAATCGTGGTCTGACCTCGATTTCCGTAGCCCATCAATAACAGGTAATCACAGCGTTCGCTGTTCCGCCCTTGGTCTCGGTCACAGTGCAGCTTACGGTTGTACCGGCAGACGCACACTCGCCAGAACCGGATAAAGTCATGTTCGCCGGTTTGCCGCCTTGAAGCATATCCCAAAAGCTACCCGTATCCGTGTCAGTACACTTCTTGCCGATGATGGTGGCAGGGGTAACGGTTTTGCCAGCAGTCTTTGCAGCGTAATTGAGCGCGGATGCGGAAGCGAGGCCGCCCGCTACCCCTGCTGCTGCTGCACTGGAAGCATCACTGGAAAAATCGATGAACCTCGGCAACGCCGTCGCCGCCAGAATGCCGAGGATGACGATGACGACGATGAGTTCGATGAGGGTGAAACCGGTTTGAGTGCGGGTGCGGGCCATGGCGGTGCCTCCTGAAAAAAAGTTGGACGAAAGTTTAAGGCGTTTACGGCGCGGGCTCAACAACCTGTAGTGACGACGCTGATCACGGGCGCGACGATCATGCCGCCGGAAAGCGTAGCTGGCTGGTAGGTGATGCGGCAGCCAGGCGGCGTGCCGCCGACGAGATCGAAGCAGCGCGCCCCTTCCGGGCAGCCGGGGCCATCGACGGTGAGGCCGTCGGCGGCGAGGTTCAGATCCGCGGCGGCGTCGATGCCGGCGGCCGAGGCGGCCGGAAAGCGGTTGACGATCTCGACCACATGGCCGTCCATGAGCACGCGCGGCGGCGTGGCCTGGCAGTTGTCGGCGGGGAGGCTCGCGGGGGCGGCGATGAGGTCGAGCTCGCAGCGCGCGCGGGCGAGCGCCGCCGCGGTCTTGAGCGCGCCGTGCAGGGCGTGCGCCTTGGCAATGCGCGCCTCGCGCTGCGTTTCGATGAGGCGTGGCAGGGCGACGGCGGCGAGGATGGAGATGATGGCGATGACGACGACGAGCTCGAGCAGGGTGAAGCCACCGTGTGAATGAGGTGGCGAGTGCATGGCAGAAAACCGTTTCATCCTGAAAGCCCCAGTTTTCACTACCAAGACACCCAGAACACCAAGGGGTACCAAGAGCAGGTCGAGCACCTGGCAGCGCACGCGGACGCGGCGGAAATAATCGCGGGCGAGTTCGTCGGTGGTCATCGTCTAGAGCGGAATCGGCTCGCCGGGTTTCGCGGCGGGCTTGAGGAGCCAGTAGGGGGCGCCATGGATCGTGCGCCGCTCGGCGCCCTGCGCTTCGAGACGCATGGCTAGCCGCGCGAAGTAGTCGCGCGCGATGCCTGCGGGGTCGTAGAGAAAGCGCCCTTCGGCCGGGATGTCGAGGAAGGCGAAGCTGCCGGCCTCGAGTTCTTCCGGCGTGCGGATGAGCGGCGAGAATTCGGCAAAGACCCCCTGGGCGCGGGCTTCGCGCTGCAAAGGCGCGAGGGCAGCCTCCACGGCTTCGAACTCGATGATGCGCGCGAGGCGCTGCGGCGGCAGCGGGGCGGCGATCAGCAAGAGATCGATGTCGGAGTCGGGCCGCTGGGTGCCGCGCGCCACAGAACCGAAGAGCACCAGCGCCTTCAAACGCTCGCCATAGACTTGCTGTGCCGCCGCGGGCAGGGCGGCAACGATGCGCTCATAGGCGGACTTCCAGTCGGGGGCGGGCGGCGGGAATGTCATGCGGTGCACCTTAGCATCATCCCAGATTGTCCATTAGACCGGGCAGGCCATCCATGAGGAAGCTCAACGACATTCGCACTGCCCTACGCGGCGGCGCTCGGGCTGCGGGCGGTATCTACGCGCCCGTGCTCCTCGTCCAGAGGCACCGCTATGGACTCGTCGCCCGTGCGCGCATCTCCTCGCCCTCGCCGGCGAGCGCCGCTCGCGTTCCAATGGGCAATCTGGGATCATTTCTTCACCGCCACCTTGCCCAAGTCCCACAGCGGCAGGAAGATGCCGAGCGCGAGGATGAGCACCATCGCGCCCAAGAGCACGATGAGGATCGGCTCGATCTGCTGCGCAAGGGTCTTCAATTCGTATTCGACCTCGCTTTGATACATGCCGGAGATTTCCTCCATCATCTCGTCGAGCGAGCCGGATTCTTCGCCTACCGCGATCATCTGCAGCACGACGGGGGTAAACACGCCCGTGGCGATCGCGGCGCGCAAGACCGAGTCGCCGCGCTCGACCTGGTCGCGCATGCGGTTTACTTCGGCGGCGATGTAGTCGTTGTCGACCGTCTGCGCGACGGTGGCGAGCGCCTGGATGATCGGCACGCCCGAGCGGCCGGCGAGCGCGAAGCTTCTCGCGAAGCGGGCTAGCGTTGCCTTTCTGACGATCTTGCCGGCGATCGGGATGCTGAGCTTCAATTTGTCCCAGAGATACTTGCCGCGCCGCGTCTTCGTCCAGGCGCGAAAGCCGAAGGCCGCGGCCGCGAGGCCGCCGATGAGGGCCGGCCACCAGGCGACCATGAAGTCGGAAAAGCCGATCAAGAGACGCGTCATGAAGGGCAGCTCGGCGCCGAAGCCGGCGAAGACCTTGGCGAAGGCGGGGATGACCCAGAGGTTGACGACGAAGAGCGCCACGGCCATCGCGAGGATGACGAACATCGGATAGCGCAGCGCCGATTTCACCTGCTCGCGCATGAAGCGCTCGAATTCCAGATGGTCGAAGAGGCGCAAAAAGACCTCTTCGAGCCGGCCAGTCATCTCGCCGACGCGCACCATGGCGAGATAAAAAGGCGTGAAGACGCGCGGATGGCGCGCGAGCGACATCGAAAGCTCCCGGCCCGAATCGAGGCTTTCGCGGATTGAGGCGAGCACGGCCTTCATCGCCGGGTTGGCGCTCGATTCTTGAAGGCCGGCGAGCGCGCGCATGATCGGCACGCCGGCCTTCAAGAGCGTGTAGAGCTGGCGCGTGAAGAGCAGCACATCGACATGCTCGATCTTGGGGCCGAATAGGCTCGCTAGCGCGGTGGGACTGCCCGCCGCCGCTTTCTGCTTGAGGGCGGCAGTGGGCGCGGGCTTGATCTCGAGCGGCGTAATACCGCTGCCGAACAAGAGATCGGCAATGGCGCCGGGGCTAGCGCCCTCGAGCACGCCGCTGACTACTTCTCCGGCGCCGTTGCGGCCGCGATAGCTGAAGGCAGGCATCGGCTAGCCGCTCCTCATTCGTCGAGCTGGGTTGAGACGCGCATCGCTTCCTCGATCGTCGTGCGGCCATTCACGACGAGCCGCACGGCGTCGCGCCGCAGCGTGTGTCCCGCCATCTGCTGACGGCCGATGCGCATGAATTCGGTGGGATCGCCGTGGTTGGCGGCCTCCACCAGCGCATTGGTCATCTCGAGGAACTCATAGACCGCCTGACGGCCTTGGTAGCCGGTGTTGGCGCAGTGTGCGCAGCCGCGCCCCTTGGCGTATTTGAACTGGTCGATGCGCTCGCCGAGCTCGTATTTGAGCCATTCGCGCTCGAAAGGCTCGGGCTGGTAGGGTTCGCTGCAGTTGGGGCAGATGACGCGCACGAGCCGCTGGGCGAGCACGAGCTGGATCGAGAGCGCCACCATGTAACGCGGCACGCCCATGTCGAGGAGCCGAATCGGCGTCGAGAGCGCATCGTTGGTGTGCAGCGTCGAGAGCACCAGGTGGCCGGTCATCGCCGCGCGCATGCCAATCTCGGCGGTCTCCTGGTCGCGCATCTCGCCGACCAGGATGATGTCCGGGTCCTGACGCAGCGCGGTGCGCAAGACGCGCGCGAAGGTAAGGTCGATCTTCTCATGCACCTGCACCTGGTTCAAGCCCGGCAGGCGGTATTCGACCGGGTCTTCGACGGTGATGATCTTGACATCCGGCTTGTTGAGCTCGTTCAAGGCCGCATAAAGCGTCGTCGTCTTGCCGGAGCCAGTCGGCCCCGTGACGAGCACGATGCCGGAGGGACGCGCGATCGCGTGGCGGAAGCGCTCGAGAACGCGCGGCGGCATGGCGAGCTTGTCGAGCTGCAACAGGCCCGTGTTCTGGGCGAGCAGGCGCATCACGACGGATTCGCCATACTGGGTCGGCATCGTGGAAATGCGCACGTCGACCGAGTTGCCGCGCAGCTTGATGTTGAAGCGGCCGTCCTGCGGCAGCCGTTTTTCCGAGATGTCGAGGCCGGACATGAGCTTTAGGCGCAGCACGAGCGCCGTGGCGATCTTGGCGTCGGCCTCGGTCTGGATGTGCAGTGCGCCGTCGATGCGAAAGCGGATGACGAGCGATTTTTCCTGCGGCTCGATGTGGATGTCCGAGGCGCGCGTCTTGACGGCTTCCTCGAAGACGGTCTGCAGGAGCTTGACGACCGGCGCATCCTCGGCGCCCGGCGTGATGCCCAAGAGGGCGCCGAATTCGAGCGGGATGTCGCCCATCTCCTGCGTGAGGTCCTTGGCGAGGCTCGAAATCTCCTCGGTGCGGCGATAGACGCGGTCCAGGAGCGGCAAAAGCTGCCCTTCGGCAACGACGGCGAGATCGATGTCGCGCTTGACGATGCGGGCGATCTCGTCGAAGGCGGCGAGATCGGTCGGGTCGGACATGCCGACGCGCAACAGGCCGTTCTTTTCATCGATGACGAGGGCGCGGAAGCGCCGCGCCTGCGCCTCGGGCAAGAGCTTGACGAGCTCGGGCTTGGGTTGGAAGACCTTGAGGTCGATGTATTCGGCGCCGAGCTGGCGGGCGAGCGCCCGCGCGATGCCCTCCTCGGTGGCATAGCCCGCCTCGACGAGCACACGGCCGAGCTTGCGGCCGCTCTTCTTCTGCTCTTCCAGGGCGATCTTGAGCTGTTCTTCGGTGATGACGTCCTGCTGCACGAGCAGGTCGCCCAAGCGTATCTTTTCCGGTCTGGCCATGAAGCGTCGGGGGTTCGACTTTGGTTAAATCATGCAAAACCCTACCATGCCACAGCCCCGATGTTCCAGATCGTGCTATTTCAACCGGAAATCCCGCCCAATACCGGCAATGTGATCCGGCTTGCTGCCAATACGGGCTGCCGGCTCCATCTCGTCGAACCGCTCGGCTTCGATGTCTCGCACGCCGCCTTGCGCCGCGCCGGGCTCGATTACCACGAGTTCGTCACGCTGCGCGTGCATGCCGACTGGGCCGCCTGCCTTGCCGCGCTTGGCAGCGTGCGCCTCTTCGCCTTCAGTACCAAGGGCACGACGCGCTTCGATCAGGTGGCTTTCGCGCCCAACGATGCCTTCGTCTTCGGCCCCGAGTCGCGCGGCCTGCCGGCGGAATTGCTCGAAACCTTTCCGCCCGAGCGCCGCCTGCGCCTGCCGATGATGCCGGGCAACCGCAGCCTCAATCTTTCCAACGCCGTCGCCGTCGCGGTGTTCGAGGCCTGGCGGCAGCAGGGTTTTGCCGGCAGCCTGTGAAAGTCGGCGCTGGCGGGACGGCCCTCATTCGTGCTTGGGCTCGCGCGACATCAGCCGCTCGACGGCGGCGGCAGCAGGCAGCTGGCCGTCGAGCACTTCGCAAACCGTCGCCGTGATCGGCATGTCGACCGCAAGCTCCGCGGCGCGGCGGGCGACTTCTCTTGCCGTCGGCACGCCCTCGGCGACGTGCCCCAGCTCGGCCTGGATCTCGGCAAGCGACTTGCCGGCGGCAAGCTCGAGGCCGACGCGGCGGTTGCGCGAAAGATCGCCGGTGGCGGTGAGGATCAAATCGCCCAAGCCTGAGAGCCCCATGAAGGTCTCGGCGCGCGCGCCGAGTGCGACGCCAAAGCGGGTGATCTCCGCGAGGCCGCGCGTCAGCAAGGCGGCGCGCGCATTCAAGCCCAGGCCAAGGCCATCGCCGATGCCAGCGGCAATCGCGATGACGTTTTTGACCGCCCCGCCGACTTCGGCGCCGATGAGATCGTCGTTGGCATAGATGCGCAACCGCGGGCCGTTCAAGGCCTGGGCATAGTGCGCGGCAAAGGCAGGCTCGGGCGCAGCGAGCGCCACGGCGCACGGCAGGCCGCGCGCCACCTCGTCGGCAAAACTCGGGCCGCTGAGCACACCACAATGCGCCTGCGGATGCTCGGCGGCGACGACTTGATGGGGAAGCATGCCACTACCGGCTTCAAGGCCTTTCGAGACCCAGAGAAAGGGTAAGGCAGGCGCTGCAGCCTTGAGGCGCCGCACTGTCTCGCGCAGGCCCGCCACCGGCGTGGCAATGAGGGCTAGCTCGGCGCCAGCAAGGGCGGCGGCGAAATCGGCTGTGATGGCGAGCTCGTCAGGCAGGGCATGGCCGGGCAAGAAGGCGCGGTTTTCGCGCACGGCGCGCATCGCCTCGGCATGGGCGGGCTGCCAGGTCCATAGGCTGACGCGGTGGCGTGAGGCGAAGGAAATGGCCAGCGCGGTGCCCCAGGCGCCGGCGCCGAGGATCGCCAGCCGCATCAGAAGCCCCAGACTTGCGTGGCTTTCACGAAGCCCTGCTGCCCGTCGCGGTGGCGCACCTTGAGCCAGCCAGCGGGGCCTGCCTCGATGAGCTCGAGCAGCACATCCTGCTCGGCCTCGAAGACGAGGCGCGCCGCCTCTTGAGCGGCTTCGCGCACCTGGGCGCGCTCGGCGCGCACCTGCAGGCTGCGGCGCTCGGCAAGCTGCCGGCGCTCGATCCAGGCCAAATCACCTTTGAGATCGCGCACCTTGACCCAGGCATCGAGCGTCACGACGGCCTCGACAGGCGTGCCGGCGGCGATCACGTAAAGCGGCTTGGCCTTCTGCGAAGGGGCATCGTAAAGAATCGCCGTTTCGGCGACTGTGCGGTAGTCGAGCGCCCAAGCGAGAGCAGGGGCGAGGAGAAGAGAGAGCCAGGCGCCTTGCCGCATCGCTCACTGGATCGGGATCTCGTGCGGGCCGCTTGCGCGCGCCTGCGCCTCCTGTTCGCGCAGACGTTCGCGGTAGATCGATTCGAAATTGACCGGCGCGAGCAGCACGGGCGGAAAGCCGGCGCGCGTGACGGCATCTGAGATCGTCTCGCGCGCATAGGGAAAGAGGATGTTCGGGCAGGCGATGGCGACGATCGGCTCGAGCTCTTCGGCCGGCACGTTGCGGATCTGGAAGATGCCGGCTTGCGCCGCCTCGACGAGGAACTGCGTCTTGTCCTGGATCTTCGCGGTGACGGTGAGCGTCAGCACGACGTTGAAGACGCCCTCGCCGACGGCTTCGCCGGCCGTCTGCATTTGCAGCGAGATTTCCGCCGGCTCGCGCTCGAGGAAGCAGTGCGGCGCATGGGGCACTTCGAGCGAGAGGTCTTTGACGTAGATTTTTTCGATCGTGAAGACCGGCGTGTTGTCCTGAGCGGGTTCGTTCATGATGTTCCTTGAGTGGTTGGGTTATCGGGCGAGGAGGGGATCGAGCTTGCCTTGGCGGTCGAGTTCATGGAGGTCGTCGCAGCCGCCGACATGGACGCCATCGATGAAGATCTGCGGCACGGTGCGCGCGCCCGGCACGCGGCGTTCCATTTCCTGCCGCAAGGCCGGATCGCGATCGACGTAGTATTTCTCGATCGTCTCGACGCCCTTTCTCTTCAAGAGCGCTTCGGCGCGGATGCAGTAGGGGCAGACGGCGGTGGCATACATCTCGACCTTGGCCATGGCGGGGCTCCTCATTTGCGGGTGACGGGCAGGCCGGCCTCCGTCCAGGCATGCATGCCGCCCGAGAGGTTATAGACCTTCTGGAAACCGGCCTTCGCGAGCACGCGGCAGGCGCTGCGCGAACGGTTGCCGCTCGCGCAGACGACGATGATGGGCTTGTCCTTGTATTTCTCGATCTCGGAGAGATGCTTGGCGAGATGGCCGAGCGCGATGTGGCGCGCATTCGGGATGTGGCCGCCCGACCATTCCGCCGTTTCGCGCACATCGACGACGAGCGCGTCCTGGCGGTTGATCAGCAAGGTGGCCTCGTTCGCCGAGAGGTTGTTGATACCGGCGCCGCTCATCATCTGCCAAAGCAGCATGCCGCCGCTTGCGAAGGCCAAGCCGACCCAGATCAGATTCTGCTCGATGAACTCCATTGCCTTTCCTGTACTGCCAAATCAGTGGTGTCCGGGGATGCCGCAGAAGACTTCGCGCATCATGACGATGAGCTGCAAGGTGCGCTGATCGGCCACCCGGTAGAAGACGCGGTTGGCGTCCTTGCGCGTCGTCAGCACGCCCTTGTCGCGCAAGATGGCCAGATGCTGCGAGATGTTGCTTTGCGAGGTGCCGACGGCGCCGACGATGTCCTGCACGCAGACTTCCTGATCGCCGACGACGCAGAGGATCTTGAGCCGCAAGGGATGCGAGATCGCCTTGAGCGCACGCGCGGCGATCTCGATGTGCTCCTGGTGGTCGATGAGGTCGTTGATGCTCATGCGGTTGGCGTGATTCTAGAGGCGCCCCGTTTGAAGATGCTCGATGAGCTCGGCGGCGGTGACGTCGCTGGCAATGTCGCGCGGCACGACGACTTTCACGATGTTGAGCTGCGTGGCATCCAGGCCATCGCGGCGGGCCGCGTCGAGGATCGGCGCGAGCTTGTCGAGCACGATGCTCGGTTCGCCCTTGGGCAGCAGTATCCAAAAACAGCTCACGCGCGTGCGCGAAAGCAGATCGGTGGTGCGCAAGGCCCCCTGAATCTCAGCCTCGATGCGCTTGACGAGATCCATCGCATACTTGGCGCCCAAGGCATTGCCGAGCGCAGTGGGATCCTTGAAATCGATCAGCACGAGTGAAAAGCCCAGCGCCGGATCGCGCTTGCGCCATTGCAGCAGCCAGTCGACCATGTGGACGAAGTGCTCCGGCGAGACCTCGCGCTGGTAAGCATAATCCTTGAGGTGTTCGAGCATGGGCAAGCCGGACAACTTGGTCGACGTCGCCTGCGATCATACTTTAAAATGCCGGCCGTTGCCCCGCCGCGGGCCATTGCCTTCCCCTCATCATGCATAAGCTCGTATTGCTTCGCCACGGCGAATCCACCTGGAACCAGGAAAACCGCTTCACCGGCTGGACGGACGTTGGCCTTACCGAGAAGGGGATCGCCGAGGCCAAGGCGGCCGGCGAACTTCTCAAGGCCGAAGGCTTCGATTTCGACATCGCCTACACCTCGGTCTTGAAGCGCGCCATCAAGACACTTTGGATCGTTCTCGAGACGATGGATCGCATGTGGCTGCCCGTTGTGCATTCCTGGCGTTTGAACGAGCGGCACTACGGCGCCTTGCAGGGGCTCAACAAGGCCGAGACGGCGGCGAAGTTCGGCGAGGAGCAGGTCAAGCTCTGGCGCCGCTCCTATGACGTGCCGCCGCCGGCGCTCGATACCAGCGATCCGCGCTATGACACGCGGGATCCGCGTTACGCGCATTTCGCCCCCGGCCTGTTTCCGACCACCGAGTGCCTCAAGGACACCGTGGCGCGCTTTCTGCCCTTCTGGTTCGACAGCATTGCGCCGGCGATGAAGGCGGGCAAGCGCGTCCTCGTCGTTGCCCACGGCAACAGCCTGCGCGCGCTGATCAAGTATCTCGACGACATTTCGGATGCCGACATCGTCGGCGTCAACATTCCGACCGGCCAGCCGCTCGTCTATGAATTCGACGACGAGCTCAAGCCCGTGCGCAATTACTATCTCGGCGACCCGGAAGCGATCGCCGCCGCTCAAGCCGCCGTCGCCAATCAAGGCAAAGCCAAGGGTTGAGCCGCGCCCTCGCGCTCGCGTGCTGCTTCTTTCTGCCGGCCATCGGCCTGGCAGCGTCGGAGGGCCGGGCGGCGCGAGAGCAGGCTCGCCTCGAAGCCCTGCGCGAACAGCGCGCGGCGCTTGAGCAAAAGCTCAAGGCCGCCGAGTCTTCGCGCGCGGCCGCCCTCGATGAACTGCGCGATGCCGAAAAGGCGATCTCCGCCTTGGGGCGCCGCGTGCGTGAGCTTGCCGAAGCGCGCGAGGCCGCGCGGGCCGAGCTTTCGGCGCGCGAACGGGAATTGGCGCGCCTGGAGCGGCAGACGGCCCAGCGCCAGGCGGAGCTTGCCCGCCTGTTGCGCCATCAATTCCGCCCGCAGGAGGCCGACGCGCTCGCGCTGCTGTTGGCAGGCGGCGATCCCAACGTCGCTCGCCGCGACCGCCACTTCCTCGCCCTTCTCTCGCGCGCCAAGGCCGAGCTGATCGCCGCCTTGCGTCGCGATGCGGCGGCCACCCGCGAGCTGGCCGGAACGATCCGCGAGCATAGCGAGGCGCTGGCTGAGCTCTTGCGGCGCGAGGAGGAGGAGCGGGCGAACTTGAAAAAGAGCCAAGAAGCGCGCAAGGCGCTACTGGCAAAGCTCTCCGCGCAGATCGAGGCGCAGCGCCGCGAGATCGGCACGCTTGTCAAGAACGAACAGCGCCTGGCTGATCTGATCGCCACGCTTGCCAAGCGCAGCGCGCGGCCGCGGGCGGAAAAGCCCGCACCAAGCCAGCGCAAAGCTAGCGCGCCCGCGGCGCCGACGACGCTTGCCAGCGAACCCGAGGGCGCGCAAGGCGCTTTCGCCCGCCTGCGCGGCAAGCTCGTCAAGCCCGTCCAGGGCAGCCTCGCAGTGCGCTTTGGCAGCCGGCGCGAGGATGGCCAGAGCCTTTCGAAGGGGAATTTCTACCGCGCGCCCGAGGGAGCGTCAGTGCGCGCCGTGGCCGCAGGCACGGTGGTCTTCGCCGATTGGCTGCGCGGCTATGGCAATCTGCTGATCATCGACCACGACGACGACTTCCTCTCCGTCTATGGCAACAACCAGAGCCTGCTCGCCGATGTCGGCCAAAAGGTCGCCGCCGGTGCGGTCGTGGCGACGGTCGGCTCGAGCGGCGGCCAGCCGGAATCGGGTCTATACTTTGAGCTCAGACATCGGGGGCGGCCGTTCGACCCGGGCAAATGGCTTGCTCCTTGATGCATAACGCTTCACGTCGAGGGTGTGCTATGCGCAGCAAATTGCAGCAAATCGGTCTGGTGATGGTGGGCCTCGTCGCGGGCGTGATGCTGAGCCTCAATCTCTCCGCCATCGCCCAGAAGGAGAGCGCCGCGCCGTTGCCGGTCGAGGAGCTCAAGAGCTTCGCCGATGTCTTCAATGCGATCAAGCAAGGCTATGTCGAGCCGGTCGAGGACAAGACGCTGATCCGCCATGCCATCTCTGGCATGCTGAACAACCTCGATCCGCATTCGGCCTACCTCGACGAGGATGCCTTCAAGGAGCTGCAAGTCTCGACACAAGGCGAGTTCGGCGGCTTGGGCATCGAGGTCGGCATGGAGGATGGCCTCGTCAAGGTCATCGCGCCGATCGAGGACACGCCGGCCTGGCGCGCCGGCATCAAAAGCGGCGATTTGATCTTCAAGATCGACGATACGCCGGTCAAGGGCATGAGCCTGAACGACGCCGTCAAGAAAATGCGCGGCAAGCCGAAGACCTCGATCCGCCTCACCATTCTCCGCAAGGGCGAGACCAAGCCGATCGAGCTCACCATCGTGCGCGACATCATCAAGGTGCAGAGCGTCAAGTCCAAGCTGATCGAGCCGGGCTATGGCTATCTGCGCGTCACTCAGTTCCAGGAAGAAACGGCGCCCGATGTCGTCAAGCATCTCGACAAGCTCTACAAGGCCAATGCCGAGGCCAAAGGCGAGGCGGGCGCGGCTGGCGGCGGCTTGAAGGGCCTCGTGCTCGATCTGCGCAACGATCCAGGCGGGCTCTTGCATTCCGCCGTCGGGGTGGCGGCCGCTTTCCTGCCGCCCGGCAGCATCGTCGTTACCACCGATGGCCGCGTCGAGGATGCCAAGCGCAAATACGCGGCCGTCAGCGAAGACTACCTGCGCGGCAGCCGCGAGGATTTCCTCAAGAAGCTGCCCGAGGGCGTCAAGTCGGTGCCGATGGTCGTGCTCGTCAATGGCGGCTCGGCCTCGGCGTCCGAAATCGTCGCCGGCGCCTTGCAGGATCATAAGCGCGCCATCGTCATGGGCACGCCGACCTTTGGCAAGGGTTCGGTGCAGACGGTGCTGCCCTTATCGACGAAGACGGCGATCAAGCTCACCACGGCGCGTTACTACACGCCGAATGGCCGCGCCATCCAGGCGAAGGGCATCGTGCCCGACATCACGGTCGAGGAATCGCCCAATGGCGGCTCGCGCGAGCGCCTGCGCGAGGCAGATCTCGAAAGGCATCTTTCCAACGACAAGGAAAAGGAGGCCGACAAGCCGCAGACGACCCGGAAGGACGGCAAGGGCGAGAAGGACAAGGCGCCGCGGCCCTTGGATGACGAAGCTCATGCCGCGCCGATCGAGCTTGCCTCGAAGAACGATTACCAGCTCCAGCAGGCGATGAATTTGCTGAAAGCCTGGCAGATCATCAAGAAATGAACCCCGAACGTGCCCGCCTGTTGCGCGATCTGGAGCGCGGCCGCACCCGCCCCCCTGCCATATCGCCACAGCTCGGCACGAAAAAGCAGCGCGAGATTCGCTTTTGCAAGCTCAAGCACTGGCAGGTTCCCGAGGCCTTTGCGCTGCTCAAGAGCCTGCCGCGGCTCGAGGTGGCGCCTGGCAGCCAGCCCAATGGCCTCGTGGTCTCGTATGAGCTCGCCGATTACAGCCTCGAAGCCTTGGAGACCCTGCTCACCGAGCGCGGCTTTCATCTCGAAAACACGCTTTACTGCAAGCTCGTGCGCGCCCTCGTCTATTTCAGCGAGGAAACGCAGCGGCGCAATCTGCGCCAGCCGGAGCGGCTCATCAAGCAATCCCACGAGGTCTATCTGCAGGCCTGGGAGCATCACCCGCATGGCGATCACGACGACACGCCCTTGGAGCTGCGCGAATACAAGTGAATGACGAGGCGCTGCTGCGCTATTCGCGCCACATCCTGCTCTCCGAAATCGGCCTCGAGGGCCAGGCGCGCATCGCCGCTTCCCGCGCGCTCGTGATCGGCGCGGGTGGCCTCGGTTCGCCGGCGGCGCTTTATCTCGCCTCGGCAGGCATCGGCACGCTCGCCATCGCCGATGCCGATACGGTGGATCTCACCAACCTGCAACGCCAGATCATTCACCGCAGCGCCTCGATCGGTCTGCCCAAGGTCGATTCGGCCGCGGCGACGCTTGCCGAGATCAACCCGGAGTGCCGCGTGCAGCCCCTCAAAGAACGCTTGAGCGGAGCGCGGCTTGAAGAGGAGGTCGCGGCTGCCGATGTCGTGCTCGATTGCTCCGACAATTTCGAGACGCGCCATGCCGTCAACCGCGCCTGCGTGAGGTTCGGCAAACCGCTCGTCTCGGGCGCGGCGGTGCGCTTTGCGGGCCAGCTGGCCGTCTTCGATGCGCGCCGCGATGACTCGCCCTGTTACCACTGCCTGTTTCCCGAGGCCGAGGACGTCGAGGAGGTGCGCTGCGCGACGATGGGGGTGTTCGCGCCGCTTGTCGGCATCATCGGCGCCTTGGAGGCCGCCGAGGCCTTGAAGCTCATCGTCGGCTGCGGCGCGCCGCTCATCGGCCGGCTTGTGCTGCTCGACGGGCTGACGATGGAATGGCGAACGATCAGCGTGCCGCGCGATCCGGGCTGTCCTGTGTGCGCTACGCGCAACGCGCACGGATGAATAAGTCGGCGCCGATGGCACGGCGCTCGAGGATCGCCAGGCGCGGCGCTTGGGCAAGGGCCGAGAGCTCGCCGAGCGCCACCATGCCGCGCGCGGCATCCCCCAGCAAGAGGGGTGCCTGATAAAGAAGAAACTCATCGACGAGGCCGGCCGTCACGAGCGCGCCCGCCAGATGCGCACCGGCCTCGGCCAACACCTCGTTGCAGCCGCGCCGAGCGAGCTCGGCAAGTAACGCCGCGAGGTCGACTCGGCCTTGTGCGTCGGGCAGCGTGAGCACTTCGATGCCGCGCGCGGCGAGCCGCGCGGCCTTGTCCGCGGCCGGTTTGGCCGAGGCGATCAGACAAGGGCCGCCTGAGAGGAGGGCGGCGTCTTCGGGAATCCGCAGGCGGCTGTCGGCGACGACGCGCAAGGGTTGGCGCGGGCAGTCGATTTCGCGTACCGACAGGCGCGGGTTGTCTTGCAGCACGGTGCCGCTGCCGGTGAGGATGGCACAGGAGCGCGCGCGCCAGGCCTGCACGTCGCGGCGCGCCGCGGGCCCGGTGATCCACTGGGATTGTCCGTTGGCGAGCGCCGTCTTGCCATCGAGGCTCGTGGCAATCTTCAGGCGCAGCCAGGGCCGGCCGCGCGTCATGCGCGAGACGAAGCCGAGGTTGAGCTCGCGCGCTTCGCTCTCCAGGAGGCCCGTCTCGACTGCGATGCCCGCTGCACGCAACCGGTCGAGTCCTTGGCCGGCGACGAGCGGATTGGGGTCGACCATCGCGGCGACGACGCGGGAGACGCCCGCGGCGATCAACGCATCGGCGCAAGGAGGGGTGCGGCCGTAATGCGAGCAGGGCTCGAGCGTGACATAGGCGGTGGCGCCGCGCGCGCCGCTGCCGGCCATCGCGAGGGCGTTGACTTCGGCATGCGGCCCGCCGGCTTTTTCGTGCCAGCCGACGCCGACGATTGCCTCCTCCTTGACGAGCACGCAGCCGACGCGCGGGTTGGGCGTCGTCGTGAAAAGCCCGCGCGCGGCAAGGCGCAAGGCGAGCGCCATGTGGGCGTGATCGGCGGCGGAAAAGCTCATGAAAGTCGGCGCTGGCAAGACGGCCCGATCACGAGGCCGGCCGCGGTGTGCGGGTCTTCCGCGGCCGCTTGACTTCGCGGATCACCTCGGAGAATTCATCGACGTCGGCGAAGTTGCGATAGACCGAGGCGAAACGGATGTAAGCGATCTTGTCGAGCTTTTTGAGCTCGCGCATGACGAGCTCGCCGATGCGGTCTGAACTCACTTCGCGCTCGGCCTGCTGCACGAGCTTTTCTTCGATGCGGCCGATCGCCGACTCGACCGCCTCGCTCGTCACCGGGCGTTTCCTGAGCGCGAGCATCATGCTCGCCTTGAGCTTGTCGCGGTCGTAATCGACGCGGCTGCCATTCTTCTTGACGACGAGCGGCAGTTGCAGCTCGGCGCGCTCGTAGGTGGTGAAGCGCTTGTCGCAGGCCAGACACCGCCGGCGGCGGCGCACCGTGTCGCCTTCCTCGTTCTCACGGGTATCGACGACCTGGGTGTTGTCCTCATTGCAGTAAGGACAGCGCATTGCGTCTTAGTTGCCGTAGACGGGGAACTTCTTGCACAAGGCCGCGACCTCGTTGCGTACGCGCGCGATGACCGCTTCGTCGTTGGGGGCGTCGAGCACGTCGGCGATCAGGTTGGCGACGATCTCGGCCTCGATCTCGGTGAAGCCGCGGGTCGTCATCGCCGGCGTGCCGATGCGAATCCCGCTCGTCACGAAGGGCTTTTGCGGGTCGTTCGGGATCGCGTTCTTGTTCACCGTGATGTGCGCGCGGCCCAGTGCCGCCTCGGCGTCCTTGCCGGTGATGTTTTTGGCGCGCAGATCGACGAGGAAGACGTGGCTTTCGGTGCGTCCCGAGACGATGCGCAAGCCCCGCTGCTTCAAGACCTTCGCCATCACCTGGGCATTTTCGATCACCTGCTCCTGATAGGCCTTGAATTCCTTGCTCATCGCCTCCTTGAAGGCCACCGCCTTGGCGGCGATGACATGCATCAAGGGGCCGCCTTGCAGGCCCGGGAAGATCGCCGAGTTGATCGCCTTCTCGTGCTCGGCCTTCATGAGGATGAGGCCGCCGCGCCGGCCGCGCAGCGTCTTGTGCGTCGTCGAGGTGACGACATCGGCGTGCGGCACTGGATTCGGGTAGAAGCCGGCAGCGACGAGGCCGGCATAGTGGGCCATGTCGACCATCAGGATCGCGCCGACATCCTTGGCGATCTTCGCGAAGCGCTCGAAATCGATCCTCAGCGCATAGGCCGAGGCGCCGGCGATGATGAGCCTGGGCTTGTGCTCATGGGCAAGCCGCTCGACTTCCGCATAGTCGATCGCCTCGTGCTCGTCGAGGCCATAGGGGACGACGTTGAACCACTTGCCGGACAGATTGACGGGCGAGCCGTGGGTGAGATGCCCGCCCATCGCGAGGTTCATGCCGAGGATCGTGTCGCCGGGCTTTAAGAAGGCCATGAATACGGCCTGGTTGGCCTGCGAGCCGGAATTGGGCTGCACGTTGGCGGCTTCGGCGCCGAAGAGCTTCTTGGCGCGCTCGATGGCGAGCTGCTCGACCTTATCGACATACTCGCAGCCGCCGTAGTAGCGCCTGCCCGGATAGCCTTCGGCATATTTGTTGGTGAGCTGCGAGCCTTGGGCCTCCATGACGGCCCAGGAGACGTAGTTCTCCGAGGCGATCAGCTCGATGTGGTCTTCCTGGCGGCGGTTTTCTTCCTGAATGGCGGCGAAGAGCTCAGGATCGGTCTTGGCGAGGGTGTCTTGTTTCGAGAACATGGCGGCAGGGCGGCAAGTGGAAAAGCGCGCATTTTACCGCCTCAGAGTTCGTCGCGCGCCGCTTCCAGATGGTCGCGCTCCGCCCAGGCAAGCAGCGTCCAGCAGCCGTCCATGACCTCGAACCAGTTGAGCGCGCAGTTTGGAATCGCAAAGTCGCGCGGCGCGGAGAGCGCCATGCCCATCGCCTGGCGATAGAGGAGGTCGAGCACGCCGCCGTGGGTGAACAGGGCGATGGTTTCGCCGGCATGACGAGAAACGATCGCCGCACAGCATGCCGCCAGGCGTGCAGCCAGATCGAGCAGGCTCTCGCCGCCAGTGGGCGCGAAGCGGGGATCGCGCGCCTGATGACGAGCGAATTCGACCGGATGGCGCGCTGCGGCCTCCTCGTAGGTGAGCCCCTGGAAAATGCCGTAATGCCGCTCGCGCAAACCGGGTTCGAGGCAAAGCGGCAGGTGCGCAAGGTGAGCGGTCGCTTCGGCGGTTTGGCGCGCGCGCAAAAGATCGCTCGAGTAGATCGCGGCGAGGTCTTCGCTGCACAGCGCGTTGGCGACGGCGCGCGCCTGGGCATGGCCGAGCGCGGAGAGCGGAATGTCGATCTGCCCCTGGATGCGGCGGCCGGCGTTCCAGTCGGTTTCGCCGTGGCGGACGACGCACAGACGGGTGGCGGCGCTCATCGCCGTCTTGCCAGCGCCGACTTGGCGCGCTCTTGCTGCAGGAGCGCCTTTTCGTGCATGAAGCGCGCGTAGGCGAGCTCGCTATAGCCCCAGCTCCAGGTGATGTTCTGCTGGAAGCGCGCGTAGCTGGCGTGGATCTTCTTCCAGGAAGGACTCTTGGCGGCGAGCTCGGCAGTCAGCTCGTGCGCGGCTTTCCAGGCGGCTTCGAGCAGCGCGGGCGGAAAGGGCATGAGCCGCGTGCCTTGGGCGATGAGCTCCTTGAGCGCGGCCGGATTGCGCGCATCGTATTGCGCGAGCATCTCGGCGTGGGTTTCCGCGGCGGCGGCCCTGACGATGGCCTGGTTCTCGTTGGAAAGCGCCTCCCAGGCGCGTTGGTTGACGTAGAGGGCCCGCTGCGTGCCGGCTTCCCACCAGGCCGGGTAGGCGTAATACTTGATGAGGCGGTGCAGCCCGAGCTTGAGATCGTCATAGGGGCCGACCCACTCGGCGGCATCGAGGCGGTTTTGTTCGAGCGCCTTGTAGATGTCTGCCGGCGGCAGCGCGATGCTGCGCACGCCCAAGCGCTCCATGACCTTTCCGCCCAGGCCGACGATGCGCATGCGCAGGCCCTTGAGATCCGCGAGGGTGCGCAGCGGTTTTCTGAACCAGCCGCCCATCTGTCCGCCGGTATTGCCAAGCGGCAGGCAGACGAGGCCGTGGGCGCGAAAGAGTTCCTGCAACAATTCCTTTCCGCCGCCTTCGGCGAGCCAGGCCGCCATCTGGCGCGCTTCGAGGCCAAACGGGATGCCGCCGGCGAGCGCGAAGGCGACTTCCCGCTCGATGTCGTAATGGGGAGAGGTGTGGCCGCATTCGACCTGGCCTCTTTGCACGCCTTCGAAAACGCCGAACGAAGGCAAGATTTCATCGGCGGCGAAGACCGAGATCTCGAACTTGCCGCCTGAGAGCTCTTTGACGCGGCGCGCGAAGCTCTGCGCGCCGCCCAAGGCGAGATCGAGGGACTTCGTGTAACTCGAAGCGAGCCGCCAGCGCACGGCCTGGCTTGCCTGCACGGCAGGCGCGCTGCCGGCGGCGAGGATGCCGAGCAAGCCGCTTCCGCCGAGAAAGTCGCGCCTCTTCATGCGCGGCCGGGCCTGTGTCGCAAGGAGGGCCTCATGCCGCCCCATTGCGGATTTCCGCAGCGGCATCGCCAAACCGGGCGGCAGTCGTTAACATTGCGCATGGTCGAAAATGAGGCGCTCGTGAGATTCGAGGCGCCGATTATCGCGCAGGCATGGCGCGTCCCCGAGGAGCATTTCGATGAATTTCCTGCTGCAATTCTCGCGTCTCATCGATGGCCTCAGCGAGGCCGTCGGTCGCGCGGCGATCTGGCTGATCTTGGTCGTGGTGTTGATCTCGGCCGGCAATGCCGTCTCGCGCTTCGCCTTCAACTTGAGCTCGAACGCGATGCTCGAGATCCAGTGGTATCTGTTTTCGGCAATCTTCCTCGCCTGCGCCGCCTACGTGCTGAAGAAAAACGAGCACATCCGCATCGACGTCATCGCCGGCCGCCTTTCTGCGCGCGCGCAGAACTGGATCGACATCTTCGGCATCCTGTTCTTCCTCTTGCCGATGGCCCTGCTCATCGCCTGGACCTCCTGGCCGGTCTTTCTCAATGCCTGGCATTCCGGCGAGACTTCCGCCAATGCCGGCGGCCTCATCCGCTGGCCAGTGCGCCTGATGCTGCCGCTTGGCTTCGCGCTCCTGATCCTGCAGGCCATTTCCGAGCTTATTAAGCGGATCGCCTATCTCACCGGCGCGGGGCCGAACCCCTTGCAGAAGGCCGCCGGGCCATCGGCCGAAGAAGAACTCGCCGCTGAAATCAGAAAGCACCAGGTCGCGCCCGAGGTCGCCGACATCGTGCATATGAACCATGAGATGGTGGCAGACAAGCAAGGAGAGCAGAAGTGACGGAATTCCTCATCGCCAACATGGCGCCGATCATCTTCGCCTCGCTGGTCGTCTTCCTGCTGCTGGGCTTTCCGGTCGCCTTCGCGCTCGCCGCCAACGGCATCATCTTCGGTTTGGTCGGCATCGAACTCGGGCTTTTCAATCCCGCCTTCTTCCAGGCGCTGCCGGAACGCATCTTCGGCGGCGTGATGAACAACGACACGCTCTTGGCCATTCCCTTCTTCACCTTCATGGGGCTCATCCTCGAGCGCTCCGGCATGGCCGAGGATCTACTCGAAACCATCGGCCAGCTCTTTGGGCCGATCCGCGGGGGGCTGGCGATCGCGGTGATCTTCGTCGGCGCGATGCTCGCCGCGACGACCGGCGTCGTGGCGGCTTCCGTCATCTCGATGGGCCTCATCTCGCTGCCGATCATGCTGCGCTATGGCTACGACCGGCGGCTTGCCTCGGGCGTCATCGCCGCCTCGGGCACGCTCGCGCAGATCATCCCGCCCTCCTTGGTGCTCATCATCATCGCCGACCAGCTCGGCCGCTCGGTCGGCGACATGTATAGGGGCGCCTTCCTGCCCGGCTTCGTGCTCACGGGCCTCTATCTCCTCTACGTCGTCGGCATGACGCTGATCTTCCCCAAGTCGGCGCCGGCGCTGCCGCCCGAGGCGCGCACCTTCCGCGAGGCCAATGGCCGCTCAGGCGCGCGTTCGCTGATCGTCTTGCTCATGCTCGCCGGCGCGGTGGCCTGGGGATGGGCCGTCCGGCAGCCCGCGGAGAAGCACACCGACGAGATCATCGTCGTTAGCATGGTGATCGCGATGGCCGTGGCCTTCGTCGCCGCGCTCGCCAACCGCCTCCTGAAGCTGGGCTTGCTCTCGAAAATGGCCGAGAAGGTCACTTTCGTGCTGATTCCGCCCTTGGCGCTGATCTTCCTCGTGCTGGGCACCATCTTCATCGGTGTCGCGACGCCGACCGAAGGCGGCGCGATGGGCGCCACCGGCGCGCTCGTCATGGCGCTGGCGAGAAAGCGCCTCAACCTCGCGCTCCTCAAGCAGGCGATGGATTCGACGGCCAAGCTCACCACCTTCGTCGTCTTCATCCTGATCGGTGCGCGCGTCTTTTCGCTCACCTTCTACGGCGTCGATGGCCACAAATGGGTCGAGCACCTGCTCTCGAACCTGCCGGGCGGCGAGATCGGCTTTCTCATCGTCGTCAATATCCTCGTCTTTTTGCTCGCCTTCTTCCTCGACTTCTTCGAGCTCGCCTTCATCGTCGTGCCGCTCCTGGCGCCGGCTGCCGAAGCGCTCGGCATCGATCTCATCTGGTTTGGCGTGCTGCTTGCCGTCAATATGCAGACTTCCTTCATGCACCCGCCGTTTGGCTTCGCGCTCTTTTATCTGCGCTCGGTCGCGCCCCAGGTCCCCTACAAGGATCACGTCACCGGCCAGACGATGGCGCCCGTGACGACGGGCCAGATCTACTGGGGCGCGATTCCCTTCGTCGTCATCCAGATCATCATGGTGGGGCTCGTCATCGCCTTCCCCGAAATGGTCGGGCATGACAAGCCGGCCTATGTCGAGGGCGAGATGCCGATGATCGACATCCAGCAGATGCTGCAGGAAGATGCCGCCGCCGATGCCGCGCGCGAGGCCGCGAAAGTCGGCGCCGGCGGGACGGCGACGGGGCAGTAAGGCGTGAGCCGTGGCGAGCGAGTCGGCTGATCAGTGCTCAATCTTCGCATCATCGAGGGGTATCTGAAAGGCCATCTGGTGGGCCTCGAGTCCGCCATTAACCGATGGTTGGGGCGGCAGTTCATCCCGCGCAAGATCAGCACCTTCAATATCGAAACGAGCAGTGCCTGCAATCTCAAGTGCCGGTTCTGTGCCTATGAGAAAAAGGCCACGCCGCGGCTCAGCATGTCGAACGAGCTATTCCGTGATGCGGTCGAGCAGGCGGTGGCGCTCGGGTTTCGCGAATTTCATCTGACCCCGACGACAGGCGATGTCTTCATGGACAAGCGCCTCTTCGACAAGCTCGCCTTTCTGGAATCCCATCCGCTGGTCGAGAGCTACCACTTCTTCACCAATCTCACGATTCCCTCGCGGGAAAAATTGCTCGCCCTGCATTCCCTTCGGAAGCTCAGCCGGCTCACGATCAGCATTTACGGCCATGACGAAGCGAGCTTCGTGGCGATCACGCAGGCGGATGGCCGGATCTACGAGCGCCTCATCGCCAACCTGGAGACGATCCTCGAGCGGATGGGGCAGTGGCCATTCCCGATCAGCGTGGGCTTTCGCTCCACCTTCGACGTCCCGGAAACGGATGCCAGTGACTTGATGCGAATGTTGAGCGCCTTACGGCGAAAAGGGGTGGGGATTCATGCTTCCCACGGTATCTACAACAATTGGGGCGGGATGATTTCCCAGGCGGATGTGGAGGGGCTCAACCTGCGAATCCTTCCCGCGCCGGCCGCTGAGAAGATCGGCCCCTGTGTCAAGCTGTTCGACGCGGTGCAAGTCATGGCGACGGGGGTCGTCAACGCCTGCTCCTGCCGCGATGCCAATGCCACGCTCAAAATCGGCGACTTACGTGAGCAAACGCTCGGGGACATCCTCTCTCCCGGCAATGCCGCATACCTGAGCATCATCGAAGAGCAAGAAGCCGGGCAGTTCCGCCCGGTCTGCCGCAGCTGTGACTATTACCGCAGCATCTATCACCAGCCGACCAACTTCAGGCGCGGCAAGATTCCGGTGCAAAGCATCGACGAATATTTCGCAAGCCGCAGCGTGCCCGACACCCAACGCGATGCGGCGAAAGTCGGCGCTGGCGGGACGGCGACAGGGCAGTGAGGCCAAAGCCGGCAGTGAGGCCAAAGCCTACTGACGCTTCTGGACGAAAAAAAGCCCCGCGAACTTCGCGGGGCTTTTTTGTGGCCGGTTGGCTTACTTGATGTGCTGCTGCAAGAAGGTGTCCATGCCCAGCTCGGCGACGGCGAACCACTGGTTGGTCGTCTTCTGATACTTGAGGTAGGGCTCGTAGATCTTCTTGAAGGCCGGGTTCTTCGCCGATTCGTCGCTGTAGAGCTGCACGGCGGCATCATAGGCGGCCTTGATGATCTCGGCCGAATACTTCTTGAGCTTGACGCCGTTTTGCACCAGCTTGATGAGGGCGGCCGGGTTCTTGTGGTCGTATTCGGCCATCATCGTCACGTTGGCTTCATAGGCGCCCGCCTCGAAGGCGGCCTGGTATTCCTTCGGCAGCTTGGCCCAGGCATCCTTGTTGATGAAGAAGTTGATGCCGGGGCCCGGTTCCCACCAGCCCGGGAAGTAGTAGTTCTTGGCGACCTTGTAGAAGCCGAGCTTCTCGTCGTCATACGGGCCGACCCACTCGGCAGCGTCGATGGTGCCCTTTTCCAGCGCCGGATAGATGTCCGAACCAGCGATCTGCTGCGGCACGGCGCCGAGCGCGGAGAAGACCGCGCCGCCCAGACCGGCGATGCGCATCTTGAGGCCCTTGACGTCGGCGAGCGTGTTGATTTCCTTACGGAACCAGCCGCCCATCTGCGTGCCGGTGTTGCCGCCCAGGAGGTGATGGACGTTGTAGCCGTTGTAGAACTCCTGCAGGAGCTTGTCGCCGCCGCCGTAGTAGAACCAGGCATTGAGCTGGCGGAAGTTCATGCCGAAGGGCACCGAGGTGCCGAAGCCGAAGGCCTTGTCTTTGCCAACATAGTAGTAGGAACAGGTGTGACAGCACTCGACCGTGCCGTTTTGCGTGACGTCGAGCGCCTGCAGACCGGGGGCGATCTCGCCGGCAGCGAAGACTTGGATCTCGAACTTGCCGCCGGTCAGCGCCTTGACGCGGTTGGCCATGACTTCGGCGCCCCCGTAGATGGTGTCGAGGCTCTTCGGGAAGCTCGAAGTGAGGCGCCAGCGGATCGTCTGCTGCGCATGCACGGCCGGAGCGGCGCCAGCGGCCAGGATGCCGGCCAGGCCGGCGTGTTGCAGGAACTTGCGTCTTTCCATGGAGATCTCCTCGTCTTGTTGTCGGAAGGCTTCCGCGGCGCGGAAGCGGTGGTGCGATACTACAACGAAAAAAACTCCTGATGGGCGCGTCAGGAGGGCTAATTGCCCGCCACGGTCATGCGGTTAACCGCAATGGAGCCGACCGTGCGCGAGCCGCGCGTGACGGTATCGCCGCCCACCATTTCGATGCCGGCGAACATCTCCTTGAGATTGCCGGCGATGGTGATCTCATGCACGGGGTAGGCGATCTCGCCGTTCTCCACCCAGAAACCCGCCGCGCCGCGCGAATAGTCGCCCGTCACGTAGTTGATGCCGTGCCCCAGGAGCTCGGTGACCAGGAGGCCGGTGCCGAATTCCTTCAAAAGGCTGGCAAAGTCTTCTGGAGCGCCGGGGCTTGGCGCGACGATCAGATTGTGGCTGCCGCCGGCATTGCCGGTGGTGGGCAGCCCGAGTTTTCTTGCCGTGTAGGTCGAGAGGAAATAGCCCTGGACGATGCCTTCGTCGACCACGGTGCGCGCTTCGGTGGCCACGCCGTCGTCGTCGAAGGGGCTCGAGGCGAGCCCTTTCGGCAGATGCGGCCGCTCGTCGATGCGGAACCAGGGAGGAAAGATCCGCTGGCCGAGCGAGTCGATGAGGAAGCTCGCCTTGCGGTAGAGGCTGCCGCCCGAGACGGCATGGACGAAGCTCGCGATCAAGCCCGTGGCGAGCGGCGCCTCGAACAGCACCTTGCACTGGCGCGTCGAGAGCTTGCGCGCCTTCAAGCGCGAGAGCGCGCGGCGCGCGGCGTAATCGCCGATCGCTTCTGGGGAAGACAGGTCGGTGGGGTCGCGGTGGCCGGAATACCAGTCGTCGCGCTGCATGTCTTCGCCCTTGCCGGCGATCGGCACGCAGGAGATGAAGTGGCGCGTGGCCGGGTAGCCGCCCATGAAACCGAGGCTGTTGGCCGAGACGAAATGCGAGGCATGGGTCGAGACCGTGGCGCCTTCGGAGTTGGTGACCTGGGGGCTCACGGCGAAGGCGGCCGCCTCACAGCGGCGCGCGAGCTCGATGGCCTGCTCGACCGAAAGGGGCCAAGGGTGGTAAAGGTCCAGATCGAGCGCGGCTTGTTCAGGCGTGGCGAGCCGCTCGGGTTCAGGCAGTCCCGCGGCCTCGTCCTCGGCGGTGAAGCGTGCGATCGAGAGCGCCGCTTCGACCGTGGCCTTGAGCGAGGCCGGCGAAAAATCGGAGGTCGAGGCATGCCCTCGCCGCTTGCCGAGGTAGACGGTGACGCCGATACCTTTATCGCGATTGAATTCGATCGTCTCGACCTCGCCCTTTCTCACGGTGACGGCATGGCCGACGCCTTCGGAGACGTCGACTTCGCAGGCGCTGGCCCCCGATCGTTCGGCATGGCGGAGCGCGTCGGTGGCCAGCTCATGCAGGGTTTCAGGGCTGAAGGAAAACTCAGACATGGGAGGAGGATAAAAACCGCAAAGCTATAATCTTACCCGTGGAGCCCTTGGAAAAACCCAGCAAGAGCGCGAGAAAGCGCGCGATGAGCGAACTGCAGGCGCTGGGCGAAGCCTTGGTTGCGCTCTCTTCTGAGCAGCTCGACAAGATCGAGCTGCCCGAGGACTTGCGCGAGGCGGTGCGCGATGCGCAGCGCTTCAAGCAGCACGAGGCGCACCGCCGGCAATTGCAATACATCGGCCGGCTGATGCGGGGGCTCGACGCCGAGCCGATCCGCGCGGCGCTCGCTGACCTCCGCGGCGTTTCTGCCGCCGCCAATGCACGTTTTCATGCGCTCGAACGTCTGCGCGAGCGCTTGCTCGAAGACGAAAAGGTCATTGGCGAGATCGCCGCCGCGCATCCTCGGGCCGATCTGCAGCAGCTGCGCCAGCTGCGGCGCAACGCCTTGAAAGAAAAAGAGCAGGGCAAGCCGCCGCGCGCTTACCGCGAACTCTTCCGCGTCCTGAGGTCACTCGATGAGCGATGAACTGTTGATCGGCCTGGTGTCGGTTTCCGACCGGGCGTCCGCGGGCGTTTATGAGGACAAGGGCATTCCGGCGCTAAAAGAGTGGTTTTCCGCCGCGCTCGCGACCCCCTGGCGCATGGAGGCCCGCTTGATTCCCGACGAGCAGCCGGTGATCGAGCAAACGCTGATCGAACTGTGCGACAGTCTTGGCTGCCACCTCGTGCTCACGACCGGCGGCACGGGGCCGGCGCCGCGCGATGTGACGCCCGAGGCGACACTCGCCGTCGCGCACAAGGTGTTGCCGGGCTTTGGTGAGCAGATGCGCGCGGTGAGCCTCAAATACGTGCCGACGGCGATCCTCTCGCGGCAGGTGGGGGTGATCCGCGGCAAGACGCTGATCCTCAACCTGCCGGGTCAGCCCAAGGCGATCAAGGAGACGCTCGATGGCATCTTCGCCGCCGTGCCCTATTGCCTCGACTTGATCGGCGGGCCCTACGTCGAGACGAACGAGACCGTCGTCAAGGCGTTCCGGCCCAAGAGCGCAACAAAGCCAGCCCCCAACTGACGCCGAAGCCCGTCGTGTCGGTCGCCACGGCGCCCAAGCCGCCCTGGCAGCTCGCCGCCGCGAGATCGACATGCAGCCACGGCGTCTTGTCGACGAAGCGGGAAAGAAAGCGCACCGCGAGAATGTGGTCGGCCTCGCCCTCCAGCGTGCATTGCTTGACATCGGCCACCTTCGATTCGAGCGCCGTATCGTAATCCTCGTCTTGCGGAAAGAGCGCGACGCGCTCGCCGCTTTCTTTGCCGGCCGCAACAGCCAGCATGGCGAGTGCGTCGCTGGTGGCGAAGACGCCCGAGTAACGCGTGCCGAGCGCGGTGATCATGCTGCCGGTGAGCGTGGCGAAATCGATCAAGAGCTCAGGCTTCGCTTTGACAGCGAGCGTTAGCGTGTCGGCGAGCACCATGCGGCCTTCGGCATCGGTATGCACGACCTCGATCGTCGTGCCGTTCAAGGCCGTGACGACGTCGCCCTGCGCATAGGCTGCCGGCGAGAGGTGGTTTCTGGCGATGGCGAGCCAGCAGTCGATGGCCACCGGCAGCTTCAGCTCGGCCGCCGCAGAGAGGATGCCGAGCGCGACGGCGGAGCCTGCCATGTCCTCGTGCATGCCGGACATGTATTTGGCCGGCTTCAAGTTGTGGCCGCCGGTATCAAAGCAGATGCCCTTGCCGACGAGCGCAAGATGTGGGGCGGCCCGTTTCGGCCGCCAAGAGAGCTTGACGATCGCCGCGCCGCCGCCATTCCCCTCCGAGCCTTGTGCGACGGCGCAGAAGGCGCCTGCGCCCATCTTCTTGAGGGTCTTGAAGTCGTATTCCTCGAGCGAAAAGCCCCGCGCCTTCGCCAAGGCGCGCAGGCGCTGGCGATAGCGCGGCGGATCGAGCCGGTTAGGCGGCAGGGCCGTGAGCTCGCGGGCGAGCAGGTTGGCGCGCGCCAAGGCCGCGACCTGCCGAAAGTCGGCGCTGGCAAGACGGCGCGGCAGCGCAATTTCCCGCAGCGGCTTGGCCGCCTTCTTCTTCTGCTGCGGCAGCGGCACGCCATTGACGAGCGCGACATAGAGGGCATCCGCGAGCGCGCCTTGCTCCACGTCGAGCGGCAGGAGGTCGAGCGTCTTGGGCGATTCGTCGATGAGCGCCATGACCGCCTTGCGCAAAGCCGTGAGCCGCTCGAAGCGGGGCTTCTCCATGTCGAGCATGACGAGCGCCGCACGCGTGCCGTCGGCGAGATCGGCGGCAAGCGGCGATTTGGCAAGTTCCTCGACCTTCATCTCCTTACGCTTCAAGAGGCGTTCCCAATGGGCGCGCTCGGGCAGGTCGCCGGGCAGTGCCGAGCCGGCAGGGATGATGAGCAGACGGTGGGCGCCGTGCGGTCGGTCGGTGAAGACGAGCTTGGGCAGCGTGGGCAGGGTCATGCAGGCTTCCTCATACAATCCCAGATTGTCCATTAGACCGGGCAGACACTCCATGAAAAGACTCCACGACTTTCTCGGTGCCCTACGCGGCGGCGCTCGGGCTGCGGGCGGCATCTCTTCGCCCGTGCTCCTCGTCCAGAGGCCGCGCTATGGACTCGTCGCCCGTGCGCGCATCTACTCGCCCTCGCCGGCGAGCGCCGCTCACGTTCCAATGGACAATCTGGGATAATCGACCGGATTATGCGCCAATACCTCGAACTCATGCGCCATGTGCTCGAACACGGGCATGTGAAATCCGATCGCACCGGCACCGGCACGCGCTCGGTGTTTGGCTGGCAGATGCGCTTCGATCTCACGCAAGGTTTTCCGCTCTTGACGACGAAGAAGCTGCATCTCAAATCGATCATCCACGAGCTCCTGTGGTTTCTGCGCGGCGAGACGAACATCCGCTACCTCAAGGAAAACCAGGTCAGTATCTGGGATGAATGGGCCGACGAAAACGGCGAGCTGGGGCCCGTCTATGGCCATCAATGGCGCCATTGGCCCACGCCGGAGGGCGGCGAAATCGACCAGATCGCCAAGCTCATCGAAGGCTTGAAGAAAAATCCCGATTCGCGCCGCCATATCGTCACGGCCTGGAATCCGGCCGATCTCGACAAGATGGCCTTGCCGCCCTGTCATGCGCTCTTCCAGTTCTACGTCGCCGAGGGCAGGCTCTCTTGCCAGCTTTATCAACGCAGCGCGGACATCTTCCTCGGCGTGCCCTTCAACATCGCTTCTTACGCGCTCCTGACGATGATGGTCGCGCAGGTGGTGGGCTTGAAGCCGGGCGAATTCATCCATACGCTGGGGGATGCGCACCTGTATCTCAATCATCTCGAACAGGCACGCCTGCAACTAACCCGCTCGCCGCGCCCTTTGCCGACGATGCGCTTGAATCCAGAGGTGAAGGACATCTTCGCCTTCAAGTACGAGGACTTCACGCTGGAAAACTACGATCCGCATCCGCACATTGCGGCGCCGGTGGCGGTGTGATCCCTGTCCAAAGTGGACAGCTGGCAAAATCGCATCCATACTTGGCTCAGTCGTTAGGGAAACGCTGAAGAAATCGTCGCGAGCGGGCGGAGGGCAAGGCGCACGGAGCGCAGGAACCGAGACATATCAAGTAGATAGGCGAGGTTCCGAGCACCGCGCAACGCAGCCATCCGACCGCGCAGCAGATTTATTCAGCGTTTCCTTAGCTGGAGAGAGATCATGATTTCTGTCAATATCCACGAGGCCAAGGCCAAGCTCTCGGAATACCTCGCCGCCGTCGAGGCCGGTGAGATCGTGCAGATCTGTCGCCGCAATGTGCCGATTGCCCAGCTCGTGCCCATCTCTCAGTCTGAGACTGGGCAGCGGCCGATAGGGCTCGCTTGCGATGCGGCCTATGAAATTCCGGATAGTTTTTTCGATCCTCTTCCGGAGGATTTGCTCAAGGCTTTCAATGGCGAATTGTCCGATCCAGTCCTCTCCGCTTTGTCCTATGGAGAAGGCAGCGAAAGCACTTTGGACCCCAGCGTGGTTGCATCTCATAACGAGCGCAAATGAAATTGCTGCTCGACACGTGCGCCTTTCTTTGGATCATACGTGGGAAACCGCAAGCGAGTGCGGTCGCGTGCGCCCTTTTTCGGAGTCCTGCCAACGAAGTTTTTCTCTCTTCAGTCTCAGCGTGGGAAATTGCCATCAAATACCGACTCGGCAAGCTGACTTTGGGCGATACACCATCCCGCTACATTCCCCTTGAGCGGGAAAAGCACAAGATCAAATCCTTGCCGCTCAGCGAAGCCGATACGATGGTGCTCGAAAGACTCCCGCCACTTCACCACGACCCCTTCGACCGCATGCTGATCTGTCAGGCGATCTCTCACCAGATGACGATCCTGACGCCCGATCCGCTGATCGCGCAGTATCCGGTGATGACGAGCTGGTAGGCGATACGGGAAAGGCGTCATGAAGCTCATCGGCGACGTCGGCGGCACCAAGACACTGCTCGCGCTCGTCGATGAGGCCGGCCAGATTCGTGAAAAGCGCCGTCTTGCCAGCGCCGATTTCCACGCTTTCGAGGAGCTGCTGGCGGCTTTCCTGGGGGATGTCAGCGCGCCGATCGAGGGCGGCTGCCTCGTCGTCGCCGGGCCGGTGGCCGACGACGGGCGGCGTGCCAAGATCACCAATCTGCCCTGGATCATCGATGCCGAGGCGCTTGAACGGCGCTTTGGCTTGACCGGCTTGAGGCTCGCCAATGATTTCGTCGGCGTCGCCGTCGGCGCGGTGCGTTCTACGCCCGCAGAACGTCTCGTCTTGCAGGCGGGCGTGCCTAAGCCCGAAGGCGTCAAGCTCGTGCTCGGCGCCGGCACCGGTCTTGGCATGGCGATCGTTTGCCACGGTCGGGTGCTCGCCAGCGAGGGCGGCCATGTCGCCTTCGCGCCGCAGGACGAGGACGAGTTACGCCTTTGGCAGGCGCTTGCTGCCGAGCATGGCCGCGTCACGGCCGAGCGGGTGATTTCCGGGCCGGGACTGGCGAACATCCACCGCCTCCTCGCGGCGGAAACCTGCGATCCGGCTGAAATCGTAGCGCGCGCGCGGCAAGGCAACGCCGCGGCACGGCGAACACTCGAAGTGTTTTTCCAAGCCTATGGCGCCTTTGCCGGCGACATGGCGCTCGCCGTCTTGGCGACGGGTGGCGTCTTCCTGGCCGGCGGCGTCACCCAGCATCTGCTGCCAGAGCTTGCGGCAAGCGGCTTTCTTGCCGCCTTCAACGCCAAGGCCGAACATGCCGCGCTCATGACCCGTATGCCGGTAGAGGCGCTCACCGATGCCGAGATCGGCCTCAAAGGCGCCGCCCATCTTGCCGTCGGCACGACGATTGATTAAGGTCAACAATGTGCAACAACCGAAGGGTATAAAGGGAGGAAAAACAAGAAACCATTCCATCCGATTGATTCTTCCGAGGAGACAGACCCATGGCGACCGCAACGAAAGCTGGTTCCAAGACCACGAAGGCCAAGAAGGACGACAAGCCTGCGACGAAAGCGACGACGGCGAAGGCGGCGAGCAAGTCCGCCGCGAAGGCGGAGGAGGCAGGCAAGGAAGTGAAGGCGCCGGCGAAGACCGCCGTGACCAAAGCGAGCGGTGAGAAGCCGGCCGCGAAGGCGAAGCAGGCGCCGGCAAAAGCGCCGGCAGTCACACTGACTCCCGAGCAGCGCCGCTGCTATGTCGAGGTGGCGGCCTATTACATCGCCGAACGGCGGGGCTTTCACGGCGGCAGCGAGCTCGACGATTGGCTGCAGGCGGAGGCGGAGATCGATCGCTTGTTGCAGGAAGGGGTTCTAAAGCCATAAGGCCGCTTCGCCGGCCCGCACTGCCGACCCAAGGCGGCGGGGCGCGGGCCGGGCGAGGCGATGGGTCGATCAGAAAACATACCGGGGGAGGAGCCCATCATGCAGCACGATTTACCCCTCAACGATCCGCTCGCGACCTCCGGGCGGTTCGTGAGCCATCTGACGCGTTCGACCTACGCGATCATCCTCGCCGGCGGGCGCGGCAGCCGGCTCATGCAGCTGACCGACTGGCGCGCCAAGCCCGCCGTGCCCTTCGGCGGCAAGTTCCGCATCATCGATTTCACGCTCTCCAACTGTGTCAATTCCGGCATCCGCCGCATCGGCGTCGCGACCCAGTACAAGGCGCAGAGCCTCATCCAGCACTTGCAGCGCGGCTGGAGCTTCCTCGACGGGCGCTTCAAGGAATACATCGATCTCTTGCCCGCCCAGCAGCAGATCGGCGAGGACTGGTATCAGGGCACTGCCGATGCGGTGTTCCAGAACATCGATCTCTTACGCCGCAATGCGCCGAAATACGTGCTGATCCTCTCGGGCGACCACATCTACAAGATGGATTATGGCCGCATGCTCGCGCAGCACGTGCAGTGCGAGGCGGATCTGACGATCGCCTGCATGGACGTGCCAATCGAGGAAGCAAGCGCCTTCGGCGTGATGGGCATCAATGACGACAAGCGCATCGTGAGCTTCGTCGAGAAGCCGAAGCAGCCCGCCTGCATTCCCGGCCGGCCCGACCGCGCGCTCGTCAATATGGGCGTATATGTCTTCAACGCGCCTTTTCTTTATGAGCAGCTCATCCGCGATGCCGACGACCCGCACTCGGATCACGACTTCGGCAAGAACGTCATTCCGCACATCATCACGCGCTATCGCGCCTTCGCGCACAACTTCGCCGACAGCTGCGTCGGCGTGCCGGAAAACGGCGTACCCTACTGGCGGGATGTCGGCACCGTGGATGCCTATTGGGAGGCCAACATCGAGCTCACCAAGGTGCAGCCGGAGCTCAACATGTATGACGAGGATTGGCCGATCTGGACCTATCAGGAACAGCTGCCGCCGGCCAAGTTCGTCTTCGATGACGACGACCGGCGCGGCGTCGCGATCGATTCATTGGTCTCGGGCGGCGACATCATCAGCGGCGCGACGGTGCGCCGCTCGCTGCTCTTTTCGCGCGTCTTCGTGCATAGCTGGGCCGAGATCGAGGATTCGGTGATCCTGCCCAACTGCGAGATCGGCCGCCATGCGAAGATCCGCCGCGCCGTCATCGACAAGAACTGCAAGGTGCCCGAGGGCATGAAGATCGGTTACGACCTCGAGGCGGACCGCAAGCGCTTTCACGTCACCGCGAAAGGGGTCGTGCTCGTCACGCCCGAGATGCTCGGCCAGCAAATCCACCACATCCGCTAAGGCGGCCACGCCGCCGCCTCCTTCGCCATGGCCGCCAACCGGCTCGACCTCGTCTTCCTCTGGCACATGCATCAGCCGGATTACCGCGACCACACGAGCGGCCGCTTCGTCATGCCCTGGACGCTCCTGCATGCGCTCAAGGACTACACCGACATGGCGGCGCATTTCGAGCGTCACCCGGCCATACGCGCCGTCGTCAATTTCGTGCCGGTGCTCCTCGACCAGCTCGACGATTACGTGCATCAGTTCGAGACAGGCGAGTTTCGCGATCCCTTGCTCGCTTGGCTTGCCCGCGAAGATCTAGGGGCGCTGCCGAGCGCCGAGCGCGCCCAGCTCCTGGAAGGCTGCTTCCGCTGCAACCATGCGACGATGCTCTCGCCCTTCCCGCGCTACAAGCGCCTCTCTGAGCTTTATGAATCGCTGATGCGCGAGGGCGAGGCGGCGCTCGCTTACCTTTCCGGCGCCTATCTCGCCGATCTCGTCGTCTGGTATCTGCTCGCCTGGACGGGCGAGACGCTACGCCGCCAGGAGCCCCTGCTCGCCGAGTTGATGGCGAAGGGCGGCGGGTTTACGGCGGCCGACCGGCGCGCCTTGCTCGATTTGATCGGCCGCACCCTCGCCTCGCTCGTCCCGCGCTATCGGGCACTCGCCGCGCGTGGGCAGATCGAGCTCTCAGCCACGCCTTACGGCCATCCGCTCGCGCCGCTCTTGCTCGACTTTCACGCCGCACGCGAAAGCCTGCCCGAAGCCCCCTTGCCCTTGGCCGCAGGTTATCCCGGCGGACGCGACCGGGTGCGCTGGCATGTCGAAGAGGCGATCGCGAGCCACGCGCGGCGCTTCGGCGCCCCGCCCACCGGCCTGTGGCCTGCCGAAGGCGCGCTGTCGATGCCGTTTGTCCACCTCGTCGCCACGACCGGCTGCCATTGGCTCGCGAGCGGCGAAAACGTGCTCAAGAACAGCCTCGCGGCGGCCCTCGTGGCGCCCCTCCCTGGCGCGGTCTATCAACCTTGGCAGCTCGCCGAAGCGCCCGGCCTGACACTCTTCTTTCGTGACGATCGCCTCTCCGATCTGATCGGCTTCGAATATTCGAAATGGCACGGCCGCGATGCCGCGGCGCATTTCATTGCTCAGCTCGAAGCCATCGCCGCCGCGGCCCCTCCAGGCCGCACGCCGCTCGTCACCGTCGCCCTCGATGGCGAGAACGCCTGGGAATACTATCCTTACAACGCTTTCTACTTCTTCGAGGACCTCTATGGCCTGCTGGAAGCGCACCCGGCGATCCGCACGCGTACCTTTGCCGAGGTGCTCGACGATCCGGCGTCCCACCCTCCCGCCCGGCTTCCCCATCTGACGGCCGGCAGCTGGGTCTATGGCACCCTGTCGACCTGGATCGGCGAGCCGGCCAAGAACCATGCCTGGGATCTGCTGTGCGCCGCGAAGCAAAGCTTCGACCAGGTGATGGCAAGCGGGCGCCTTAAGCCCGAGGAAGCCGCCGCCGCGACGGCGCAACTTGCCATCTGCGAAAGCTCGGACTGGTTCTGGTGGTTCGGCGATGCCAATCCTGCGCCGACCGTGATCAGTTTCGATCGCCTCTACCGCCGCAACCTCGCGAACCTCTACCGCCACCTGCGGCTCAATCCGCCGGCGCAACTCGATAAGCCAATCTCAAGCGGCCGTGCCGATGGCGCCGCCGTCGAAGCCGGCGGGACGATGCGGCGCGGCAGCGAGTCCACCCATCAAGCCTCGTAGAATGGAAGGCCGTTGAACCCAGATTGTCCATTAGATCGGGCAGATGATCCATGAAGAGACTCCACGACTTTCACGGTGCCCTACGCGGCGGCGCTCGGGCTGCGGGCGGCATCTGCGCGCCCGTGCTCCTCGTCCAGAGGCACCGCTATGGACTCGTCGCCCGGGCGCGCATCTCCTCGCCCTCGCCGGCGAGCGCCGCTCGCGTTCCAATGGACAATCTGGGTTGAAAAAAAGAGAGAACGGATAACGATATGGCCGGCACCCTGTTCCAACTCGAAGTCAACCCCAAGCTGCCTCCCCGCCTCGAACGGCTCGAGGAGCTCGCCAACAACCTCTGGTATAGCTGGGACCGGCCGACGCGCACCTTGTTCGCCCGGCTCGGACAAAAGCTCTGGGGCGCCGTCGGCCACAGCCCGAAGGCCTTCTTGAAGCGCGTCGATCAGCACCGCCTCGACGCGGCGGCCGAGGATCCGGTCTTCCTCGGCGCCCTGGCGCGCGTGCTTTCCGCTTACGATACCTATCACGGCAATCTCGGCCGCGAGCAAGGGCCGAACTTGCCCGAAGGGGGGCTCATTGCCTATTTCTGCGCCGAATTCGGTTTTCACGAGAGCCTGCCGATCTATTCAGGCGGCCTGGGCATCCTCGCCGGCGACCATTGCAAGACGGCGAGCGACATGAACCTGCCCTTCGTCGGCGTCGGCCTTCTCTACCGGCAAGGCTATTTCCTGCAAAGCATCGATGCCGAGGGACGCCAGCACGCGCTCTACCACGATGCCGATTTCGACGATCTGCCGGTGACGCCGGTGCTCAAACCCGATGGCAGCGAGCTCAAGTTCGAAGTGCGCCTGCCCGGCCGCATGGTGCTCGTCAAGGTGTGGACGGCGCGCGTCGGCCACATCAAGCTCTATCTCCTCGACACCGACATCGAAGAGAACTCGCAGCACGACCGCGACATCGCACACCAGCTCTATGGCGGCGATCGCACGACGCGCATCGAGCAGGAAATCGTGCTCGGCATGGGCGGCGTGCGGGCGCTCGCCGAGATGGGGCTCAAGCCCACCGTCTGGCACATCAACGAGGGCCATGCCGCCTTCCTGATCCTCGAGCGCATGCGCGATCTGATCCAGCAGGGCCTCGATTTTGCGACGGCGCTCGAAGCGGTGGCGAGCAATACGGTCTTTACGACCCATACGCCGGTGCCGGCGGGGCATGATCACTTCGCCGAAGAGATGATCCGGCGCTATTTCGAGGAGTGCTGCCGCGACATGGGCTGCGACATCGACGCCTTGCTTGCGCTCGGCCGCATCGATAATCAGCCGGACTTCAACATGACGGCGCTCGCGATTCGCGGCTCACGCTTTCACAATGGGGTGTCGCGCATTCATGGCGCCGTCTCGGCGGAAATCTGCGCGAGCCTGTGGCCGCAGATCGAGCCGAGCGAAAACCCGATGGGCTACGTCACCAACGGTGTGCATGTGCCAACTTTTCTTTCCGACCTCTGGCACGACACCTTCGACCGCGTGCTCGGCCCCGCCTGGCGCCAGCGCCTCACCGATCCGCAATGCTGGGCGGAGATCCACGCCATTCCCGATCACACTTTCTGGAGCGTGCGCCAGTCGATCAAGGCGCAGATGCTCCATCTCGTGCGCCATCGCGTCACCGTGCAGCACACACGCAACCAAAGCTCGCAGTCGCACATCGATCGCCTGCTTAAGTACGCCGATCCCGAAAATCCCAATGTCCTGACGATCGGCTTTGCGCGGCGCTTTGCCACCTACAAGCGCGCGACCCTCCTCTTTCGCGATCTGGATTTGTTGAAACGCCTCATCTGCAATCCCGAGCGGCCGGTGCTGTTCATCTTCGCCGGCAAGGCGCATCCGGCCGACGAGCCCGGCCAGGCGTTGATCCGCCGCATCCACGAAGTCGCCGAGATGCCGGAATTCGAAGGGCACTTCCTGCTCGTCGAGGGCTATGACCTGCGGCTGGCGCGCCGGCTCGTCTCGGGTGTCGATGTCTGGCTCAACAATCCGATCTATCCGCTCGAAGCCTCGGGCACCTCGGGCATGAAGGCGGCCATCAACGGCGTCATCAACCTCTCGGTGCTCGATGGCTGGTGGGGCGAAGGCTATCTGGCCGACGATGGCATGGGCGGGGGGCCCAATGGCTGGGCGATCAAGCCGGCCTCGAGCATCTACGACGAGGCGCGCCGCGACCAGGAAGAGGGGCGCTCGCTCTACGAGCTCCTCCAGGACAAGGTGATTCCGCTCTACTACGAGCGCGGCCCGATGGGCTATTCGCCGGGCTGGATCGCGATGGCGAAGCGCTCGATCGCCACGATCACGCCGCGCTTCAATTCGCAGCGCATGGTCGGCGAATATTTGAGCAAGTTCTATGCGCCGGCCGATCAGCAATGGCGCAAGAAGAGCGCCAATGGCTTTGCCGCCGCGCGCGAACTGGCGCTTTGGAAGGAGAAGGTGCGGCGCGCCTGGCCAAACGTGTCCTTGCGGCGCATCGACACGCCGCAAAAACGCATCACCTTTGGCGAGACGCTGCATTTCGAAGTGGCCGTCAGGCTCGATGGCCTCTCGCCGGCAGACGTCGTCGTCGAGATGCTGATGCATCGCCCCGGCGCGGATACCAAGGCGAAGCCGCCGCGCCGCCTGCCGCTCGTCTATCGCGGGCCGACGGAGGACGGCGAGAGCCTTTTTGCCCTCGACTTGACGCCGGATGTCTGCGGCAAGATCGACTATCGCATCCGCGCCTATCCCTACCACACCCTGCTGACCCATCCCTTCGAGATGGGCATGATGCTCTGGCTGTAGGTTTTTCATGACGCCGATTTTCAATACGCCGGCGTGGAAGCATGCCGAACGCCATGCCCACGGGCTGCGCGACGTGCATCTGCGCACGCTGTTCGAACACGATCCGACGCGCTTTGCGCGCCTGTCCGTGCGCTGGAACGACTGGCTGCTGGATCTTTCCAAGCAGCGCCTCGTGCCCGAGACGCTGCCCTTGCTGGCCGCCTTCTGGGAGCTCGCCGACGTGCCGGGCTGGATCGCGAAGATGCGCGCCGGCGAGCACATCAACCACACCGAGGATCGTGCGGTGCTGCACGTCGCCTTGCGTGAGGCGAAGCCGCGTGCCGAAGTGGCGGCGGTGCTCGCCCAGATGCGCCAGTTCTGCGCGGACATCCACGCCGGGCGCTGGCGCGGCGCGACCGGCGAGCCGATCACGGACGTCGTCAATATCGGCATCGGCGGTTCCGACCTCGGCCCGCGCATGGCGACCCAGGCGCTTGCCGCCCACCGCCTGCCGCATTTCAAGGTGCATTACGTCGCCAACGTCGATGGCGCCGATCTCGCTACGACCTTGCAGGGCCTCGCGCCGCGCAACACGCTGTTCATCATCGCGAGCAAGACCTTCACGACCCAGGAGACGATGCAAAACGCCGCTTCGGCGCGCGCCTGGCTCGCGCGCGAGTTGGGCGATGCGGCGGTGAGCCGCCATTTCGTCGCCGTCTCGACAGCGCTCGACAAGGTCGCCGCCTTCGGCATCGATCCGGCCAACGCCTTTGCCTTCTGGGACTGGGTCGGCGGGCGCTTTTCCCTCTGGTCGGCGATCGGCCTGCCCTTGGCGCTTGCGATCGGTTTCGAGAAGTTCGAGGAGCTCTTGGCCGGTGCGCGGGCGATGGACGAGCACTTCTTCACCGCGCCGCCGCTCGAGAACCTGCCGGCGCTCTTGGCGCTCGTCGAGCTGTGGAATGCCGATTTCCTCGGTCTGCAATCGCGCGCCGTGCTGCCCTATAGCCAGTCGCTCGGCCTGTTGCCGCGCTACCTGCAGCAGCTCGAGATGGAAAGCCTCGGCAAGCAGATCGACCGCGACGGCAAGCCCGTCGGCTGCCCGACCTTGCCGATCCTCTGGGGCGAGCCAGGCACCAACGGCCAGCATGCCTTTTACCAGCTTCTGCATCAAGGCGGGCGGGCGCTCTCCTGCGAGTTCATCGCCTTCAAAGAAGCCGATTTCCCGCTGCCGGGCCACCACGAGAAGCTGCTCGCCAATTGCTTTGCGCAAAGTGCCGCGCTCATGAAGGGCAAGACGCGCGAAGAGGTCGAGGCCGAGTTGGAGCGCGCCGTGCCGCCAGCGCCGAGTTTCCTGATTCCCTACAAGATCTTTCCGGGCAACCAGCCTTCGACGACGCTCATCCTGCCGCGCCTCGATCCCTTCCATCTCGGCGCGCTCGTCGCGCTCTACGAGCACAAGGTATTCACGCTCGGCGTGCTCTGGCATCTGAATGCCTTCGACCAGTGGGGCGTCGAATACGGCAAGCAGATCGCCAACTCCTTGCTGCCGATGATCGAGGGCAAGGCGCCGATTACCGGCGTCGATGGCTCAACGGCCGGACTGATCGCCGCGGTGCGCTCATGAAAGTCCTCTTCGCGGTCTCGGAGCTCGCCCCGTGGGTCAAGACCGGCGGCCTGGGGGATGTCGCCGCGGCACTCCCCCCTGCGCTCGAAGCGGCCGGCGCCGAGGTGCGCGTGCTCGTGCCGCGCTATCCGGCCTTCACGGCCGCCTTTCCCGAGGCGCGTTATCTCGCGCATTTCGCTGGGCTCGGCGGCCAGTTCCCCGCCGCCAACCTGTTCGAGGCGCAGGCGCCCTCCGGCCAGACGCTGTGGCTCATCGACTGCCCGCCGCTCTTTCATCGCTTCGGCAATCCCTATCACGGCCCCGAGGGTCATGACTGGCTCGACAACCCGCTGCGCTTTGGCCTGCTCTCCCGCATCGCCGCGCGATTGGCAAGCCGTGCAAGCCCCCTCGACTGGCGTCCCGACATCCTGCATTGCCACGACTGGCAGACCGGGCTTGCGCCGTATTACCTGAAAAGCCGCGAAGGGGAGGGGGCGGCGAGCGTGATGACGATCCATAACCTTGCCTTTCAAGGCGTCTTCTCCCGTGCGGTGATGGAAGAGATCGCGCTGGGTGACGAGGATTGGCACATCGACGGGGTCGAATACTACGGCCACCTCTCCTTCCTCAAGGCGGGCCTGCGCCATGCCGATCTCATCACCACCGTGAGCCCGACCTACGCGCGCGAGATCCAGACCGATGCCGAAGGCATGGGGATGGCGGGCCTTTTGCGCCTGCGCGCCGACCGGCTCGTCGGGATACTGAACGGCATCGACACGGCGGTGTGGAATCCGGCGCTCGATGCGCATCTTGCTGTGCGCTATGACCGCGACCATCTCGAGGCCAAGGCGGAGAACAAACGCGCGCTGCAACGCGAGATGGGCCTCGTCGAGCGCGACGATGCGCCGCTCTTTGGCATCGTGAGCCGGCTTACCTACCAGAAGGGGCTCGACCTCGTCGCCGCCATCGCCGATGCGCTCGTCGAGCTGCCTGCCCAGCTCGCCGTCTTGGGCAGCGGCGAAAAGCCCCTCGAAGCCGCTTTCCGCGCCGCAGCCGCGCGCCATCCAGGACAGATCGCCGTGAAGATCGGCTATGACGAGCCGCTCGCGCACCGCATCGAGGCCGGCGCCGACATCTTCCTGATGCCCTCGCGCTTCGAGCCCTGCGGCTTGAACCAGATGTATAGCCTCGCCTATGGCACGCCGCCCTTGGTGCGCGCCACGGGCGGCTTGGCCGATACGGTCGTCAATTATTCCGAGGCCGGCCTCATGGAGGGCAGCGCCAACGGCTTCGTCTGCGAGGATGCCACGCCCGAGGCGATCCTCGGCACGCTGCGCTGGGCGGCCTCGCTCTGGCAAGACAAGCCGCGCTGGCGGCAACTGCAGCGCAATGCGATGAGCCGCGATTTTTCCTGGGCCGGGCCGGCGCGGCAGTATCTCGAGCTTTACCGGCGCCTGCGACCGCAATGATCGTCATCATCGCGGCCGTGGCGAGAAACGGCGTCATCGGCCGATCAGGCGCCCTGCCCTGGCACTTGCCCGAGGATCTCGCGCATTTCAAGGCGCTCACGCTCGGTCATGCGGTGATCATGGGGCGCAAGACCTGGCAGTCGCTGCCTGAGCGCTTCCGGCCGCTGCCGGGGCGCACCAACATCGTCATCACGCGCAATGCAGAGTTCGCCGCGCCAGGCGCGATCGTGGCCGATTCGCTGCCTGCCGCGCTCGCGAAGGTCGGCGCGGGCCAGACGGCCTACGTCATCGGCGGCGCCAAGCTCTATGCCCATGCGCTACCTCATGCCCAGCGGCTGGAGCTTACCGAGATCGATGCCGACATCGAGGGCGATGCCTATTTTCCCGCTTTCGATCAGCGGCAATGGCGGGAAGTCGAGCGCGTGGCGGGCAAAAGTGCCGCGGGGCTTCCTTACGCCTTCGTGACCTACGTGCGCACGCAGTCGACGTAATAGCCGTTGTTCTCGGCCTTGACGAGGCCGTGGATGTCGGTCTCGAAGCCCGGGAAGCGGGCGTTGAAGTCGCGCGCGAACTTGAGATAGCGCACGATCGTCGCGTTGAAGCGCTCGCCGGGGATCAAGAGCGGGATGCCAGGCGGATAGGGGGTGAGCAAGACGGCCGTGATGCGTCCGTCAAGCGCGTCGATCGGCACGCGCTCGATCTCGCGGTGCGCCATCTTGGCAAAGGCATCGGCCGGCCGCATCGCCGGCACGAGGTCGGACAGATACATCTCGGTGGTGAGCCGCGCCACGTCGTTGGCCTTATAGACCTCGTGGATCTGCGTGCAAAGCTCCTTCAAGCCGACGCGTTCATAGCGCGGATACTTGGCGATGAACTCGGGCAGCACCTTCCATAGCGGCTGATTCTTGTCGTAATCGTCCTTGAACTGCTGAAGCGCGGTCACCAGCGTGTTCCAGCGGCCCTTGGTGATGCCGATCGTGAACATGATGAAGAAGCTGTAGAGGCCGCACTTTTCGACGATGACGCCGTGTTCGGCGAGATACTTGGTGACGATCGCCGCCGGGATGCCGAACTCGTCGGAGAACTCGCCATCGACGTCGAGCCCGGGCGTGATGACAGTGGCCTTGATCGGATCGAGCAGGTTGAAGCCCTCGGCCAGGTCACCGAAGCCATGCCAGCGGTGGCCGGCCTTGAGCATCCACGCCTCGCGCGCCTCGATCCCTTCCTCGGAGAGGTCGTCCGGCCCCCAGACCTTGAACCACCAGTCCGCCCCCCATTCTTCATCGACCTTGCGCATGGCGCGGCGAAAATCGAGCGCCTCCATGATCGATTCCTCGACGAGCGCCGTGCCGCCGGGCTCTTCCATCATCGCCGCGGCGACGTCGCAAGAGGCGATGATCGCGTATTGCGGCGAGGTCGAGGTGTGCATCAGATACGCCTCGTTGAAGACGTCGCGGTCGAGCTTGTGGTTCTCGGCCTCCTGGACGAGGATTTGCGAGGCCTGCGAGAGGCCTGCCAGGAGCTTGTGGGTGGACTGCGTGGCGAACACCATCGATTCCTTGCAGCGCGGCCGGTCGGCGCCGATGGCGTGGTAGTCGCCATAGAAGTCGTGGAAGGCGGCGTGCGGCAGCCAGGCCTCGTCGAAGTGCAGCGTGTCGATCTTGCCATCGAGCATCTGCTTGATGTCCTCGACGTTGTAGAGCACGCCGTCATAGGTGCTCTGCGTGATCGTCAATACTCGCGGCTTGGCCGTCTTGTCGGTGATGAAGGGGTTGGCATCGATCTTCTTCTGGATGTTCTCCCAGCGGAACTCGTCCTTCGGGATCGGGCCGATGATGCCGTAGTTGTTGCGCGTCGGCATCAGGAAGACCGGCACGGCACCGGTCATCATGATCGCATGGAGGATCGACTTGTGGCAGTTGCGATCGACGACGACGATGTCGCCGGGCGCGACGGTCGAATGCCAGACGATCTTGTTCGAGGTCGAGGTGCCGTTGGTGACGAAGAAGAGATGATCGGCATTGAAGATGCGCGCCGCGTTCCTTTCCGAGGCCGCCACCGGCCCGGTGTGGTCGAGCAATTGGCCGAGCTCTTCGACGGCGTTACAGACGTCGGCGCGCAGCATGTTCTCGCCGAAGAACTGGTGGAACATCTGGCCCACCGGGCTTTTCAGGAAAGCGACACCGCCCGAGTGGCCGGGGCAGTGCCAGGAATAGGAGCCATCGGCGGCGTAATGGGTCAGCGCGCGGAAGAAGGGCGGCGGCAAGCTATCGAGATAGGCGCGCGCCTCGCGCACCACATGGCGGGCGATGAACTCGGGCGTATCCTCGTGCATGTGGATGAAGCCGTGCAGTTCGCGCAGCACGTCGTTCGGGATATGGCGCGAGGTGCGCGTCTCGCCGTGCAGGAAGATCGGAATATCGGCGTTGCGCCAGCGGATTTCCGAGACGAAGGCCCGTAGCTCGGCGAGGGTGGCCTCCTCGTCGTGGGCGAGCTCCTCGTCATCGACCGAGAGGATGAAGGCCGAAGCTCGGCTTTGCTGCTGCGCGAAGGAGCTCATGTCGCCGTAGCTCGTCACGCCGAGCACGTCCATGCCCTCCTTCTCGATGGCCGCGGCGAGCGCCCGGATGCCCAGCCCCGAGGCATTCTCGGAGCGGAAGTCCTCGTCGATGATGATGATCGGAAAATGGAATCGCATGGTGGCACTCCTCGAAGTGCAGCGGGCCGCCTGAACGCGTCGCGATGGTTGAGAGAGGGAAGAGGGCCTAGCCGCTAGGCGTCAAATCTTGGGCGGCGTGACGCCGGTCTGGCCCTGATACTTGCCGCCGCGGTCCTTGTAGGAGGTCTCGCAGACCTCGTCGGCCTCGAAAAAGATCACCTGGGCGACGCCCTCGTTGGCGTAGATCTTGGCTGGCAGCGGCGTGGTGTTCGAGAATTCGAGCGTCACATGGCCTTCCCATTCGGGCTCGAAAGGCGTCACATTGACGATGATGCCGCAGCGCGCATAGGTGCTTTTCCCCAAGCAAATCGTGAGCACGCTGCGCGGGATGCGGAAATACTCGATGGTGCGCGCGAGCGCAAAGGAGTTGGGCGGGATCACGCAGTAACCTTTGCCCGCGACTTCGACGAAGGAGTTCGGATCGAAGGCCTTCGGATCGACGATGGTCGAGTTGATGTTGGTGAAGACGCGGAATTCGTCGGCGCAGCGGATGTCGTAGCCATAGCTCGAGGTGCCAAAGGAGACGATCTTCTGGCCAGCGACCTCGCGCACGAGCTCGGGCACGAACGGTTCGATCATGCCATGCTCCAGCGCCATGCGGCGTATCCACTTGTCCGACTTGATGCCCATGCGGCGGCTCCCAAAAGACAACGCCCCCGGCGGGCGGAGGCGCTGCGAATTAGACCATAAAAGGCGCGGAGTGTTACGTGTTTTGCACCACGATGGTCGGGAACTTCGCCGAATGATCCTTGGCCATCTCGGCGATCTTGACGCCGATGCGGCGGGCGATGGCGCGGAAGATCTGAGCAGCGCGGCCTTCCGGGTCGGCGACGACCGATGGATGGCCGGAATCGACCTGCTCGCGGATCTTGATGTCGAGCGGCAAGGCGCCCAGGAACTCGACTTCATAGTCCTCGCACATCTTCTTGCCGCCGCCTTCGCCGAAGATGTGCTCTTCGTGGCCGCACTTCGAGCAGATGTGGATGCTCATGTTCTCGATGATGCCTAAGATCGGGATGCCGACCTTCTCGAACATCTTGAGGCCCTTTCTGGCATCGAGCAGCGCAATGTCCTGCGGCGTGGCGACGATCACCGCGCTGGTCACCGGCACCTGCTGGGCGAGCGTGAGCTGCACGTCGCCGGTGCCAGGCGGCAGATCGACGACGAGGTAATCGAGATCCTGCCAGTTCGTGTCGTTCAAGAGCTGGGTGAGCGCTTGCGTCACCATTGGCCCGCGCCAGACCATCGGCGTTTCCGGGTCGATCAAGAAACCGATCGACATTGCCTGCAGGCCATAGGCCTGCATCGGCTGGAGTTTCTTGCCATCGCCCGACTGCGGCTGTTCGTCGGGGATGCCGAGCATCTGCGGCTGCGAGGGGCCATAGATGTCGGCATCGAGGATGCCGACCTGGGCGCCTTCGGCCGCGAGGGCCAGCGCCAAATTGACGGCGGTGGTCGACTTGCCGACGCCCCCCTTGCCCGAGGCGACGGCAATGATGTTCTTGACGCCGGGGATGAGCTTGACGCCCTTTTGCACCGCGTGCGAGGCGATCTTCTGATAGACGTTGGCCGAGACGTTGCCGAAACCGGCCGCCTTCAAGGCATCGATGACCAGCTTGCGGATCGGCTCGATCTGGCTCTTGGCGGGGTAGCCGAGCTCGACATCGACCGAGACGTCGTTGCCTGATACCTTGATGTTCTTGGCGCTGCGCGAGCTAATGAGGTCTTTTTGCGTGTTGGGGTCGATGACGGTCTTGAGGACGTCCTGGGCGGTCTGTTCGGTAAGCGACATGGGTCTGAGCCTTTCTCGAAAGTGGCGGCAATTTTACCAAGCCGAAATAAGGGCGAATTGGCGTGCTTCAACCCAGATTGTCCATTGGAACGCGAGCGGATTGCGCAGGCGAGGGCGAGGCGATGGCGGGCCGCGGGCCTCGCCAGAAGCGGGGTCTATTGGCGAGGAGCGTGGGCTGGCAGCGCCCGTCCGCAGCCCGCAAGCCGCCGCGTAGGGCGCTGTCAAGGCGGTTTCGCCTCATCTTCGCTCGCAAGCCCGGTCTAATGGACAATCTGGGTTCAAGCGACAATAGGCGCCATGAACGTTTCCTTTGCCTGCCGTCCCGGCTGCGGCGCCTGCTGCATCGCCCCCTCGATTTCGAGCCTCGCCAAGCCGGCCGGCGTGCCCTGCCGTCTGTTGAGCGCCGACTTTCGCTGCACGATCTACGGCCGGCCCGAGCGCCCGGCCTGTTGCAGCGGGCTTAGGCCCTCGCCGGAGATGTGTGGAACAAGCCGCGAGGAGGCGCTTGGCATTCTCGCCGCGCTCGAAGAGGCTACCCGCTAAAATCGCCATTCTGATTCCAAGGGTTCCTGTCATGTCCGCGCGCAAGATCCTCGTCACCTCCGCCCTGCCGTATGCCAACGGCGCGATCCACCTCGGCCACCTCGTCGAGTACATCCAGACCGACATCTGGGTGCGCTTCCAGAAGCTGCGCGGGCAGGAGTGCTGGTATGTCTGCGCCGACGATACGCATGGCACGCCGATCATGCTGCGCGCCGAGCAGGAAGGCATCACGCCCGAGGCGCTCATCGCCCGCGTGCATGGTGAGCACTTACGCGACTTCACGGGCTTTCACATCGCCTTCGACAACTATTACACGACGCATTCCGACGAGACGCGCTTTTATTCCGAAGACATTTACCGCAAGCTCAAGGCGGCGGGTCTCATCGAGGTGCGCGCGATCGAACAGTTCTACGACCCGGTCAAAGAGATGTTCCTGCCGGATCGCTTCATCAAGGGCGAGTGTCCGAAGTGCGGCGCGAAGGATCAGTATGGCGACAGTTGCGAAGCCTGCGGCGCCGCCTACGCGCCGACCGAGCTCAAGAACCCGTATTCGGCGGTCTCGGGCGCCCAGCCTGTTCTGAAAAGTTCCGACCACTACTTCTTCAAGCTCTCCGACCCGCGCTGCCAGCAGTTCTTGCGTGAATGGACGCGGCAAGGCAGCCTGCAGCCCGAGGCCGCCAACAAGCTTGCCGAGTGGCTCGGCGAGGAAGGCGAGCATAGGCTCACCGACTGGGACATCTCGCGCGATGCGCCTTACTTCGGTTTCGAGATTCCCGATGCGCCGGGCAAGTATTTCTACGTCTGGCTCGATGCGCCGATCGGCTACATGGGCTCATTCAAGAACCTCTGCGCCAAGCAGGGGCTCGACTTCGACGAGTACTGGAAGCCTGATTCCCAGGCCGAGCTCTATCACTTCATCGGCAAGGACATTCTCTATTTCCACGCGCTGTTTTGGCCCGCCGAGCTCAAGTTCGCCGGCTATCGCACGCCGACCAACGTCTTCGCGCACGGCTTTCTCACCGTCGATGGCGCGAAGATGAGCAAGAGCCGCGGCACCTTCATCACGGCCGAGAGCTATCTCAAGCAAGGCTTGAACCCCGAGTGGCTGCGCTATTACTTCGCCGCGAAGTTGAACGGCACGATGGAGGACATCGACCTCAATCTCGAGGACTTTGTCGCGCGCGTCAATAGCGATCTCGTCGGCAAATACATCAACATCGCGAGCCGCGCGGCCGGCTTCATCACCAAGCGCTTCGGCGGGAAGCTGCTCGCCATGCCGCTGGCCGAAAAATTCGCCAGCGTGCTGCCGGGGCTCAGCGAGGCCGCGGAGGAGATCGCCGCGCACTACGAGGCGCGCGACTTTGCACGCGCGATGCGCAAGATCATGGCGCTCGCCGACCAGGTCAATCAATACGTCGACTTGCATAAGCCTTGGGAGCTCGCGAAACAAGCGGGCCGCGACGCGGAGCTGCACGAAGTCTCTTCGATCCTCATCAACGCGTTTCGCCTGCTGACGATCTATCTCAAGCCCGTGCTGCCCAAGCTCGCGCAGCGCGCCGAAGAGTTCCTAAACGTCGCGCCGCTCCATTGGCGGGATGCGGCACACCTCTTGCCGCCGGCGCATGCGATCAACGCCTACGAGCACCTGATGACGCGCATCGAGATGAAGCAGATCGAGGCCTTGCTCGCCGCCAACAAGGAATCGTTGGCGCCCGGGGCCGTGCCGCCAGCGCCGACTTCCGATCCGCAATCGCCTCAGCGCCATGCCGAACGTCAGCAAAACAGCGAGTACAAGCTGCACAACCAGATCACGATCGACGAGTTCGCCAAGGTCGATTTGCGCATCGCGCGCATCGTGGATGCCGCCCACGTCGAAGGCGCCGAAAAGCTCATCATGCTCACGCTCGATCTCGGCCCCTTGGGCACGCGTCAAGTGTTCGCCGGCATCAAGTCGGCCTATGACCCGGCCACCCTCGTCGGCCGGCTCACCGTGATGGTCGCGAATCTCGCGCCGCGCAAGATGAAGTTCGGCGTCTCTGAGGGCATGGTGCTCGCCGCCTCCGACCCCGAAGGCAAGACGGCTGGCCTTTATCTTCTCTCACCCGACGCCGGCGCGACGCCTGGCATGCAGGTCAAATAATGGCCTCCCACGCTCGCAAACCCGGCTCGCTGCCCCCCACAGGGGGGCGTATGCCTCCTTGGGGCGGCCCGGCGGAGGCATAGGATGGAAGTGCGCCATCTCGTCATCACGGGTCGTGTGCAAGGCGTGGCTTACCGCGCCAGCATGGTGCGCGAAGCGAAGCGGCTCGGGGTGACCGGCTGGGTGAGGAACCGCAGTGACGGCAGCGTCGAGGCGATGGTGGCCGGCACGCCGGAGCAGATCGCGGCGATCCTCAACTGGGCGCGGCGCGGGCCGCCTGCCGCGCACGTCGATCACGTCGCCGTCGAGCTGGGCGAGGGCGAGTTTGCCGACTTCGAGCAGCGCGCCACCGTCTGAAACTCGGCGCTGGCAAGACGGCATCTGCCGAATCGCACCCAACGTGGGCACGGGCATCAGCCGTAACCGATCACAACGTTCTCGGGCTTGAGCCAGTCGGCGAGTGCGGTGAGGAGGCCGTCTTCGAGCCGCACGCGCCAGGCTTCCGGCAGCACGAGTTCTGCTTCGGCCAGCGCGTTGCGATAGCGGATGCGCACGGGGCAGGCATGCTCCGAGGCGCGATAAGGGGAAAGGAGTGCTTTGAGCCGGCTTGCGGTGTCGTGCCCTAGCGCACCAGCAAGAGAGAGTCGTAGCTCGCGCGCGAAGCGCCCGCGCGCTTCGGCAAGGGTCAGGAGCTTGTCCGCCGCCACGCGCCATGAGCCGCTGTAGTCGTCGCGGCTCACCTTGCCTTCGACGACGAGCAGCTCGTCCTCGCGGATCTTGGCGCGTTCGGCTTCCCAGAGTTCGTTGAAGACCGAGACTTCGAGCTGGGCGGTGGCATCGTCGAGCTGCACGATGGCCATCTTGCCGCGCCGCGTCATCTGCGTGCGCACGCCTGTCACGATGCCGGCGATGAGCTGCGGCTCCCGCTCGGCCGAAAGTTCGGCGAGCCGCCGCCGCACGAAGGCCTTGAGCTCGCCAGCATAGGCCGAGTAAGGGTGGCCGGAGAGGAAGAAGCCCAAGGCCTGCTTTTCATTCATGAGCCGCTCGCGCTCGCTCCAGCGCGGCACTTCGACGTAATGGGCCGCGGCGCGCGCCGGTTCGTCGGGAAGATCGAAGAGGCCGCCTTGATGGGCGTTCTTCTCGGCCTGCTCGGCGGCTTCGAGGGCGCGGCCCACCGAGGCGAGGAGCTTGGCGCGGTGATCATCGAGCGAATCGAAGGCCCCGGCGCGGATCAAGGCCTCGATGACGCGGCGATTGACGGTGCGCCGGTCGATGCGCCGGCAGAAGTCAAAGAGATCGGCGAAGGGCCCCGTCTCGCGGGCCTTGAGGATCGCGCCGAGCGCGGATTCGCCGGTGCCCTTGATGGCGCCCAAGCCATAGCGGATCGTCTTGGCATCGACGGGTGTGAAGCGCACCAGCCCCGTGTTGATGTCGGGCGGCAGGAATGCGATGCCGTTCTCTTTGGCGTCGTTGAAGAAGAATTGCACCTTGTCGGTGTCGGCCATTTCCGACGAGAGTGTGGCCGCCATGAAGGCGGCCGGATGGTGGCACTTCAACCAGGCGGTCTGATAGGCGACGAGGGAATAGGCGGCGGCGTGCGACTTGTTGAAGCCATAGCCGGCGAACTTCTCCATCGTGTCGAAGATCTCGTTGGCCTTGGCTTCGTCGATACCGTTTTCCACTGCGCCCTTGACGAAGATTTCGCGCTGCTTGGCCATCTCCTCGGGCTTTTTCTTGCCCATCGCGCGGCGCAGCAGATCGGCGCCGCCCAGGGTGTAATTGGCGATCACCTGGGCGGACTGCATGACCTGTTCCTGATAGACCATGATGCCGTAGGTGGGCTTCAACACCTTTTCGAGCAGCGGATGCGGATAGACGACGCGCTCGCGGCCATGCTTGCGGTTGATGAAGTTCGGGATGAAGTCCATCGGGCCGGGGCGGTAGAGCGCGTTCAAGGCAATGAGGTCTTCGAGGCAGTCGGGGCGCGCCTGCAGAAGCGTATCCTTCATGCCGCGCGATTCGAACTGGAACACCGCCGTGGTGTTGGCGGTCTTGAAGATCTTGTCGTAGGTCTCTTTGTCGTCGAGCGGCAAATCCTCGAGCCTCACCTCGATGCCTTCGATTTCCTTCACGAAGCGCACCGCCTCGGCGAGGATCGTCAAGGTGCGCAGGCCCAGGAAATCGAACTTGACGAGGCCGATTTTCTCGACGTCGTCCTTGTCGAACTGGCTCACCGTCGCGCCGCCGTCGGCGGCATAAAGCGGGCAGAAATCGGTGAGCTTGCCCGGCGCGATCAAGACGCCGCCGGCATGCATGCCGACGTTGCGCGTTAAGCCCTCGAGCTTCTCGGCGAGGCTCCACAGCTCGCGCAAGCCTTCTTCTTGCGCCAGGCGTTCATCGATGGCCGGCTCCTGCTCGCGCGCCTTGGCGAGCGTGATGCCGAGCTCATTGGGGATCAGCTTGGCGAACTGGTCGACGAAGTTGAAGGGCAAATCGAGCACGCGGCCGACATCGCGCACGACGGCCTTTGCCGCCATCGTGCCGAAGGTGGCGATCTGGCTCACCGCATGCTGGCCGTATTTGCGGCGCACGTAGTCGATGACCTTGTCGCGCCCCTCTTGGCAGAAGTCGATGTCGAAATCGGGCATCGAGACGCGCTCGGGGTTCAAGAAGCGCTCGAAGAGGAGCTCATAGCGCAAGGGATCGAGATCGGTGATGCCCAAGGCGTAGGCGACGAGCGAGCCTGCGCCCGAGCCGCGCCCGGGCCCGACCGGCACGCCATTGTGCTTGCCCCAGTTGATGAAGTCGGCGACGATCAAAAAGTAGCCGGCAAAGCCCATCTTGATGATCGTGCCGATCTCGAATTCGAGCCGCGCGAGGTAACGCGGCCGCTGCGCTTCGCGCTCGGCGGCGTCGGGGTAGAGATGAGCAAGCCGCTTTTCGAGGCCGGCACGCGCGAGCTCCCCGAGGTATTCATCGATCGTCACGCCCGGCGGCGTCGGAAAGTCGGGCAGGCGGCTCTTGCCGAGCTCGATCGTGAGATTACAGCGCCGCGCGATCTCGACCGAGTTGGCGAGCGCCTCGGGCAGATCGGCGAAGAGATTCGCCATCTCGTCCTGCGTCTTGAAATACTGCGCCTCGGTGAAGAGCCGCGGGCGGCGGCGGTCGCCCATCACCCAGCCCTCGGCGATGCACACACGCGCCTCGTGGGCGCGGAAGTCTTCAGGCGCGAGGAACTGCACCGGATGGGTCGCCACGACGGGAAGCGCAAGCTCGTGCGCGAGCGCCAGCGTCGCCGCGATCAAGCGCTCGTCGGGCGCATGATCGGCGCGGCCGGTGGGCCGCTGCACTTCGAGATAGAAATTGCCCGGAAAGCGCGCCGCCCAGTGGCGCGCCAGGGCGGCGGCCTTCTCCGTCTTGCCGGCCATGAGCCAGTGGCCGATCTCGCCCGTCGGCCCGCCGGAGAGCGCGATCAGGCCGCCATTGTCGCCTTCCTCAAAAGCGGCGCGCGGAATCTCGGCGCGCCCCTGGCGGCGCGGCTTCAAGTAGGCCGCGCTGAGGAGCTCACACAGGCGCAGATAACCGCCGCGGTCCTTGGCAAGGAGCAGCAGTCGATGGGGGAGTTCACGGCCACTTTCAGTGCCTGCCTCAGAGGCGACCCAGACATCGCAGCCGATGATCGGCTTGATGCCGGCCACACGCGCCGCCGTATAGAACTTGACCATGCCGAACAGATTGGCCAGATCGGTGAGCGCCAGGGCCGGCATCTGATCGGCCGCAGCGCGCGCCACGACCTCGTCGAGACGGATCAGGCCATCGGTGATCGAGTATTCGGAATGAAGGCGGAGATGGACGAAGCGCGGGGCAGGCATGAGATAGCGATTTTACTTGCCGCGCTCGTCGCTGATGAAAGCCGTATCGCTCGGGTCAGCCGAAGCTTCGGAGATAACGATGGTTCAGCCGATCAGCTGGTCATAGTCGGCATGGCTGCCGATCCAGAACCATTGAATGCCTCCCGGCACGGGAATGCCCAGCGCACGGTAATGCAAGCCGATGCGCACGCTATAAAAGCGACCGCCGAGAATGGACTTGAACTGAAGGGAGGGGTGGGTGGGGTCGGCTTTCAGCAGCGCGAAATTGCGATTGGCCAGTTGCTGGACTGCTACAGGCAAGGCAGCGTAGCCTTGCCAAAACCGGCGCGATGCATAATGCCTCAAAGCTCTCGAGCCTGACCTGATGCGAAATCGGCCATTGCTTCGGCGGCCAGTGCATCCAGCCTGCCTGCTTGGGCATCGGCCTCGATCTGCTCATCCCATTGGGCGGCGTCGAATTCTGCAAACCAGCGCCTGAACTCTGTGAGTTCGCGCGGGGACAATTCCTTAACAGCGGCTTCGATGGCTTCGACGGTGGTCATGCGCGACTCCTGGGAAGGGATTTCAGGCATTGTCCTGGCCGGACGAGCGTTCGAAATGGCGCGGCCAGCACCAAAGCGTCGGCGCTGGCGGGACGGCAGTATGGCTTCAACCACGTGCCCAGATCAACAGCCCCTGCGCATCGAGATCGAGATCCATCTGCCACAAGGCGCGGATTTCCGCCTCAGGCAGCAGCGTGCCGTGCGCGCGCGCTTCGGCGACGAGGTAATCGGCAAGCTTTGCCATGAGGCGCGCATGCGCCCCGTCTTCCCCCTCGCGCAGCGTTTCTTTCGTCAGCCGCACGCACTCGTCGATGCGGCGCAACAGATCCTGGGCGAGCGGGCGCGGCGGGGCGATGCGGGAGAAGTGAGTCAGATAGACGGCCTCGGGCTCAAGCGCGATCATGCGCTCGACCGAATCGCGCCAGTCGACCGGGTCGAACTGCGAGGGGGTTGGGCAGGGAAAGACGAAGGGGCGGCCGGAGGCATCGTCCATCTCGCGGTAGGCAATCCCGAAGGTATCGCCCGTGAAGATACCGTTGGCGGCGCGATCGTGGATGAAGATGTGATGCTTGGCATGGCCGGGGCAATCGTAACAGGCGAGTTCCCGGCGGCCGAGCTTGAGCACCAAGCCGTCGTTCGTCTCGATGACGCGCTCGGCCGGCACCGGGATCAATGTGCCATAGAGTCTTTGCGCGGTTTCCTTGCCATAGACCTCTTCGGTGGCGGCCATGAGCTTCGTCGGGTCGATCATGTGGCGCGCGCCGCGCGGATGGACGACGAACTTTGCATTCGGGAAGGCCTGCATATAGGCCCCCGAGCCGCCGGCATGATCGAGATGGATGTGCGTGACGATCACATAATCGACCGCCGCGGGGGAGAGCTCGAGCTCCTTTAAGGCCTGCTGCGCGCGCGGCAGGGAAGCGTTCGAGCCATTGTCGATGAAGGCGGCGCGGCCTTCATCGACGACGAGATGCACGGCGGCGAGCTGATGGCGCACGTAACCGGCGTCGAAGGCGTAGATGCCGTTGCGGTAGTCGATGAGCTTGAATTCCATCTGCTGCGTTAGAAAAAAGCCTTCATGATCAGACTCATCACGCCGGCAAGCAGGACACCCATCATCCACTTGATGACCAACAGTTCGGCGCGCAGCGGAGAAAATTCCTTCTCCAGCTTGAGATCGAGGTAGTCACGGGTGACGAGGGACTCTTGCGCCTCGCCGATGACGCGAATCACCGCTTCGGCCTGCTGCTCGGAAAATCCTGCCGAACGCAGACGGTCGACCAATTTGAAGGTGTCGAAGGAAAGCACGGCCATGAGGGAAGTTCGTATCGGATACGCTGCAGCAAGTATAACGCTCAACCAGGCTTATCTCCCCCTGGAATCACCTCCTGACTGCATTCACTTTCACGCCAGCCCCGGATTGCCTGCGACACCAATGAGCCGCGGCGAGTTGAGCTTCCGGGGGGCGATGGTCTTCTTGGCGCGCAGCCAGCGCGCGACGACTTCCCAGATCGGCTCGCCGGAAGCATTTTCGGCGACCGGCGCCCAGCCGGCCACCTTGTATTTCTTGTGCGGATCGAGGGGCTCCCCCTTCAAGCGCATGTCCTGGATGCGATGGCCCATTTTCTCGTTTGGCGCACAGGCATAGGTGAGGCCACCGACGCGCACCATGTCGCCGCCTTGCTGCTTGTAGGGATCGGGGTTGAACAGATTGTCGCAGACGTCTTCGAGGATGTCCTTGATCTGCGCGCCAGTCATTTCGGTGAGCGTCGAATAGGGGTAGGTGATCGCCGTCTGATCCATGAGGTGCTCGAAGGTGATCGTCTCGCCGGCAAGCAGCGTCGTGCCCCAGCGAAAACCCGGCGAGAAGGCGAGATCGGCTCCCTTTTCCTCCATCAGCGCATCGAGGATCAGTTGATCCCACGAGCCGTTGAAGTTGCCGCGCCGGTAGAGCAAGCCTTCCGTGACGGCGAGCTTTTCCTGGAGCCTGCCCAGGTACGGCGCGCGCAGCTTTTCGATCAGCGCCGCCATCTCCGCATCTGGCGGCAAGAGATTGGCGAATACCGGCAAGAGCGTGTAGCGGAAGTCGCGCACCCGGCCGCCTTTCACCTCGAAATCGAGCACGCCCAGGAACTTGCCGTTCGAGCCGGCGTTGGTGACGAGCGTCACGCCTTGGGCATTCTTCACCTTGACCGGCTGCGGCACGCCATCATGGGTGTGGCCGCCGAGGATCGCATCGAGGCCGGTCACACGGCTGGCGAGCTTGAGATCGACGTCCATGCCGTTGTGCGAGAGCAGCACGACGACTTGCGCACCGGCAGCGCGGGCCTCATCGACGACCTTCTGCATCTCCTCGTCCTGGATGCCGAAAGTCCATTCGGGCACCAGATAACGCGGGTTGGCGATCGGCGTGTAAGGAAAGGCCTGGCCGATCACGGCGACCTTCACACCGTTCATCTCGCGCATCGCATAAGGCTTGAAGACCGGGTCATTGAAGTCGGTGGTCTTGACGTTCTGGGCGAGGAATTCCACCTTGCCAGCGAAATCCTTCTCGACGATTTCCTTGACGCGCTGATCGCCGAGCGTGAATTCCCAGTGCGGGCACATCATGTCGACGCCGAGGAGCTTGCAGGCTTCGACCATGTCCTGGCCCTTAGTCCAAAGCGCGGTCGCCGAACCTTGCCAGGTATCGCCGCCATCGAGCAGCAAGGCGCCGGGTCGGCTCGCCTTGAGTTGCTTGACGAGGGTGGCCAGATGCGCGAAGCCGCCGACCTTGCCATAGGTGCGCGCTGCGGCTTCGAAATCGAGGTAGGTGAAGGCGTGCGCCTTGAGCGTGCCGGGCCGCAGCCCGAAGGCCTTGAGGAGTTTCTCGCCGACGAGGTGCGGCACCTTGCCCTGCATGCTGCCGACGCCGAGATTGACGTTCGGCTCGCGGTAATAGATGGGCAGGAGTTGCGCGTGGCAGTCGGTGAAGTGCAGGAAATGCACATTGCCGAAGCGGGGAAGATCATAAAACCTCTCGCCGCCTTGGGCGGCGAGTAGCGTCGGGGAATCGAGCGCGAAGCCCGCCGCCGCGGCGGCAGCGAGCACCTGCATGAACTCACGGCGGTTCATGGACATGGCTGTCTCCAGGGAATGGGCCGGCGGCAGAGGGCCGCCGGCAAGAGTCATTTATTGACGGGGGAAGCAGGATCGAGCAGCAAGGCGACGAGATCCTTGATCTGCTCCGGCGTCAGCGCCCCGACGCGTCCAAAGCGCGGCATTTCCGAGCAGAGGTTGTAGGCCTTGGCGTTGTAGATCTTCGCGTAGACGTATTTCTGCATCTCGGGCGAGTTGCCGCGCAGCTTGCCGAAATTGAGCAGGCTTGGGCCGACGGTGCCATAGGCAAGCTCGTTAGGCCCGATCTGGTGGCAGTTGTAGCAGTTGCCGCCGACCGGCAGGCCCGGCTGATCGCTCCAGGTGAAGCCGCGGCCGCTTTGCGCGAGCGCCTCGCCCTTCTTCCAGTCGCCCATCAGCTTGCCATCGGCCGGCCATTGGATGCTGGCCATCTGATCTGCTTCGAGCACCTTGACGATGTCGCCCTTCGGGTTGTTGCCAGTGCGATTGCAGATCGCCTGCACGCCGTCTTCGGCGAGCCGGTCGAGCCCCGCCTGGCCGCGCGGCTTGAAGTCTCTCTTGATCATCTCGATCGCCTTGGCGCGATAGTCGCCTTCCGCCTGGGCGGGCAGGGCGGCGGAAAGGCCGGCTGCAGACACGAGCGTGGCAAAAACGATTTTGGGGTTCATGTCTTATTCTCCTCCTTCGGTTTAGCGCTTGATGCCCGGGCCCTTATAGATGACGCCGTTGGCATTGGCAGTCAGATAGGTCAGGAGGGCCGTGATGGTATCCGAGGCGTATTTCGGCTCAGGGAAACGCTGCTGGCGGAAGCAGTCGTTCATGCGCCACTGCATCGTGAGCGCCACGCCACCGGTCATGCGCCAGGCCGGCCAGCCCAGCACGGCCTTGGCGGCGCCTTCCTTGGTGGAGATCTTCGGTAAATCCTGCATGCGGATGCGCTTGCCTTCCGCGCCATGGCAGGTGTTGCAGGCAAAGTCGAACGGCCCGGCGCGGTATTGCGCGACCTCCTTGCCAAGCTCATAGACCTCGCGCACCTTGGGATGCTTGAGATCGACAGCGAAGGGCTTGCCGCGCGAAAGACCGGCGACATACATGACGAGATTGGTGATGTCAGGCGCGCTGGTATCGTTCGGGCCCTGGAAAGGCTTCTTGGCGATGTCCTCGAACTTGAAACCCTGCTTCTCGACCATGCACCAGACGATGCGCCGTTCGGCATCCATCACCGCGTCGGCATCTTGAAAGTAACGCGGCATTTGCACATAGGCGCCCTCGAGCTTGCCGATGCCAAGCCCCAGATCGCAGCTTTCGGCGAGCGAGACGTTCTTCGGCCCGCGCTTGGCGTGCCACAGCTCCTCCCCGCGCAGTTCGTTGAGCTCGGCGGGGTTGCTGTCTTCCATCTCGGCGCGGAATTTCTCGAATTCCTTGGCCGCCTTGGCGTGATCGATTTCGGCCTGGGCGTGCGCGGCAATGGGGCCGAGCAGCAGGCCCAAGGCGGCGCAGACACTCCCGAGCAAGGTTTTTCTCATCGTCTCCTCCTGTCGGTGTTGCGGGTGTGGCGAATATATCAATCGTCAAAGCGGCGCTTCAAGTTTGTATGTAGCGCCAGCCTTGCGTCAGTTTTTCGGCAAGCTCGTTTTCGGCCGAGCCGGTCTCTTCGACGCCGGGCAAGAGCACGACTTCGATGCCGCGCTCGCGCATGCGTTCGATCGCCTCGCGGCAGGCCACGAGCCGCAGGTTGTCATAGTGGCGGAGCGCCGCAATCCGTTCGGCATAGGGCGAGCCGCCGGCGCGCAAAAGATGCAGTCCCGGCCCATTGGCGAGCAGCTCGATGCGCAAGGGCCTGCCCTGGGCGTCGCGTTCCTGCGCGAGGCGTTCGGCCTTGGCGAGGGCCGTTTCCATGTGCGCCGGCGCATCGGAAAAAATGTGGAGCAGGATGCGGCCGCCTGCGGCGCGCGCCTCGGCGATCTGGCGATTGAGTTCCCGCTCCTCGTCGAAATGCGCGCTGGCGAACCAGCCGGCCAGCGTGCCGAGGGCGAGCAAGGCGCTTGCGGCGAGCGCAGGCAGGGCAGGCAGCGCGATGCGCGGCCGTCTTGCCAGCGCCGAGTTTTCGAGGCGGCGGGAGGCCCGGCGGGAGGCCGCTTCTTCCGCCTGCGTGGCTTGCGGCAAGGGATAGGCGCCGCGCAGCATCTGTTTCAGCTTCCAAAGCTCGCAGGCGCGGGCGGCCAGCACCGGCTCGCGCATCATGCGCTCCAAAAGACGCGCGCGCTCGGCCGCATCGAGCTCATCGTCGATGTAGGCACCGAGGATTTCGTCTGAAATCTCTGTGCTCATCTATCGCTTCCTCAAGCCTTCAAGCGATGCACGGTGGCGCTACGCACCGGCGGCTCGGCGAGCCGCTCGCGTAGGATGGCGCGCGCGCGGGAGAGCCGGCTCATCACGGTGCCGATCGGTATCTCGAGAATGGCGGCCACTTCCGCGTACGAGCATTCTTCGAGATCGACGAGGGTGACGACTTCGCGCTGGCCAGGCGGCAAGGCCGCGACGGCCTCGCGCACGCGGCGCACGAGCTCGTTTTGCGCGACGTCTTCCTCGGCCGAAAGAGTTTCGGGCAGGGCGGTCTCATCGACCGACTCGAGGTCGTCGTGCTCACGGCGCGACCGCAGATGATCGTGCCAGCAGTGCGCGAGGATCGCGCACAACCAGGCAAAGAGCGCCTGGGCCTCGCGCAGCTGGTCCCGATGGCGGATCGCCTTGGCGAGCGCTTCCTGGACGAGATCGTCGGCGAGCGCGCGATCGTGGCACCAGGCATAGGCGAGCCGCCACAACCGGGCGCGCTGTTCCTTGAGCAATTTTTCGTCTTGCCGCGAGCGGCCGAAGAAATCGAGGATGCTCATATGCAGTAAGACGGAGCAGCGCTCGTTTTTATTCCATCCGTGCCGTGCAGAAAAAAGGGAGGGCAAACCCTCCCTTCTTTGCCGGCGCGCGGTGCGCTCAGGCGATCGCGGCCTCGTCGGTGCGGGTATCGCCCTTGTTGTCCTTCCAGGTGACGCTGATCTTGTCGCCGGCCTTGGCGCCCTTGATCTTGAAGCCGAACACGGGATTTCTCGACACCGAGGTGTTGAGCTGGCCGCTGACGACGGGCTTGCCATTGAGCGAGACGGTCATCGTCTGGATGAAATGCGCCGGTATGGTCTTGCCGTCGTTGTCCTTGCGCATGCCGGTTTCCATCGGATGCGACATCAGTACGCGCACTTCCGCAACATCGCCCTTCATCTGGGCGCGAATCTTCATCGGTTCTCCCATTTTTCGTCCTTTCTTTCCTCGTGACGATCAGCCGCCGCAGCCGCCGACGGTGACCTTGACTTCCCGTTGCACGCTATAGCTCTTGCCGCCTGCCTTGGCGATCGCCTGGATCACCGAGGTTTCGGAGACCTTGAGGCGCACCGAGACTTCGCCTTGCGCGCCGCCCGAGAACTCGAAGACGCTCGCAAGCGGCAGGGGATTCTTCTTGACGAGCACGGCGATCGAGGTCGTGTCAGGCAGGTTGCTGATGACGTCGATCGGCACCACCGCGCCGTTTTCGGCGATTTCGGGCGCCTTCATCGAGAGGGCTGGATTGGTGGCCGCGCCCTCGCCGCCGATCGCTTTGAGCGCGGCGTCGAAATCCTTGGCCTCGAAAGCGGCCTTGTTCCATTCGTTGGCGTAAGCCAGGGTCGGCTTGAGCACGCCGGCGGCAATGAGGCCGGCCAGCACGCCGGTGGCGCCTGCGCCCTTGAGCACGGTTCTACGGATCATGTCCATCGAGTCGTTTCCTCCTGTGTTTGAAAATTGTCGCTGTTTGGCTTGCGCCATCAGATGCGCATTCTGGAGATTTTCGGAAAGGGGCGCAAGTCAATCTCTAGACGTGACGAAGCGGTAATTTATTCCCGCTCGCGAAACGGCACGGCGCGTCAAGGTTGGACAGCCCAGGTCGTTTCTCTTGGCATGCAATTCCAGTAGTATCGGAGCGATGGATGCCACCGCCGCGGCCCCGACGCTGCTCATCGTCGACGACGACCCCCTGATCGTCGAGACGCTCGACTATTTCCTGCGCGAGGATTTCGCGATCGCCACGGCCTCTGATCGGACGAGCGCCCTCGGCTGGCTGCGCGAGCAAGCGATGCCGCCAGCCCTGGCGCTCGTCGATCTGGGCTTGCCGCCGATACCCCACCGGCCCGACGAAGGATTCGCGCTGATCCGGGAATTGCTCGCCGCGGCGCCGCAGCTACGCATCGTCGTGCTCTCGGGGCAGAATGACGAAGCCCATGCCCGCCATGCGCGCGCGCTTGGCGCGGTCGAGTTCGTCGCCAAGCCCGCCAATCCCGATCGCTTGCGCTTGTTGCTCTTGCAGCTTCTCGAGATCTCGCCGCCGCCGGCGGCAGATGAAGATCTGCCGCTCATCGGCCAAAGCCCCCCGATGCAGAAGCTGCGCCTGCAACTGCGCCAATACGCCGACTCGCCTTTCCCGGTGCTCATCGAAGGCGAATCAGGCAGCGGCAAGGAGCTCGCCGCGGCCGCCTTGCACAAGCTCTCGGCGCGCCGCGCCGAGCCTTATTTGACGCTCAATTGCGCGGCGATTGCCCCGACGCTCGTCGAGGCGGCGCTCTTTGGCCATGCCAAGGGGGCCTTCACCGGCGCCGCGAGCAGCCGGCCTGGATTTTTCGAGGAGGCGGGGGCGGGCACCCTGCTCCTCGACGAGATCGGCGAGCTGCCGCTCGAGCTGCAACCGAAACTCCTGCGCGTGCTCGAAAACGGCGAATACCAGCGCGTCGGCGAAACGCAGCGGCGCTACTCACGGGCGCGCATCCTTGCCGCAACCAATCGCGATCTCAAGCAAGAGGTGCGCGCCGGCCGCTTCCGCGCCGATCTCTATCACCGCCTGTCGGTGTTTTCGATCACGGTGCCGCCCTTGCGCGAACTCGGCGAGGATCGCCTCTTGCTGCTCGAACATTTCCGCGCCGCGCTCGCGGCCCAGTTTTCCCAGCCGCCCTTCCGGCTCGATGCCGCAGCCGAGAAGCTCTGGCTGGCCTACGCCTTCCCGGGCAACGTGCGCGAGCTGCGCAACATCGTGATTCGCCTTGCGGCGCGCTATGCGGGGCGGACCGTCACAGCCGCCGAGCTTGCCGAGGAATTCGATCCGGCGAGCGAGAGCGGCAATCCCGGCGCCGCTTCCCCGTTGGCCGAACGCGAGGCGCTCATCGAGCGGGCTTCGCGCGAGCTTGCCGCCGCAGGGGATCGCTTCGATCTCAATGCGACCCTGTTGCGCTGGGAGGATGCCTACATCGAGGCGGCGCGCCGGCAAGCCAACGGCAACATGAGCCAGGCGGCGCGCCTATTGGGCATCAGCCGCAGCACGCTTTACAACCGGATCGAGGCGCTTGCCCGCGAACTGCCGCCACCTCGTCCTTCGATGTCTGCTTAGCGCCATGTACCTCGAACATTTCGGCCTCGCTGAGCCGCCGTTTCGCATCACGCCGCATACCGATTTCTTCTTTTCGGGGGCGCAGCGCGGCGCCACGCTCGAGGCGCTGCTCTATGCGATCACGCACGAGGAGGGCATCGTCAAGATCAGCGGCGAGGTCGGCAGCGGCAAGACGATGCTCTGCCGTGTCTTGATGGAACGGCTGCCTTCGCACGTCGTCACCGTTTATCTCGCCCATCCCTCCTTGTCGCGCGAGGACATCCTCTACGCGCTTGCCGAGGAATTGGGCTTGGGCCTGCCAGAGTCTGCGCGCACCGGCTCGGTGATGCGCCTATTGCAAGAGCATCTCGTCGGCCTCTATGCCGAAGGCAAGCGCGTCGTCGTCTTGATCGACGAGGCGCATGCGATGCCGCTCGAGACGCTCGAGGAAATCCGCCTGCTCTCGAACCTCGAGTCGAACCGCCACAAGCTCTTGCAGCTCGTGCTGTTCGGTCAGCCGGAGCTCGATGCGACGCTGGCGCGGCCCGACATGCGCCAGCTCAAGGATCGCATCACGAACCAGTTTATGCTTGCGCCGCTCGGGCAGGAGGATGTCGCCCGTTACATCGACTTTCGCATGCGCGCCGCCGGCTATCGGGGCCCGAGCGTGTTTTCGGCCGAGGCGCTCCGGCTCATCGCCCAGGCCTCGGCGGGGCTCACGCGCCGCATCAACATCCTGGCCGACAAGGCGCTGCTCGCGGCCTTCGCCGCCGGCAAGCACGAGGTGGGCGCGGCCGAGGCGAAGGCGGCCATCCGCGATGCCGCACTGGAGCCGGCGCAGGCGGCTCGCCCGTTTCGCTTGCCCGGCTGGCTGTGGGCCGTGGCGGGCGCCCTGGCGACACTTTTGGTCATCGGCCTGTGGCAATGGCCTTCCCCACTGCCCTCGGACGGGCCTGCTGCCACGGCGCAGCCTCGAGAGGTCCAAGAGGCGCCACGGGGCCATCCCGCCGCACCCTCGGTCGCGGCTGCTGCGGCCAGCGTTTCTGCTACCCCCTTGCTCGATCAGCTCCTCGCGACAAGCCAGCCCTGGTTCGATACCCTCTCACCGGAACGTTGGTTCGTGCAGCTTTACACGGGTCTCGACGCGCGGCGGCCCGAGGATGTCGAAGCCTATCTGCGCCGGGCGCTGCAAGCGGGCCTTCCCCGCGACGAGCTGCGCGTCTATTGGGGCGCGGCGGGCGAGGCCGGGCGCTATGGCGTCATCTATGGCGATTTTGCCTCGCAGCGGGAAGCCCTCCAGGCGCTCGAGTCGTTGCCGGCTGCCTTGCGCCAGGCTCGCCCTTATGCGCGCAAGGCAAGCGCCTTGCAAGTCAAGCACGCCGAGCCGCGATGAGGAGGGATTTTCGGCATTTCAGACGCTTGCCAACGGGTTCGGCCATGATATCCTCGAATCATCGACGCTTCGCCATCTGCCCGGCATGAACAAGATCCTCACCTTGACCTCCTTGAGCGCCGTGCTCGCGGCCTGTAGCAATGTGCCCGTGCCGCCGCCGGGAGAGGGCCACTTGCGTGCCGAGAAAGTCGGCGCCGGCGGGACGGCCCCGATCCCCGCACCCGTGCAGCAGCTTGCCACCGTGCCGAAGCCGAAGCCGCAGCCCAAGGCCGAGACCTATAGCGTCGTCGTCAATAACGTCAAGGTGCATGAACTGCTCTTCGCGCTGGCGCGCGATGCGAAGCTCAACGTCGACATCCATCCGGGCATCGAAGGCACGGTGACGATGAATGCCATCGACCAGACCCTGCCGCAGCTTCTGACGCGCATCGCCAAACAGGTCGACATGCGCTGGGAGATCGACGGCCCCAATCTCATTGTCATGCCAGATACCCCCTATCTGCGCACCTACAAGGTCGATTACGTCAATATGTCGCGCGACACGAGCGGCTCGGTGTCGGTGACGACGCAGATCGCCTCGACGGGGGCCGCGGCGGGGATGACGGCAACCGCCGTGGGAAGCGGCACGAACAATTCGATCACCAAGATCGAGAACAAGGCGCAGAACCGCTTCTGGGAAACGCTTGAGAAGAACATCAAAGACATCCTGCGCGAGACCGACAAGATCCTGCCCGAGGGCTCCTCGGAGACGATCGTCGAGCGTCAGGACGAGCAGGCCACCACCGGCACGGGTGCCCCGCCGCCGGCCACGGGCCGGGGCGCGGCGCCGACCACGCTTGCCGCGAGCCCCAATCCGGCCACGCTGCAGCAATCCGGCACGACGATCACGCGCCGCGTCACCTTCCGCGAAGCCGCCTCGGTGATCGTCAATCCGGAAACCGGTGTGGTCAGCGTGCGCGCCACTTCACGTCAGCATGAAAAGATCCAGGAGTTTCTCGACCAGGTGATGGCCTCGGCGCGCCGTCAGGTGCTCATCGAGGCAACCGTCGCCGAGGTCACGCTCTCGCAGAACTATCAGCAGGGCATCGACTGGAAGAAGGTGACGGCGGGGCTCGCCGCGCTCAATCCTACCGGCATGGCCGCCATCGGCGGCAGCATCCTGATGCAGGAGGCAGGCCTGTTTACGCTGCAATACAGCGCGCAGAACAACAGCTTCCAGGCGACGCTGAAGCTGCTCGAAGACTTCGGCAACGTGCGCGTGATCTCGAGCCCGAAGCTCTCGGTGCTCAACAACCAGACGGCAATCCTCAAGGTCGTCGACAATCTCGCCTATTTCACGATCAAGGCCGATACCTCGACCAACAACACGGCGACGACGACGACCTATACGACCAACCTCTACTCGGTGCCGGTCGGCCTCGTGCTGAACGTCACGCCGCAGATCAGCTCGGAGGATACGGTGCTCCTCAACATCCGGCCGAGCATCTCGCGCCAGTATGGCGAGGTCGAGGATCCGCATCCCGAACTGCAGCGGCTCGGCATCAAGAACAAGATCCCCGTCATCCGCACGCGCGAGATGGAATCGATCCTGCGCATCGAGAACGGCAACATCGCCGTGATGGGCGGCCTCATGGAAGACGGCATGGACAATTCCGACCAGATCACGCCTCAGCTCGGCGGCATTCCGTTCTTCGGCCAGATGTTCCAGAAGCGCAATGACCGGCGCACCAAGACCGAACTGGTGGTGTTCCTGCGCCCCGTCGTGATCAAGGACGCGAGCCTGCAAGGCGATTATGCCGACTATCGCGCTTGGCTGCCGGGCAAGCACTTCTTTGAGAAAAACACCGCCGCGCCGCCGCGTCAGAGAATCGAACTCGGAGGCGAATCCCCGTGAGCCTGCTGATGGAGGCGCTCCGCAAGGCGGAGGAGCAGAAGCGGCAACAGGCGAAAGAAGGGGCCGGCAGCATCATCGCGCCAGCGAAGGAGACCCAGCCGAACGGCGCGGCTGCCACCGCGGCTGGCGCCGCGGCTGACTGGCTCGAGCTCGTGCCCGAGGAACCGCCGGCCTCAGCGCGGCCGGCGCCGGCCAAACCCGCCGCCAGGCCGGGCCATCATCCGTTGCCTGAGCTGCCCAGCCGGCTCGAGGAACTCGACGAGCAATTCATGGTGCATGCGGCAAGCCCCGCGAGCAAACCCAAACCCGCACCCGCCGCGGCGCCCAAGCCGGCCGAGCCGCCTGCGGCATCATCGTCCGCCGAGGCCGAGCGTGCGCGCACCTTTTTCGCCGCCAAGGCGCAGCCGCGTGAGCAGAGGCGCCATTTCGCCCTCGCCATGGCCGCGCTGGCCCTCGTCGGCGCGTTGGGCATTGGCGGCTGGCTCTGGTGGCAACTGCAACCCCGCGGGGGTTTGGCGAGCAAAGTGGCGCTCGCGCCCGCGCCTCCACCCGCGCCGGTGAGCCCGCCGGCTAGCGGCGCTTCCCCTGCGGGGCCGCCTTCCGCCGCGCCTGCCCCGTCGAGCGCGGCAGCGCCCCCCGCCGTCCCGCCAGCGCCGACTTTGACCTCCCCCGCAGCAGCCGAGACGGCCGCCTCGAAGCCATCCGTGATTGCCCAGCCCGAGGCCCCCCGGCCGGTGCCGCCGCGCGAAGAGGTCAGGTCGGCTGCGCCCGAACCGCCGATCCGGGTGAGCCGCGGCGTGGCAAAGACGAATCCCCTCCTCGAAGAAGCCTGGCAGGCTTTCCAGCGCGGCGAGCACGATCTCGCGCGCGCCGCCTGGCAAAAGGTGTTGTCGAGCGAGCCCTTGCATACCCACGCCTTGCATGGCTTGGCGGCGATCGCCCAGCGCGAGGGGCGCCATGAACTTGCCGCCGACTATTACTTGCGAGCGCTTGTCGTCGACCCGAAGGATGGCCTCGCCCTCGCAGGGCTTCTGGCCCTGAAGCCGCCCGCCGACCCGCTGGCGATGGAAAGCCGCTTAAAGACATTGCTCGCCGAGCAGCCCGAGTCCCCCTATCTCAATTTTGCGCTCGGCAACCTCTATGCCCGCGCGGCGCGCTGGGCCGAGGCGCAGCAGGCATTCTTCCGCGCCCATGTCGCCGATCCGGCGCATCCCGACTATCTCTTCAACCTTGCGGTGAGCCTCGATCAACTCCACCAGAGCCGCCTGGCCGTCGAGTATTACCAGCGGGCGCTCGCTGCGGCGGCCAGCCACCCTGCAAGCTTCGATGCGGCCGCGGTGGCCGCCCGATTGAGAGCCCTGCACGCCGGAGAATGAGCCCGAGCCGCCAGCCCATCGGCCAGGTGCTGATCGCCCAGGGCGTCATCAGCGAAGACCAGCTGCGCATCGCGCTGCTCGAGCAGATGAAGTGCAACCAGCCGGTCGGCAAGCTGCTGGTGTCCTTAGGCTTCGTCTCGGAGGCGACGCTGCGCGATGCCTTGGGTGAGTCGCTCGGCCACAAGTCGGTCGATCTTTCCCGCGCCACGGCCGATCCGGAAGCCTTACGCCTCGTGCCGCGCGAGATCGCCAAGCGCCACCACATGCTGCCGCTCGACTACGATCCCGAAGAGCGCCGCATGACGCTCGCGATCGCCGATCCGAACGACATCGTCGCCTTGGACCGCCTGCGCGCGCTGATCTCGCCCGATCTCGTCATCGAGACGGTGATCGCCGGCGAATCGGAACTGGCGCGCGCCATCGACCAGCACTATGGCTATGAGCTGTCGATCGACGGCATCCTGCACGAGATCGAGACCGGCGAGATCGACTTTCACAGCCTCGCCAACTCCTCGGACGAATACAGCCAGCCGGTGGTGCGCTTGATCGACGCCTTGCTCACCGATGCGGTGAAGCGCGAGGCCTCCGACATCCACTTCGAGCCCGAGGCAAGCTTCCTGCGCATCCGCTACCGGATTGACGGCATCCTGCGGCAGATCCGCGCGCTGCACAAATCCTACTGGGCGGCGATGGCCGTGCGCCTTAAGGTGATGAGCGGCATGAACATCGCCGAGACGCGCGCGCCGCAGGATGGCCGCATCTCGATGAACATCAGCGGCCGCGCCGTCGATTTCCGCTGCGCCTCGCAGCCGACCATCCATGGCGAGAACATCGTGCTGCGCATCCTCGACCGTCAAAAAGGCATCGTGCCGCTCGACAAGCTCGGTCTTGACGAGGCCCAGCAAGAGCTGCTGCGGCGCATGATGGCGCGGCCCGAGGGCATCATCCTCGTCACCGGCCCCACCGGCAGCGGCAAGACCACCACCCTCTACTCGATGCTCAATCACATCAACGACGAGGGCATCAACATCATGACGCTCGAGGATCCGGTCGAATATCCGATGGCGATGATCCGCCAGACCTCGGTCGCCGAGGCCGCCAAGCTCGACTTCGCCAACGGCATCCGCTCGATGATGCGCCAGGACCCGGACGTCATCCTGGTCGGCGAGATCCGCGACAGCGAAACGGCCGAAATGGCCTTCCGCGCCGCGATGACGGGGCATCAGGTCTATTCGACGCTGCACACCAACTCGGCGCTCGGCGTCGTACCGCGCCTCCTCGACATCGGCGTGCTGCCCGACATCATGGCCGGCAACATCATCGGCGTGATCGCCCAGCGCCTCGTGCGGCGCCTATGCACCCATTGCCGCAAGCCCTATCCGGCGAGCAAGGAAGAGCTGCGCCTCTTGGGCGCCGAGCGCTTTCGTCAGGCGCCAATCCTCTACCGCCCCTCCGGCTGCCCGCTGTGTGACTACCAGGGCTACAAGGGACGGCTCGCGATCATGGAAATCCTGCGCATGGATGCCGACCTCGACGACCTGATCGTGCGCCGCGCCACCCAGCGCGAGCTGCGCAACCTGGCGGCCGAGAAGGGCTTTCGCACGCTCGCCGACGATGGCCTGCGGCGCGTCATCGAGGGCGTGACTTCGCTCGAGGAAGTCGCGCGCGTCGTCGATCTCACCGAACGCATGTAAGGCGCTGCGATGCCGCTTTACGCCTACAAAGCGATGGATGCCAAAGGCCGCCTCGTCTTCGGGCGCATGGATGCGATCAACCCGATCGATCTCGAGATGCGCTTGAAGCGCATGGAGCTCGATCTCATCGACGGCGAGCCGGTCAAGCCGGGCGGCTTCGGCGGCGCGCGCATCACGCGGCGCGAGCTGATCGCCTTTTGCTTTCACCTCGATCAGCTCGCGCGTGCCGGCGTGCCGATCATCGAGGCGCTTGCCGATCTGCGCGACAGCCTCGACAACCCGCGCTTTCGCGAGGTGCTCACCGATCTCATCGAGAGCGTCGAGGGCGGTAAAACCTTATCGCAGGCGCTGGAGGCGCATCCCAAGGTGTTCGACGGCGTCTTCGTGAGCCTCGTGCGCGCCGGGGAGGAGACCGGCAAGCTGCCCGAGGTGCTCGCCAGCCTGACCGAATCGCTCAAGTGGCAGGACGAGCTCGCCGCGCAGACGAAGAAGCTGCTCACCTATCCGGCCTTCCTCGCGCTCGTCGTGGTGCTCGTCACGCTCTTCATGATGCTCTATCTCGTGCCGCAGATGATGGCCTTCATCAGAAACATGGGCCAGGCGCTGCCGCCGCACACCAGGCTCCTCGTCGCCACTTCGGATTTCTTCGTCCATTACTGGTTTGTCGTCCTCGGCGCGCCGCTTCTGTTGGCCATTGTCCTCGCCATCGCAGTGCGCACGAGCCCGCAGGCGCGTTACCGCTTCGACGGTGCGAAGCTCAAGCTGCCTTGGCTCGGCGAGATCGTCAAGAAGATCATCCTGGCGCGCTTTGCGGGCGTTTTCGCCATGATGTACGCTTCTGGCATCTCGGTGCTCGACTCGATCCGCACTACACAAGGCATCGTCGGCAACGCCGTGATTCGCGCCGGGCTCGAGCGGGTCGAGCAGATGATCAGCGAGGGCCAGAACATCACGGTCGCCTTCCAGAACGTCGGTCTCTTCCCGCCACTCGTCATCCGCATGCTCAAAGTAGGCGAAAACACCGGTTCGCTCGATACCGCCTTGAACAACGTGAGCTACTTTTACAACCGCGATGTGCGCGAATCGATCGCGCGCGTGCAGGCGATGATCGAACCGGCGATGACGATGATGGTCGGCGCGCTCCTCGGCTGGGTGATGCTCTCGGTGCTCGGGCCGATCTACGACACCATCACCAAACTCAAAATGTAGGCGCCGCCGATGCCACAACGCCGTGTGCTCTTTCTCGATGCCGTGTGTCTTTCTGCCTACCGGGTCGGCGGGGGGCGGGTCGATGCCGAGGGGCGCTTCGCGCCCGACGAAGCGGGCCTTGCCGCCTTCGCCGGCTATCTCCGGCAGCATGCCGGCAGCCTGTTTTTCATGCTCGCCGACGTCGCGGAGGAAGGTTTCCAGCTCGAAGACATTCCTCATAGCAGCGGCAAGGATCGCCAGGCGATCCTAGAGCGCAAGCTCACGCAGTACTTCTACGGCACGCCGTTGGCGCTCGCCCAATCGCAGGGACGCCTGAAGACGGGCCGGCGCGACGAGCGATTGCTCTTGATGGCGCTCACGCGGCCGGCCTTCTTCGAGCCTTGGCTCGCCGCCTTGCGCGCGGCGCAGTCTTGCCTTGCCGGCCTGTGGTCCTTGCCCCAGGTGCTCGGCGCGCTGCTGCCGGCCGACGTGCCTGCGCAACTGCTCTTGATCACGCAAAGCAGCGGGGGCTTGCGCCAGACCCATTTCCAAAACGGCAAGCTGCGTTTCTCACGGCTTTCGCCGCTTGCCACCGCCACCGCCGACGAAGCGGCGAAAGCCGCCGCGCTCGAAGCGATCAAAATGCATCAGTATCTCGTCGGCCAGCGCTTACTCGAGCGCGGCAAGCCGCTTGCCACGCGCCTGCTCGTCCATCCCGCCCAAGCGGCGGCGATGCGTGAGCGCTGCCGCGACGATGCCGAATTACGCTACGAATGCGTCGATCTGCTGCAAGCGGCACGCCAAGCGGGGCTACACAGCCCACTCGAGGATACGCGCGCCGCCGAGGCCCTCTTTTGCCACCTGCTGGCGAAAAAGCCCCCCGTTGAGCAATTTGCGCCGCCCGCAGAGCGGCAGTATTACCGCCTCTGGCAGACGCGCTATGCCTTGAAAGGAGCGAGCGCCGTGATCCTGGCGGCAAGCCTCCTGCTTGCCGGCAATCTCGGCCTCGAAATCTACCAGCGCCAGCAAGAAATCGCCCGCCTCAATGAGGAAAGCCAGCGCGACCGGGCAGGCTATAACGCCGTCATGGAGGCGCTGCCCAAAGTGCCCATCTCCACCGACGATCTGCGCGCCTTGGTCGAGCGCTATGAGGCCGTTGCCAAGCGCGCCGAAGGGCCGGCGCCGCTCCTCATCCAGCTTTCCCGCTCGCTCGATGCCTATCCCCAGATCGAACTCGAGCAGATCGAATGGCGCATCGTCGAGGAGGTCCAGCCCGTGCCGGCGGCGCCGCCGTTGCCGCCGGAGCTCGCCCGCGGCCCCTATGCCCAGGCGATCGTCACGGCCCGGCTGCCGCTCGCCCTCGTCGGCGATCATCGCCGCCAGCTTGTCCTCGTCGCCGAGTTCGTCAAGCACTTGAACGGCGCGCCCTCGAGCCATGCCATCGTGCTCGCCCCGCCCGTCGATACCCAGTCGGGCAAGACCCTGAAGAGCGGCGATGTCAAAGGCACGCCCGAAGCGCCGAAGTTTTCCTTCCGTCTGCTCCACAAGCTTTGAGCCATGGAACACGCCGCGCCCGCCCTGAGCCTCAAACATCTGCGCTGGAGCCTCTTGCTGCTCCTGGGCTCGCTTCTCATCGCGGGCGCTGCGCTCGTCACGGTCTTTGCCATCAAGAGCCAGACCGAGCGCGACGCCCGGCAGGCCCAGGCCGCACGCGAGGAGGCGCGCGCGCGGCTTGCGCGCGCTCATGAGGATGAGCGGGAGATCGCTGCCAAGATCGCCCGTTATCAGGAAATCTTAGCGCTGGGCCGCACCCAGCCCGAGCGCCGCCTCGAATGGGTCGAGACCCTCGATGAGATCAAAAAGGCGCGCCGTCTCATCGATCTCGAGTACGAAATCGCGCCGCAGCGTCTTCTCGATCCGCAAAAACCCGTCTCCGGCGGCTTCGAGTTCCATACAAGCCCGATGAAGCTGATGCTCCCGCTCCTCCATGAAGAAGACTTGCTCGGCCTCCTTTCTGACCTCGCGCGGCAATCCGAGGCGCTCGTCAGTGTCAGAAGCTGCCGCCTCGAGCGCGCGACGGCCGAGGCTGCCCAGCGGGGCGTCCTCCTGACCGCTGACTGCGAGCTCGACTGGATCACCCTGCAAGAAAAATCATGAACCTCGCACGCGCTCCCTTCCATGCGCTGGTCATCGCGCTCACTGCTTGGATCAACCTTGCCCACGCGGTCGAGCCCCACTACCCGCCGTTGGGGCGCCTCTTCACGACGCCGGACATGCGCGCCAAGCTCGAACGCCAGCGCCAGCACAATCTCCAAGAAGCGCGCCGCGAGGAAGGCGGCAGCGTGCGTCTCGATGGCGTCGTCGTGCGCTCCTCGGGCAAAGCCACGGTCTGGCTCAATGGCCAGCCGCAGACGGAAGCCGAGCTCGACAGCGGCATCCAGGTCAAGCCCCATCGGCGACAACCAGGCGCGGCGAGCGTGGCCATCGGCGGTGATCCTGCCGTCGATCTCAAGGTCGGCGCGACCTTGGATCGCGCCAGCCGTGAGGCGAGCGGAGGGCTTTCCGCGGGCGAGATTCGCATCCACCGCAGGTAGGCCAAAGTCGGCGATGGCAAGACGGCCTCCCCTCATTCGGCAACGCGGGGTGGCGCTCCTTGCGCTCCTCACCGTGCTCGTCATGGCCACCCTTGCCATGCTCTTGGCCAACCTGACGCCGACGGCCCTGGAGCTCGAACGCCAGCGCAAAACGCAGGCAGCGCTCATCCTAGCGCGCGAAGCGCTGATCGCCTATGCCGCGAGCTTTCGCGATCAGCAAAACAAGATCCAGATCGAGGCCGGCAATCCGCCGCCCAATTTCGTCTATGGCTACCTGCCGCTGCCGGATCTCGGCACGAGCCGTAACACCAACATCGGCTGCCCCTGGGAAGGCTGCGATGCAAATCTTTCCGGCAGCGCGCTCGATAAGACCGTCGTCGGCCGCTTTCCCTGGCGGCTGTTGGGCACTCCCCCGCTGCGCGATGGCTACGGCGAATGTCTCTGGTATGCCGTCTCAGGCAGCCATCAGCGCATCGACAAGAAAACCCCGCTCAACTGGGACACGCTGGGCCAGATCGACGTCGTCATCGCCAACGAGGTGACGCCGGAGAAGCTGCGCATCCTCTTCGCGAACCCCCATGAGCGCGCCATCGCCCTCGTCTTCTCGCCCGGCCCGCCGCTGCCTGGCCAAAACCGCGCGCCAAGCGGCAGCGACGACGTCAGCCACTGCGGCGGCAACTATGATCCCGCCAACTACCTCGAACCCAACCTCGCCGCGATCCTCGATGCCGCCGGCAACGCGACGACGGAGAGCGCCTATTTCTCCGGCGCGACGACGACGGATACGAGCGCGACGCGCATCGCCTTCGCGGCGCAAGGCAAGCTCTATCGCGAAGGCGCGGCGCTCTTACCCCGCTGCACGGGCAGTGATTGCGCGCTCGCCGCCAACGACTTCGGTCTCTCTCTCGCGCCCGATGCGCTCTTTGCGACGATCCGCAAACACGCCGGGTTTCGCCAGGACATCAACAGCCTGCTCGACCGCATCGTCGGCTGCCTGCGCGATGAAAGCGCCCCGCCCGCGCCCCTCGCCCGCATCGGCGGTGCCGACGACGATCCTTGCTACGGCAAGGACTTCCCGCCCATCAACTACTACCCGCATTACAAGGAGCTCCTCTTCGTGAAACGCGGCGCGGCGACCGTCAATGGGCAAGCCTGCAACGGCGCCGTGCTCTTCGCCAGCGAGCGGAGCGCAAGCCAGCTGCGCGCCACGGCCGTGCAGAAAAACGACTTCACGAACTACCTCGAAGTGCCCAATCTGGGGGGGCTTGCCTTTACCGGGCCGGAGAGCTTCGAGGCCGTCTCCGCCACCCAGAGCGCCGAGCGGGACATCGTGCGCTGCGTTCCGACGACACGAAGTTATACCGCCGTCGCGCAAAACATTGCCGGCCTGGGGCCGCTGGTGAGCTATGCGCCGGACACACGCACCCTCACGCTGGGCCAGCCGGTGACGAGCCCTTTGCTGTCTAATCAGGCCGCGCGGCTCTATGGCTGCGCCTGGACGCCCGAGACTCACGCGATGGGCAGCGGCCTGCGCAGCTATTTCATGTTCAGGATCAATGACCTGGGCTTTAGCGCGGCGCCGGCCGAAGGCTTTACCTTCGCGATCGTCGATGGCGGTCACAACGGTGTCGATGCCTGCGGCGCGGCGGGGCAGCATCTGGGCTACTCAGGCGACAATCGCACCACGCCCTTCATCGCCCCGCCCAAGCTCGGCATCGAAATCGATCCGCGCCGCAACGGTATCTTCAACCCCAATGCCGCCAATACGCTCGACAACGGCCGCAACGATCCTGCCTTGACTGGCGGCCATGTCGCCCTCGTCTATTGGGGCGGTGATTCCCACATTCCGGTTTCCAGCCCGACCTGCCCGGCGCCGCGCATCCGCATCGGCAGCGTCTGCTATTTACCGCGCCAGGAAGACGACAACGTCCATGGCCAGCCGGTCAATGCGCGCGCCGGGTTTCCCGCCCCGCCCGCCAATCCGCCTGCCTCTGACGCCTATAAGCTCGACCCGAACTTGAGCCAGGTGCCGGTCAATCGCAATTTCCATGTGCGCGTCGAGCTGACGCGGCTGCCTGCTTCCTACGCGCTGCCGACCGTGCGCGTGGCCTCCACCGGACCGCTCGATCTTGCCCGTCCGGGGAGCGCCATCGACGGCGTCCTCCTTTTTCCAGGCGATCGCGTGCTCGTCAAGGACCAGGCCGATGCGGCGGAAAACGGCCTCTACGTCTGGAATGGCGCCGAAGTGCCGATGAGCCGCGCTGCCGATGCCAACAGTGTCACGGCGCTCGCCGGCCTCATCGTCGAAGTCCAGCAAGGCGCTCTACACGCCAAAGAGCTCTGGCGCCAGCAGACTATCCAGCCGGGCAACTGCGCCAAGCCCATCGAATGCACACCTTTCGTCTGGCTGCCGGCGCAAGTGCCGCAATTTTCAGACCTGCCGGCCCCCGCCAGCCAGCCGGGGCGTATCGTCTATGTGCAAAAAGGCGACCAAGGCAACGGCTGGTTCCGCTCCGACGGCACGGCTTGGCAGCGCGTCGTTGCCGATTTGGCGGCCCAAGGCGAAATCGATCTTTCCCGTGCTCCCGCGAGCATCGATGGCCAAACCCCAACGAATGGCAGCCGTATTTTGGTGAGATTCCAGACCAATCCCGCAGAAAACGGCGTCTATGTCTGGAATGGCGCCGGATCCGCCATGACACGGGCGACGGATTTCGATTCGGCCCAGGAACTTTCCGGCGCCTTAGTGCAAGTGCTCGCCGGCAGCGATGCCGGGCGCGCTTTCCGCCAAACGGCGCTTGCCGCGAATGGCACGCTGGGCAGCGACGCCATCCAATGGACGGCCATCGACCCCTCGCCCCGTTTTACGCTCCAGGTCTGGATTTTGCCCGACAGCGCCACGACGGCGCGGCAGATCGCCGCCATGCAAGACACCAGCCGGCCGATGAGCCAGCTTTACCCGGGCTGGGCGCCGCAGCTTGCCGACACACCGGTCATTCCCTATCCCTTCCGCAATGTGCGGCTCGGCTTCACAGTCGGCCAGCGCGTCAATGTGACCGATCAGAACTTCACGATCCGAAACGTTTTCACGACCTGGCTGCCATAAGCCCTGCCGTCTTGCCAGCGCCGAATGCTAGACTTATCGGCGACTCAAGCTGACACAACCGCACATCATGGCGACTGCGACCGAGATTTCGTGGGAAGACTTGAAGGCGATGATCTTTGCGCACAGCGAGCAGCTGCGCGAAACGGGCGAGCTCATCCGCGAGCTGCGTGAATCGAGCAAGGAGACCGACCGGCGCTTGCAAGAGGCGGGCGAGCTCATCCGCGAGCTGAGGGAATCGAGCAAGGAGACCGACCGGCGCATGCGGGAGACCGACCGGCGCCTGCGGGAGCTGGGCGAACAAATCGGCGGGTTGGGCAACAAGTTTGGCCATTTCACGGAGGGGCTGGCGCTGCCCTCATTGGAGCGCATTCTGACCGAGCGTTTCGGCATGGAGAACACCTCGACGCGTCACCGGGTGAGGCGTGGTGAGCGTGAGCAGGAATACGACGTGCTTGCCTGGGCCAACGGCGATGTCAATCTGGCGATCATCGTGGAGGTCAAAAGCCGGGTGGAGCGTGCGGCGATCGAGCAGCTCGTTAAGCAGCTGGAAGAGCTGCCTGAGCTGATGCCGGAGCTTTCCGGCAAGGGGCGCATTGGGATTTTGGCGGGGGTGGAGTGGTTGCCTGGGGTGGCCGAGGAAGCGCAAAGCCTGGGGTTGATGACGGCGACGATTCACGACGAAATCTTTGATCTCACGGTGCCGGAAGGGTTCGAGCCGCGGCGCTGGTAGGATGAACCGAAAACCCCAGTTTCACCGTTCAGACGCCAATGAAGGCGCTTAGCCTGAAGCGACGTTCCT
>JAOAHQ010000040.1 GCA_026415155.1 Rhodocyclaceae bacterium
TCCATAGCGGTGCCTCTGGACGAGGAGCACGAGCGCTTAAGATGCCGCCCGCAGCCCGAGCGCCGCCGCGTAGGGCATTGGGAATGTCGTTGAGTTTCTTCATAGATCGTCTGCCCGATCTAATGGACAATCTGGGTTCAATGCGGTAAGCGCCGCTTCGGGCACGGCGAAGACGCGGCCTGGGCGGCAGTCGAAATGGAGGTGATACGTCGGCGGATCGGTTTCGCGCACCACTTTGAGAATCTCGCCAATCGAGCCCGCCGGCACGAGCACCTCGCCTCCCGAGGCAAGCGTCAGTGCGGCGCGCACGCGCTCGCGCACCTCGAAGCGGCTTTCCACCCAGGGTTCATCGGCGCCGATGAGCTCTTCCTCGCGGCAGCCGACGATCTTGCCGGCTTCGAGGAAATGCACCGAATAGATGATCTGGTCGATGAGAAAGGTGCCGATATCGACGACATGGCCGATGCTGCCGCGCTTGATGAGGAGCTCGCCCGTGGCCGCGCCGGGATAGGTGCCGTCGTTCCTCACATTGCGCACGACGCGCACCGCATCGCCAAAGTCCCATTTGGCGCCCTCGATCATGTCGGCCTCGGCGTGCGGGTGATCGAGCCGATCGAGACGCGCGCGATGCCGGCCGCCTTCTGATGCACGCGCATCACCTTCTCGGTGTAGGCATCCGAGCGGACGAAGTCTTCATAAGCGCGCGCCAACAGGGCGCGGTAATCGGCATAGCCCGGCTCGCCGACGCGTTCGCGATGGCCATTGAGGTAGTCATGAAAGCGCTGCAGGATGTGCAGGCGATTGACATTGACGACGGCGGGTGCGAACTCGATGCCGAAATAATTGAGAAAGTCTTCGGCCGATTCGAGCTCCTCGAGATCGGCGAGAAAATCGCGGGTATCTTCACTCATGGCGCCTCCTTATCTGGCGTGTTCGCAGCAAAGCTCCCCCGCGGCGCAGACCTCGCAGTGTTCATGGGAAGCGGCGGGCGGCTCGCCGCGCAAGCGGCGCACTTCGGCTTCCAGGGTCTCAATACGCTCGACGAGGCAGCCGATGGCCTTGCCGACTGGATCGGGGATCAGATGGTGGTCGAGGTTGATCGCGCCGCTTGCTGCCGCGCGGCTGCGCTCGCCGACTAGGCGCGCCGGAATGCCAACGGCGGTGCGGCCCGGCGGCACGTCCTTGACGACGACGGAATTGGCGCCGATGCGGGCATTCGCGCCGATGACGATTGCGCCGAGGATTTTCGCGCCGGCGCCGACGACGACGCCATCGCCGAGCGTCGGATGGCGCTTGCCCTTGTTCCAGGTGGTGCCGCCCAAGGTCACGCCGTGGTAGAGCGTCACATCGTCGCCGATTTCGGCGGTCTCGCCGATGACGACGCCGGCGCCGTGGTCGATGAAGAAACGCCGGCCGATCGTCGCGCCGGGGTGGATGTCGATGTTCGTCAGCATGCGCGCCAGAAAAGCCAGCAAGCGCGCCGGATAACGCCAGCCCGCGCGCCATAACCGGTGAGCGATGCGATGCAGGAACAGCGCATGCAGGCCGGGATAGGTGGTGAGCACTTCCCAGGTCGAGCGCGCCGCCGGATCGCGCCCGAAGATGCAGGCGACATCTTCGCGCAGCATCGCAAAGAGGCCGGGCGGCGGGTCGGGCCGCGCGGCTTCGGCCGTCAGGAGGGCCGGTTCAGTCATGGCAGGCCTCCACCATCGCGAGGAGTTCTGCATCGCCGGGCGGGCGCTTGGCGCGAGCGACGAAGGCGCGCACTCGTCCGAGCAGCCTGCGCGCCGCCGCTTCATCAAGGGTGACGCCCAGCCGCGCCATCACGGCCTGCACGGCCTTGAGCCCCGAGTGCTTGCCGAGTACGAGGCGGTGGCTGCGCCCGACGAGCGCCGGATCGAAGCCCTGATAGTTGGCCGGATGCTTGAGCAGGCCATCGACATGGATGCCGGCCTCGTGCGTGAAGGCGCCGTCGCCGACGACGCTCTTCTGCCACGGCACGGGCCGCCCCGAAGCATGGGCGACGCGGTGGGAAACCGCGAGAAAGCCCTTGAGATCGATGCCGGTGGCGATCCCCAAGCAGCGTTCGAGGCCCAAGACGACCTCTTCGAGCGGCGCATTGCCAGCGCGCTCACCCAGGCCATTGACCGTCGTGTTGAGATGGGTCGCTCCTGCCTTCGCCGCGGCGAGCGTGTTGGCGGTGGCGAGCCCCAGATCGTCATGCGCATGCATCTCGAGCTCGAGATCGCTCGCCTCCCGCAGGGCGCGAATGCGCTCGAAGGTCGTGAAGGGATCGAGCACGCCCAACGTGTCGGCGAAACGAAAGCGCCGCGCGCCGGCCGCTTGGGCCGCTTCGAGCACGCGCTTTAAGAAATCGGCATCGGCGCGCGAGGCGTCCTCCCCGCCCACACAGACCTCGAAGCCTTTGTCACGCGCATAGGGAACGAGGGTAGCGATCTCGGCCAAAAGCCAATGCCGGTCGCGGCCCAGCTTGTGGCGCAGCTGCTGGTCGGAAACCGGCGCGGAAATGTCGATGAGCGGCGCACCCAGACCTGCACAGGCATCGATGTCGGCGCGGCAAAGACGGCTCCAGACCATGAGGCGGGCATTAAGCCCCAGCGCCGCCACGGCGCGGATGCTCTCTTGCTCCTCTTCTCCCATCGCCGGAATGCCGACCTCCATCTCGGGCACGCCGAGGGCATCGAGATCGCGCGCGATGGCGAGCTTCTCTTCGAGGGTGAAGGCGACGCCGGCCGATTGTTCGCCATCGCGCAGCGTGGTGTCGTTGATGACGATGAAAGCAGAGGCATGGGTGTCCATGCCCCTGCCCTCGCAAAAACGGTGCCCAGGAAAAAATTACTGTTGAATCAGTTGGTTAAGCGATGAGTCGAGGCGTTGTGTCGCAAAGTCGACACAAAACGGTGGCGCGCAGAGTGGTATGGCGAGGAACGGTTTTGGGGGCCTTTGGTGGGTCGTGAAGGATTCGAACCTTCGACCTACGGATTAAGAGTCCGCGAAGGTAGGGGTTTATTAGTGTTGATTGATGTTTCTTGTAAGCCTGTATAATCAATCAAAATCAACATGTTAGACCGTTTACAGAGAATCCGCGCGTTGATTCCAATTGACTTGCATTTCGCAAATCTGCTTACATAGCGCTTACACGAAATAGCCATATGGAATATGCGGAGTGGGAATTATGGCGAAAGTCAATCTAACCGCCGGTCGCATTCGTGAGTTTGTGACCGACAAGCCCCAAGCGTTCCTGTGGGATGCGGCCGCGCCCGGGCTGGCAGTTCGGGCGACGCGTTCCGGCGTGAAAACATACGTCTTCCAAGGCAGAGTCGGAGGCCTGCCCATCCGATGCACGATTGGCGATGTATTGGCATGGTCTCTTGACGAGGCGCGCGCGGAGGCCAGACGGCTGCAAACCCTGATTGACCGAGGCATAGACCCCCGGCAGGAAAAAAAAGACCAAGCCGAGGCTAGACGCGCGGCAGAGCTGGAAGCCAAGCGGCGGGAGCTTTTGGTCTCGGAAGCGTGGCAGGCTTATATCGCGGCACGGCGTCACAAATGGGGCGTTCGACACCTGAATGATCACGACAACGTTGCTAAAACCGAGCTTGCGCCATTGATGAGCCTGCGTCTAGCTGACATTACCCCTGAACGCGTGAGGGCATGGCTGAGAGATGAGGTCTCACGCCGTCCGACGCGGGCGTCGCTGGCCTATCGGCTGCTGAGAGCCTTTCTCAATTGGTGCGAGGATTCACCAGACTACCGAGGCATAGCAGCATCGGGTGCATGCGGCTCACGTGTTGCCAAAGACGTGCTCCCCCGCCCGGGCAGAAAGTCAGACTGCCTGCAACGGGAGCAATTGCCTGCATGGTTTGAGGTTGTGAGGCGCATCGCGAATCCGGTCATAGCGGCTTATCTGCAATGCTTGCTCCTCACTGGAGCTCGGCGGGGGGAACTGATGAGCCTTCGCTGGGAGAACGTCGATTTCCGCTGGCGAAGCCTGACGATTGGAGACAAAGTCGACGGAGAGCGCGTGATTCCGCTCACCCCTTATGTGGCGTGGCTACTGTCAAGATTGCCGAGACGGAACGAGTGGGTGTTTTCCAGCCCGACGGCGTCATCCGGCCGCCTGCAAGAGCCCGCGATTCAGCATCGGCGGGCGTGCGCCGCTGCTGGCATCGAAGGCCTGACCCTGAACGGGCTGCGGCGTAGCTTCGCGACCCTGAGCGAGTGGGTCGAAGCCCCCGTCGGGGTCGTGGCCCAGATTCAGGGGCACAAACCCTCTGCGACGGCGGAAAAACACTACAAGCGCCGACCATTGGACTTGCTGCGCATGTGGCATGGCCGGATTGAGACATGGATGCTGGAGCAAGCGGGCATTCCTCTTCCTGAGGAGGGCTCGGAGGGGTTGCGGCTGGTGGCAGACAATAGCAAAAAGGCTATACTGTGAGCGGCTGGACGGTCAGAATTCATCCGCTCGCTGAGCCAGAATTGCTCGCCTTGCCTGCCGACATGCGCGCGCGTTTTCTACATATCTCTGACCTACTGGAAGTCTTCGGGCCGCAGAATGTTGGAATGCCGCATGTCCGGCCGCTGGAAGGCAAGCTGTGGGAGATGAGGATGCGCGGGCGTGATGGCATTGCCCGCGCCGTGTATGCCGCCGTCCAAGGGCGCACGCTGTTGGTTTTGCATGTCTTCGTGAAGAAGACGCAGCAAGCGCCCCGCGCCGCGATTGAGACTGCCCGCAAAAGATTGGAGGCCGCCTGATGAAGATCTTAAAGACCCTGAAACGTGAAATGCTGACTGATCCAGCGACCCGAGCGGCCTATGATGCCATGACTGATGAATTCGCCATTGCCCGAGAATTGATTGCAGCCCGCATTCGCGCTGGGTTGTCGCAAAGCGAAGTTGCGCAGCGTATGGGAACTTCGCAAAGCGTCATTGCCCGACTGGAAAGCGGCAAGCGTCCGCCTTCCTTGCGCACTGTTGAGCGCTATGCCCAAGCTGTCGGCGGGCGGGTCATAGTGCGTATTGTGCGATGCACAAAAAGCGGGCGGAATCATGACTTGCCCGCGGATCGTAACTTATTGATTTAACGAAAAATCAGCGTCTTTTTATTCATCGCGCGTCACAAAGCGTGACGCGATAGAAAAATCATAACGCCTTGTTTTTTATAGAGGTTGATTTTATTCCCTTGACAACGCGAGATGTTGTTTTAGTATTGCGAACGTGGATTTCCACAGGTTATCCACAAGGGGGCAAGGAGCGGCGCGCCAACGCCGCCCCTTGCGGTTTCGGAAACGGCAGCCCGTCTCGCGAAAGCAGTAAGGTTCCTCCCTCAAACTGCAATATGAGTTTAGATAGGCTAAAGCTAAAAAGTCAACACACTTTGCCCCATTTCCTACCATTTGTTATCGTGTTGAGGATTGGCCTATCGTCGGGCTGCCATTGCATAGGAGTTTGCAATGGCACAAGGTTGTCTGCACCAACCCGCTCTTGAGGTTCTAACGACCCGGGAGGCGGCCGCGCTACTGCGTCGCGAGCCGCAAACCCTCCGCAAATGGGCCTGCACAGAAAGCGGGCCGATTCGCCCTCTTCGGATTAACGGTCGTCTCTTATGGCGAATTTCTGATATCCGGTCGCTCCTCGGCACCAATGCCGAGTCTGCCGAGACTGCCGAGTAAGGAGGGCGCTATGGCAGTCAACCAACAAATAGCCCCGGCGGGCGAGGCCGGGGCGTGGAGCATTCCTGAGCAAAACGGTAAGGATTATAACAGCACCAGCGGGCGGCGGCGCGCCATTCGCGAAGCGGCGCAAATCGTGGCTGGCTGGAAATGGGCGCGCTTGCTTACTGTGGTTGGCGGCGGCGGGCGGCTGACGGCGCGCGAATTACGTCGTGCCTTGCGGAAAGCTGAAAAATTCAAACTGCCGCGGGAGGTGCGCCATGGCAAGCGTTGAGCGCATCCGTGAGGCTTTGCAATTTGTCCCCGTGGGGGGGCATGATGAGCGCGTAAAAATTGCTTTCGCGCTGAAAAGCGCACTTGGCGAGGCGGGCCGCGATCTGTGGGACGAATGGCGGGGCGAACGCGGCAACGACGAAGCCGATAGCGTATGGCGAAGCGTCAGGCCTGACGGCAAGGTGCGCATCGGAACCCTGTTTCACATGGCGCGGCTCCACGGCTGGAACAGCAAGCGCCCGCACAAAGAGCCGACGCATGATGAGCTTGCCGAGCGCAAGCGCTTCGCGGCGGAACGGGCCGCAAAAGAGGAAGCCGAGATAGCCCGCGAACGCGCAGACACGGCATCGAGGGCGGCGGCGATCTTGAAGGCGGCGCATGAGGCAAAAGCCGACCATCCTTACCTTTCGCGCAAGCGGGTTTCACCCGTGGCAACCCTACGAGAGATTGACGCGGGCGCGGCGGCGGCAATTCTTGGCTATGTGCCAAAGGCTGGTGGCGAGCCGCTAACGGGCCGCTTGTTGGTGGTTCCAGTCAGGCAAGGCAATCAAATCTCGACGCTGGAGATGATCGAGCGGCCGGCCGCAAGGCGGCACTGGCTGGACGCGGCACAAAGGCGGGCGGGTATTGGGCAACCGAACGCCTTCCCGATGGCGACGGCGCGGGCCTAACCCTGCTGATCGGTGAAGGCATGGCAACCGTGCTATCGGCATCGCAAGCGACCGGGCACCCGGGCATTGCGGCGTTATCGTCGGGCAACCTGCCAGCGGTGGCGAAGGCGATGCGCGAACGCTACCCGGCGGCGGCGCTGGTGATTCTGGCCGATTTGGTGAAGGCGACCGGCGAGCCTGATCCGCACGCCATCGAAGCGGCGCGGGCCGTGGGCGGCAGGCTGGCAGTCCCAGGCTTCGGAAAGGGCAGAGAGTCACACCAGAAGGACATGAACGATCTGTTCATCATCCGTGGTGCTGAGGCCGTGAAACGCGCCATTGCGAGCGCGGCTGTGCCAGAGGAAGATGACGGCTGGCCTGATCCGCAACCTTTGACAGCGAAAATCGAGCCAGAGTCTTACCCGCTTGATGCCCTGCCCGACACCATCCGGGCGGCGGTGGAGGAAGTGCAAGCCTTCGTCCAAGCGCCGATTCCGCTGGTGGCATCGTCGGCGCTTGCGGCGCTGTCTCTGGCTTGCCAAGCGCATATTGACGTGAAGCGCGCCGAAAAACTGCAAGGGCCGGTTAGCCTGTTCCTGCTGACGATTGCCGATTCCGGCGAGCGGAAAACAACATGCGACGGCTTTTTCACTTCGGCAATCCGCCAGTATCAAGATGAGCGGGCCGAGGCGATGAAACCTGTGATCCAGGCATATGAAGCGGCAATGGACGCATGGAGCGCCGAACGCGAGGGCATCCTGTCGGCACTGCGCGATGCCGGCAAGAAAGCCAAGCCTACTGACAAGCTGCGGGCCGAGCTCGAAGAATTGCAGCATAGAAAGCCAGAGCCTCCAAGAGTGCCAAGGCTGATCCTCAACGACGAGACCCCGGAAAATCTCGCATGGTCTCTTGCGAAGCAATGGCCTTCGTCTGGCGTGCTGTCGAGCGAGGCCGGCGTGATACTCGGTTCGCACGGCATGGGCAAAGACAGCGTCATGAGAAACCTTGCCTTGCTGAACGTTCTTTGGGACGGCGGCACGCACTCAATCGGCAGGCGCACGTCTGAGTCCTTCACAGTGCGCGGAGCACGTCTGACGATGGGGCTGATGGTGCAGGAAGCGACGCTGCGGGAGTATTTCAGCAAGTCGGGCGGGCTGGCGCGTGGAACAGGCTTTCTTGCGCGGTTTCTGGTGGCATGGCCTGAATCAACGCAAGGGACGCGGTTTTTCAAAGAAGCTCCCGAACATTGGCCCCACTTGTCAGCATTTCACCGGCGCATTGCCGCGATTCTGAGCGAGCCTGTCCCCATCGATGAAAACGGCGCATTAAGTCCGGCCATGCTGGCGATGGCACCGGAGGCAAAAACAGCGTGGGTTCGATTCCACGATGCCATCGAAGCCATGCTCGCAGCCGGCGGCGAGCTTTACGACGTGCGAGATGTGGCAGCGAAGACTGCCGAAAACGCGGCGCGGCTTGCCGCTCTGTTCCATCACTTCGAGTATGGCATCGGCGGCGCTATCGGGCTGGACAGTTTCGAACGGGCGAGCCGCGTCGTGGCATGGCATCTATCCGAGTCGAAGAGGTTCCTTGGCGAGCTTGCGCTGCCTGCGGAACTGGCGGATGCGGCGCGGCTGGATAGCTGGCTGATTGAGCACTGCCGGCGGGAGCGCACGCTTGCCGTCGGCAAAAATCACGTCAGGCAATACGGGCCGCTGAGAGACGGCGCGCGCCTTGACAACGCGATTCGTGAGCTGGCAGAGCTAGACCGTCTGCGGGTTGAAAGAGACGGCAAGCGAATGACGATCCGCATCAATCCGGCGCTGGTGGAGACGGCACCATGACCTTGTCGGCGCTGATTCGAAAACGTGACACTGCGAGCCTTGCTACTGCTATTCCTGCTATTTTTGCTACAGATCAGACCCAGGCAGGCGGCGTCAGTAGCAAGAATAGCAACTGTAGCAGTAGCAATGACCAGTCGAAGAGGTATCGAGCATCAGCTGAGGGCTCAACAGTAGCAAGAATAGCAACTGTAGCAGTAGCAACGCTTCGAAGTGAAAAAACCGGCGCTGGTGAGACGGCACCCTACGGGGCCGGCTCCGTCGGGGCCGCAGCATCGGCTGCGCAATCCTCCATCGGCTGGCTGCTCCACTACCCCGACCGAGAACCGGCGCTGATCTTTCGCACCCCGCCGGTAGGCCATGCCGAAGTCTTGGCAGAGCACCCCGACGCAATCGCGGCGGAACCCTTCCGGCCGGAAGTCCGGCCGCCTTCGGCACCCCTGACTGGCACCGAGCGGCGGCGCATTCTCTCTTGGCTTGGATGGATCGGCGAGGTCGACAGGTCGGTCATTGCGCTGATCGACCAGTGCGAGCGCGATGCCGATGCGCGGGCTTATTACCTCGGGCGGGCGGCGGAAGCGCCGGAAGATGACCGGCGAATCTGCCTCGAATGCCGGAACCTTGCCGGCCGGCGCTGTCTGGCGGCGGCGCGCGGCGAGATTGTGGCAAGCCGGAACTACGAGCCGATTCGTGATTTGCCGAGGCGCTGCGAGGGCTATGTGCCCGGGCCGGATGACGCCGACCGGCGACCGGGCCGCGAGCGGTGGCCGGGACTGATCCAGAAAGGGGGCGAGTGATGGCTGGCAAGCCGAAGAAAACGGCGGCAACTGAAGCCGAGAAATACCCGCGCAAGATGGTTCCCTGCCATTGCGACAATCGGGACGATGCCGACCAAGCCGGGCGAGCTTTTGCCCAAACGCTGACTTCCCCGGCGGTATCTGCATATCGCGTCGTCAATGCGGCGAATCCACAAAACCTTCGGGACGAAATCGACGTCCCAGGAATGCTGGCCGTGCTGGAACAGCAAGCGGCGGCGGTGCATCGTGGCGACCTGACGCAAGCGGAAGCTATGCTGATGACCCAGGCAACGGCGCTGCAAAGCCTGTTCGCCTATCTGACCGAGCGGGCGATGGCGCAGTCTCACATGCCGAACATCGATGGCTTCCTGAAACTTGCGCTGCGGGCGCAGAATCAATGCCGAGCGACGCTGGAAACGCTAGCGGCAATCAAGAATCCGCCAATGGTCATTGCACGCCAAGCGAACGTGACGACTGGGCCGCAGCAAGTCGTCAATGGCATGGCCGCACCATCGCGCGCGCGGGAAATCGAGACTGGAAAAAACCAACTATTGGTTGGAGATCAAGATGGGCATAGGCTGGACACCAGAGCGGCGGGCGCGGCAATCGGCAGCGATACATCGCTGGAGGCCGTGGGAAAAATCGACAGGCCCTAAGACGCCGGAAGGAAAGCGGCGATCCGCCATGCGTGGCTACAAGGGCGCTGCGTGGCAGGAAATTCGCGAGATGCGAGCCTTGCTGAAGGAAGCGAAAGCCGCGCTGCGTGAGCAAGCCAAGGCTTTGAAGCGCGTCAAATAGGCGCGGCAAGCTGAAACCGGCCGGCGGCTGCCCAAGCATGGGCGAGGCGGCGCTGGCCTGATGCCGGCTGCCCCAGAGCGAAAGCCCCCGCCATGCGCGGGGGTTTTTGTTCCTGGTGGGGCGCAAAGGCGCGGCGTGAGTTCGCCATGGCGAGCGCCAAAAACTGCTTACAAGGTGCTTACATGAGCAGGGCGGGATGGTTGTATGTGAGCAGTCGCTAACCCAGAAACGCCTGAGAATTCTGGTGGGTCGTGAAGGATTCGAACCTTCGACCTACGGATTAAGAGTCCGCTGCTCTACCAGCTGAGCTAACGACCCATGAAGCCGCTCGTAGAGCGGCCGGGCGCAGGAGGGGATGGTGGGTGGTACAGGATTCGAACCTGTGACCAACTGGTTAAAAGCCAGCTGCTCTACCGACTGAGCTAACCACCCGCAAAGAGGCGCGGATTATACGGGGCGCCTCTTTGAGTGTCAAAATTCGCCGTTGGCGCCGGCGCGCATGATCTTGTCGATCGCTTCTCGCACGATGATCGCCTTCTCGCGCAGGCTCTCCGAGATGCGGTTGGGGTTCTTGCTGGTATCGAGCCAGCGCACGTCCCAATCGAGGGTGAGCAGCCAGATCTTTTTGTAGGCATCCTCGACGACGGCGATGCGGCAGGGCAGGAAGATGGCGAACTCCAAGGAGAGATCGAGCAGTTCGCGCGCCACCATCGCATCGCAGAAACTGAAAAATTCGACGCGCGGCGTGTCCTTGTTGCCCGTGATGGCGACGACGTCTTTCCACAAGGGATTGACGCCGACGAATTTGAAGTTGATCTCGTTGGCCTTGGTTTTCATCGCCTCGACGACGTCGTCGAAGGAGAGGCCCTCCTTGGCCTGGTATTTGACCGCCATCATGGCGATCATCTCCTGCATCGAGAAGGGATTGATCGCCATCATGCTGGTGATGAAGTTGGCGCGCGCCTCGGGGCTGATCGACTCGCGCATCGTGTTGGGCACGTGCTCTTCCTTCGGGCGCGTCGGCGGAATCTGGATGTTGAAGGGCATCGGCTTGGCCGGCAGGCTTTGGGAAGGCAAACGGCTTTGCTTGCCATCGCGCTTCACACCTTCCTCGGCGGCCTGGGCGCCCGGCAGCGACAGGGCGGCTGCCAGCAGACCGATGATGAGCGTGGTTCCGATTTTCCACGGCATGGGAAATCGTCCTCCTTGTTTTTCGAAGAGGAGGAGAGGAAGCGGCCTTCCTCTCCTTGACTGAGCCTTGCTAGGCGAAGGCTTACTTCTTGGCGGCCTCGGCAGCGGCCTGGGCAGCTTCTGCGCCCACCTTGGCACCATAGGCGGCCGTCCCAGCGGCGGCTTGCGCCCCCTTCTTGGCGGCCTTGGCGCCTGCCTTGGCGGTGGTTTTCGCCGCGCCCATCATCGATTTATTGACGCCCTCGGCCATCTGCGGCATGGCCGCCATCGCGGTGGCCATCGCGTTCATCATCTGCACCATGAGGGCCGGATTCATCATCTTCATCATCGCGTCCATCATCTGCGGGCTGGTCATCGCGCCGACCCATTGATTCATGACTTCAGGCGAGAGGAACTTCATCATCGCCTCGACGAGCTTCGGGTCGGTCATCGCGGCGATCCAGGGCGTCCACATCTTCGGATCGACCATCGCCATCATGCCGTTCATGAGCTTGGGATCGGTCATGGCGTTCATCCACGGCGTCCAGACGGCGGGATCGGCCATCTTCATCATCGCCTCGATCATCTTCGGATCGGTCATGGCATTGATCCACGGCGTGATGAGCTTCGGATCGGCCATCTTCATCATGCCGTCGATGAGCTTGGGATCGGTCATCGCATTGAGCCAGGGCGTCCAATATTTCGGATCGGCCATGCCGATCATGCTATTCATGAGCTTGGGATCGGTCATCGCGGTGATCCAGGGCGTCCAGACTTTCGGATCGACGAAGCCCATCATCGAATTCATGAACTTGGGATCGGTCATCGTGGCGAGCCACGGCGTCCACACCTTCGGATCGACCACCGCCATCATCGAGTTGATCATCTTCGGATCGGTCATTGCGGTGAGGAAGGGCGTCCACAGCTTGGGATCCCCCATGGCGATCATCGCGTTGATGAATTTCGGATCGGTCATCGTCTTGATCCAGGGGGTCCAGAGCTTGGGATCGCCCATCGCGATCATCGCGTTGATCATCTTCGGATCGGTCATGGCGTTGATCCACGGCGTCCACACCTTGGGGTCGGCCATCTGCATCATCGACGCGATCATCTTCGGATCGGTCATCGCATTGATCCACGGCGTCCAGTACTTCGGATCCATCATGCCCGTCATCGAGCTCATGAGCTTGGGATCGGTCATCGCCGTCATCCATTCGCCCATGCCCTTGGCCCAGCCGTCCATCGCGGGCAGCTGCGGCATGGTCTGCGCCATGCCGGCGACGGGAGCTTGCAGCATCGCCGCGAGGGCGGCGGTTACGAGAGTCTTGCGCAATTGCATCGTGGTTCCTCCAAAGGTGTGAATAGACTTGAAAAACCTGTGTGGAGGCGAGCAGTCGGCGCTGGCAGGACGGCCCGGGCAGCGGCCGGAGCCGAAATGCTCAGCACGACGGGATTTCTCCTCCCCGCAGTCAGGGCGCGCCCAGTGCATGGCCGGGCGCGCTTATCGTGGCAGACGTCATCATGACGTAAAAAAATGACATCCGCCAGCGTGAATTTTTTATTGCGCGATAAACCTTGACGCCCGCCGGGTCATGCCTCGCGCATCATGCGCCAGTATTCGTATTTCATCGTCGCGGCGGCGCCGGCGACGATGCTCAAGAACGTGATGATCGAGCCGAGGGACAGGGTCGAGAAACCCGTGATGCCTTGGCCGATCGTGCAGCCGAGCGCCGTGACGCCGCCAAAGCCCATCAGCACCGCGCCGATCATGTGGCGGAACATGTCCTGCGCCGAGATGAAGTGCTCCCAGCGGAAGGCCTTGGTCGCCGTCGCGTAGAGGAAGGAGCCGATGCCGACGCCGAACACCGTGGCAATACCCCAGGTGACGACCGTGCCCTTGTCGGTCCACAGCGCCCACAGCTCGATCGTGTAGGCCGAGGGGGCGATGAAGGACATCGATTCGAGCAGCTTCGAGTTGGTGCCAAAGGCCATCTCTTCGAGCGTTTCGGGGTTTTCGGCCCAGCCGAGATGCCCCGTGATATACCAGCCGGCGACGATCACGGCGCCGACGACGAGGCCGCCCAGGAAATTGTCCTTGTTTTCCCAGAAGTGCCTGTTGAAGACGACGAAGGCGATCAAGGCGCCGCCGATCACGAGCGCGAAGACGAGCTGCGCGGTCGGCAAGTCGAGCCCGAAGCTGCCTTGCAAGAGATGGGGCAGGGTCTGCGGCACGGGCAATTGCGTCTGCACCTGGCCGATGGCGATGCGCACCGGTGCGAAGACGCCCTTCAAGGTGAGGTAAGCCGCATAGGCCATATACATGAAGACGACGACGGCCTTGAGGTTGCCGCCGCCGACGCGCACGAGCGTCTTGTTGCCGCAGCCGGAGGCGAGCGTCATGCCGATGCCGAACAAAAAGCCGCCGACGATGTGGGAAAGCCATGGCAGGTTTTGACTCGTGTAGATCGTCTTGCCGAGGTTGATCGCACCGGACCAGGCCAGGTAGTTCGTGCCGATGATGGCCACCGCGATGGCCAACAGCCACGCGCGCATGCGGCCCCAGTCGCCCATGTTGACGACGTCGGACACCGCGCCCATCGTGCAGAAGTTGGTCTTGTTGGCAAAAAAGCCGAAGATCACCCCCAGGCCGAAGCCCCACCAGATCACGGTGCGGGTGAGGGTATTGACGTCGATTTCCGCCATGTTTCCTTGCTCCGAATGAGTTGTTGCATGAAGGCGGCGATTCTCTTCGAAAGGGCGCGGCGACTCAATCGAAAGCTTCGCTTTCGTAATAATCCGCGCCTATATCAGGGGATTCTGATATGCCGTCGGATCGGGGACATCAGCCTGCTCGAACCCTGCGCGGCGCAGCCGGCAGGCATCGCACAGGCCACAGGCGCGGCCTTCCTCATCGGCCTGATAGCAGGAGACGGTGAGACGGTAATCGACGCCGAGCGCGATTCCCTTCTGGATGATCTCGGCCTTGGTGAGTGCGATGAGCGGCGCGTGGATCGCGAGCTTCCTGCCCTCGACGCCGGCCTTGGTGGCAAGGTTGGCCAAGGCCTCGAAAGCCGCGATGAAGGCGGGCCGGCAGTCCGGGTAGCCCGAATAATCGACGGCATTGACGCCGACGAAAATGTCCTGCGCGCCGAGGATTTCCGCCCAGCCGAGCGCGAGCGCGAGCATGATGGTGTTTCTGGCCGGCACATAGGTGACGGGAATGCCAGGCGCGACACCCGCCGTCGGCACGGCGATCGCCGGATCGGTGAGCGCCGAGCCGCCGAACTGCGCGAGATCGAGATGCACGATGCGATGCTCGGCCGCACCCTGTGCGGCAGCGATGCGTCGAGCGGCGGAAAGCTCGGCGGCGTGACGCTGGCCATAGTCGACCGACAGGCAGTGGCAGGCAAAGCCTTCGCTCTTCGCGATGGCAAGACAGGTGGCGGAATCGAGGCCGCCCGAAAGCAGCACCACTGCCCGCTTAGCGGCCACGTTCTTCTCCCCAGAGAAGCTTGTGCAGCTGCAGCTGAAAACGCACCGGCAGACGGTCTTCAAGGATCCATTCCGCGAGTAGCCTCGGCGGCAGGGCATTCCACACCGGCGAGAAGAGCACCGGGCAGAGCTCGTTAAGGGGCCGTCCCGCCAGCGCCGAGTTTTGGTGGCCTCCGGCGAGCACGGCCTTGGCCCACTCGTAATCCGCGCGCGAGGCGAGCACGAACTTGAGCTCATCCGTCGGCCGCAACCGTTCGAGGTTCTCCCAGCGGATCTTGGCGCTCTCGCCCGAATCGGGCGCCTTGAGATCGACGATGCGGGAGACACGTAGATCGACGCTGCTGATGTCAAGCGCCCCGGAAGTTTCGAGCGAGACCGAGTAACCCGCGTCGCACAGCGCCGTCAGAAGCGGCAGGCAGGCGGCTTGCGCGAGCGGCTCGCCGCCCGTCACGCAGACGGTCGGGCATCGGTAGGCCGCGACCTGCTCGAGGATCGCCTCGATCGAGAGCGCCTCGCCGCCGCCGTAGGCATAGGTCGTGTCGCACCAGACACAGCGCAAGGGGCAGCCGGAAAGCCGCACGAAGACGGTCGGCAGTCCCGCGCGCGTCGATTCGCCTTGCAGCGAATGGAAGATTTCACTGACGCGCAACGTGGCGCCGGCCGCGCTCACTTTTTTTTCGGTGCGAGGGTCTTAAGCCGCGCGCGGGCCGTCTCTGCGGCCGCGCTCGTCGGATATTTCTCGATGAGGGTTTCGAGCGCCTTGAGCGCCGCCTTGACGTCCTTGGCGCCGACGAGCGCATTGGCCTGCGCGAGCAGGGCATCCGGCGCCTTGGGGTCTTGAGGCCACTGCGCCGCGACGCGGCCGAAGGCATTGGCGGCCGGATCGTAGAGCTTCTGCTGATAGAGGCTCGAACCAAGCCAGAAGTGCGCGTTGGGCAAAAGCGAGGACTTCGGATAGCTCGCAATGAAGCGCTCGAAGGCGCTTTGGGCTTCCTTGAAGCGGCTTTCGCGGAAGTGGCCCAAGGCCGTTTCGTAGTCGCGCATCTCGGCTTGCGGATCGGGCTTGGGCTCCGCGGCCGCGGCCGGCTCGGCGGCCGCTGGCGCGGGGGCGGTTTCGAGCTTTCTCAGACGCGCATCGAGATCGACATAGAAATCCTGCTGGCGCTTGTGCGCGGCCTCGAGCGAATTCGTAAGCACCTCGATCTGGCCGATGAGGCGCGCCAGCTCGGCGCGCAGGCTTTCGGCCTGGTTGGCAAAGTCGAGCTGGTTTTTCGACAGGCTTTCGAGACGGCTTCTGACGGCCTCGAGATTTTGCTGCACCTCGGCGCGCAGCTCCTTGATCTGCCGGCGCGCTTCTTCGTCATCGAAGAGGCCGGCGCGCGCAGGGAGGCCAGATAGCGCCAGCAAAAGAACCAAGAGCCAGGCGGAGCGCTTCATGGCGGCTCAGAACTCGCCCGAGTAGAGCAGGTCGCCGCGGCGGTTCTGCGCCCAGCAAGACTCGTTCGATTCGCTGCAGACGGGCTTTTCCTCGCCGAGGCTCACCGATTCGAGCTGCTCTTCCTTGGCGCCTAAAAGCAAGAGCGCCTTTTTGATCGCCTCGGCGCGCTTTTGCCCAAGCGCGAGGTTGTACTCGCGGCTGCCGCGCTCGTCGGCATTGCCCTGGATCAGCATCTTCATTTGGCTGTTTTTGGCGAGGAACTTGGCGTGTTCGGCCAGCAGCGCCTGGTATTCGTCTTTGACGACGTAGCTATCGTAGTCGAAATAGATGCTGCGTTTCGAGAGCGGGCTCTTCGGATCTTTGAGCGCCGCCAGGCCATAGGGGTCGGGCTGGCTTGCCGTGACGGGCGTCACCGTGGCGGGGGCGGGGCTCGCTACGGCGCTGGGGCTGCGCTCTTCGACGGCTGCGCCCGCCTGCTCGGGCGCGGCGGGCTGGCTGCTACAGCCGGCCAGCAGAGCCAGGGTGATGAGCGATGCGGAGAGAGCGAGGCGAGTATTCATGATCGTGTCCTGTGCGAAGTGGTGCATGAAATCAATTGAACGGCCCCCAGGCCGGCTCGCGCACGTCGGCGGCGGCGACCGACAGGCGCTGCTTGATGCGGCCATCGACCGAGACGGCGGCGAGCACCCCCTTGCCGCCGACCTCGGTGGCGAAGAGGATCATGCGGCCGTTGGGAGAGAAGCTCGGCGATTCGTCCTTCGCCGTGTCGGTGAGCACCTGGACCTGGCGGCTCGCAAGATCCATCAGGGCAACACGAAAACGCCCGCCCTCGCGCGTGACGAAGGCGAGCCGCTTGCCATCGGGCGATAGGCGCGGCGTGACGTTGTAGCTGCCCTCGAAGGTGATGCGCTCGGCCTTGCCGCCCGCCACCGGCTGGCGGTAGATCTGCGGGCTGCCGCCGCGGTCGGAGGTGAAGTAAATGAACTCGCCGTCGGGCGAGAATTGCGGCTCGGTGTCGATGCCCGAGGAGGCGGCCAGCCTTGTTAAGCCGCTGCCATCGGCATTGACGAGGTAGAGCTGCGAGGCGCCATCCTTGGTGAGCACGACGGCGAGCTTCTTGCCGTCGGGCGACCAGGCCGGCGCGGAATTCGAGCCTTTGAAGTTCGCCGCGACATGGCGCCGCCCGCTGGCGAGATCATGGACATAGATGATCGGCTTCTTCGCTTCGAAGGAGACGTAGGCGAGCTTGGTGCCATCAGGCGACCAAGCCGGCGAGATGATCGGCTCCTTCGAGGTGAGCGCGGCTTGCGCGCCGTTGCCATCGGCATCGGCGATCATCAGTTCATAGCGCCCCGGACTTTTGACGACATAGGCGATGCGCGTCGAGAAGATGCCGCGCTCGCCGGTGAGTTTCTCGTAGATCGCATCGGCGATGCGATGTGCCGTGGCGCGGATCTGCGCCGAGCCGTGGGTGAAGGCCTGGCCGCCGACGGCGGTTTGTTTTTGCACGTCGAAGAGGCGGTAGCGCGTCTCATAGCGGCCATCCGGCAAGGCGACGAGGCTGCCGGCGACGAGCGCATCGGCGCCGCGCCCTTTCCACTCGGGATAACTCGGCACGCTGTTTTCGTTGAGCACCGCGCCGGTCGTATCGACGAGCTGAAAGAGGCCGCTGCGCTCGAGATCGGCGCGGATCACCGAGGTAAGCGCCTGGGCGACGATGCGCTCGCCGGCAAAATCCGCAATGGCGATCGGCAGGCGGGTAGCACCCGCACCGGTGATTTCGATCGACAGTTGGGCGAGGGCCACACAGGCGGCGCCGGCGAGAAAGAAGCCGGCGGCGAGGCGGGAGACGAATTTTTTCATGGGCTTGCAATTATACGCGCGGGGCGGCGCTCACTCTTCCTGAGGCCGGAACTTGAGTTCCAGCGTGCGCGAGAAGAGTTCCGGCTGGGCGGGCTTGGGCAAGGGGCTCGACTTGAGGATGGCCCGCTCGGTCGCCGCATCCCAGGCGGCGTTGCCCGAAGACTTCTTGAGCCGGACGGCGAGCACCTCGCCCGAGGGCAGTTGTGTCACCTCGAAGACCGCTTCCGGGTTGCCCTTCACCTCGGCCGGCAGCACGATGTTGCCGCGCACCTTGCCGCGGATCTTGGCGATATAGTCGGCCATTGCGGAAGCCTGCGCCGCGGCGGCCTGGCGGGCCTTCAGTTCGGCAAGCTCCTGGGCGGCGGCCGCGGCCGCCTTGCGCTTTTCGGCTTCCTTGAGCTCGCGCTCGAGCTGTTCCTGGAACGGATCGGGCGCTGGTTTCGGCTCTGCCTTGGGTTCTGGCTTCGGCTCGGGCTTGGTTTTTTCTTTCTGCGCGATTTCCGGCCGAGGGGCAGGCTTCGGCGGCTCGACCTTCGGCTCCGGCCTGGGCTCCGGCTTCGGCTCGGCTTTCGGCGGCGGGGGCGGCCCGGGTTCGGACCTCGGCGCTGGCGGCACGGCGCGCACGAGCTCCACTGCGACCGCCTGCTCGCGCTCGGTCTGCCAATGCACGCCATAGATGAGGAGCGCGACGAGCGCGACGTGGATCAGCACGGCGAGCAGGAAGGAGAGGCGCTTGCCCGGCGCCGCGGGACGCGTAGTGGCCGGCGCCTCGCTCATCGCGTTTTGGTCTGCACAAGGAGGCCGATCTTCGCCACCTCGGCGCGCTGCAGCTCGTCCATGACGTTCAAAACGGTCTCGTAACGCGCGTTCTTGTCGCCCGCGATCAGCACCGGCTGATCCGGGTGCTTGGCTTTTGCCGCCCGAATGCGTTCGGCGAGCTCCAGGCGGCCGACCGTGACGGTCGCGCCGCCCAAGGCGCGATCCTTCATCTCGAGGCTGCCATCGGCGCGCACGGTGATTTCGAGCGGCTCGACGGGCGGCGCGGCCGCCTTGCCGACGCTCGGCAATTCGATCGCCGCGGGCTGGATCATCGGCGCGGTGACCATGAAGATGACAAGGAGCACCAGCATCACGTCGATGTAAGGCACGACGTTGATCTCGTGCTTGAGCCGCCGGGGTCTCATTTCATCTGCCTTTGCAGGATGTTCGAGAACTCTTCCATGAAGCTTTCGAAGCGCACGGCGAGCCGGTCGGTGTCGTGCGCGAAGCGGTTGTAGGCGACGACGGCGGGGATCGCGGCGAAGAGGCCGATCGCCGTGGCGACCAGGGCCTCCGCAATGCCCGGCGCGACGGCGGCGAGCGTCGCCGTGCTCATCGAGGAGAGCCCGCGAAAGGAATGCATGATGCCCCAGACCGTGCCGAAGAGGCCGACATAGGGCGAGACCGAGCCCACTGAGGCGAGGAAGGCGAGATGCGCTTCGAGATCATCGACTTCGCGCTGGTAGGTGGCGCGCATGGCGCGGCGCACGCCATCGATCGTCGTGGCCGCATCGAGGGTTTTCTGACCGCGCAGCTTGGTGAATTCACGAAAGCCTGCCTCGAAGATGCGCTCCAATGCACCGCTCGCGTGGCGGCGATTGACGGCATTCTCGTAGAGGCGGGCTAGCTCGCCGCCGCTCCAGAACTCGTTTTCGAACTGGTCGGTTTTCTTGCGCGCATCGCGCAGCTGGAACCACTTCCTGAAGATCCAGTACCACGACATCACCGAGACATAGGCGAGCAGGGCCATCACGAGCTTGACGACGAGGCTCGCGTTCATGACCAGTTCGATGAGGGCGAGGTCTTGCGAGACGTTCATACGAGCGCCTTGAGTTTTTCGTGAAGCGGCGGCGGCATCGCGACGGGCCGGCCGCGCGCGAGATCGAGGCAGGCGACGCGCACCGTGGCCGTGAAGAGCGTTTCATCGCCGCGACGGATCGATTGCGCGAATGTTACCTGAGCGCGGCCAAGCTCCCCGATCGCGGTCTGGATATCGAGCAGATCGTCGAGTCTCGCCGGGCGGAGGTATTCCGCCGAGAGCGAGCGCACCGCGAAGGCGAGGCCATCTTCTTCGGCGAGCCGCCGCTGCTCGAAACCGAGCGTGCGGAGGAATTCGGTGCGGCCGCGTTCGAGATACTTGAGGTAACTGGCGTAATAGACGACGCCGCCGGCGTCGGTGTCTTCGTAATAGACGCGCACCGCGAGATGACCGGTCATTCGGCGTTCCAGAGCTCGCGATTGGCCCCGCCAGGCGGCAGCAGGCCGAAATGCCGCCAGATCGCCGCCGTCGCGACGCGGCCGCGCGGCGTGCGTTGGAGATACCCTTGCTGGATCAGATACGGCTCGAGCACGTCCTCGATCGTGTCGCGCGCTTCGCCAATCGCGGCGGCGAGATTGTCGAGCCCCACCGGCCCGCCGCCGAATTTTTCGAGCATCGCAGAGAGGAGCTTCCTGTCCATCACGTCAAGCCCGAGGTGGTCGACCTCGAGCATCGTGAGCGCCGCATCGGCGATCTCGCGCGTGATGGCGCCCTCGTGCTTGACTTCGGCATAGTCGCGCACGCGGCGCAACAGCCGGTTGGCGATGCGCGGCGTGCCGCGGCTACGGCGCGCGATTTCGAGCGCGCCCTCTTCGGCGATCCGGCAATCGAGCAGTTGCGCCGAGCGGCGCACGATGAGCGCGAGCTCCTCGGGGGTGTAGAACTCGAGCCGCGCGACGATGCCGAAGCGGTCGCGCAAGGGGTTCGTCAGCATGCCGGCGCGCGTCGTGGCGCCGATGAGCGTGAAGGGCGGCAGATCGAGCTTCACCGAGCGCGCTGCCGGCCCTTCGCCGATCATGATGTCGATCTGGAAGTCTTCGAGCGCCGGGGAGAGGATTTCCTCAACGACCGGCGAGTGGCGGTGGATCTCGTCGATGAACAGCACGTCGTGCGGTTCGAGGTTGGTGAGGATTGCCGCCAAGTCGCCGGCGCGCTCGAGCACCGGCCCCGAGGTTTGACGCAGATTGACGCCAAGCTCGTGGGCGATGATGTGGGCGAGGGTGGTCTTGCCGAGCCCCGGCGGGCCGAAGAGGAGCACATGGTCGAGCGCCTCCTGGCGCTTCTTCGCCGCGCCGATGAAGATGTCGAGCTGCTCGCGGATCTTGGCCTGGCCGACGTAGTCGGCAAGCCGTTTCGGCCGCAGGGCGCGCTCGATGGCGTCTTCCTGCGGCGAAGCCTTGGCGGCGGAAATTACCCGGTTGGCAAACGAGTCGGTTTCGATCATGCCGCGATTTTCGCAGGTTCCGACCACAGTTCGGCGAGCATGCGTGCGAGCGCGAGGATTACCGGCCCCAGGAAGATGCCGACGAAGCCGAAACTCATCACCCCGCCGAAGACGCCGAGCGCGATGAGCAGGATCGGCAAGCTTGCCGAGCGGCTGATGAGGATGGGTTTGACGACGTTATCGACGCTGCTGATGATGGCGGCCCCCCAGACGACCATGAAGATCGCCCAGCCGGTTTCATTTTGATCGAACAGCCACCAGGCGGCCCCGCCCCAGACGAGCGGCGGGCCGAAGGGCACCATCGAAAGGAAGAAGGTCGCCGCAGCGAGCAAAAGCGGCGCGGGCACGCCGGCGATCAAGAAGCCGAGCAAGGCGACCAGGGCCTGGGCGGCGGCCGTGCCGACGATGCCGACCATGACGCCCATCACCGTCGTGCGGACGAGCTCGAGCATACGGCCGCCGAGCTCGCCGCCGAGCCGGTCGGCGAACAGCGCAAGCTTGGCCGCGAGCTCCTCGCCATCGCGGTAAAAAAAGAAGGCGACGAAGACGACGAGGATGAGTTCGAGCAAGCCCTGGCCGATGAGGCTGGCCGTGGCCAAGAGCAGCTTTCTCGTCGGCTCGAAAAGCTGCTGGCCCAGCCGTGCGAGCTCTTCTTGGCTGCCGGCGAGCTTGGCCCAATAGGCCGCGAGGTGCTTACCGACCCAGGGCAATTCGGCAAGCCAGCGAGGAGGCGAAAAATCGCCGGCGGCGAGCCAGGCGCGCAGGGTATTGAGGAGCCAGCCCACCCCATCGGCGACCGTGGCCGCGAGATAGGACATCGGCACGAGCACGGCAAGCGCCAGGGCGAGCGTCATGAGGCTCGCGGCGAGCGTCTTGCGGCCTTTGAGGCGCGCGATGAGCCAGCAATGGGCCGGCCAGGTGGTCAGGCACAGGATGGCGGCAAAGAATAGCGCGGCGAGAAAGGGCGCGAGCACCCAGGCAGCGCCGAGGAAAATTACCGCGACGAGGGCAAGCCGGGCTTGGCGGCGCAGGGTTTCGCTCATGGCTTGGCCAGCGTTTTGAGCGCCTGGCGGATGCCTTCGGAAACGCCGATGTCGGCCGGCAGCGGCTCGGTGGCGGCAAGCGCCTCGCGTTCGCTGTAGCCGAGCGCGATGAGGGCATTCATGATGTCGCTCTTCGCATCCGGCGCCGCGAAAGGGGCCGTGCCGCCAGCGCCGAGTTTTGCGGCGGCGCCGGCGCTGGGCAGTTTCCCCTTGAGTTCGAGCAAGAGCCGCTCGGCCGTCTTCTTGCCGATGCCGGGAATCTTCACGAGCCGGCCGGCTTCCTGCAGCGCCACGGCGCGGGAAAGCTCCTCGACCGAGAGGCCCGAGAGCACCGCAAGCGCCGTGCGCGCGCCGATGCCGGATATTTTGATCAGCTGCCGGAAGGCTCCCCGCTCGGCCTCGGTGAGAAAGCCGAACAAAAGATGCGCGTCCTCGCGCACGGCGAGATGGGTGACGAGCTCGACCCGCTCGCCGACGTTCGGCAGGTGGTAGAAGGTGCTCATCGGCACCTCGAGCTCATAGCCGATGCCGCCGACATCGACGAGGATTTGCGGCGGGGTCTTGGCCAGCAAGGTGCCGGCGAGTCTTCCGATCATGATGAAGGCGTGACAGTCAAGAGTTCATGGGCGAGGCCATGGTATCGCGCGGCGGCCGCCATTTCGGCATCGAAGGTGATGAGTCGCGCGCCGAGGCGTTTCGCGACCGCCATGTGCAAGGCATCGCCCGCCCGCAGGGGGATGGCGGCCTGGTCGCATAGGCGGGTAGCCCGATCGAAATCGGCTTCGACTGGATCGTGCATCGACAGGCGGGAAGCGACCAGCCGCCGAAACATCGCCAGGGCAGCCTCCTGTTCCACCGCCGTGATCCAGCCCATGCGCAATTTGAGCGCCAGGGCCGAGGAGAGCTCGGTGGCCGTCCAGCGCGACACCAACAGGGGCGCCGCGGCGGCGCCGGCGAGACAGGCTTGCGCCGCCGCCGTGCCGGCTTCGCGCACCAGCATCGCGACCAGCACCGAGGTATCGAGATACAGGCGCATCAGTAGCGCGCGTCGCGGCGCAGGCGCGCCAGCACTTCACCGGCCGAAGGGCCGTCGTGCATCGGCTGCTGGTCGACGAAGGCGAACCATTCTGCCAGGCTCATATCCGGTGTGGAGGCGGGTTCTGGCACGAGGCGCGCGATGGCCTGCCCGTGGCGGGTGATGACGATCTCCTCGCCGGCTTCGACCTGGGAGAGGAGGGCCGAGAGGCGAGCCTTGGCTTGGGCGACGGTCAGGGTGCGCATGGGTTTTCCGAGCTGGTCAGATGACCATCCTATTGAAATCGGGCCCCGGGGTCAATGCGCACGGCGGCCCGAACCGACGATTTCCTCGATGCGCCGCACGAGGTTGCCGACGACGACCTCTTGCGGGAAGGCGGCGTATTTTTGCGCAAAGGCGTGGGCGTTGGCGGGGTTAGCGTGAAAAGTTCTAGATTCTGCGAAGTCTCCTCGCCATCAGACGAGCCGGCCGTGCTTGACGCGAAAGCCGCGGGTGGTGAGGCCGCCTAGCGTACCGCCATGCGCGTGGCAGATTGCGCAGGCAAGCGCATCCGCGGCATCGCGCGAAGGCTCGGCCGGCAGGGCCAGCAGGCGCATCACCATGTGGCCGACCTGCTCCTTGGCCGCCTTGCCGTGGCCGACGACGGCCTGCTTGATCTGCAGCGCCGTGTATTCGGCCACCGGCAGCTTCGCGGCGACGAGGGCGGCGATCGCCGCGCCGCGCGCTTCACCAAGCCGCAGCGTCGATTGCGGATTGACATTGACGAAGACCTTTTCGATCGCCGCCTCGTGGGGCGCGTAAGCAGCGATCACTTCGGCGAGGCCGTCGATGAGGGTCTTTAAGCGCTCCGGCAGCGGGTCGTGCTCGCGGCTTTTGACGCAGCCGCTCGTCACATAGGCGAGCTTTTGGCCGGTCTTGTCGATGATCCCAAAGCCCGTAATGCGCAGGCCGGGGTCGATGCCGAGGATGCGCAGCGTGCTCACGAGAATCGGCGCTCGCCGGACGGCGCCTTAGGCGCCGTCCATCACCGCCGTCGTATAGACCTCTTGCACGTCGTCGAGGTCTTCGAGCGCATCGAGCAGCTTTTGCATCTTCACAGCATCTTCGCCAGAGAGTTCCGTCTCGTTCAAGGGCTTCATCGTCACCTCGGCGTATTCGGCCTTGAAGCCGGCGGCTGCGAGCGCTTCCTTGACGGCGAGAAAATCGGCCGCTGCCGTGATCACCTCGATCGAGCCATCGTCGTTCGTCAGCACGTCCTCGGCGCCGGCTTCGATAGCGGCGTCCATCAGCTTCGCTTCATCGGTGACCGGCGCGAAGACGAGCTGGCCGCAATGCTTGAACTGAAAGGCAACGCAGCCATCGGTGCCGAGGTTGCCGCCGTGTTTGCTGAAGGCGTGGCGCACCTCGGCGACGGTGCGCGTCTTGTTATCGGTCAGGCAATCGACCATCACCGCCGCGCCGCCGGGCCCATAGCCTTCATAGCGCGCTTCGAGGTAATCGACCCCTTCGAGCTCCCCGGTGCCCTTCTTGATCGCGTTCTCGATCTTGTCCTTGGGCATGTTGACGGACTTGGCCTTCTCGATCGCGAGCCTGAGGCGCGGGTTGAATGACGGATCGCCGCCGCCGAGCTTCGCGGCGACGGAAAGCTCTTTGGCGAGGCGCGAGAAAGCCGCGCCGCGCTTTTCATCCTGACGGCCCTTGCGGTGCTGGATGTTGGCCCATTTGGAATGTCCGGCCATGGTGATCTGCTCCAGAAAGAATCGTTCTTCGCGGGGATTTTATCTGGCGCCGGTTGGGGCTGTGGGGGCTCTGCGTGAGGGGCGCCGAAGCCAGCGCGTTTCTCGCCGCTATTGATCGGGTTATACTCGGGTATAACTTTTATTGCGGCATGGTTCATTCATGGCGACGGCGACTTTGCGCACGCTGGGCGGATCGGTGGTGATGACCATTCCCAAGCCGCTGCTCGAACAGGCTCGGCTCCGCTCAGGCGTGCGGGTCGAGATCGAGTATCGCGACGGTCAGCTGATCATCAAACCGCGCCCGAGCCCCCAATACACACTTGCGGAGCTGCTCGCCCGCTGTGAGGCGGGTGCCTACGGGAAGGCAGCGGCGGAGGCAGAATGGCTCAACGATGGGCCAGTCGGCCAAGAAGTCCTGTGAGGCGACCTTGAAACATGGGTGCGCCGAGCGCGGCGACATCGTGCTCATCGATCTGAATCCGACTCAGGGGCGCGAGCAGCAGGGGCAGCGGCCAGTGCTCGTCGTCTCGCCATTGGAATTCAATCGCGTCTGCGGCGTGGCATGGGTTTGTCCGATCACCCAGGGCGGCGAAGGCTTACGCCAACGAGGTTTCACGGTCTCGCTGATGGGGTGCGGGACACAAACGCAAGGCGTGGTGCTCTGTCATCAGCCTCGCGCCCTCGATCTACGGGCGCGCCAGGCGGTTTTCAAGGAAAAGGCGCCACCTGAGCTCGTCGACGAGGTCTTGGCGCGGCTGCGCGCCGTGCTGGATTGACCGGAATTTTTCTGTTTTCAAGAGGTGACGATGATCGCTCCGATCTCCCTTGCCAAGCATCAAGACACCGTGCTCGAACTCCTGCCGGCGCTCGCCAACCGCCACGGCCTCATCACGGGGGCGACAGGCACCGGCAAGACGGTGACCCTGCAGCGGCTCGCCGAAGGCTTCTCTGCCATCGGCGTGCCGGTCTTTCTTGCCGACGTGAAGGGCGATCTCTCCGGCCTCGGCGCGCCGGGCGTGCGCTCCGACAAGCTGAACAAGCGCCTCGAGATGCTGGGCATCACCGACTGGCAGCCCGCCGCCTGCCCGGTGGTGTTCTGGGACGTCTTGGGTGAGGCCGGCCATCCGGTGCGGGCGACGATCTCCGACATGGGGCCGCTGTTGCTGGCGCGCCTCCTTGGCTTGAACGACACGCAAGAAGGCGTGCTCTCGATCGTCTTCAAGATTGCCGACGATGCAGGACTCCTGCTCCTCGACCTCAAGGACCTGCGCGCCATGGTGCAGCATGTCGGCGACAATGCAACGGAGTACAAAACGCGCTATGGCAATATCTCGGCCGCCTCGATCGGCGCGATCCAGCGCGGCCTCTTGACGCTGGAAGAGCAAGGCGGCGAGCGCTTTTTCGGCGAGCCGATGCTGGACATCCAAGACCTCATGCAGACGCTCGATGGCAAGGGCGTCGTCAACATCCTCGCCGCCGAAAGGCTCATCCATGCGCCGAAGCTTTACGCGACCTTCCTGCTTTGGCTGCTTTCGGAACTCTTCGAGCAGCTTCCCGAGGCGGGCGATCTGGAAAAGCCCAAGCTCGTCTTCTTCTTCGATGAAGCCCACCTCTTGTTCAACGACGCGCCGTCAGCACTCGTCGACAAGGTCGAGCAGGTCGTGCGGCTCATTCGCTCGAAGGGGGTGGGCGTCTATTTCGTGACGCAAAACCCGCTCGACGTGCCCGAGAAGGTGTTGGGCCAGCTCGGTAACCGCGTGCAGCACGCGCTGCGCGCCTTCACGCCGCGCGATCAGAAGGCCGTCAAGGCGGCGGCCGAGACGATGCGCGCCAATCCGGCCTTCGATGCGGCGGCCGCGATCACCGAGCTTGGCGTGGGCGAAGCGCTCGTTTCCTTGCTCGATGCCCACGGCCGGCCGAACGTCGTCGAGCGTGCCTTCATCCTGCCGCCATCTTCGCGCATCGGTCCGCTCAGCATTGAGGAGCGCCAGCAGGCGATCCGAAGCTCGCTTCTTTATGGCGTCTATGAAAAGACCATCGACCGCGAATCGGCCTACGAGAAGCTCTTGGCGCGCGCCGCTCATGCCCCGCAAGTCGGCGCTGGCGGCACGGCCACAGGCGGGGCGGGGGCGGGGGGCAGCGTGCTCAAGGAGCTGCTCCTCGGCCGCACGGGCCCGCGCGGCGGGCAGACGGATGGGCTCGTGCAGACAGTGGCGAAGAGTGTGGTGCGCACCATTGGTGCCCAAGTGGGCCGCGAGATCGTGCGCGGCGTGCTGGGCGGGCTGCTCGGCGGCGGCCGGCGGCGCTAGCGCATTACTTTTGTAGAATCATCGGCCTACAACTCACGTCGAACAATCCAAGACCCTTCCCATGACGCATAAAGCCATTGCGCGCCTGGGAGGCTTGCTTTGCTTCTTGTTGAGCGCCTGGGTGAGCGCCAGCCCGCTTGCGCCCACCGAGCAAGACTATTTCAGCGAACTGCCCGAGGTGCTCACCGTCACGCGGCTCGCCCAGCCCTTGAATGAGACCCCAGGTGCCGTGACGATCCTCGACCGCGAGACGATCCGGCGCTTTGGTGCGCGCGAGGTCATCGACGTCTTGCGCCTCGTGCCCGGCTATCTCTTCGCCGGCGTCAATGGCGCGCATCCGATCGCCGCCTACCATGCGCCGATCGACGAGTTCGGCGCGCGCAATCTGGTCTTCCTCGATGGCCGCCCCCTTTACAACGCCTTTTATGTCGGCGACACCTTCCACGGCCTGATGGGTGTGCTCGTCGAGGACATCGAGCGCATCGAAGTGCTGCGCGGCTCGAACTCTGCCGCCTATGGGGCCAATGCGATGTTTGGTGTCATCAACATCGTCACGCGCCATGCCGCTGATACGCCCGGCGGCCTCATCGTCGTCCATGAGGGCGAGAACGGGCTGCGCGATGCCATGGCGCGCATCGGCTGGGGGAATGACGCCGCCAGTTTTCGTCTTTCCGCCGGCCGCCGCGAGGACGAAGGCTGGAAAGGCGCGCGCGACGACCGGCGCATCGAGCAGCTGCATTTCCGCGGCGATTTTCGCCCGGCGGCCGATCAGGAGGCGATGCTGGCGGCCGGAATCATCGACATGGCGCTCGATGCTGGGCGCGGTACCAAGGGTGAGCCTTGGCGCACCACGGGCTGGCGGGAGTTTTTCCTCAACGGCCAGTGGCGCTGGCAATGGGCTGCCCACGAGGAGATCAAGCTCTCGGCGCATTTCGATGAAGCCGAAAACGAGGATCGCTCGCCCTATGTGCCCGATCCTAATGTCACGCTCGATTACAGCGGCAAGTCGCGCAAGATGGGGCTTGAGCTGCAGCACCAGCGCGTGTTCTCGCCCGCCTGGCGCGCCGTCTGGGGCTTAGGCTTCGAGCACAACGAGGCGCGCTCGAAGCCCTTGTTCAACCGCGAGGGCGCCGTGGTATCGAATGAAGCGCGCCTCTTTGGCAACCTCGAATGGCGGCCGCATGCGCAGTGGCTCATCAATGCGGGCGGCTTCTTGAGCCATCACAACTGGCTTGGCGAAGATTTTTCGCCCCGGCTGATGGCGAACTTCCATGTGACGCCTGAGCACACGCTGCGCTTCGGCGCCTCGCGCTCGACGCGCTCGCCGAACTTCTTCGAGCTTGCCGCCGATCAGCGCTTCTACCCGAAAAATGTCTTGGGCCTGCTTGCGGCTGGCGAGCGCATGGCGGCGCTGGCGGCCTACTTCAACATCCCCTATCGGCTGGCTTACGCCGACGGCAGCTTGAGGCCAGAGCGGCTCGAGACCCTCGAAGCGGGCTATTTCGGCCGCCTGGCGCCGCGGCTTACCCTCGATGTGCGCGCCTATCTCGAGCGCATGAGCGAAATGGTGAAGAAAGTCGCCATCACGCTGCCCGGCTATGTCACGCCGACAGTGTTCCCTTCGACACCGCCTATTCCCGCCGGCACGCCGATTCCAGTCGCATCGCTCGCCAATCGTAACGGCTTCACGACGCGCGGCCTCGAATATCAACTGCGCTGGAAGCCTTTTGACGAGGGCGAGCTGTGGCTCGGCCAGAATTTTCAGGAATACGTGGGGCACGATCCGGCCGTCAAGCCCGGCGCGAACCTGCCGCCCCATCATGCGACGACGCTCGCCTGGTTCCAAAAGCTGCCCGCCAATCTCGACTTCGCTCTGCTCTTCAACCACTGGAGCCGCATGAGCTGGGGCGGGCCAGAAGAGACGCTCCCCGTCCAGCGGCGGCTCGATCTGCGGTTGGGTTTGCCCTTCCGGGTGGGCGCGACGCGCGGCGAGCTTGCCCTCACCGGCCAGGCGGTGGAAGGGAGCTACCCAGTCTGGTGGGCCAGGCGCGGCTATGAATTCGAGCGCCGCGCCTTCGCTACGCTGCGCCTCGAATTTTGAGCGGATGTCCGCCCTCGTGGCGGCTTTCCGTCATTGTCATTTGCCGCCCGGCGTGCGATGATGGGCCTTTGGGATAAAAAAAGCTGTGGCGTCCTCTTCCAGACTGCTGGCTGGCCTGACCTGTCTGCTGACCTCTTCCGCCCGCGCGGCCGCGCCCGAGGCGCTCTCGGAGCAGGATTTTCTCCGCGAGCTGCCCGAAGTGCTCACCGTCACGCGGCTTGCCCAGCCTTTGGATGAGGTGCCCGGGGCGGTGACGATCCTCGACCGCGAAACACTCCGCCGCTCAGGCGCGCGCACGGTGGCCGAAGCCTTGCGCCTCGTGCCCGGCTTCATTTTTCTCCACAAGGAAGGCATCGGCCAGCCGATCGCCACCTATCACGCCGAATACGAGGATTTCCCGCGCCGGCTGCAGGTCTTCATCGACGGCCGCTCGGTCTATTCGAGCCTCGCCACCGGTACGGCGACCCACGGCATGCTGGGCGTCGTGATCGAAGACATCGAGCGCATCGAGGTCTTGCGCGGCTCGAACTCGGCGGCCTATGGCGCCAATGCCTTTCTCGGCGTCGTCAATGTCGTGACGCGCCATGCCGCCGATACGCAGGGTGGCCTCGTGCGCGTCGAGGGGGGCGAAGCGGGCCTCGCCGAAGGGGTGGCGAGAGTCGGCTGGGGCAAGACGGCCGCCAGCTGGCGCCTCTCGGCCTCAAAGCGCCGCGACGGCGGTTTTCCGGGCTTGAACGACGGTTTCGATCTCGAGCAGGCCCATCTGCGCGGCGATCTCATACCGAGCGGGCAAGACGAGCTTCAGGCTACCGCCGGTTATGTGCGCCACGGTTGGCATACCCACGGCCTGGCCCGCGAGGAGGGCTGGTCCAACGTCTATGCGCGCCTGGGCTGGAAGCGGCAGCTCGATCGCCAGGCCGAATTCAGGGCGCATGCCCTCTACGACGAGGAACGCTACGAGAATTATTTCCCGCGCTGGCGCGCCGACGGCACGGCGCGCCGCCTCGAGCTAGAAGCCTCGCACAGCTTCGCGCCCGTGCAAGGCGTCCGGCTCGTCTGGGGCGGCCAGTATCGCCATGAAGAGGTCACCTCGCCCGATCTGTTCGCTTCGCGCCCCGAGCAGCGCTTCGACTGGTGGCGCTTCTTCGCTAACGCCGAGTGGAAGCCGCACCCGCGCTGGGTCGTCAATGCCGGCGCGCTGTGGGAGCATCACAGCATCGTTGGCGCGCGGCTCGCGCCGCGGCTGATGATCAATCACCATTTGTCCGAAGATCACACGCTGCGCGCCGGCGCGACGACGGCCTACCGCATGCCGACGCTCTTCGAGCTGCGCGCCGATTGGCGCAACGAAAACGGCGTGCCGCAGGTCTTGGCCTCGGGCAAGGCCCGGCCCGAAGTCGTCGATGTGCTGGAGCTCGGTTATCTCGGCCAGATCCGGCCGCTGGGCCTCGTGATCGACGTGCGGCGTTTCCAGGAGTCAGCCAAGGATCTGCTGCGCTTTCAGCGGCCGTGCCCAGGCTGCCCGAACGATTTCGTCAATAAGGATCCGAGCCTGCAAAACGGCTGGGAAGTGGGCTTGCGCTGGCAGCCAACAAGCGAGACGCAGTTTCTCGTCAACTACACGGTGCTGCACTTGCTGCCGGCCGCCGACAACACCAATGCTACTTCTTCTCTACGCGCGCCCAACCACATCGCGACGATCGCCTGGTTCCAGCGTCTGCCGCAGGAGCTCGAGCTCTCTTTGATCTACACGGCGCTTGGGCGCCATTATTGGGTGCGCCCGGCCGACATGATCCCCGCCTGGCAGCAGACCGATCTGCGCCTGGCGCGCAAGTTCCGCCTTGGCGCAACGCGCGCCGAAGCAGCGCTCTTCGTGCGCGCGATCGACGGCGGGCACATCGATTACGCCCTGCGCGGCCTGCCGCCGATCGAGCTTAATCGCCGCGCGGCGCTCTCCTTGCGTCTCGAGTTCTGATCGGCATGAGACGGCTCATACGCCTCTTTCTCCTCGCCTGCCTCGTCAATATGACATTAGTATTAGAGGCGGCGGCGGGTCAGCGCATCTGGGTGGCGCTGGCGGCCGAGGAAGGGCCATATCAGGAGGCCGCCGCGGTGCTGGCGGCGGAGCTGGGCGGCGAGCACCTGCTCACGGTGCGGCCTTGGCAAGCGCTCATCGAAGAGAGCGCACCGCCCGATCTCGTCGTCACCGTCGGCGTGGCGGCCTTCGATGGTCTGCTCGAAGCCTTTGCGCGGCGGAAGGAGGAGGCCTGGGCGCGCGTGCCAGTCATGGCAACCCTATTGCCACAAGCGGCCTTCGAGCTGCGCGCGCCGGCTGCGGGCCGCCGCTTGATCTCGGCCGTCGTGCTCGATCAGCCGCTCTCCCGGCAGTTCAATCTGCTGCGCCTGGCACTGCCGCAGGCGCGCCGCATCGGCGTGCTGGCCGGCCCTCAGACGCGGCCGCTCTTGCCCGTGCTCGAAAAAGAAGCGCGCGCCAGGGGCTTGAGCCTCGTCGTCTCACCAGAGGTGATTTCGGCCGAGCAGATCTATCCCGCCCTGCGAGCGGTGATCGAGTCGGCGGATGTGCTGTTGGCACTTCCCGAGCCGCTCATCTACAACAATGCGACGCTGCAGAACATTCTGCTCACGCTCTATCGCGGCCGCCTGCCGCTCGTTTCCTTCTCGGCCGCGCATGTGCGCGCGGGCGCGGTGATGGCGCTCTATTCGACGCCGGCCCAGGTGACGCGCCATGCCGCTACGCTCATCAAAAGCTGGCAGGCCGGCCGCGGCTGGCCGCTGCCGCAGCCGCCGCGCGAATTCGCCGTGGCGGTGAATGCCAAGGTGGCCGCTTCCCTCGGCTTGGCGCTTGATGAGGCCGCTGCGCTTGCCGAGGCGCTGCGCCGGCTGGAGGGCCAGCCATGAGATTCGTGCGCCGGCTGGGCTTGCGCGCTCGCTTGCTGCTCGGCGCCGTGCTGCCGGCGCTCCTCATGGTGAGCCTGCTCGAAGCGATTTTCCTCGAGCGTTACCGGGCCGATCTCGAACAGGCGTTCGTCGCGCGCGGCGAGTCGATCGCCCGCCAGCTCGGGCCTGCGGTCGAGTTTGCGCTCTTTGTGGGCAGCGAGGCGCAGCTTATCGCGCTTGCCGAGGCCACCCGGCAGAGTGACCCCGTGATCCTCGCCGTCGGCGTGCTCGATCGCGACGGAAGCCTCCTCGCTCATAGCGGTGCGGCGCTGGCACGCCTGCCGCAGGCTGGGATTGATCTGCAAGTGTTGCGCGAAGCCGATCACACCGTTGTCCTCGCGCCAGTGCGTCCCGCGGCTTGGCCGGCCGAAGGCGATTTGCCTGACTGGGGGCATTCAGCCGCGAGCGCAAACGCGCCGGTCGGCCATGTGCTCGTCGCGCTTTCACATGCCGGCATCGAGGCGCGTCAGCGCGAGATGTTGAAGCTCACGCTCGCCATCGTGCTCGGCGGCCTTGTCTTGGCCGGCTGGTTGTCGCTCTCGATCGCCTCGAAGGTGATTGCCCGCCTCGACGCGGCGCATGCGGCGCTCAAGCGCGAGAAGGAAGCGGCCGAGGCGCTCGCCCGTACCGATGTGCTGACGGGGCTCGCCAACCGGCGCGCCTTCGACGAGGCGGCGCAGCGCGAGATCCGCCGCGCGCTGCGTTACGGCACGCCGCTCGCGCTCGTGATCGCCGACATCGACTATTTCAAGTCCATCAACGATCGCTTCGGCCATCATGTCGGCGACGAAGTGCTCAAGGACGTTGCCGCGACCTTGAGCGCCTCGGTGCGCGGAGTCGATCTCGTCGGCCGTTGGGGCGGCGAGGAATTCGTCATTCTGATGCCGGAAGCCGGTCTCGAGGCGGCGCGCGAGGCGGCCGAGCGCATGCGGCTCGTCGTCGCCGGCCATCCGTTGCAATGCGAAGGGGCACGCTGCGGCATCACGGCGAGCTTCGGCGTGGCGGCGCTCGATCCCGAGCGGCCGACGCTCGATGATCTGTTGGGCCGCGCCGATGCCGCGCTCTACCGCGCCAAGGCAAACGGCCGCAACCGCGTAGAGCTTGGCTAGTTGATCAACCCCAGCCGGCGCAGGATTTCGAGTGACAGCGCCGCCTGGTTCAAGGTGTAGAAATGCAGCCCCGGCGCGCCGAGGGCCAGCAGTCGCTGGCACAGCTCGGTCACCACATCGAGGCCGAAGGCGCGGATCGATTCCGCATCGTCGCCGAAGCTTTCGAACTTCTTCCTCATCCAGCGCGGGAGCTCGGCGCCGCTTGCGTCCGCGAAGCGGGCGAGCTTCGAGAAACTGCCGATCGGCATGATGCCCGGCACGATCGGAATCGTCACCCCTAGCGCGCGCGCCTCGGCGACGAAATGGACGTAGGCATCCGCGTTGTAGAAGAACTGAGTGATCGCCGAGTTCGCGCCGGCCTCGACCTTGCGCTTGAAATTGAGGAGATCCTCGCGCGGGTTCTTCGCCTGCGGGTGCCATTCGGGGTAGGCGGCGACCTCGATGTGAAACCAGTCGCCGGTTTCGGCGCGGATGAAGGCGACGAGCTCGTTGGCGTAGCGGAATTCGCCCGGATCGGCCATGCCAGAGGGCAGGTCGCCGCGCAAGGCGACGATGCGGCGGATGCCGCGCGCGCGGTAGTGCGCGAGCTGCGCGCGGATGCTCTCGCGCGTGGCGCCGATGCAGGAAAGATGCGGACAGGCGGCAACGCCCTCGGCGGCGATCTCCGAGACGATGTCGAGGGTGCGTTCGCGCGTCGAGCCGCCGGCGCCATAGGTGACCGAGAAGAAGGCCGGTTTGGCGAGGGCGAGCTGGGCGCGGGTGACGCGCAGCTTTTCGATCCCCTCGGACGTTTGGGGCGGGAAGAATTCGAAAGAGATTTCAGGTTTCATGGCGGGCATGGAGGAAGAATTCGCGGTTGCCATCGCCGCCGGTGATCGGGCTTTCGAACCAGTCGAGCACGGCAAGGCGATTGGCGGCACAGCAGGCGGTGAGCTTCTCGCGCACGGCGGGATAAAGCGCTGCGTCGGCAACGAGGCCGCCTTTGCCAACGTTTTCCGGGCCGACCTCGAACTGGGGTTTCGCAAGCAGCAGCATATCGCCTTCGGGCGCGAGGAAGGGCGGCAGTTGCGGAATGATGAGGGTGAGCGAGATGAAGGAGACGTCGGCGACGATGAGCTCGAAGCGCCGTCCCGCCAGCGCCGACTTTGCGAGTTCGCGCGCGTTGATGCCCTCATAGGCTTCCACGCGTGGGTCGTGCGCGAGCCTGAGATGGAGCTGGCTGCTGCCGACGTCGATGCCGACCACCTTCGCCGCACCGTGCTGAAGCAGGCAGTCAGTGAAGCCGCCGGTCGATTGGCCGACGTCGAGGCAGGTCTTGCCGGCGACGATGAGGCCGGTGTGCCTTAAGGCGCCCTCGAGCTTCACGCCGCCGCGCGAGACATAGTCGGGGCCTTCGGCCGGCAGCACGACGAGCCGTGTCGTTTCGGTAAAGCGATCCGCCGCCCGCGTGACGGGAACGAGCTCTTCAGTGCCCCACAGCTCAAAGCGCACGCGATCGGCCTCGATGAGCCGCTGCGCCGCCGTGCGCGAAGGCGCGAGGCCTAGCGCGACGAGGAGCTGATCGGCGCGTATGCCTTCGGTATCGCAACGCTTCTTGCGCGGCTTGGCTGCGGCCTTGGGGCGCGCCGCGCGGGCATGGAAGGAATTCATGCTCATCGCGCCGGGCCCTGCAGATAGTCTGTGGCGGCCTCGGCGAGCCGTTCATCGAGCGTGAAGAGCGGCGCGACGAGCGCGCCGGCAAGCCACAGATAGCTTGCGTCGTAGGCCGAGAGGCGATAGCGCTGCGCGAGTACGAAGACGGCCGCGGGTTCGATGGGAAGCAGATGGAGTGAGGTGAAATCGAAAGCGGCGAGCCGGGCGCTCACCTCGCTCGCTTCGAGGATGCCGCGGCGAACTTTGTTCATGCCGGCATTGGTGACCTCAAGGGGCAAGAGCGCGGGGGCGAAGAGCGCGTAGGGCTCGAGCCGGGCGATGATGGCCTCAGCTTCCGGCTCGCCGAAGACGATGGCCACCAAGAAACTGGCATCGACGACGGCAGGCGGGCGGGCGCCATAGGGAGGCGCGACCGGCTCGGCGACGTAGAGCGTCATGGGGCTTCACTCATGCGGATCGCTTCGGCATCACGCAATAGAGGGTGTGCCCGACGGGCGCGCTGTCGCCAGGTTGCAAGGGCCAGTGGCCGTCCTTGACGCGCGCCATCGCCCAGGCTTCGCCATAGTGCGTATCGCGCATCTCGCGCACGATTGCCGCTGCGCCGACTGGATCGGGGGATGTCTGGGGGAAGCGGCTCTGAAAGCGCCGGGCGGCTTCGGCAAAGCTCGCGGCGACGGGAGCAGCAGGAGCAGGCTCCTGCACCGCCGCCTCGATGATCGCCATCAGCTCGCCTTGCAGCGAGCGGTGATTCTTCGCGGCGCGCTCGCGCAACTTCGCCGCGATCTCTTCGGGCACGTCCTTGATCGACAGATTGGGCATGGGATTCTCCACAATGGTTCCATATTGGAACCATTGTGGCTCCGTTTTCGTGGCTCGTCAATAACGGTAGTGCTCGGCCTTGTAGGGCCCCTCGATCGGCACGCCGATGTAGGCGGCCTGCTCTGGGGTGAGCACGGTGAGCTCCGCATTCAGTTTCTTGAGCTGCAGGCGCGCGACCTTCTCATCGAGATGCTTGGGCAGCGTATAGACGCCGACCGGATACTGGCCAGCCTTGGTAAAGAGCTCGATCTGCGCGAGCGTCTGATTCGCGAAGGAGGAGGACATCACGTAGGAAGGATGCCCCGTCGCGCAGCCGAGATTCACGAGCCTTCCTTTGGCGAGCAGGATGATGCGTTTGCCATCGGGGAAGATGACGTGATCGACCTGCGGCTTGATCTCTTCCCAGCGATATTTTTCGAGGCTGGCGACGTCGATCTCGTTGTCGAAATGGCCGATGTTGCAGACGATGGCCTGATCCTTCATCTTCACCATGTGATCATGGGTGATCACATGCCAGTTGCCGGTGGCGGTGACGAAGATGTCGGCCTTGTCGCAGGCATAGTCCATCGTCACGACGCGATAGCCTTCCATCGCCGCCTGCAGCGCGCAGATCGGGTCGATCTCGGTGACCCATACCTGGGCGGAGAGCGCGCGCAAGGCCTGGGCCGAGCCCTTGCCGACGTCGCCATAGCCGCAGACGACGGCGATCTTGCCGGCGATCATCACGTCGGTGGCGCGCTTGATGCCATCCACCAAAGATTCGCGGCAGCCGTAGAGGTTGTCGAACTTGCTCTTCGTCACCGAGTCATTGACGTTGATCGCCGGCACCTTGAGCTCGCCCTTGGCGTGCATCTGGTAAAGCCGATGCACGCCGGTGGTGGTCTCCTCGGTGATGCCCTTGATCTGGGAAAGCCGCCGCGAATACCAGGTCGGATCCTGGGCGAGCTTATTCTTGATCGCGGCGAAGAGGATGCGCTCTTCCTCGGAAGTCGGCGCCGACAGGACGGCAGGGTCTTTCTCCGCCTTCGCGCCCAGATGCAAGAGGAGCGTCGCATCGCCGCCATCGTCGAGGATCATGTTGCTGTAACCCCCATCGGGCCACTCGAAGATGCGGTGGGTGAATTCCCAGTATTCCTCGAGCGTCTCGCCCTTTTTGGCGAAGACGCTGATGCCATCGGCGGCGATTGCCGCGGCGGCGTGATCCTGCGTCGAGAAGATGTTGCAGGAGGCCCAGCGCACTTGCGCGCCCAGCGCGGTGAGCGTCTCGATGAGCACCGCGGTCTGGATCGTCATGTGCAAGGAACCCGAAATGCGCGCGCCCTTCAAGGGCTGGGAAGCGGCGTATTCCTCGCGGATCGCCATCAGGCCCGGCATTTCGGTCTCGGCGATCTTGATTTCCTTGCGGCCCCAGTCGGCCAGCGCGATGTCGGCGATGACGTAATCGGGTGAGAGGTCGGTCACAGCGTTCATGAGGACTCCTTGGCAATCTGCGTGACCGGGAAGGGGGCCGTTTGCCGAGGCTCACCCTTCCCGGGGTGGGTTGGGTGAGCGCCGTTGGAAAACGAGCCTGGCGGACGCTAGGGGAAAAGCGTTCCGTTGCAGCGCTCCTCGATAAGACCGATTATAGGCGAGGGCGCCTGATGCGGGTCAAGGCGGCGCGGCTGAGGCATGCGCTATGCTGCGCGGCGTTTGGATTTGCCAAGAGGATGCGATGAAACGAGCGAAGTGTGGCCCCCTATTTGCACTGCTCGTCTGCGCCTGGCCGCTGCTGGCGCAGGCGCAGGCCGTGCGCGGCGAGGCCGAGGTGCGCGCCTTGGGGCTCTTGAATGGCGAGGCGCTTGCCTGCGGCCAGCCGGCGCTCGTCGATCGGCTGCGCATCACGATCGTGCATGAGGCGCCGAAGACGCGCGAGATCGGCGAGATCTACGAGGCGGCGACCAGTGAGCGCTTCCTCGCCCTCGGTCGCAACGAGGGCGCTTGCACCGACGGGCGCGATCTCGCCGAGCGCATCGAGCGGGCGAGCCAGGCGTTGCGGCAAGTCTTCGGCCAGGCCGAAAGATGAGCGGTCTCAGACTCGGCGCTGGCAAGACGGCGCTGTTGCTCGCCGTGCTCTGCTTGGGCGTGCCGATGGCCTGCGCCCAGCACGATCTGGGCCTGGGCGAGACGCGCGAGATCGTACCGCGCTACTTGTTGCAAGACGTCAATGGCCGCGCCAGGATGCCGGAAGACTTTCGCGGCCATTTCCAGCTCATCGCCTTCGGCTATACCTTCTGTCCGGACGTCTGCCCGACGACGCTGGCCGAGATGGCGGCGATCCTGAAGGCGCTCGGCCCTTACGCCGAACGCCTCAAGCCGATCTTCATCTCCGTCGATCCGGAGCGCGATACCCTCGCCGTATTGCGGGAATACACGGCCTTCTTCGATCCGCGCATCATCGGCCTCACCGGCTCGCCAGCGCTCGTCGCGCGCGCGGCAGCCAATTTCAAGGTGCGTTATCAGAAGGTGCCGAAAGAAGACGGCCATTATGCCGTCGATCACTCCGCCGGCATGTATCTGCTCGGCCCCGACGGCGCCTTCCTGAAGAAGTTCGCCTATGGCACGCCGGTCGAGGAGATCGTCGCGGCGCTGCGCGATTGGCTGGAGCGCCGCTAACGACCTTACAGGCCGGCATCCGCGCGCAGCACCGCGGCCTTGTCGATGTTTTCCCAGGTAAATTCCGGCTCCTCGCGGCCGAAATGCCCATAGGCGGCGGTTTTCTCATAGATGGGCCGCAACAGGTTGAGCATGTTGACGATGCCCTTGGGCCGCAAATCGAAGTGTTTCTTGACGAGCTCGGCGATCGTCGCGTCGGAGACCTTGCCGGTGCCGAAGGTCGTCACCCACACCGAAGTCGGATGGGCCACGCCGATCGCGTAGGAGACCTGCACCATGCAGCGCGTCGCGAGCCCCGCCGCGACGATGTTCTTCGCCACGTAGCGGCCGGCATAGGCCGCCGAGCGGTCGACCTTCGAGGGGTCTTTGCCCGAGAAGGCGCCGCCGCCATGCGGGCAGGCGCCGCCGTAGGTGTCGACGATGATCTTGCGGCCCGTGAGGCCGCAATCGCCCTGCGGACCGCCGACGACGAAGCGGCCGGTTGGATTGACGAGATACTTGATCTCGCCCTTGACGAGCTCCTTGGGCAGCACCGGCTTGATGATCTCCTCGATGACCGCCTCGCGGATCGCGGCAAGCGTCATCTCGGGCGCATGCTGGGTCGAGAGCACGACGGTGTCGACGGCATCCGGCTTGCCATCGACGTAGCGGATTGTCACCTGGCTTTTCGCATCCGGCCGCAGCCAAGGCAGCCGACCGTCCTTCCTCAGCATCGCCTGGCGCTCGACGAGCCGGTGCGAAAGATAAATCGGCAAGGGCATCAAGACGGGCGTTTCGTCGCAGGCATAGCCGAACATGAGGCCCTGGTCGCCGGCGCCCTGGTCGAGGTTGTCGTCATAGGCGGCATTGACGCCCTGGGCGATGTCGGGGCTTTGCTTGTCGTAGGCGACGAGCACCGCGCAGCCCTTGTAGTCGATGCCATACTCGGTGTTGTCGTAGCCGATGCGCTTGATCGTGTTGCGCGCGACCTGCTGGTAATCGACGTTGGCATGGGTCGTGATCTCGCCGGCGAGCACGACGAGGCCGGTATTGACGAGCGTCTCGGCGGCGACGCGCGCATGCGGATCCTGGGCGAGGATCGCATCGAGGATGGCATCGGAAATCTGATCGGCCACCTTGTCGGGATGGCCTTCGGATACCGATTCTGAGGTGAAGAGATAGGTGTTGGACATCGCTGGCTCCTTCTTACGCTTCCCCGCTTTCGATCCGTCGGACCGGCTCGGGGGGAAATCGGAGCTGGCGACGCTTTAGCAGAATTTTTGAATCGCCCTGCAAGTTGTCCCGGCCGCCCCCTTGGAAAGGGGGCGGCGCTTAACTCGGCGATGGGGCGCGATAATAGCGCCTTTTGGCGGCCCCGCCAACCGCGCCTCCTCGATGGCTTTCCTGTTCCGACTCTTTTTCCGGCTCCTTTCCCGTCTGCCGCTTCCCGTGCTGCACGCGCTCGGCGCGCTGGCCGGCTGGCTCGTCTATGCGTTTTCACCGAGCTACCGCCGCCACTTGCGCGAAAACATCGCCCAAGCCGGCTGCGAGGCGCATCGCCGCGCGGCGGTCGCCGAAGCGGGCAAGATGCTCGCCGAGCTGCCCAAGATTTGGCTCAGGCCGCCGGAGGAAGTCGCCGCGCACATCGTGCGCGTGACGGGCTGGGCGCTCGTCGAAGCCGCCTGGCAGCAAGGCCGCGGTATCCTGTTTCTCACGCCGCACTTGGGCTGCTTCGAGATCACCGCGCAGTATTACGCGCGCTTTGCGCCGATCACCGTGCTCTACCGGCGGCCGAAGCAGGCGTGGCTTGCGCCCTTGATCGAAGCCGGCCGCGGCGCGAATCTGCAGCTGGCGCCCGCCGATCTTTCGGGCGTCAAACGGCTGCTTCAGGCGCTCAAGGCCGGGGAAGCCGTTGGCATGCTGCCCGATCAGGCGCCGCGCGCCGGCGAGGGCCTCTGGGCGCCTTTCTTCGGCCGGCCGGCCTACACGATGACGCTTGCCGCGCGGCTCGCGAAGGGGAGCGCGGCGGTGCTGCTTGCCTATGCCGAGCGGCTGCCCCATGGGGCCGGCTACCATCTGCGCCTTTTCGCGCCGCAAGGCCCGCTGGCGACCCCTGCCGACATCAACCGCGAGCTCGAGCGACTCATCCTGATGTGCCCCAGCCAGTATCTGTGGGGCTACAACCGTTACAAGGGGTCTCCGGCTTGACGCGCCTCGCGCTCTTTTTGATGTGGCTCCTCCACGGCCTGCCGCAGCCGCTCCTGGCCGCCTGCGGGCGCGCCTTCGGGCGGCTGTTTTTTCTTTTCGGCCGAGAACGGCGCGAGGTGGCGCTCACCAATCTGCGCCTCTGTTTCCCCGCCTTGAGCGAGGCGGAAAGGTCGGCGCTCGCAAGACGGCATTTCGCCGCCTTCGGCCGCAGCTTCCTCGAACGCGGCATTCTCTGGTGGGCCTCTCCTCAGCGCATCCGGCGCCTCATCGCGCTCGAGGGCCTGGAAAGAATCCCGCGCGACCGTCCCGTGATTCTGCTCGCGCCGCATTTCGTCGGTCTCGACATGGGCTGGACGCGGCTTTGCCTGGAACTGGACATGGTGAGCCTCTACGCCAACCAGAAGAATCCGCACTTCAATGCGGCGCTCTATCGCGGCCGGCTGCGCTTCGGCCACTCCGAACTGCTCTCACGCCAGGAAGGCACGCGCCGCGCGATCCGCGCCATGCAAGCCGGCAAGCCGTTTTACTATCTGCCCGACCTAGACTATGGCCCGCGCGATGCGATCTTCGTGCCCTTCTTCGGCGTGCCGGCAGCGACGATCACCGGCTTATCGCGCCTTTCGCGCCTCACTGGCGCGGCCGTGGTGCCGGTGGTCACGCGCATGACCGAGCAAGGCTACCGCGTCGAGATCGGCGCAGCCTGGCAGGATTTCCCCGGCGAGAGCATCGAGGCCGACACGCGGCGCATGAACGCCTTCATCGAAGAAGAGGTGCGCAAAAGCCCCGAGCAGTATTTCTGGCTGCACAAGCGCTTCAAGACGCGCCCGCCGGGGGAAAAGCGACTGTATTGAGCCGCTTTTGCCCGCTTTTTTGTCGTGGTCGGCGCTCGTCCGACGGCGTATGCTCGCCTGATGAAGATCCGTTTCACCAAAATGCAGGGCTTGGGCAACGACTTCGTCGTGCTCGATGCCGTGCGGCAGCCCTTCGTGCCGACGCCCGCGCAGGCCAAATGGCTCGCCGACCGGCATTTCGGCATCGGCTGCGACCAGATCCTCGTCGTCGAGCCGCCGCAGACCGAGCAAGCCGATTTCCGCTACCGCATCTTTAACGCCGACGGTAATGAAGTCGAACAATGCGGCAACGGTGCGCGCTGCTTCGTGCGCTTCGTCCATGAAGAGGGGCTTACGGACAAGCGCGAGATCCGCGTCGAGACGCTTTCCGGCCTCATCACGCCGCGCCTCGAAGACGATGGCCAAGTCACCGTGGACATGGGCGTGCCGCGCTTTGCGCCGGCCGACATTCCGTTTTTGGCCGACAGCGACGATCTCGTGCAACGGCTCGAGTTCGATGGCCGCGCCGCCGAGATCACGGCTGTCTCGCTCGGCAATCCGCATGCCGTGCAGGTCGTCAGAAGTGTCGCCACGGCGCCCGTCGAGCGCGACGGGCCGCTCATCGAGGCGCATCCCTTGTTTCCGAAGCGCGTCAATGCCGGCTTCATGGAGGTGGTCGATCGCCACGCGATTCGCCTGCGCGTCTATGAGCGCGGCGCGGGCGAGACGCTCGCCTGCGGCACGGGCGCCTGCGCTGCCGCCGTCGTCGGCATCCGGCGCGGCCTGCTCGATTCGCCCGTGCGGGTCGCCATGAAAGGCGGCGAACTGTTTGTCGCCTGGCCGGGGCCGGGCCAGCCAGTCAGGATGACCGGTCCTGCCGTGACGGTCTTTACCGGCGAAATCGTCATTCCCCAGGAGATCGTATGAGCCTTGCCGCCCAGGAGGTTGCCCAGTACCTCAAAGATCATCCGGAGTTCTTCAACCAGTATGCCGAGCTCCTTAACCAGATCGTGATTCCCGATCCGCACGGCGGGCGCGCCGTATCGATCACCGAGCGGCAGATCGGCAGCCTGCGCGATCAGGTCAGACGGCTCGAACACAAGCTCGCCGAGCTGATCCGCTGCGGCGAAGAGAACGACATTCTCTCCGGCAAGACCCACCGTCTCGATGTCGCGCTCGCCGCCGCACCCGATTCTGCCGCCGTGCTACGCGCCCTCTATGCGCATCTCGGCGGCGATTTCGCCGTGCCGCATGTGGCCGTGCGGCTGTGGAACGTCCCGGGCGATGCGGCGGCGATGGAGTTCGCGCCGATGAGCGATGAGGCGCGCGCCTTCGTCGCGACCCTCACGCGCCCCTACTGCGGCGCCGGCAGCGGCCCCGAGGTCATCGGCTGGTTCGGTGAGCGCGGCGCGCAGGTGCGCTCGCTCGCCCTCGTTGCCCTGCGCCGCGAGGGCGAGACCTTTGGCCTGTTGGCGCTCGGCAGCGAAGACCCGCAGCGCTTCTACCCCGAAATGGGCACGCTCTACCTCGAGCGCATCGGCGAAGTCGCCGCCGCGGCGCTTGCGCGCACCCTGGCCGGATGACTGAGGCCTCGCTCGAGCAATTTCTGGCCGAACTGGCCCACCAGCGCCGCGCGAGCCCCCATACGCTCATAGCCTACCGGCGCGACCTCGAGCGGCTTGCCACAGCGGTCGATGGCCGGCCGCTCGAAACCCTGAATGCGCAAGAAATCCGCCGCCAGGCGATGCGGCTGCATGCCGAGGGCCTCGCGCCCCGCTCGATTGCCCGCACCCTTTCCGCCTGGCGCGCCTATTACCGCTGGCTCATGCGGCGCGGCGCGATTGCCGCCAACCCTTGCCTGGGCCTTAAGGCGCCCAAGCGGCCACGCCTGCTGCCCAAGGCCCTTGGGCCTGAGCAGGCCCAGGCGCTCCTCGATGCCCAGGTGGGCGAGGATCTCTTGGCCTGCCGCGACCGCGCGATGTTCGAGCTCTTCTACTCCTCGGGCTTGCGCCTTGCCGAGCTGGCGGCGCTCGATGTCGTGGGCGGCCTCGATCTCGCGGCAGGCGAGGTGACCGTGACGGGCAAACGCGGCAAGACGCGCAGCGTGCCGGTGGGCAAGAAGGCAATCGAGGCGCTTTCCGCCTGGCTTGAGCAGCGCGCGCGCTTGGCCGCCGCAGATGAGCCGGCGCTCTTCGTCAGCCGGCGGGGGACTCGCCTCTCCGCCCGCGCCATCGAGCTGCGCCTCGAACAGTGGGCAAAGAGGAGCGGGTTAGGGGTGCATGTCCATCCGCACATGCTGCGCCACTCCTTCGCCAGCCACGTGCTGCAATCCTCGGGCGATCTGCGCGCCGTGCAGGAGATGCTCGGCCATGCGAGCATCGCCACGACGCAGATCTACACCCATCTCGATTTCCAGCATCTGGCCAAGGTTTACGACGCCGCGCATCCGCGCGCGCACAGGAAATGAGCGCCACATTGATCCTCCATGCCGGCAAGGAGCGCTCGCTCTTGCGCCGCCATCCGTGGGTCTTCGAGACCTCGGTGGCGCGCGTCACTGGCAAGGCGCGGCCGGGCGATACCGTCATCGTCGCCGACGCCCAAGGCCAGCCGCTTGCGAAGGCAGCCTACAGCCCCCACTCGAAGATCCGCGCCCGTGTCTGGAGCTTCGATCCGCATGCGCCTATTGACCATGCCTTCTTCAAACGCCGCATCGAACAGGCCCTCGCGCGCCGCGCCGCGCTGCCGGAGCTTGCCGGCCAGGAGGGCCTGAGGCTCGTCCATGCCGAATCCGACGGCCTGCCAGGCGTCATCGCCGACCGTTATGGCGACACGGTGGTCATGCAGCTTACGAGCGCTGGCGCCGAGAAGTGGCGCGGGGCGCTAATCGAGGCGTTCGTCAAGGCCACCGGCTGCGCGCGCCTATTTGAGCGCTCGGATTCCGAGGTGCGCGCGCTCGAAGGGCTCGAAGCCGTGACGGGCTGGCGCCACGGCACGCCGCCAGCCGCGCCGATCGTCATCGAGGAGCATGGGGTGAAGATGGCCGTCGACATCGAGACGGGCCACAAGACAGGCTTTTATCTCGACCAGCGCGACAACCGGCGGCTGCTTGCCACCCTCTCGAAGGGTAAGCGCGTGCTCAACTGCTTTTGCTACACCGGCGGCTTTTCCTTGCAGGCGCTTGCGGGCGGGGCGAGCCGCGTCCTTTCGATCGACAGCTCGCAGCCCGCGCTCGATCAGGCCCTTACCAATCTCGCCTTGAATCCTGCGCTCGACGGGTCGCGCGCTGAATGGCGCTGCGCCAACGTCTTCGAGGAATTGCGCCGCCTCAAGGCCGCGGGAGAGGTCTTCGATCTCGTCGTGCTCGATCCGCCCAAGTTCGCGCCTTCGGCGGCGCATGCTGGCGCGGCTTCCCGCGCCTACAAGGACATCAACCTCTTGGGCTTCAAGCTCTTGGCGCCCGGCGGCTTCTTGATGACCTATTCGTGCTCTGGCGGCGTTACGATCGAGCTTTTCCAGAAGATCGTCGCCGGCGCGGCCTGCGATGCGGGGCGCACGGCGCGCATCGTCAAGCGCTTGCAAGGCGCCGCCGATCATCCCATCGATCTTGCCTTTCCCGAGGGCGAGTATCTCAAGGGGCTGCTCATCGAGGTCGAGTGAAACTCGGCGCTGGCGGGACGGCCTACTTCTTCTTCGTTTCCTCGTAGGGCGCGATCTTGTCTACCGTGAGCCGGTAGCCGGCCACCCCCCAGGTCGTCTCGTTGCGCTGCACGGTGAGCGTGCCATAGGCCCACAGCGGCACCATCATCTTCACTCCTGCAAGCGGCTTGGCCGATTTCGCGTGGATGATCTGGTTCGCTGGCGGCGGCGGACTGTGGATGCAGGCGCCGAAGTAGGGGACGAGCAAAAATTCCGTCACCTTGTCGCCAATGCGCTCCAGAGGCAGCGCAAAGCCGGCGATGCGCACCTTCTTGCCATGCAGGGCCGGTTCCGCCGGGGCGTTGTCCCATTCCCGTTTGAGCTTGTCGAGCGCTTCCATCGCGCGCGGGTCGCTGTCGCTGAGCTTGGCAAGATCGAGCCCCTTGAATTGCGCCGCCGCATCCCAGCCTTTGGGTATGAGCGCTTCCCATTTGATCTCGGGCCAGGCATCGCTGGCGAAGGCCGGCGCAAAGGCCAAGAGGAGCACGGCGAGCAAGAGGCTGCCCATTGCTTTCAGTTCCTCGGTGTGAGCCCATCGGCGAGCGACATGCGCCAGGCGCGCCAGCCGGGCACGAGGCTGGCGAGTAGCCCCGTGGCGAGGATCGCCGCGATGAGCCAGGCTTCGCGCGCCTCGGGCGGGCGCAGCGTGAGATGGATGCCGAACTGCGCCTGGGCGAGGGGCGCCCACAGCAAGATGCCCAGCATGAGGAGGAGCAGGCCCAACAGCACGCCAAGCGCAGTGATGGCGAGGCCCTCCAAGCTCAGCATCAGGAAGAGCTCGCGCGGGCCGGCGCCGAGGCTGCGCAAGATGGCAAGCTCGCGCCGCCGCTCATTGAGGCCGGCCAACAAGGTCGCCGTGAGGCCTGCGAGTCCCACGGCGACGACGAGCGCAGAGATCGCCAAGAACGCGTTTTCGACCACGCCGAGCGTCTGCCACAGCTCGTCGAGCGCGACGCCCGGCATCACGGCGGCAAGCGGCTCGCCGCGGAAGGCATTGATGGAGCGCTGTACGCGGAAGACCTCGGTGCGATTGTGAAGGCCAATCAAGGCCGCGGTGATCTCCTTGGGCTTGAGATCGAATTTGCGCACGTATTCGGCCGGGATCGCCAGGCCCGGCAGGGGCGCGCCGCCCGCCCAATCGAGGTGGATCGCGGAAATCGCCTCGAGGCTCACATGCACGCTGCGATCGACCGGCGTGCCGGTCGGCGCGAGGATGCCGACGACGGTAAAGGGCTTGTCGGCGTGCTCCGGCCCGAGTTCGCTCAAGCCATGCGAGAGCGTGATGTGCTCGCCGAGGCGATAGCCAAGCTGACGTGCCACCTCATGGCCCAGCACGGCCTCGAAGACCGCTTCAGTCGTGCTGGCAAAAGGCCGGCCGTGCGAGAAGGAAAGCGGGCGGCCATCGGCGTAGCGCACATGCGCGAAGTAATCCGGCGTCGTGCCGACGACCGGAAAGCCGCGATGCGCGTCACCGAGCGAGAGCGGCACGGCCCAGGCGATGGCTGGATGAGCGGCGATGGCCTCGAAGCTTTCCCAGCGGATGTTGTTCGTCGCCGCGCCGGCATGGAAGACGGCATAGAGCATCAGCTGCACGCCGCCGGTGCGCGCGCCGACGACGAGATCGACGCCCGAGATCGATTGCGCAAAGCTCTCTCGCGCATCGCTTCTCACCCGCTCGACGGCCAAGAGAAGCGCGCTGGCAAGCGCAATGGCGACGAGCGCGATCGAAAGCGTGAGCCGCCGCGCCCAGGCGCTCTTCAAGGCAAGCCAGAGAATGGCCTTCATGCTGCCACCCCCGCGGCGGCGCGGTTGATTTCAGCCAATGCCACGACGCGGTCGAAATGGGCGGCGAGCCGCTCATCGTGGCTCACGAAGACGAGCGTGGCTTCGACGGCGGCGCATTCGGCGAGCAAGAGATCGATGAAGGCCTGCTGGCGCGAAGCATCGAGCGCCGAGGTCGGCTCATCACAGATGAGGAGCTCCGGCCGGCCGATCAGGGCGCGCGCGGCAGCCACCCGCTGCTGCTGGCCGATCGACAGTTCCGCGGCCGGTGTTTGCCAGAGCGCCGGGGCAAGATCGAGCTCGCTCAGAAGCCGCTTGGCCTCCTCGCGCGGCTGGCCGGCGCGCGCGCTCCGCCGCGCCGAGAAGGTGCAGGGCAGGAGCACGTTGTCGAATGCCGAGAGCCAGGGCAGCAGGTTGAATTGCTGGAAGACGAAGCCGATGTGATCGGCGCGAAAGGCATCGCGCGCACGGGCGGAGAGCTTGCCGAGGTCTTGGCCCAAGAGCTCGATGCGGCCTTTTTCTGGCAGCGCGACGCCGCCGAGCAGATTGAGCAGCGTGCTCTTCCCTGAGCCCGAAGGGCCGTGGAGGAAGACCCGCTCGCCGGCTGCGACATCGAAGCGGGCGATGTCGAGGCAGGGGGTAGCCTGTTTCGGCCAGCGAAAGACGAGGTCGGTGAGCGTAAGGGCGTCCACGTCTTGACGGCTTACCAGGCCAGGTGCGGGCGCTTCGGCGTCAAGCGCTGCGCGCCCTGGCCGCTGGGGCCGACGCGCCGGGCTTCGAGGCGGTAGAGGCGCTTGAAGGAGGAAAAGAGCGAGGTCTCGATCGTTTGCAGCGCCGCGGGTTGGGTGCAGCGGAAGACAAAGCGGGCCTCGAGGTCGGCATGATGCTGGCCGCCGGCGTGGCTGTGCGCCTCGTGGCGGTCGTCGCCGCCGGTGAAGGGGACATGGATACGCTTTTCTTGCAGCGTGCATTGCGCCGCGGCGCTCGGCGTGAAAGGCACGCCCTCGAGCGCGGCGGCGGCCTGGGCGAGCGCGGCTTTTTCCTTGTCGTTCCTGGGCGGCCGCTCGAAGCCGACGGCGGCCTCGAGCGGGATGACTAGCTCGATCGAGAGGGTCTCCCGATCGAGAGTGAGCTCGAGCCGGCCTTCGCCATGCACGTGCTGGGCGAAGGCGGGTGCGGCGCAGGCAAGGGCAAAGATGAGTGGCAGGTTTTTTTTCATACACAGCTTCCTCAGTGAGTATGGCCACGCGTCAGCACGACGAGCGCGATGCCGAGGGCAAGCAAGAGGCCGTGCCAGCCAATGGCCGCCTGCTCGCGTTTCAAGCGCGGCATCAGGTCGGCGACCGCGATGTAGAGAAAGCTCGCCGCCGCGAGCGTCAGGATGTGGGGCACCCACTCGAGCGCGCGCTCGAGCGCGAAGTATCCCACGAGACCGCCGGCGAGCGAGGCGAGGCTCGAGACGCCATTCCAGAATAAGGCGCGCGCACGCGGCCAGCCGGCGGAAAGCAAAATCGCGAAGTCGCTCGCCTCCTGGGGCACTTCGTGGGCGATGATCGCCAGCGTCGTCGCCCAGCCGAGCGCTGGGTTGGCGAGAAAGGCGGCGGCGATCAAAAGCCCGTCGGTGAAGTTGTGGAAGCCATCGCCGACGAGAATCGAGAGCGTGCCCTCGTCGAGGCGCACGTGGTGATGGTCGTGGGTGTGATCTTCGCATTGCTGGGCATCGGGATGCGCGTCGTTGCCGTGTGCGTGGCGCCAGAGGGCGAACTTTTCCAGCGCGAAGAAGCCGAGGATGCCGGCCAGGAGGAGCGGGAACACCTCGTGCGGCGTGAGACCCGATTCCAGCACCTCGGGCAGCAGATGCAGCGTCGCGGTGGCGAGCAGCAGGCCGGTCGAAAAGCTGACGGTGAAGGCGAGCCAACGCCGCGGCAGGCCGAACATCACCAGCGCGGCAGCCAATACCGACAGCAGGCCGCCCGCGAGGCAGCCGGCCGCGATCTGGGCAGGTAGGGAAAGGGCCATGACGGGGCATTCTAAGCGCGATCTGCCCTTAAATGCAACAATGTTGCATTTGCGGGGAGTCTGTGGTTTGATGCGCGCATGGGCAAGGAGACGCTATCCCCGACTTCCGCGGCGCTGTTGCGCGCGGCCGGCATCAAGGTGACACAGCCACGGCTTGCCGTGCTCGACGCCTTGCGCGCCGCCGCGCGGCCGATGAGCCATGCCGAGCTCGAGGCGCTGCTCGTCGAGATCGACCGCGTCACGCTCTACCGCATTCTCGATGCCTTCGTGCGTCATGGCCTGGCGAGCAAGGCGGCCGATGCGCGCGGCGTGTTCCGTTTCGCCGCCCGCGATGCGCAGCGCGAGCATGGCGGCCATGTGCATTTCCGCTGCGAGACTTGCGGCGGCGTGTTTTGCCTGTCGGCTCCGCCGCCAGCACCGCCGCGCCTGCCGCGCGGCTTTTTGCTCGCTGAGGCGGAATTCGATCTGCGCGGCACCTGCGCGCAGTGCGCCAAGGCGCGCCGATGAGCCGCTGGTTGCGTCTGGGACTTCTCGTGCTCGCGCTCCAGTGGGCGCAGCTTGCGCTTGCCGAGCATGGCCTCATCCATGCGCTCGAGGCACCTGAGGCTCCCTGCGCCACATGCCTCTCGCTGCCGGGTTTCGCCGCGCTGCCGTGCCTGCCCCTGCCGCCGCTTAAGCTCGCTGCACCGGCACTCTCCCCTCAGGATGCCGTCCAGCCAGCGCCGAGTTTCGCCGTCCTGCCCTTTTTCCGTAGCCGAGCACCGCCCGAGTTCTAGGAGCGCCAATCGCTGTCACGCTCTGCGCCGCTCGTGACGCAGAGCCTTTCTCGATATCGAACCTCCTGGAGATGCCCATGAAAAGCTTTCCCTGGTGGAGGCTGGCCGTGGCTGGCTTCCTGTGTGCTGCCTTGTCTGCCCGGGCCGGGGCAGAGGAGGCTTTCCATCCTGAAATCGGTATACACCTCCTCGCGCGCTACAGCCAGCGCGCCGAAGAGGGCCATTGGGCCGGCTTTTTGCCAGCAGGCCATGCCCACGGCAGCCGGCGCGGCCTGTCGTTCGACCACTCGGAGCTCACGATTGGTGCCGCATTCGCTCCCTCCTGGCGGGCTCAGGCGAGCTTCGCGCTCAAGGAAGGCGCGCTCGTCGGCGAGGAAGCCTGGCTGGCCGCGCGCGGCGCCGACGCGGGGCTCGCCGTCAAAGGCGGCCGCTTCTTTGCCGCGCTTGGCGCGCACAACGAACAACATCCCCATGCCTGGGATTTCGCCGATCAAAGCCTTCCTCACCGCGCCTTCATCGGCGAGCATTACGCGCAAGAAGGCGTGCAGTTCGCTTGGCGCCCGCTGCGCTTTGCCGGCCTCGAATTCGTGGCCGGGCTTGGCCGCGGCGTCCATAAGGAGGGGCGCCGCGATCCAGTGAGCCGGGCCTGGATGGCCCGGCTCGGCAACGAGCATGCTGGCGGCGTTACCTGGCGGGCGGGGCTTTCTTGGCTGGCCGTACGGGCAGATGCGCGTCCCGGCCATTGGGAGGACGACAATGGCGTCGAGACCGAACTCCGCTTTGCTGGCCAGAGCCGTCTGGCAGTGGCCGATTTCGTCTGGCAGTGGGCGCCGGAGGGCGAGGCCGATGATCCCCGACTAAAATTTCAGGCCGAGTATCTGCGCCGCCGCGAGTCCGGTACCTTGGCCTGCGCGGACAATGCCGCCTTCGGCGGTGCTTGCAGCGCAGGAGGTATCGCCGATCATTATCGAGCTCGCCAGTCCGGCTGGTATGCGCAGGGCCTCTACCGCTTCCTGCCAGGCTGGCGGCTAGGTTTTCGCCACGACCGGCTGGTGGCGGGGCATGTCGATTTCGCGCCCGCCTTCGCCGGCGTGCTCTCCCCGCCAGCCAGCGCGCCACGGCGCAATACGCTATTGATCGAGTGGGGGCCAGACGAGTCGCGGCGACTGCGCCTGCAGCTGGCGCGCGAAGCGCTCGGCGAGGCTCAGGCCGGCCATCGCGTGGTGCTGCAATACCTTCATCTGCTCGGCAGCCACGCTCACTGATGCCAAGGGCGCCGTCCTGCCGGCGCGCCTGAGGATGGGGGGTAGAATCAGCTTCTCTTCCCATTTCCCATCGCAGATCATGGAGCAGTATCACGGCACCACCATCCTCTCGGTGCGGCGCGGCGCGCAGGTCGCCTTGGGCGGCGACGGCCAAGTGACGCTCGGCAATGTCGTCGTAAAGAGCAGCGCGAAAAAAGTGCGCCGTCTTTTTAACGAGCGCATCCTCGCTGGCTTTGCCGGCGGCACGGCCGATGCCTTCACGCTCTTCGAGCGCTTCGAGGCCAAGCTCGAAAAACACCAGGGCAATCTGCTGCGCTCGGCGGTGGAGCTCGCCAAAGATTGGCGCACCGACCGCATGTTGAGAAGGCTCGAGGCGATGCTGGCGGTCGCCGACCGCGAGAATTCTCTCATCATCACCGGCAACGGCGATGTCTTGGAGCCGGAGCAGGGCATCATCGCCATCGGCAGCGGCGGGCCGTATGCGCAGGCGGCGGCGCGGGCCCTGTTCGAAAACACGGCGCTATCCCCCGCCGAGATCGTCGAGAAAGCGCTGACCATTGCGGGCGATCTGTGCATCTACACGAATCAGCACCACACCATCGAGGTGCTCGAATGAGTGCGATGACCCCCGCCGAGATCGTCTCGGAGCTCGACAAGCACATCGTCGGTCAATCCCGCGCCAAGCGCGCAGTGGCGATTGCCCTCAGAAACCGCTGGCGGCGCGCGCAGGTGGCCGAGCCCTTACGCTCCGAGATCACGCCGAAGAACATCCTGATGATCGGCCCGACAGGGGTGGGCAAGACCGAAATCGCCCGGCGGCTGGCGCGGCTTGCCAACGCGCCCTTCATCAAGGTCGAGGCGACGAAGTTTACCGAGGTGGGTTATGTCGGCCGCGACGTCGATACCATCATTCGCGATCTCGTCGAGACGGCGATCAAGGATGCCCGCGAGCGGGCGATGAAGGCGGTGCGCGATCGCGCCCTCGATGCCGCCGAGGATCGCATCCTCGACGTGTTGCTGCCGCCGGCGAGAGTCGGCTTTGGCGAGACGGCAGTGGCCGAAGAGAGCGCGACGCGGCAAAAGTTCAGGAAAAAGCTGCGCGAAGGCGAGCTCGACGAGAAGGAAATCGAGATCGAGATGGCTTCTCCGCTCGCCAGCCTCGAGATTCTCGCGCCGCCGGGGATGGAAGAGCTCACCCAGCAGCTGCAAGGCATGTTCCAAAGCTTAGGCGGCGGCAAGCGCCGTAAACGCAAGATGAAGATCAAAGAGGCATTGAAGGCGCTCGCCGACGAGGAAGCGGCGCGCCTCATCAACGACGAGGAGGTGAAGGCGCAGGCGATCAAGAACGTCGAGCAAAACGGCATCGTGTTTCTCGACGAGATGGACAAGATCGCCTCGAGAAGCGAAACCCACGGCGCGGACGTCTCCCGCCAGGGCGTGCAGCGCGATCTGTTGCCGCTCGTCGAAGGGACGACGGTGTCGACCAAATACGGCATGATCAAGACCGATCACATCCTCTTCATCGCGAGCGGCGCCTTCCATTTCGCCAAGCCCTCCGATCTGATCCCTGAACTCCAAGGGCGTTTCCCAATCCGTGTCGAGCTCGATTCATTGTCGGTGGAGGACTTCGAACGTATCCTGACCCAGACCGATGCTTGTCTCACGCGCCAGTACCAGGCGCTTCTGGCCACCGAAGGGGTAAAGCTCGAATTCACGCCTGACGGCATTCGCCGCCTGGCCGAAATCGCTTATGAGGTCAATGAGAAGACCGAGAACATCGGCGCGCGCCGGCTCTACACGGTGATGGAGCGCCTGCTCGAGGAAATTTCCTTTGCAGCGGGCAGCGCCGGCGCCAGCCAGTCGCTCACGATCGATGCCGCCTATGTCGAGGCGCGCCTCGCGGAACTGGCGCGGCGCGAAGACTTGTCGCGCTACGTGCTTTGAGATAGGCCCCGTTCGAGGCGCAGGGGCATGCGAATATCGCTGGCAATGGCGGGGTCTCTTGGTTAAGATGGGAGCATGAAGGCTCCCAGCGGCGCGGGAGCATGCGCTAATCGCGGCGGAGAGAATGAGATGGAACACGCGGACATGTACAGCATGTATCCCAAGTTGGCCCAGGCCTTTGCCGAGGATTTGACGGCCTTTCCGCACAATCTGGTCGCCTTGCATCCGCGTCTGGCCAACAAGATCGAGGGGCAGTGGGGGACGAAGGATTGCGTGCGCACGCTCGAAGACCTGATGCTCTCCGACCGGCCCGACCGGCAAGGCTTTACTTTCGACGTCTTGCGCGAACTGTTCGTCCTCAAGGAGCTCCACGACGCGAAGTATCCGCAGTTCCTTTACAACGGCGCCGACCCTTTTTCGGCCGTCGTTTCCGATGTGGTGCGGGCAGATGTCGAGCGGCGCCGCGAGCAGGCCAAGCAAGAAGGGACTGGCCTGCGCGCGCGCCATAAGGCCCCCGAGGAGGTGCTCGTCGTCAAGCCGGCCAAGGCGGCTGACCAGGCGGAGAAAGAAAAGCCCCAGGAAGCGGCTGCCGAAAAGCCTGCGGAAAAGACCTCGAAGATCGCCCGCCTCAAGACCAAGTGGCCGGAAATCGAAAACCTCGACGAGCTGCGCCGCATCATGGCCGCGCGGGCGCGCGGCGAGCGCCTGCCCGAGCGCGATAAGCGCCAGATGGTCGAGCTGCTCAAGCACTATGTGGATTTGGACGAAAAAGACATCGCGAACGCGATCAAGATCCAAGCCTCGCTCGGCAAGAAACGCGAGCCGATCGGCAAGATTCTCTTGATGATGGGCGTCATCGACGAGGAATACATCACGCGCGCCTTGTGCCTGCAGTATGGCGTCTTGATGGTCAATCTGCAGCGCTTTCAGATTCCGCCCGAGGTGATCAAGCTCATTCCGCTCGACGTGGCGAGAAAGCACCGCGCCGTGCCGGTTGCCATGCTCGAGGGCGTGCTCTTCCTCGCCGTCGAGAATCCCTTCAGTTTCAACGAGCGCGAGTACTTCGCCTTTCTGACCAAGCGCAAGATCGAGCTCGTGATGGCTTCGACAGGCCAGATCACGCATCGGCTCGCCGAGTACGGCCAGGTGCAGTCGGTCAAGCAAGGCGCCCAGGAATTCAAGACGCTGGCGAGCAAGGCGCTCGGCGACAAGGCCGTGGCCGGCATCACGATCGAGGCCGAGCCGGAATTAGAAGCCGAAGAGTCCATCAGCCAGGACGATGCCTCCATCGTCGGCCTCGTCAACAAGATCATTTCCGACGCGGCCGAGATCGGCGCCTCCGACATTCACATCGAATGTTTTCCTGGGGAAGCGCTCGCCCATATCCGCTTCCGGCGCGATGGCCTGATGGAAGAGTATTCGCAATACTCGGCCCAGTATCACCGCGCCGTCGTCTCGCGCATCAAGATCATGTCGAGCCTCAACATCGCCGAGCGGCGCCTGCCGCAGGATGGCAAGATCAGCTTCGTCCGCCCGGGCAAGGAGCGCCTCGATCTGCGCGTGGCGACTATCCCGACGACGCGCGGCATCGAGAACGTCACGATCCGCCTCTTGCATGCCGGCGAACCGCTGCCGATCGATCAGCTCAAGATGAGCGAGCGGGACATGGCGGTATTCCGGCGCCTGATCGCCAAGCCCTACGGCCTTTTCCTGGTCTGCGGCCCGACTGGCAGCGGCAAGACGACCACGCTGCATTCAGCCTTGCGCGAGTTGAATACGCCAGAGAAGAAGATCTGGACAGCCGAGGATCCGGTCGAGATCGTGCAGAAGAACATCAGCCAGGTGCAAGTCAATGCCCAAATCGGCTGGACCTTCGCGATGGCACTGCGCGCTTTTTTGCGCGCCGATCCGGACATCATCATGATCGGCGAGATGCGCGACCTCGAAACCGCCAAGATCGCTGTCGAGGCCTCGATGACCGGTCATTTGGTGCTCTCGACGTTGCACACCAACTCGGCCTCGGAAACCGCTGCGCGCCTGCTCGATCTCGGCATGGATCCGTTCAACCTCGCCGATGCGATGATCGGCGTGCTCGCGCAGCGTTTGACGCGCCGTCTGTGTGCGAAATGCGCCGAGCCGCGTGAGCTATCCCTCGCCGAGGCCGAGGAACTCGCCGCCGAATACTATTTCTCGGCCTATCAGCGCCTGCCTTCGATGGCCGAGAAGGAAGCCATCCTCCACGATTGGCAGGAACGTCTCATGAAGGGTAAGCCAGTGAGTCTTTGGCAGGCGGGGGGTTGCGCCGTTTGTGCCAATGAAGGCTACAAGGGCCGGGTAGCGCTTTTCGAAATGCTCGAGGTGACGCCACAGATCCGCGAGCTGATCGCCCATCGCGCCTCGGCGGCCGACTTTCAACGCATTGCCGTCGTGCAGGGCATGCGCACCCTCAAGCAAGATGGCATCGAGAAAGCCATCATGGGGCTTACCGACATGAACCAAGTGCGCGCCGTCTGCAACTGATCCCCTAGCGACTGCGCTTGATCAAGGCAGCCGTGTTTCGAGGGCGAGCAAATCGGCGATCGTTTCGCGGCGGCGCACGAGATACATCGTTGCGCCATCGACCATGACCTCGGCGGCGCGCGGCCGCGTGTTGTAGTTCGAGCTCATCACCATGCCATAGGCGCCGGCCGAGTGGATGGCCAACAGATCTCCGGGCGCGAGGGCAAGCCACCGATCGTGCCCGAGAAAGTCGCCCGATTCGCAGACCGGGCCGACGATTTCGTAGCATTGCGCCTCATTAGCCGTCCCGCCAGCGCCGACTTTGACGATCTCGTGATAGGCCTCATAAAGCGCCGGCCGCGCGAGGTCGTTCATCGCCGCATCGACGACGGCGAAGTTTTTTACCTCGCCGTGCTTGAGCAGTTCGACGCGCGTCAATAAGACGCCTGCATTGCCGACGAGCGAACGGCCTGGTTCGAAGATGAGGCGCTCCGGGCGCCCTTCCAACTCTTGAAGGATCGGCGCGAGATATTCGGCCACGCTCGGCACGGCTTCGTCGCGATAGCGGATGCCCATGCCGCCGCCGAGGTCGATATGGTGCAAAACGATGCCTTCTTGGGCCAGCGCATCGACGAGCGTGAGAATCTTTGCCGCAGCCTCGGCGGCTGGTGCGGGATCGAGCAGCTGTGAGCCGATGTGGCAATCGATGCCGCGCACCTCGAGATGCGGCAATTGGGCGGCGCGACGGTAGAGCGTCAGGGCTTCGTCGAATGGCACGCCGAATTTGGCAGTTCTGAGCCCCGTCGAGATATAGGGGTGGGTCTTGGGGTCGACGTTCGGGTTGACGCGCAGCGAAACCGGCGCGCGTTTGCCCATTTCGGCAGCGACGGTGTCGAGCGTTTCGAGCTCGGCGGCCGATTCGACGTTGAAGCAAAGGATGCCGGCGGCGAGCGCCTGCCGCATCTCGGCGCGCGTCTTGCCGACGCCGGAGAAGACGACCTTGGCCGGATCGCCGCCCGCGGCGATGACGCGCTCAAGCTCACCGCCCGAGACGATGTCGAAACCGGCGCCGAGGCGCGCGAAGACATCGAGCACGGCGAGGTTGGAATTTGCTTTCACCGCGTAGCAGATGAGCGCATCGCGTCCGGCCAGGGCCTGTCGATAGGCGGCGAAGGCGGCCGTGAGCGCCGCGCGCGAATACACATAGCAGGGTGTGCCATAGCGCGCGGCGATTTCGTCGAGCGCCACGCCCTCGACATGAGTGGTAGTGATGGGATTCATCGCTCGCTCGCCGTCGCAGCGGGACGCACGGCGCTGCTATGATCCGGGCTTACCGCTTGAGGGGTAATCGTGGGCTTGGTGGGCGGGAGTGGGGCGGGCGGCAGGGTCAGCTGGCCTTTGTTGCCGCAGGCGGCGAGCACGAGACTGCTGGCCAAAAGGGTGAGCCCATGACGAAGGAAGTGCATGACTAGAATGTTAACATGACGGGGGATGACCTCGAATGGAAGAAAAGGAATTCATCGCGCTGGCGGATGAGGCGCTCGAACGGCTCATGGCGGCGCTCGAACGCCTCCAGAACGAAGAAACCGCCGATTTCGATTTCGAGATGAAGCCGGGAGGCATCCTCGAGATCGATTGCGGCGTCGGCGGCAAGATCATCGTCAATCGTCATGCCGCGGCGCGCGAGATTTGGGTGGCGGCGCGGTCTGGCGGCTATCACTTCCGCCCCGAGCGCGGCCGTTGGATCGGGACGCGCGATGGCGCTGACTGGGCCGATGTCTTGTCGCGCTGTCTTAGCGAGCAGACGGGCGCGTCGCTTCGGTTGGACTGTTAGGCATGGCCACGCGTCGCTCGGGCGCAATCGGCCGCAGCAGCGCATCTTCGACCGGCGCGGGCGGCTGCGTTGGCGCGGGTGACGGCTCGTGCTCACTGGCCTTGGCAGGTTCAGGGAGCGCTTCGCTGTAGAGGTAATCGCTGATCGCTTGACCCGTCACGGGATCATGGCTCGTGACGCGCATGAGGCCGCTGGGCATCTCGCGTTGCATTTCGGGCACGCCTTTCAAGGCCGTTTCCATGAATCCGATCCAGATCGGCAGCGCGGCCGCTCCCCCCGTCTCGCCGCTGCCCAGGCGCCTGGGTTGGTCGAAACCGATCCAGGCGACCCCGACCAGCGTCGGGTGATAGCCGCAGAACCAGGCATCGACGTAATCGTTCGTCGTACCCGTCTTGCCAGCGAGATCGTCGCGCTTCAAGACCTGCCGGGCGCGCGCTGCCGTGCCGCGGCGCACGACTTCCTTGAGCATGCTGTCCATGAGCCAGGCATTGCGCGCGTCGATGACGCGTAAGGATTCATCGCCTGCGCGGGCAGGCTGGGTCTCGGCCAAGACGCGATCATTGGCATCGAGGATCTTCTTGACGAGGTAAGGGGTGATCTTGTAGCCGCCATTGGCGAACACGGCATAGGCGGCGAGCTGCTGCCAGGGGGTCACGCTGCCGGCACCGAGCGCCAAGGTGAGATAGGGCGGATTCTTCTCGGCATCGAAGCCGAAACGCGTGACGTAGTCCTGCGCATAATGCGGGCCGATGGCGCGGATCAAACGGATCGACACCATGTTTTTCGACTTGGCGAGTGCCGTGCGCAAGGTCATCGGCCCTTCGTATTTGCCGTCGTAGTTTTTCGGCTCCCAGGCCTGGCTGCCGGTTTCCTCGGCAGAGATCGACAGCGGTTCATCGGGTAGCACCGAGATCGGCGTAAAACCCTTTTCGAGCGCCGCGGAATAGACAAAGGGCTTCATGCTCGAGCCGGGTTGGCGCCAGGCCTGGGTGACGTGGTTGAATTTGTTGCGGTTGAAATCGAAGCCGCCGACGAGCGCGCGGATCGCGCCGTCGCTGGGATCGGCGGCGACGAAGGCGGCCTCGACCTCAGGCCACTGCGCGATCTGCCAAGCGCCTTTCTCTTGCGTCAAACGGATGATCGCACCGCGCCGCAAGCGCTTGTTGGGCGGCGCTTTCTCGTCGAGCATCGGCTTGGCGAATTTGAGGCCGGCGCCCTCGATCGTGACGATTTCCCCTCCCGGCAAATAGGCGCGCAGCTGCTCGGCGCTGGCCGAAAGGACGAGGGCGAGGCGCAAGTCCTCGTCGTCGTCATAGTCGCTTAGCAATTCTTCGAGCTGCTCGTCATCGTCGCGGCTGATGCCTTTCATGTCGACATAGCCTTCAGCGCCGCGGTAACCGTGACGGCGATCGTAGGCGAGTACCGCCTGCCGCAGGCTGCGCCAGGCCGCTTCTTGTTCGCGGCGCGTGATCGTCGTGATGACCTTGAGGCCAGCTTCATACACCCCTTGCGGAAACGTCTCGGCCACGATCTGGCGCGCCATTTCTGCGGCATGGTCGGCCCGCAGTGGAAAGTGGTCGATCTGGCGGCTAGCGTGAATCGGTTGCGACTTTGCAGCTTCGTATTGGGCATCGGTGATGAAGTCGAGCTCGCGCATGCGGCGCAAGACGTAGAGCTGACGCAGCTTGGCGCGCTTAGGATTCGCGGCCGGGTTGTAGGCAGAGGGTGCCTTGGGCAATCCGGCGAGCATGGCCGTTTCGGCGAGGTTGAGCTCGTTAAGCGACTTGTTGAAGTAAATGCGCGCCGCGGCTGCGAAGCCATAGGCGCGCTGACCGAGATAGATCTGGTTGACGTAAAGCTGCAAGATCTCGTCCTTCGACAAGCTGCTTTCGATCTTGAAGGCGAGCAGGGCCTCGTAAAGCTTCCTCGTCAGCGTCTTTTCCGAGGACAGGAAAAAATTGCGCGCCACTTGCATCGTGATCGTCGAAGCGCCCTGCCGCTTGCCACCGCCGACGAAATTCGCATAGGCGGCCCGCAGCACGCCCATGAAGTCGATGCCCGCATGTTGGTAAAAACGTTCGTCCTCGGCGGCGAGGATCGCCTGCTTCATGGTCTCCGGGACATCCTGAATGCGCACGAAGTGGCGCCGCTCCTCGCCAAACTCGCCGATCAGATGGCCGTCCTCGGTATAGACGCGCAAAGGAATCTTCGGCCGGTAGTCGGTGAGGATGTCGACTGAGGGGAGACGTGGGTAGGCCAGGATCAGCACGATGCCCACGAGGGCCAGTAGCGAGAGGGCAGCACCCGCGATAAGCGCGAGCGGCAGAAGGGCCCAGCGTGTCATCATGCGTAAAGCAGCTTGCGCCAAATTATCAATTCTATTCGAGAACGCCAGAAAGCGGTGGCGACAAAAAGAGATTGAGTTAACAAGAAAAAGTTGCGAAGATGCATCACGAGGAGTATCCGGAAGAGTGCGTCGCGCAGTTTTTCTTTACATGACGATAGGTTGCTGTTAGCATTTCACTTAAAGTGTTGGATTGTTGTGTAACAAATTGAAATAAAAGGAATGCCTTGGAGATAGATCTTTCGATCCTTAACCCGAAGTCGCGACCGCTGATAGGGCTGGATGTTGGCTCTTCAGCTGTCAAGATGGTCGAGCTATCCGGCAGTCCGTCCGCGGGCATCAGGCTCGAAGCCTATGCGATCGAACCGATCCCGCCTGGTGCAGTGGTGGATGGCAGCATTTCGAACGTGTCTTCCAATCTGCCGGCCATCTCGGAGTCGATCGCTCGCTGCTGGAAGCGCCTAGCGACTTCGACCCGCTATGTCGCCATGGCTTTGCCTGCTGCGGCGGTCATTACCAAGAAAATCGTCCTCCCCGCCAACCTGCGCGAAACGGAGATGGAAGTGCAGGTCGAGTCAGAGGCAAACCAATACATCCCCTTTGCTATTGAAGAGGTAAATCTTGATTTTCAGGTGATCGGTCCGGCACAGAATTCACCTGAAGAGGTCGAAGTGCTGATCGCCGCATCTCGCAAGGAGGGGGTCGAGGACCGGGTCGCCTGCGCCGAGGGGGCAAACCTAAAGCCGGTCATCATGGACATGGAAACCTATGCTGCGCTCGCTGCCTTTGAGCTGGTGCGCAGCCAGTTGCCAGATGACAGTGAGGAGAAGATTTATGCCCTCGTCGATATCGGCGCCCATGCTCTGCGTGTCGGCATGTTCCGAGGCGATATGGAAATCTATCGACGCGAGCAGGCCTTTGGCGGCAATCAATTGACTCAGGACATGGTACGGGCCTATGGCATGAGCTATGAGGAGGCTGAGGCGCTCAAGCGTACCGGGCCGATGCCAGACAATTTCGAAACAGAAATCCTGCGTCCCTACCTCGACAATTTAGCGCTGGAAATCTCGCGGGCGTTGCAGTTTTACTTTACTTCGACGACATATGGCGAGGTAGATCATGTCGTGCTGATGGGCGGAGGGGCCTTGGTGCCTGGCATTGCCGAGGTCGTGACGGATCGGACCCAGATCGATACGCTCGTGGCGAACCCTTTCGCGAAAATGGCGCTCTCCCAAAAAGTTCGCCCCAAAAATTTGTTGAATGACGCAGCCTCTCTCATGGTTGCCTGTGGTCTAGCGCTGCGGAGATTTGATCAGTGATCCGGATCAACCTGCTTCCTCACCGAGCTGAGCGGCGCAAGTTGCTGCGCCAGCAGTTTTATGTCCTGGCGGGGTTGATTGTCGTTCTGGCGGGTCTGATTTGGTTTGCGGGCTACGCCTACATCAATAGGCTGATCGAGCGGCAGGTTGATGCGAACAATTTCCTCAAGAAGGAAATCGCCATCCTGGATGAGCAGATCAAGGAAATCAAGAAACTGCAGGATGAAATTGAGGCACTCAAGAAGCGGAAGGAAGTAATCGAAGAGCTCCAAGCCAATCGTTCAGAGACGGTGCATATGTTCAACGAACTGGCCAAAAGGTTGCCGACAGGTGTCTATCTGACATCGATCAAGCAGGATCAGCAGAAAATCGCTCTGACAGGCTATGCACAGTCCAATGCACGAGTCTCAACGCTGATGCGTAATCTCGACGAGTCACCCGTATTCGAGAGGCCGACGCTGATACAAATCAAAGCTGCCATGGTGGGCAAGACTCGCCTCAATGAATTTGAGTTGAATATCTTTTTCACCCGGCAAACGGCGGAAACTGGAGCTAAACCAGGAGGGAAGCCATGAAAAAGCCGGATATCCCAAAAATTCCTAAAATTGACCTTTCGAAATTCGATATCAAGGCTATTGCTGAAGATTTCAAGGCCCTGGATCCGAAAGATCCTGGAGCATGGCCGCTCATTCCGCGTCTTGCTGTCCTGTTGGGTCTGTTTTTAGCCGTGCTCTTCCTGGCTGCATGGTTTGGGTGGCAAGAGCAGTATAAGGAGCTCGATGCCAAACGGCAAGAAGAGGCAAAACTGAAGAACGATTGGCTCGATAAAAAGAAAAAAGCTATCAACTTGGAAGAATATAGGAATCAGCTCGTCGAAATTGAAAGCTCATTCGGGGCCCTTCTCAAGCAGTTACCGAATGCTGCCGAGATGGAATCTCTGTTGGTCGATATCAATCAGGCAGGCCTTGGGCGAGGGTTGTCTTTTGAGTTGTTCAAGCCAGGAACAGAGGTAAAAAAAGAATTCTATGCCGAGCTCCCAATCACGATAAATATTGCTGGTTCGTATCATGATTTTGGGGCATTCGCGGGTGATGTGGCGAAGCTGCCAAGAATCGTGACACTGAATAATTTGTCGGTGGCTCCGATGAAGGGGAGTCAGAAACTTCTGATGACGGGTACGGCCAAGACATTCAGATACCTCAGCGAAGAGGAAATGGCATCAAGCAAAAAAGCTCCTCCAGCAAAAACGCAGGGAGCGAAGAAATGATCTGGCGGTATTTTGTTTTTTCAGCGATGCTTTTGCTGTCGGCATGTGGCGGTGGGGAGCACGTCGAAATCAGGCAGTGGATGGAAGAAGCCTCGCGTAATTTACACAAAGGAATTCCGCCGTTGCCAGAACTAAAGCCCTTCCCGATCATTGCCTATGAAGCCGGCTCGGAGCCCGATCCGTTTGGTCCAGGTCGGTTGGAACCAGAGCGTCTCGTGGCAACAGGTAAATTTGCGCCAGATTTCAATCGGCCGCGTGAGCAACTCGAAAACTTCCCATTGGAATCTATTAGTTTCATAGGGCTAGTCACCAAAAACAAAAACAAGGAACGATATGCCTTGGTGAAGGTGCAGGGAGTGATCTATCAGGTGACGAAGGGTAATTATATGGGGCTCGACTTTGGTCGAGTCGTCGATATAACAGAAAACGAAATCATATTGAAGGAAAGGGTTCAGGATCCTACAGGGCAGACTTCTGACTGGGTGGAGAGAGAAGCTGTACTCCAGCTGGTCGCAGATGCAGAAGCTAAAGGGGGCAGCAAATGAGGATGTTCGTGAATAAACTATTGATGATTTTAGCTATGCTCGGTATGCTAGCTCCCGCCGTTCAGGCCCAGCAGAAAACTGAACAGTTATTGAACAAAATAGAAAATCTGCAGGTTGCCAAGTCGGCAGGTGTGATGGTGTTGCAAATAGGATTTAGTGCTCCTTTGGTATCAAAACCGTCCTACTTTAGTATTTCAAACCCTGCTCGACTTGTATTTGATTTTCCTGGTGTCGGCAATGGGCTCGGCTACACCTCTAAAGCGATCAATGATGGAGGAATCATCAGCCTGAATGTGGTTCAGGCAGGTGATCGATCGAGGTTTGTGTTGAATCTTGAAAAGCCATTCCAATTTGAGCTGCAGCAGGAAGGAAAGCAGCTGACGATAAGTCTTATCGAAAGCGAACCTGTTGCAGCAGAGGTAGCGACATCGAAGCAAACGGTTCAGAATTTCTCAGCCATCGATGGCATGGATGAGTTACAAATCAAAAACATTCAATTCAGACGTGGCAAAGATGGGGCTGGGATCGTGGCGGTAGATTTGTCCACGAGCAATGCCGGCGTCGATGTCAGGCAACGCGGTAAAGCGATTTACGTGACATTCAAGAATGCAAAACTTCCCTCGAGGTTAAGCCAGCAGCTCGATGTCATCGATTTCGCTACTCCCGTCTCGACAGTTAAGACGCGCGCCGTCGGGTCAGATGTGAGCATGGAAATCATGCCGCAAGGGCTTTGGGAGCATGTCGCATTTCAGACGGACAACCAATTCGTTGTCGAAGTGAGACCCGTCAAAGAAGACCCCAATAAACTGTTTCAAGGAAGCCGAGGGGGGTATCAGGGCGAACCTATCTCATTGAATTTTCAGAATATCCCATTGCGGGAATTGTTGCATGTGTTTGCTGATATCACGAATTTCAACATCGTGGTCAGTGATTCGGTTAGTGGCAACGTTTCTTTGCGCTTGAATGACGTGCCCTGGGATCACGCGCTCGAAATCGTTTTACAGCAAAAAAACCTTGCAATGCGCAAGAGCGGAAATGTGCTATGGATTGCACCGCGAGACGAGCTTGCAGCTCGCGACAAGACCGAAGCCGAAGCTCGGGAGGCTGCCGTGGCTGCCGAAATCCCGCGCTTAGAGGTATTTCAGCTCAACTACCAGAAAGCGGAAGATGTCGAAGCCATGCTGATGCAAGGAAACAAGCCCGCCGGAGGGAATACGCCGACCGCTGGGCTGCAGCAATCCGGTTCATTCATTTCCGCTCAAGGGCGCGTGACGATCGACAAGCGAACTAATCAGCTTTTCATCTTCGATGTGCCCTCCAAGCTCGAATTGGTGCGCGGATTGCTCTCCAAGATCGATCGCCCAGTACGGCAGGTGATGATCGAGGCGAGAATCGTCGAGGCCGATACCAATTTCACTAAGCAATTGGGCGTCAAAATCGGTGCGCATGACCATCGGGGCATGAATGTAGGACATCCGATTTTGGGGCAGTCGGGCTTCAGGTTCGGCCTAGCGGGTTCGAATAAAGATGCCTATGCTCATCTTCCTGAGGCCGGCAGATATCCAGCGACGGCAATCATTACAGATGTCGATCAGACGACAGGAGAGGTGACTTATACGCGCGAAGTGCCTACCCCAGTCTTGGCAGATAGCCAGATGGTCAACCTTGGGGTGACGAATCCGGCCGGCCAAATCGCGCTCACGCTGATGAATGCAGCGAAAACGCAGCTGCTCTCGCTCGAGTTATCCGCGCTCGAGGCAGACGGGAAAGGAAAAATCGTTTCCAGCCCGCGCATTATGACCATGGATCAGATGAAAGCTAACATCCAGCAGGGGGTGCGTATTCCCTATTTGACTCAGAGTGCTTCTGGTGCGACAGCAGTCCAGTGGCAAAACGCGAATCTCTCACTCGAAGTAACACCGCAGATTACGCCCGATGGCAAGGTAATGATGGACCTGAAAATCACGAAGAATGCCTTGGGGCAGTTCATCAGTGCCATGGCCGGCTATTCAATCAAGACCAAGGAGCTGGATTCAAAGGTGCTCGTCGAAAATGGTGGTACGGTAGTCATTGGTGGGATTTACGAGCAAGAAGAAAGTGAGAGCGTTCGTCGCGTGCCGTTTTTGGGTGATCTTCCCTATGTCGGATTTCTCTTCAAACAACGTGAGAAGAGAGACAATCGTGTCGAGCTCCTGATCATGATCACTCCCAAAATCATCGACAACGCCCTCGCCTTGAAGTGAAGGCTAACTCAACTAGAGTGTGGCTCAGAAGTCAGTAATTGCTGCAGCGGAAAGGAAAAATTTTTCTCGTCGGAATGATGGGTTCCGGCAAGACCACGCTCGGCAAGCGCGTGGCCCGGGAAATCGGCATGAGCTTCATCGATCTCGATCGCGAAATCGAGCGACGTACGGGCGTCTCTGTCGGAACCATCTTTGAATTCGAGGGCGAGGCGGGTTTTCGTGCGAGAGAGTCGCATTTGCTCAAAGAAATCTGCCAGTCAGACGGGGGAGCCTGTATCGTCGCAACCGGTGGCGGGGTGGTGCTATCCCCTCTCAACCGAGCCCGATTGCAGGCTTGTGGTTACGTCATCTACCTTCATGCCCTTCCCAATTTGCTTTATGCGAGAACGAAAACCGATCGCGGGCGCCCTTTGCTCCAAGTAGAAGACCCATTTGCCAAGATAGTCGAATTGGTGGCGAGACGCGACCCGCTTTACCGTGAGGTGGCTGATATCGTCATCGAGGCTGGTCAGGAAATGACTACATCGATTGCACAAATCGTGGCAAGTATCTCCAAAGAATGAAGAAATTGCATGTTGGGTTAGGCGCGCGAAGCTATCCAATTTTCATCGGTAATGGGCTGTTGGGAGGTGTCGATGGGCTCTTGCCGGAAAAAGTGGGTAGGCACATTGCTATCATCAGCAATCAAGTCGTAGCTCCACTCTATCTGAGCAGGCTTACGGAAGCGACTGCCAAGAGCGGCCGAGATTGCATTGCGCTGATCCTGCCCGACGGAGAGGCGACGAAAAGCTTCGAGACACTCAATCGTATTTATGAGTGGTTGTTGTCGGAGCGCTGTGATCGGGCGACGACAATCGTTGCGCTCGGTGGTGGAGTGATCGGGGATCTGGCGGGATTCGCCGCGGCGACCTATCAACGGGGGCTCCCCTTCATCCAAATCCCGACGACGTTGCTTGCCCAGGTCGATTCATCCGTTGGCGGTAAGACGGGAATCAATCATCCGCTCGGCAAGAACATGATCGGCGCTTTCTGGCAGCCTATCCTCGTCGTAGCCGACACCGATACATTGATGACTTTGCCGGATCGCGAGCTCTCGGCAGGTATTGCTGAAGTCATCAAATACGGGCTCATACGGGATTTGCCTTTTCTGGAATGGCTCGAGAAGAATATGGAACAGCTCGTCCAGCGAGATCCGGATGCCCTCGCCTATGCCATTGAACGCTCTTGTCGAAACAAAGCCGGGGTCGTGGCAGCCGATGAGTTGGAGCAGGCCAAAGAGGGAGGGCGAGCGCTCTTGAATCTCGGGCATACCTTTGGCCATGCTATCGAGGTCGGCGTCGGCTACGGCACGTGGTTACACGGCGAAGCCGTCGCCGCAGGCACGATGATGGCGCTGGAATTGTCGCGCCGTTTGGGATGGTTAGAGGCGGGGGATGTAGAGCGTGTCGCCGATCTCTACAGGCGCGCGCGCCTGCCCATCAAGGGGCCGGCGCTCGGCGCCGATCGTTACCTCGAGTTGATGGCGCACGACAAAAAGGTTCTCGCGGGCCGCTTAAGGCTGGTGCTGTTGCGGGCACTTGGGCAGGCAGTGACCTGGTCGGATGCCCCTGAGCGAGAGATTCGCGCCGCCATTGAAGCCTGCTGTGTCTGAGCTTGCCAGCTACGCCGTAACCGAGGCGGTTTCACGCGGAAGGCAGTTTGCCGAGCCCCGACCTAAAGCGCGTGGAGAATTCCAGCGTGACCGCGATCGCATCATCCATTCGACGGCTTTTCGTCGGCTCGAATACAAGACGCAGGTCTTCGTCAATCACGAAGGCGACTTGTTCCGTACGCGGCTGACGCACTCGATCGAGGTGGCGCAGATCGCCCGCTCGGTGGCACGCGCCTTGCGCCTCAATGATGATTTGGCCGAGGCGATCGCGCTGGCGCACGATCTAGGCCATACCCCCTTTGGACATGCAGGCCAGGATGCGCTCAATGAGTGCATGGCCGAGCACGGCGGCTTCGAGCACAACCTGCAGTCGCTTCGCATCGTCGATCAGCTCGAAGAGCGCTATGGGGCCTTCGACGGGCTCAACTTGATGTATGAAACGCGCGCCGGCATCCTCAAGCACTGCGCACCCGATCATGCGCGCACGCTCGGCGAGGTGGCGCGCCGTTTCGTGGAAAACCTTCGCCCCTCCCTCGAGGCGCAAGTGTGCAACCTCGCAGACGAAATCGCCTATAACAACCACGATGTCGACGACGGGTTACGCTCAGGGCTCATCAGCCTCGAGCAGCTCGAAGCGGTGAGTCTGTTCGCTCGCCATATCCAGGCAGCACGGGAAGAATTTCCCCATATCGCTGGCCGACGCCTCATTCACGAAACAGTGCGCCGCATGATCGATGCGCAGGTGACCGACTTGCTTGCCGAGACAAGCCGACGGCTCGCGCAAAGCGGCGTGGCAACGCTGCAAGACGTCGAACGGGCACCGCCGCTTGTCGGCTTTTCGGCGACGATGGCGGAAGAAAACCGCGAACTGAAGCGATTCTTGTATCACAAACTTTACCGGCATTACCAAGTCGTGCGTATGACCAACAAGGCGCGGCGCATCATCCGCGATTTGTTCGCGGCGTTTCACTCCGAGCCGCGCTTGCTGCCGCCGCAGTATCAAGCGCGGGCCGAACAAGAGGGCCTGCCGCGCGCGATCGCCGACTACATCGCCGGCATGACGGATCGATATGCGATCAAGGAACACCGGCGCCTCTTCGCCGTAGAGGAGGTTTATGGGGGCTAGCGCCTGGAAGTATTGAGCCAGGCGGTGATTCTCAGTATATTTCGCAGTTCGCCCAAGCCTATCGCCTAGCTTCGAATGTGCCGGGTCGGCCTGGCTGCCCCGGCTTTTTTGACGGCTGCTTTTCCAGGATATGCACAAGATGGAATTCCCCCGCCGACAGGGGCTCTATGACCCCGCCCATGAACACGACGCCTGTGGCGTTGGTTTCGTCGCCCATATCAAAAACCAGAAGAGCCATGCCATCGTTGCGCAGGGGCTGAAGATTCTGGAGCATCTCACGCACCGCGGTGCGACTGGCTACGATCCGTTGCTCGGCGATGGTGCCGGTATCCTGATCCAGCTGCCGGATGCCTTTTTGCGGGCTGAGGCGGCCAGGCAAGGGATCACGCTGCCCGAGGCGGGCAGCTATGGCTGCGGCAACATCTTCCTGCCGCAATCGGAAAACGGTCGGGCGGCGTGTGAGTCGGCGCTGGCGCGCATCGTCCATGAAGAGGGCCAGCTTTTCCTCGGCTGGCGCGATGTGCCGCGCGACAACCGCGGGCTCGCTCAGGCGGCCAAGAACCAGGAGCCCGTGATTCGTCAGGTTTTCATCGGCAAGGGAGCTGCTGTTGCCGACCAAGATGCCTTCGAAAGGAAACTTTTCGTCATCCGCAAGCGGGTCGAGCATGAGGTGCGTCGCCTGGGGCTCGAGGATGGTCGGCAGTTCTACATTCCATCGCTTTCCTCGCGCACCCTCGTCTATAAGGGGATGCTGCTGGCCCACCAGGTCGGCGAATACTATCTCGATCTGCAGGACGAGCGCGTCGTCTCGGCGCTCGCCCTCGTACATCAGCGGTTCTCGACCAACACTTTCCCGACCTGGGAACTCGCCCATCCGTTCCGCATGATTGCGCACAACGGGGAGATCAATACCCTGCGCGGCAACATCAACTGGATGGCGGCGCGCCAGAAGGCGATGAAATCGAAAAAGCTCGGCGCAGACCTCGACAAGCTCTGGCCATTGATCGTCGAGGGACAAAGCGATTCGGCAAGCTTCGACAACGCGCTCGAGCTCCTCGTCATGGGAGGCTATTCATTGCCGCACGCGATGATGATGCTGATCCCCGAGGCGTGGGCCGGCAATACCTTGATGGATGAAGAGCGGCGTGCCTTTTACGAATTCCATGCGCCGGTGATGGAGCCCTGGGACGGCCCGGCTGCCGTGGCGTTTACGGATGGCCGCCAGATCGGTGCCACCCTCGATCGCAATGGCCTGCGCCCTGCCCGCTATCTGATCACCGAGGACGACATCGTCATGATGGCTTCCGAGATGGGGGTACTCGAGTTTCCTCAGGAAAAAATTGTCAAGAAGTGGCGGCTGCAGCCAGGCAAGATGTTCCTCATCGATCTCGAGGCGGGGCGCATCATCGATGATGCGGAGCTCAAGGAGACGATGGCGAAGGAGTATCCCTATCGCCATTGGATCGAAGAGTCGCGCATTTTCCTCACCGACTTACCCGAAGCGAAGCCGCTGCCGAAGATCAAGCCGGCGCTGCTCGATGTGCAGCAGGCCTTTGGTTACACGCAGGAAGATCTCAAGTTTGTCCTCGAGCCAATGATTCAGTCGGGTGAGGAAGCGACCGGCTCGATGGGGGCCGATGTCGCCCTGCCCGTGCTCTCCAACAAGAACAAGTCGCTCTATCTTTATTTCAAGCAGCTATTCGCCCAGGTGACGAACCCGCCGATCGACCCGATCCGCGAGGAGATCGTCATGTCACTGACCAGCTTCATCGGCCCGCGGCCCAATCTGATGGGGATTGCCGATGATGAGGAGACGCTGACTGGCCGTCTCGAGGTGACCCAGCCAGTGCTGACTGACGAGGACATGGCGCGCCTCGTGGCCATCGACAAGCTGACCCAGGGCCGTTTCAAGTCACTCGTGCTTGACATCACTTGGCCGCTCGCCGAAGGAGCGGCGGGTTGCGAAGCGGCGATGGAGCGCTTGTGTGCTGCGGCCGAGCAATCGGTGGCCGACGGCTACAACGTCATCATCCTCTCCGATCGGGCCGTGAGTGCCGAGCGGGTTGCCATTCCGGCCTTGCTCGCATGCTCCGGCGTCCATCACCATCTTGTCAAGATAGGTTTGCGCACCAGCACCGGTCTCGTCATCGACTCGGGTTCGGTGCGCGAAGTGCATCACTTTGCCCTTTTGGCGGGCTATGGCGCGGAGGCCGTCTGCCCGTGGCTTGCCTTTGCCACGATCAAGGCCATGGTGGGCAACGACTACAAGCCAGCCTTCAAAAATTACATCAAGGCAATTGGCAAAGGCCTTTATAAGGTGATGTCCAAAATGGGCATCTCGACCTACCAGTCTTACTGTGGCGCGCAAATCTTCGAGGCGATCGGCCTATCCTCGTCCTTCATCGCAAAATATTTTACCGGTACCGCCAGCCAGGTCGAGGGGATTGGCCTTGCCGAAGTCGCCGAAGAGGCCGTGCGCATCCATCGGCTCGCCTTCTCGAACGATCCGACGCTTGCGAATGCGCTCGATGTGGGCGGCGAATATGCCTACCGTGTGCGCGGCGAGGAGCACATGTGGACGCCCGATGCCATCGCCAAGCTGCAACACGCGACCCGTTCGGGCAAGTTCGAGACCTATCAGGAATACGCGCGCATCATCAACGATCAGACCAAGCGTCTGATGACGCTGCGCGGGCTGTTCGAGATCAAGCCGGCCGGCCCGCCCGTGCCGCTCGAGGAGGTCGAACCGGCCAAGGAAATCGTCAAGCGTTTCGCCACCGGCGCGATGTCGCTCGGCTCGATCTCCACCGAGGCGCATGCCACGCTCGCCATCGCGATGAACCGCATTGGTGGTAAATCCAACACCGGCGAGGGGGGCGAGGATCCGCGGCGCTTCCAGAAGGTAGGCCCGGGCGCGACGCTGGCGAGCGTCGTCGGGGCTTCCCGGGTCGAGCGCGACATTCCGCTCAAGGAAGGCGATAGCCTGCGCTCGGCGATCAAGCAGGTGGCCTCGGGCCGCTTTGGGGTTACCATCGAGTATCTCGTCAACGCCGATCAGATCCAGATCAAGATGGCACAAGGCGCCAAGCCGGGCGAAGGCGGCCAGCTGCCTGGGCACAAGGTCTCGGAATACATCGGTTACCTGCGTCATTCGGTGCCCGGCGTCGGCCTTATTTCACCGCCGCCGCACCACGACATCTATTCGATCGAAGATCTCGCTCAACTGATCCACGACCTCAAGAATGCCAATCCGAACGCGAGCATTTCCGTCAAGCTCGTCTCGGAAATCGGGGTCGGCACCGTCGCGGCGGGCGTCTCGAAGGCCAAGGCCGACCACGTCGTGATTTCCGGCTTCGATGGTGGCACCGGAGCATCGCCGCTGTCTTCGATCAAGCATGCCGGCACGCCTTGGGAATTGGGGTTGGCCGAGACGCAACAGACGCTCGTGCTCAATCGCCTGCGCGGCCGCATCCGCGTGCAGGTCGATGGCCAGATGAAAACGGGGCGCGACGTCATCATCGCTGCGCTCCTCGGCGCCGATGAATTTGGCTTCGCGACGGCGCCGCTCGTCGTCGAGGGTTGTCTCATGATGAGGAAGTGCCATCTCAACACCTGCCCGGTCGGCGTGGCCACCCAGGACCCTGTGTTGAGGAAGCGCTTTTCCGGCCAGCCCGAGCACGTCGTCAACTATTTCTTCTTCGTTGCCGAGGAAGCGCGCCAGATCATGGCGCAGATGGGGATTCGCAAGTTCGACGACCTGATCGGCCGCACCGATTTGCTCGACATGCGCCGCGGCATCGAGCATTGGAAGGCGAAGGGGCTCGACTTCTCGAGGATCTTCCATATGCCGCCGGTGCCGTCGGGTGTGGCGCGTTTCCACTGCGAGGCACAGGATCACAATCTCGGCGCTGCCCTCGACCATCAGCTCATCGCTCAGGCGCATGCAGCGCTCGAACACCAGCAGCGCGTCGAGATCGCGCTGCCGATCAAGAACGTCAATCGCACCGTGGGGACGCTGCTCTCCTACGAGGTTGCGCGCCGCTATGGCAATGCCGGGCTGCCCGACGACACGATCCTTATCAAGCTGACGGGCACTGCCGGGCAGAGCTTCGGCGCCTTCCTCGCGCGCGGCATCACGCTGGAGCTGACGGGGGAGGCCAATGACTACGTCGGCAAAGGGCTTTCGGGCGGCCGCATCATCGTCAAGCCGCCGCGAGACTTCAAGGGCGCTCCGCATGAGAACATCATCGTCGGCAATACCGTGCTCTATGGCGCGACCGAGGGCGAGGTGTATTTCCGCGGTGTGGCCGGCGAGCGCTTCGCCGTGCGCAATTCGGGCGCCCAGGCCGTCGTCGAGGGCACGGGGGATCATTGCTGCGAATACATGACCGGCGGCACCGTCGTCGTGCTCGGGGCAACCGGCCGCAACTTCGCCGCCGGCATGTCGGGTGGCATCGCTTATGTCTATGATGTCGACGGCATGTTCGCCAAGCGCTGCAACCTGTCGATGGTGGCGCTCGAAAAGGTCGAGCCGGCTGGCGCGCAGACCGGTGCGGCGCTCTTGCATCGTAACGAGGCGGACGAGACACAGCTAAAGCGCATGATCGAGCAGCATCTTCACGCCACCGGCAGCGAGCTGGCGCGCCAGATTCTCGCCGACTGGCCGCAGGCGCGCGCCAAATTCGTCAAGGTCTTCCCGCACGAATACCGCCGCGCTCTCGCCGAGCTGGCGGCGCGCAACATGAAGGAGGCGGCATAAATGGGCAAGCCCACCGGTTTTCTCGAGTACGAACGCCAAAGCGAGGGGTATGAGCCCGTCGCCGCGCGGCTCAAGCATTATCGGGAATTCGTGCCGCACTTGACGGATGAGCAAGCCCAGCTGCAAGGCGCGCGCTGCATGGACTGCGGCATTCCCTTTTGCAACAACGGCTGCCCGGTCAATAACCTCATTCCCGACTGGAACGACCTCGTCTACAAAGGCAAATGGCGCGAGGCGATCGAGGCGCTTCACTCGACCAACAATTTCCCGGAATTTACAAGCCGCATCTGCCCTGCGCCTTGCGAGGCCGCCTGCACGCTCGGCGTGAATGCCGAGCCCGTCGGCATCAAATCGATCGAACGCGCGATCATCGACAAGGCAGGGGAAAACGGCTGGGTCGTGCCGCTCATCGCCACGGTGAAGACGGGCAAGAAGGTCGCCATCGTCGGCTCCGGGCCGGCGGGATTGGCCGCGGCGCAGCAGCTCGTGCGTGCCGGCCACGATGTGACGGTATTCGAGAAGAACGATGCCGTTGGCGGCCTGTTGCGCTATGGCATTCCCGATTTCAAGCTCGACAAGCGCCTCGTCGAATGGCGAGTGGCCCAGCTCAAGGCCGAGGGCGTCAAATTCCGCCTCAAGACCTTGGTGGGGGAAGGGCCCCTGCCCAAGGGCGTGGCCAATGATGCAACCAAGATCGTCGCGCCGGCAAAACTCCTCAAGGACTACGATGCCGTAATCCTAGCCGGGGGGGCGGAGACGCCGCGCGATCTGCCGATCCCTGGGCGCGAGCTCGAGGGCGTGCATTTCGCGCTCGAATTCCTGATTCCGCAGAACAAGGAAGTCGGTGGCGGCAGGAAGAATCCCATCGATGCGAAGGGCAAGCATGTCGTCGTGATCGGCGGCGGCGATACCGGCTCCGACTGCGTCGGTACGGCCAACCGCCACGGGGCGGCGAGCGTTACGCAGATCGAATTGCTGCCCAAGCCGCCCGAGCAGGAAGACAAGGCGCTCACCTGGCCATACTGGCCGCACAAGCTGCGCACATCGAGTTCGCACGAAGAGGGCTGCACGCGTGACTGGGCGATCGCCACGAAGGAATTCATCGGCGAGCAAGGCAAGCTCAAGGCGCTCAAATGCGTGCGTCTTGATTGGAGCGATGGCAAGATGAAGGAGATTCCCGGCTCGGAATTCGAGCTCAAGGCCGATCTCGCCTTCCTTGCGATGGGCTTCACCCAACCGGTGGCGAGCGTGCTCGATGCCTTTGGCGTCGAAAAAGATCCCCGCGGCAATGCCGCTGCCGATACCGAGCGTTACGCGACCAATGTGCCCAAGGTCTTCGCTGCCGGGGACATGCGGCGCGGCCAGTCGCTCGTCGTGTGGGCGATCCGCGAGGGGCGCCAGTGCGCGCGCGCCGTCGATGAATTCCTGATGGGAAGCTCGCTGCTGCCCCGCTGAGCAGGCAGCCCATGCTCGAAGTCGTCATCCTCGCTGCAGGGAAGGGAACGCGGATGCGTTCCGACTTGCCCAAGGTGCTGCATCCGCTCGCCGGCAAGCCGCTGCTCGCGCATGTCATCGAGACGGCGCGCGCGCTTTTGCCGTCGCAGATCTGCATCGTCTATGGTCATGGCGGCGAAGCCGTGCGCGAAGCGCTCGATGCGCCTGATCTCGTCTGGGTAAGACAGGAACCGCAACTCGGCACCGGCCATGCGGTCATGCAGGCGCTGCCACTGCTCAAAGTCGGCGCTGGCGGGTCGGCTTCCGTGCTCGTGCTCTATGGCGATGTGCCGCTCATTCGTCCCGCCACCTTGCAGCGCCTCATCGAGGCTGGCGGGGAAGGGAAGCTTGCGCTCCTCACCGCCCAGCTCGATGATCCGCATGGCTACGGCCGCATCGTGCGAGTCGCTGGCAAGGTTACCCGCATCGTCGAAGAGAAGGATGCCGACGATGCCGAACGCATGATCCGCGAGATCAATACCGGCATCCTCGTCGCGCCTCATGCAGCCCTGGCGCGCTGGCTGCCGCGGCTGTCCAATCACAATGCGCAAGGCGAGTATTACCTCACCGACATCGTCGCGCTGGCCGTCGCTGAAGGAACGGAAGTCGTCACCGCACAGCCCGCGGCGAATTGGGAGATCGAGGGCGTCAATAGCAAGAATCAGCTGGCGCGGCTCGAACGCATCCTTCAGCGCAATCTCGCAGAAAGCCTGATGGCGCAAGGGGTGACGCTTGCCGATCCCGACCGCATCGACATTCGCGGCGAACTCATCTGTGGACGCGACGTGTTCATCGACGTCAATTGTGTCTTCGAAGGCCGTGTCGAGCTCGGCGATGGCGTGCGCATCCTGCCTCACTGCGTGATCCAGGATGCCGTCATCGGCCCCGGCTCGGTGATCGGCCCGTTCGCGCGGCTGCGGCCAGGCACCGTGCTCGCCGAGGACGTGCATATCGGCAACTTCGTCGAAGTCAAGAATTCGACGATTGGCGCGCATTCGAAGGCCAACCATCTCGCCTACCTGGGCGATACGACGATGGGCAGCCGTGTCAATGTCGGCGCCGGCACGATCACCTGCAACTACGATGGTGCCAATAAGCACCGCACCATCATCGAAGACGACGTTTTCATCGGCTCGGACAGCCAGCTCGTCGCACCGGTGACGGTGGGCCGCGGCGCGACCTTGGGCGCCGGCACGACATTGACGAAAGACGCGCCGCCCGGCGAGCTCACGCTCTCGCGGGCCAAGCAGGTCACCGTGCGCGGCTGGAAGCGCCCGATCAAAAAAAACAAGGAGTAAGCGCATGTGCGGTATCGTCGCGGCCGTGGCAAGACTCGACATCGTCCCGTGGCTCCTCGAGGGATTGAGAAGGCTCGAATACCGCGGCTACGATTCGGCGGGCCTCGCGGTGCTCAATCCGGGGCTCGTGCGCCTGCGCAGCGTCGGCCGCGTCGCTGAGCTCGCCACTCAGGCAGAAGGGCTTGCGGCGGAGATAGGCATCGCCCACACGCGCTGGGCGACGCACGGCGTGCCGAACGAAAAAAACGCCCATCCGCATGTCTCGGGAGGGCTTGCCGTCGTCCATAACGGCATCATCGAAAACTATGCTGAACTCAAGGCCGAGCTCATCGCCAAGGGCTATGTCTTCACCTCAGAGACCGACACCGAAGTGATCGCCCATCTGATCGAAGACACGTTAAAGCTGAGCGTGCGCCTCGGCGAGGCAGTGCAGCGGGCCACCCGCCGGCTCGTCGGCGCCTTTGCCATCGCCGTGCTGCGCGAGGGGGAGGAAGCCATCGTCGTGGCGCGCCACGGTGCGCCGCTGCTCTTGGGGATCGGCCCGGATGGCCACTATGCGGCGTCGGACGCCGCGGCGCTCTTGCCAGTGACGCGCCGTATGGTCTATCTCGAGGACGGTGATGTCGCCGAACTGCGTCGTGACGGCTACGCGATCGTCGGCGCCGACGGCACGGCCGTTATGCGGGCGGTGCATGAAAGCACGCTCTCGGCCGAGGCCGTCGAGCTCGGCGAGTATCGCCACTACATGCAGAAGGAAATCTTCGAGCAGCCGCAGGCGCTCGCCGCGACCCTCGAGATGATCGGCGGTGCGCAAGCCCTCTCGGCCAACCTGTTTGGCGCCAACGCGCCGGAAGCGTTTGCCGGCGTCAATTCGGTGTTGATCATTGCCTGTGGCACGAGTTTTCATGCCGGGCTCGTCGCGCGCTATTGGATCGAGCAGCTCGCCGGCCTGCCCTGCACGGTGGAGGTGGCAAGCGAATATCGCTACCGCGCCTCGGTGCCACATCCGGATCAGCTCGTCGTGGCGATCTCGCAGTCGGGCGAGACGGCCGATACCCTCGCCTCGGTGCGCCATGCCAAATCACTCGGCATGGCGCGTACGCTGGCGATCTGCAACGTGCCGGAATCGGCGCTCGTGCGCGAATGCGCACTGCGTTTCCTGACGCGCGCCGGCCCCGAGATCGGGGTGGCCTCGACCAAAGCCTTTACCACGCAGCTAGTGACGTTGTTCCTCCTCGCGGCGACGCTCGCCAAGCAAAACGGCCGGCTGACCGAAGCGCAGGAAGCCAATCATCTCGTCTCATTGCGCCATCTGCCAGTCGCGGTGCAGAAAGTGCTCGCGCTCGAGCCGGCCATTGCCGCCTGGGCAGAGCGTTTTGCCGACAAGCGCCATGCCCTCTTTCTCGGCCGGGGCCATCATTACCCGATCGCGCTCGAAGGCGCCTTGAAGCTCAAGGAGATTTCCTACATCCACGCCGAAGCCTATCCGGCCGGCGAATTGAAGCACGGCCCGCTCGCGCTCGTGGACAAGGACATGCCGGTGGTAAGCGTCGCGCCCAACGACGCCTTGCTCGAGAAGCTCAAGTCCAACCTCAAAGAAGTCGCCGCGCGCGGCGGCGAGCTTTATGTCTTCGCCGATGCCGATTCAGAGGTCGAGGAGGAAGCGGGGGTGCATATCCTGCGCCTGCCCGAGCACTACGGCCTCCTTTCGCCGGTGCTGCACGTCGTACCCTTGCAGCTCTTGGCCTATCATGCGGCATTGGTCAAGGGCACCGATGTCGACAAGCCGCGCAATCTCGCCAAGTCGGTGACCGTCGAATAACGCGCGCAGGGAGGAGCACATGGCGAAATACACCACTGAAAGGATTCGTGCCGTTGCCCTCGTCGGGCATGGCGGGGCCGGCAAGACCACACTCGCGGAAGCCTTGCTTGCGCGTGCCGGCGCGATTGCTGCACCCGGCAGCGTCGAGAAGGGCAACACGGTGTGCGATTACGACGCCCAGGAGAAAGCCGCCGGCCATTCGCTGCAAGCGGCGCTCGTCAATTTCGCCTGGGAGGATGTGCACATCCATCTCATCGATACGCCCGGCTATCCCGATTTCGCCGGCCAGGCGCTCGCGGCCTTGGCGGGCGTCGATACCGCCCTCGTCGTGATCAATGCCCAGACCGGCGTTGAGCTCATGACCGAGCGCATGTTGCGCGCCGCCCAGCAGCGCGGGCTTGCTTGCATGATCGTCGTCAACAAGATCGATGCCGACAACCTCGATCTCGCCGGCCTGATGGCCGACATCCGCGCACGCTTCGGCACCGTCTGCAAGTTCCTCGACCTGCCCTCGCCCGATCATCGGCGGGTCGTCGAAGTCATGGAGCACGATACCGGCGAGGCCGACCTCGACACGGTGGCGCATGCGCATCGCGAGCTCATCGATCAGCTTGTCGAGGAAGACGAAAGCCTCATGGAGCGCTACCTCGAAGACGGCCAGGAGCCGAGCGTGGGTGAGCTGCATGCACCGTTCGAAAAAGCGCTGCGCGAGGGACATCTCATTCCGGTGCTCTTCACGTCTGCGAAGACCGGCGCCGGCATCGATGAGCTTCTCCATGTGCTGGCGACGCTGGCGCCGAATCCCGCCGAGGCCAACCTGCCGCCCTTCTTCAAGGATGGCGAACCTTTCCAGCGTGTGCCGGATGCCACGCAACACGTGCTGGCGCACGTCTTCAAGGTGATCGTCGACCCTTACATGGGCAAGGTAGGCGTATTTCGCGTGCATCAGGGCACGATCCGCAAAGACACCCAGCTCTTCGTCGGCGATGGCAAGAAGGCCTTCAAGGTCGGCCATCTTTACCAATTGCAGGGCAAGGACTATGTCGAAGTCGATGAGCTCTTGCCGGGCGACTTGGGCGCCATTGCCAAGGTCGAGGAGATCGAGTTCGACTGCGTTCTGCACGACTCGCACGATGAGGATCACATCCATTTGAAGCCGCTCGAATTCCCGAAGCCGATGCAGGGGCTCGCCGTCGAGACGACCAAGAAAGGAGATGAGCAGCGCCTCTTCGAGATCCTCCACAAGCTCGAACTCGAAGACCCCTGCTTCAAGGTCGAACGCCATCCGACGACGAATGAAACGGTGATCTTCGGCCTGGGCGAGATGCATCTCAAAACCAAGCTCGAACGCATGGCGTCGCAATACAAGCTGGAGCTTGCCACCCGGCCGCCGCAGATTCCCTATCGCGAAACCATCACCCGGCCCGCCGAGGGCCATTGCCGCCACAAGAAACAGACGGGCGGCGCCGGCCAGTTTGGCGAGGTCTTCCTCAAGGTCGAGCCGCTCGAGCGCGGCGCCGGCTTCGAGTTCGTCGACCAGGTCAAGGGCGGCGTGATCCCGAGCGTCTTCATGCCGGCGGTCGAAAAGGGGGTGCGCCAGGCGCTCGCAGGCGGCGTGGTGGCGGGCTTCCCGGTCGAAGACGTGCGCGTCATCGTCTATGACGGCAAGACGCATCCGGTCGATGGCAAGGAAGTCGCCTTTGTCCAGGCCGGCAAGAAGGCCGCCCTCGCGGCGCTGCAAGCCGCTTCCCCCATCGTGCTCGAGCCGATCGTGAAGATCGAAGTGCATGTCGATGAGAGCCAAATGGGCGACATCGCTGGTGATCTCTCAGCCCGGCGTGGCCATGTGACAGGCACGGCAGCGCGCGGTCCGGGCCGCATCGCGATCCTGGGCGAAGTGCCGCTTGCCGAGATCGGCGACTACGCATCGCGCTTGAAGTCGATGACCGGCGGGCGCGGCAGCTATACGATCGAGTTTTCCCATTACGCCCAGGTGCCGCCGCCCATGCAGCAGAAGCTCGCTGCGAGCTTCAGGCTTACCGAGGACGAGGAATAAGCCCAAAGTCGGCGCTGGCCCGACGGCGCATGCCGGGGTATTGCACATCTACCGCCGACAAAGCGCTCAGTGAGAGCGGCGATGTGTCCGCCCGCTCGCACTTTCGTCATTGATCTTGGATAAGATTGATGCGATGGCTCTGCCCGCACGACGGGCGGGCGTCTTCGACCAGGTGATGGGGGGCCTTTATGGAAACCTGTTCCAGGCATGATTGGTCGCTCGCTCGCGCGCCCGCAGCGCCGCCGGCCGTGCTGGCCGAGCTGGCGGCTTCCTGTGGCGTGCGTTTCAACGGCGATGCGCCGTGGGACATCCGCGTGCATGATGACGAGGTCTATCGCCGCATTCTGACGCAAGGGCCGCTGGGCTTCGGGGAAGCCTATATGGACGGCCTGTGGGAATGCTCACAGCTCGACGAGCTGTTCTACCGGTTGCTCAAACATCGCGTCGAGGAACGGCTCGGCGGCTGGAACCGGCTGCGCCTCTTCGGCGAGATGCTGCGGCACCGTTTCTTCAATCTGCAATCGCCCAGCCGCGCCTTTCAGGTCGGTGAGGAGCACTACGACATCGGCAACGATGTCTTCCAGGCGATGCTCGATCCGACGATGAGCTATTCCTGTGCCTATTGGCGCGAGGCGGGGGATCTTGCGAGCGCCCAGCGCGCCAAGCTCGAGCTCGTCTGCCGCAAGCTCGAGCTCAAAGCCGGCGAGCGGGTGCTCGAGATCGGCTGCGGCTGGGGCGGTTTTGCGCACCATGCCGCGACGCATTACGGCGTTGAAGTGTTCGGCATCACGGTCTCAAAGGAGCAGCAGCGGCTTGCCGCCGAGCGCTGCGCCGGCCTGCCGGTGACGATCGCCCTGATGGACTATCGGCAAGTGAGCGGCCAATTCGACAAGATCGTTTCGATCGGCATGTTCGAACACGTCGGGCCGAAAAACTATCCGGTCTATTTCGAGGTCGCGCGGCGCGCGCTCAAGCCGGAGGGGCTGTTTCTGCTCCACACCATCGGCATCGACCGCACCACGCCGCATACCGATCCCTGGATCGACAAATACATCTTCCCGAACGGCAAGCTGCCCTCGGCCGCCGAGATCACCCGCGCCATTGACGGCCGCTTCGTGCTCGAGGACTGGCACAATTTCGGGCCGGATTACGATCGGACGCTCATGAGCTGGTGGGAGAACTTCGAGCGCGCTTGGCCGGCGCTGGCGCCTAAATACGGCGAGCGCTTCCGCCGCATGTGGCGTTATTACCTGATGAGCTGCGCCGGCTTCTTCCGCTCGCGCCAGGGCCAGTTGTGGCAGATCGTGTTGAGCCGGCCGGAACGCAGCGGGGAGTATCGCTCGATCCGCTAAACTTCTGCGCTGGCGGGACGGCGGCACTCACTTCCGGGTGAGGATGACCGCGAGTTCCTCGCGCTCGATGCCTCGATTGAAGATGCGCGGATAGGGCGGCTTGGGCCACTCCCAGCGCGTGGCGGGAAACAAGGCGCGCATCGCATGGATGTCGCAGTGGTAAGGCGGTCCCTCGATGAAGCCTTCGGCGGCCGAAGCGCGCGGCGCTTGCATGAACAGGGCGAAGAGCCGGCCGCCGGGCTTGAGCCAGCGATGAAGCTGATCGGCATAGCGGACCCAGTAGTCGGGATAGAGCGCGCAAAGACAGGTCTGCTCGAAGACTGCATCGGCCGGTGCCTCAGGCTGCCAGTGGAGCACATCGGCACCGACGAGCTCGGCGTGCAAGCCGGCGGCCTCGAGGTGCCCTCGGCATAAGGCCAACGCGGCGGGAGCAAAGTCGATGCCCGTTACGTGCATCCCAGCGGCGGCAAGCGCCACGACCTCCCAGCCTTGCCCACAGCCGGGCACCAGCACGCGGCTGCCCGCGGCAAACGCGCCGGCCTCAAGCCAAGCGATCAGCTGAGGGTTGGGCGCGCCGCGATCCCAGGGCATTTGACCTTCGATGAAGCGCGCTTGCCAGAACTCTTGCGTCGGACCATTCATGCGGAAACTTCCCAGATACGATTGGAGACGGCAGAAAGGGGAGGGGCGATGATATAACGCGCAGCATGCAGACCGCCCTGATGCTGTTGCCCGATTTCGCCCTGATCCTGTTGGGTTTTGCCCTGCGGCGCTGGATGAGCCTGGGGGATCATTTCTGGAGTGGGCTCGAGAAGCTCGTCTATTTCGTACTCTTTCCGGCGCTCCTCTTCAATGCGATCACGAAGACGCCGCTGTCTTTCTCCGCCGTGCCGCTCATCGGCACGGGGGCCGCGGCCATGCTCGGGGCCATGCTGCTCGCACTCGCGGCGCGGCCTTTCATGAGGCTCTCGGCGATTTCGTTTGCCTCCCAGTTTCAATGCGCTTTTCGCTTCAACACCTACATCGGGCTCGCGGTGGCGGCGAAGCTGCATGGCGCGGCGGGCATCGCGGCGATGGGCTTGCTCGCCGGCGGCATGGTGCCCTTTGCCAACCTCGCGGCGGTGTGGATGCTCGCGCGCCATGGCGAGACCTCGGTCTGGCGTGAGCTCGCCAGGAATCCGCTCTTTCTCGCCACACTGGCGGCACTGATCTGGAATCTGGCCGGTGCTGGAGTGCCTAGCCCGCTCGCCCAGTTCCTCGGCCGGTTGGCCGAAGCGGCGATCGCGCTGGGGCTGTTGGCGGTCGGCGCCGCCTTGCGCTTGAAGGGCAGTCTCGGCGAGCACGGCCGCGGGCCGGCGGCGTGGTTTCTCGCCGTCAAACTCGTCGGCATGCCGCTCATGGCCTGGCTCGCGGCGCAGACCTTGGGCCTGACCGGCATTCACTTTGATGTGGCGATCGTCTTCGCCGCACTGCCCACGGCTTCCTCGGCCTACATTCTCGCCCAACGCATGGGCGGTGATGGCCTGCGCGTCGCCTGGCTCATCTCGGCGAGCACCTTGCTCGGCATGCTGAGCCTACCGCTCTGGCTCGCGCTTTTGCTCGGGAGAAGCGGGAGTCTCTGACGATGGCGTCGGAGGCGGGGAGGCGGCAGGTTGTGCGGCCTGACCCATCATCGCCCAAGGCATCGGCCAAGCAGCGGGGTTCATGAAAGGATTAGCAGCGGCCGCCCCGCTGCCTTCTTGGTTTGCCTGGCTCATCTGCTGCAGCGTGGTGAGCGTGGCACGCTGCATCTCGAGCCCCTGGATCGTCATCTGTAAGAGGCTCAAGTTCGACTTGAGCCAGCCTTCGACGGCCTTTAAGTCGGCGATGCGCTTGGAAAGCTCGTCGGTGTCGAGCGTGGGCGCAACCATGCCCGGCAGCGAAAATCCCATGCTGCTCCATAGGTTCTTGAGAAATTCCATCGGATCGGTTGGGTTTTCGCTGCTCATGGTGGGCCGGCTGAAGTTAGAATGCGCGTGCGCGTATGATAACTCGCAGGTGAGAAGGGGGAGATCCGTGCGAATTCTCGTCATCGAAGACCATGCCCTGGTGCGCGAGGGGCTCTTGTTGGCGCTGCAAGCGCTCGACGAGGAAGGAACGCCTGCCGAAGTCCTCGGCGCCAAGGATGCCGAAGAAGCCACCCAGCTTCTCGAGGAGAATGACGACTTCGACCTCGTAGTGCTCGATTTGATGCTGCCGGGCACCGGCGGCATGGCCTTTCTCGGCGTGATCCGCAAGCGCTTCCCGCATATTCCGGTCGTCGTGCTCTCGGCGCTTGACGATGCCGACACGGTGATGAAGGCGATCCGCCAAGGCGCCGCCGGCTTCGTTTCGAAGGCGAGCCCCACGAGCACGCTCTTGGGCGCCTTGCGCGAGGTGCTCGCCGGCGAGATCTGGCTGCCGCCCGAATACCGCGAACAAGGCGGCAAGCGCCGCCGGGCCAAGACGGTGGCCGAGCGCTATGGCCTGACGAAGAGCCAGGCGCGCGTGTTGGAGCTCCTCGCCGAGGGCAAGACCAACCGCGAGATCGCCGAGCTGCTGCAGGTCACCGAAGGGACGGTGAAGATCCACGTCTCGGCCATCTTCAAGGCCCTCAATGTGAGCAATCGCTCACAAGCCCTGCTCGTCGCCCAGGGCAAGCGCCAGTGATCACGCCGCCGCCGGCAGCGGCGCGCGCAGCGGTGTGACCGGCACGCTGGCGGCACGTTCAGGGTGATCGGAGGTGGTTGCCTCCTCTCCGTCGAGCGGAATTTGCAGCAGATCGATCACTTGGTGGGCGAGCGCCCGGCAGGCATTCGCCAGCGGCGTGGGCAGCGGCCCTTCGATTCTCTTTTGCAACAAGAGCTTGCTCGCCGACAGGCTGAAGACGGGATCGAGGATGCGATCGCGATAAGGGGCGAGCAATTCGGCGACGGTGCGCTCGGCCACCTCGCGCTGCCAGGCATTGGTCGGCCATTGGGTGGGGATCGCGTAGGCGCGCGGAAACATCTCGAGATCGCGGATCACCGTGCGGATGTCCTCGTGCGAATCGCGAAACGGCAGCAGGACGAGGTCGGCCAGGCCGTAGAGCCGGCGGTCCATCTCGGTGCGATTGCCGCCGCCGTCGATGACGCCGAGCCAGGCCTTGAGGCCGCGCACCTTCTCGACGACCTTCGCCAGCGCCTCGCGCGAGCGTGCATCGGCGATCAGATAGCGCCGATCGGTGGGGTCCAAGGGCTCACGCCAGGTATCCGTCAGCACGCAGACCGAACGCTGGCCCAATAGCCCCAGACCTTGGCAAAGCATGTGCGACAGCGTCGTCTTGCCCGTGCCGCCTTTGTTTCCGATGATGCAAATGATGTCTGCCATGTCGCCTCCATCGCGCTCGAAACTCGTGTTGCGCGAGGGCAATTATTCTCGATCGACGCGGGGAGGTATGGCGGGAAATACAGCCCATTCGCCGGCCTTATCGAGAAGGCTGCGATGCGTGATGCACGCCGGCGGCCGGCGGCCGCCTCGGGAGTCGCCAGGGCCTTGCTGCCGCTCGTCAGCGTGGGTCAGAGACGGCTGCGCAGGGCTTCCCTCGCCTGCCGTGCCACGAGCGCCGACTTTGCCTTGATATGCCCGAAGCCGCGCACCGCTTCCGGCCAGCGGGCAAGCTGCCGGGCGAGCTCGAGGTTCGCGGGTGTCAGGCGCGCGAGGATCAGTGCGACGTCGGCCTCGTAGTCGGCAATGAGCTCCCGTTCGAGTCGCCGCTCGGCGCTTTTCGCGAAGAGATCCCAGCGCATGCCGCGCAGCTTCCTCGCCTTCGCGAGCCAGCGCAAAGCCGTCATCAGCCACGGCCCGAACGTCCGTTTGCGGATGCGGCCGCTGTTGGGGTCGGGCCGGGCAAGGAGCGGCGGGGCGAGGTGAAAATACAGCTTGTAGTCGCCCTCAAAGGTCGCTTCGATTTTCGCAAGGAAATCGGTCTCGGCGTAAAGCCGTGCGACCTCGTATTCATCCTTGATTGCGAGCAGCGTGTAGTAGTTGCGCGCGATTGTCATCGCAAGCGCCTCGTCGGCGGCCGGGTGATCGCGCACGTGCTCGATAAGCGTTTGGTAGCGCGCGGCGTAGGCGGCGTCCTGGTAGTCGGTGAGGCGTTTGACACGATCCTCGAGCAGCGCCGCGAAAGTCGGCGCTGGCGGGACGGCATTCGTCAGCGGCGGGGCGCAAGCCGGGTCGTGCGCGAGCCGGCGGCCCCAGCGGAAGGCGGCGAGGTTCATCTCGACGGCCGTGCCATTGAGCTCGATGGCGCGCACGAGAGCCGCTTCGCTGACCGGCACGAGGCCGCGCTGCCAGGCAAAACCGAGCAAGAGCAGATTGGCATAGATCGCATTGCCGAGCAGCGTCGTTGCGAGTTGCGTCGCATCGAGGATGTCCAAGGCAGCGGGGCCGACCGTCTCGACGAGCGCGCTGCGGATGCGCTCGAGGGGAAATGTCCAGTCGGGGTGGTGGATGAATTCGGCCGTCGGCGTCGCGGCGCCATTGACGACGGCGCGCGTGCGGCCGGCGGCCATCTTGGCCAAGGCTTCAGCGCTCGCACTGACGATCGCATCGCCGCCGATCACCGCGTCGGCTTCGCCCGTGGCGATGCGCACGGCATAGAGTCTCGTCGGATCGTCGCAGATGCGCACGTGGGAGAATACCGCGCCGCCCTTTTGCGCCAGTCCCGTCATGTCGAGCGTCGTTACCCCTTTGCCGTCGATGTGGGCGGCCATGCCGATGATGGCGCCCAAGGTGATGACGCCGGTGCCGCCGACGCCGGTGATGAGGATGGCATAGGGCGCGCGCGTCTCCGGCAAGCTCGGCGCCGGCAGGACGGCCTCCGCGCCGTCTTCGAGCGCGCGCCCCTTGCGCAGCCGGCCGCCCACGACGGTGACGAAGCTCGGGCAGAAGCCCTTCAGGCATGAAAAATCCTTGTTGCAGGCCGACTGGTCGATGGCACGCTTGCGGCCGAGCGGCGTCTCGATGGGGACGACGGCGAGGCAGTTCGATTGGACGGAACAATCGCCGCAGCCTTCGCAGACCGCCTCGTTGATGACGACGCGCACGGCCGGATCGGGCAGCAGGCCGCGCTTTCTGCGTCGGCGCAGCTCCGTCGCACAGGTCTGGTCGTAGATGAGCGCCGAGACGCCGGGGCATTCGCGCAGCTCGCGCTGGATTTGGTCGAGCTCGCTGCGGTCGCGCACCAGGGTGCCGTGCGGCAGTTCGCTCTTGCGCCAACTCCGCGGCGAGCCGTCGGTGACGACGACGATGTGGCCGACGCCCTCGGCGGCGAGCTGCTGCGCGAGCCGCGGCACGGAGAGCACGCCATCGACGGGCTGGCCGCCCGTCATCGCCACGGCATCGTTGTAGAGGAGCTTGTAGGTGACATTCACCTTGGCGGCGAGCGCGGCGCGAATGGCGAGAATGCCGGAGTGAAAATAGGTGCCATCGCCGAGATTGACGAAGACGTGCCGCGTCTCGGTGAAGGGCGCCTGGCCAAGCCAGGCGACACCCTCGCCGCCCATGTGCGAGAAGGTGGCCGTGTTGCGATCCATCCATGTCACCATGAAATGGCAGCCGATGCCGGCGAGCGCGCGCGAGCCCTCTGGCACGACGGTCGAGGTGTTGTGCGGGCAGCCAGGGCAATACCAGGGCAGGCGACCGAGGCCGGCGAGCGGCGAGGCGGCGCGCTCCTTCGCCTCGATGAGCGCGAGCCGGGCGCGAATGCGGTCGGAGGTGACCCAGCGCTCGATGCGCTGCGCGATCACCTTGGCGATCAAGGCCGGCGTGAGCTCGCCGCGCGCCGGCAGCAGCCAGTCGCCATGCGGCAAGGCCCACTCGCCTTTCTCGTCGAACTTGCCGATGACGCGCGGGCGCACGTCCTCGCGCCAGTTGTAGAGCTCCTCCTTGAGCTGGTATTCGATGAGCTGGCGTTTTTCTTCGACGACGAGGATCTCTTCGAGCCCCTCGGCGAAGCGGCGCACGCCGTCGGCCTCGAGCGGCCAGACCATCGCGACCTTGTAAAGCCGGATGCCGATCTCGGCGGCGAGCTGATCGTCGATGCCGAGATCGTCGAAGGCCTGGCGCACGTCGAGATAGCTCTTGCCGGCGGCGATGATGCCCAGCCGCGGATTGGGCGAATCGATGACGACGCGGTTCAACCGGTTGGCGCGGCAGTAGGCGAGCGCGGCATAGAGTTTGTGATCAAGGAGGCGCGCTTCCTGAGCGAGGCGGTCGTCCGGCCAGCGGATGTTGAGGCCGTCCGGTGGCAATGCGTAGTCTGTCGGCAAGACGATTTCCGGCCGCTCGGGCGAAAGATCGATGCTTGCTGAAGATTCGATGGTGTCGGCCACCGCCTTGAAGCCGACCCAGCAGCCCGAATAGCGGCTCATCGCCCAGCCGTGCAGGCCGAGCTCGAGATAGTCCTGTACGCCCGAGGGCGCGAGCACGGGAATCATCGCCGCCTTGAAAGCGTGTTCCGACTGGTGGGCGACGGTAGATGAGCGTGCCGCGTGATCGTCGCCGGCGATCGCCAGCACGCCGCCGAATTTCGAGGTGCCGGCGGAGTTGGCGTGCTTGAAGACGTCGCCGCAGCGATCAACCCCCGGCCCCTTGCCGTACCAGAGACCGAAGACGCCGTCGTATTTCGCGCCGGGAAAAAGATTGACCTGCTGCGTGCCCCATAAGGCGGTGGCAGCAAGATCCTCGTTGAGGCCGGGCTGAAAGACGATGTGATGGTGCTCGAGATGCTTTTTGGCCTGCCAGAGCGCGAGATCGAGGCCGCCCAAAGGCGAGCCGCGGTAGCCGCTGACATAGCCGGCGGTGTTGAGGCCAGCCGCGAGATCACGGCGGCGCTGCAACATGGGCAGCAAGACGAGGGCCTGGATGCCGGAAAGATAGATACGCCCGGATTCGAGCGTGTATTTGTCGTCGAGCGTGACGTGGCGCATGAGGGGTCTCCTCCTTGGCTTGGGGTCGTCGCGGCATCGCGCCTTGTGGGCCGACGCGCATCGGACTCGTTGGGTGGGCGGCGGTAGGCCGCCGTGCTATTTTGTATGGGCAAACCCTCGCCTGTCAAAGCGCCGAGTATCTTGACAAGAGTTTCTTGATTCATGCATACTCCACGGTTTCGCTGGAGGGGTTCCCGAGCGGTCAAAGGGATCAGACTGTAAATCTGACGGCTCTGCCTTCGAAGGTTCGAATCCTTCCCCCTCCACCAAAAACCGTCATCGCCAACCGGTTCGCCGGCTGGGGTCAGTTGGGTCGGGATGAGCGGGTGTAGCTCAGTTGGTAGAGCTCTTGCCTTCCAAGCAAGATGTCGCGAGTTCGAGTCTCGTCGCCCGCTCCAGATCGCTCCAGGGCATTGGTGGTGCGAAAAGATTTTGCAGCTGTGCCCATGTAGCTCAGTGGCAGAGCACTCCCTTGGTAAGGGAGAGGTCGGCAGTTCAATCCTGCCCATGGGCACCACGGTGTTTCTCGGGCCAAACTTAGACTTTGGGGTAATTGATCATGGCAAAAGGCAAATTTGAGCGTACGAAGCCGCACGTGAATGTGGGGACGATTGGTCACGTGGATCATGGGAAGACGACCTTGACGGCGGCGATTACGACGATATTGGCGTCGAAGTTTGGTGGCGAGGCGAAGCGGTATGACGAGATTGATGCGGCGCCGGAGGAGAAGGCGCGCGGCATCACGATCAACACGGCGCACGTGGAATATGAGACGGCGAACCGTCACTATGCGCACGTGGATTGCCCGGGGCATGCGGACTATGTGAAGAACATGATCACTGGGGCGGGGCAGATGGACGGGGCGATCCTGGTCGTCTCGGCGGCGGACGGGCCGATGCCGCAGACGCGCGAGCACATTTTGTTGGCGCGGCAAGTGGGCGTGCCCTACATCGTCGTGTTCATGAACAAGTGCGACATGGTCGATGATCCCGAGCTGCTTGAGCTCGTTGAAATGGAAGTGCGCGAGCTGCTTTCCAAGTATGACTTTCCTGGGGATGAGATTCCGATCATCAAAGGCTCGGCGTTGAAGGCCATGGAAGGCGACAAAGGCGAGCTGGGCGAGCAAGCGATCATGAAGCTTGCTGAAGCGCTGGACAGCTACATTCCGACGCCGGAGCGAGCGATCGACAAGCCCTTCCTGATGCCGATCGAAGACGTTTTCTCGATCTCGGGGCGTGGCACGGTGGTGACGGGCCG
>JAOAHQ010000050.1 GCA_026415155.1 Rhodocyclaceae bacterium
AAGGGTATGGCTGTTCGCCATTTAAAGAGGTACGTGAGCTGGGTTCAAAACGTCGTGAGACAGTTTGGTCCCTATCTGCCGTGGGCGCTGGAAGTTTGCGGGGGCCTGCTCCTAGTACGAGAGGACCGGAGTGGACGCACCTCTGGTGGACCGGTTGTGACGCCAGTCGCATCGCCGGGTAGCTAAGTGCGGAAGAGATAAACGCTGAAAGCATCTAAGCGTGAAACTCGCCCCAAGATGAGATCTCCCCGGGGGCCGGCTTTATGCCTCTTGCAACAGGGTTGAGATGCCTCGCTTCGCCGCGCGTGCGTCAGCACGCAACGCAAAGCATCCCAACCACCGCTACAAGAGACAGGGGGCATAAAGCCGGACCCCCCTGAAGGGTCGTCCAAGACCAGGACGTTGATAGGCTGGGTGTGGAAGCGCAGCAATGCGTTGAGCTAACCAGTACTAATTGCCCGTGAGGCTTGACTCTATCACCTTGAACTTAACCTCAAAGCGCAGCTCGCGCCATCAATCACTCCCCACTTCACTCCTTCCGCTCCCCCATCCCTGACTCACCCTCAGGACAACTCAAGTTTCAGTCTGGTGTCCATAGCGAGGCGGAACCACCCCTTCCCATCCCGAACAGGACCGTGAAACACCTCCGCGCCAATGATAGTGGGCTCCCTCGCCCGCGAAAGTAGGTCAACACCAGACTACCCCCTCACACACATACAAACGCCCCAGATCAAATGTCTGGGGCGTTTTTGCTTCGAATGGCAGAGTAGAATGCGCGCGCTATGAAAATGACTTTTCTGGATTTCGAGCAGCCGATCGCCGAGCTCGAATCGAAAATCGAGGAATTACGCTTCGTCCAGGACGATTCGGCCGTCGATATCTCCGACGAGATCGGCCGGCTCGAAGCGAAGAGCGCAGCACTCCTTAAGGATATTTACGCCAAGCTGACTCCCTGGCAAATCGCGCAGGTCGCTCGCCATCCGCAACGGCCCTACACTCTCGATTACATCGGGCACATCTTTACCGACTTCGTTGAGCTGCATGGCGACCGCGCGTTTGCCGACGATGCGGCAATCGTCGGTGGGCTAGCGCGCTTCAACGGTCAGTCGTGCGTCGTGATCGGCCATCAGAAAGGCCGTGACACGAAGGAGAAGATTCAGCGCAATTTCGGCATGCCGCGCCCCGAGGGTTATCGCAAGGCGTTACGGCTGATGCGGCTAGCCGAGAAGTTCGGCATGCCGGTCTTTACCTTCATCGATACCCCGGGCGCTTATCCCGGCATCGGGGCCGAGGAGCGTGGGCAGTCGGAGGCGATCGGCCGGAATCTCTACGAGATGGCAGAACTCAAGGTGCCCTTGATCTGCACCGTGATTGGCGAGGGCGGCTCAGGCGGCGCACTCGCGATCGCGGCTGGTGATGTCGTCTTGATGCTGCAGTATGCGACCTATTCGGTGATCTCACCCGAAGGCTGTGCTTCGATTCTCTGGAAGAGCGCCGAGCGGGCGCCAGAGGCGGCCGAGACGCTCGGCATCACCGCTTCGCGCCTGAAGACCTTGGGGCTCGTCGATCGCGTCGTCAATGAACCCGTCGGCGGAGCGCATCGCGACCCACGCGCTGCAGCGCAATCGCTCAAGAAGGCTTTGCAGGATGCCTTGCGGCAGTTGCAGGGCTTGTCGGCCGATGAGCTCGTCGAGCGCCGTTACGGGCGCTTGATGAGTTATGGCAAATTCAAGGAAGTCGCTCGTCACTGAAACATCGGCAGCACGGCTTGCCGACAGGGTGGCCGACTGTCTCGATCGCCATGTGCGGCCTCAAGAGCGCCTCGTCTTGGGCTTATCCGGCGGTGTCGATTCCGTTTGCTTGCTGCATGCGCTCAGCCAATGCCGAGCCGGGCGGGACTTTCATCTCACCGCTGTGCATGTCCATCATGGGCTGAGCCCCAATGCCGACCGTTGGGCGGCCTTTTGCGAGGCGCTCTGCCTTCGCTACGACGTTCCTTTCAATTGCGTGCGTGTCGAGGTTGAGCGCGGCACGGGTGAGGGTCTCGAGGCCGCGGCGCGCCGGGCGCGTCATGCGGCGCTGGCGAGGAGCGGAGCCGATTGGATCTTGCTCGCGCACCATCGCGATGATCAGGCCGAGACGCTGCTCTTCAATCTGCTGCGCGGTGCGGGGCTGGCGGGCGCCGCGGCGATGCGGATGCATCGCGGCCGGCTGCTGCGGCCTTGGCTTGCCGTGGGACGCAGCGAAATCCTCGAGTATGCCCAGGAGCATGGGCTTGAGTGGATCGAGGACGAGAGCAATGCGGACGTGCGCCATACGCGCAATTTCCTGCGTCATGAGGTGATTCCCCGCCTCGCGCGGCGCTTTCCCGCCGCCGTTAAGAATCTCGCTGCTGCGGCGGGACGTTTTGCCGAAGCCCAAGAGCTGCTCGATGAGCTGGCGCGGCTCGATCTCGGCCAGCACTGCGATTTCCCGGTCAGTGTCGCTCGGCTCGCGGCGTTGAGCGAAGCGCGCGCGCGCAATGCCTTGCGCTTTTTGCTTGCCCGTCAGGCGGTGATGGTGCCGAGCGATGCGAGGCTGCACGAGGCCGTGCGGCAATTGCTGACGGCAGCGCCCGACCGTCATCCCTCGATCCCATTGGGCCGTCATCGCCTCATCCGGCGGCGCGGCATGATCTATCTCGAATCCCTCGAACCGTAGGCAGCGAGCCGCTGGGCGAGCTCGACGGCGGAGCGCACGCCCATCTTCTCGAAGATGCGCGCACGGTGGGCTTCGACGGTGCGCATGGCGATCGAGAGTTCGTCGGCGATCACCTTGTTGAGCTTGCCGGCGAGGATTGCGGCCATCACTTCGCGCTCGCGTTCGGTCAGGGTGGCTAAACGTTCCTCGATCTCGGCCCGCAGGCCGTCCCGCCAGCGCCGACTTTCGTCGAGTTTGAGCGCCTCGATGACGCGGTCGGCGAGCTCGTTGTCGTTGAAGGGCTTTTCGATGAAGTCGAAGGCGCCTTGCTTCAAGGCCTTGACCGCCTGCGGCACGTCGCCGTGACCAGTCAGGAAGATCACCGGCAGCGCACAGCCGCGCGCGCGCAACACATCGAAGAGCTCGAGCCCGGTCATGCCGCTCATGCGGATGTCGAGAATCAGACAGCCGCTCATCTCGGGCCGATAGTCGGCAAGAAAGGCCTCGGCCGAAGGCCAGGCGGCCGCGGCGATGCCACGGGTGCGCAAGAGCCACAACAGGGCGTCGCGGATCGCCGCATCGTCATCGACGAGATGGGCTTGTCCCGTGCTCATGCGGCTGTGATGGGCAGACTGATGTGAAAGATGCTGCCCCCTAGCGGGTTGGCTTCGAACCAGAGGCGGCCGCGGTGCGCTTCGACGACCGAGCGGCAGATGTTGAGGCCGACGCCTAGCCCTTCAGGCTTGGTCGTGTAGAAGGGTTCGAACAGCAAGGCGGCATCCTCTTTGGAAATGCCACAGCCGCGATCGGCCACCCAAAGGTGCATCTGTTCGCCTTCGCGCCGCGCACCGATGAGGAGCACGCGCTCGGCAGGCGGGGTCTGCCGCATTGCCTCGAGGCCATTTTTCATCAGATTGAAGAGCGCTTGGCCGAGCAGGACGCGGTCGGCTGCCAAGGTCGGCAAATCGCTCGCGATCTCGGTGACGATGCCGATCTTGTGGCGACGCGCTTCGGCTTCGATGAGGACGACGAGATCGGTGATCAATGCCGAAAGATCGCAAGGCTCCGATTTCGGCTCGTGGCGGCGGGCGAATTCGTAGATGCGGCGGATGATGCGGCCGGCCCGCTGCGCCTGCTCCAAGCATTTCGCGAGCGCCGCGTCGATGGCGGCGACATCGAGGTGGCCGGCGGCGAGCAGATTGCGGCAGCCGGTCGCGTAACCAGCAATGGCGGAGAGCGGCTGGTTGAGTTCGTGGGCGAGACTGGAGGCCATCTCGCCCATCGTAATGAGACGGGCGCTCGCCTGCAAGCGTTCTTCCTGCTGACGGGCAAGTTCCGCGCTGCGCTTTCTTTCTGTGATGTCGACCACCGAGCCCATCCAGCCGGTATGTCTGCCCTCGCCGTCGATCAGGGGGGCTTCGTGGATCAGCGCATCGAAGATCTCGCCATTGCGGCGCTTTAATTTGATCTCGAAACCTTCGAGCGGTGCTTCGCCGGCGAGCACCTTGGCGTGCATGGCGCGCGTCTCGTCCAGGTATTCGTCGGCCCAATAAGGCATGGGTGGACGCCGGCCGATGAGTTCCTCGGCCGGCCAGCCGACCATGCGGCAAAAGGCGGGATTGACATAGGTAATCATGCCATCGAGGGTGCGGGCGCGTAAGCCTGTTTGCACCGAATCTTCCATCGCCTTGCGGAAGGCGACCTCGCTTTGCAGGGCCGCTTCGGCGGCAAGGCGCCGCTGCATGTCGCGGCGCAACACCCAGAGGCTGACTAGCACCAGCGCGGCAAGCAGCACGAGGGCGGCGGCGATCAGCCGCCCCGCAAGCGGCTGGGGCGCTTTGTAGGGGATCGCCTCGAGGATCAGGCCCTGGCCGGGCGGGTCGAGGGGAATCTGGTAGGCGTTTTCGACGACGACGTCGCCAAACTTCGTGCGCGTGGCGAGCACCCGGCCAGCCGCATCGAGAAGGGCAATACGGTAACGCTCAGCAAGCCACCAGGGCGTGGCGGCCTCGATGAGGCGCGGCAGCGAATAGATGCCGACGGCCGTGGCGGCGTGCCGGCCTTCGCGAAAGAGTGGTACATGGACTTCGAGCTGCCAGCGCCCTCCCTCGGCGAGGGTAGGGGGCGCATAGACGGGAGCCTTCAGCGAACGGGCGAGGGCCTGGGTTTCGGCTGAAAACCCGGCCGATCCCCCGGCGCCGAGCGGAGGGTGGGCATGGCGCGCGCGTCCGTCGGCATCGAGCCAGACGATCTGCACGAGGCCGGTGTCATCGTTGATCAGCGTGCGGGCATGGGCTTCGAAGAAATCCGCGGCGTCGCCGCGTGATGCATCGAGCCGGCCGAGCAGCTCAGCATTGTGCTCGAGGGTGAAACGCAGGTTCTGCTCAAGCCACAGCATGTCGCTGATGAGGCTTGCGCGCTGCGCCTCGCGGTCGCTCCTTTCGAGATAGACGAGGAGGAGGATCACGGCCGCGACGAAGAGTAGGAAAGCGAGGCGCGGCAGCCACCACAGGCCGCGTCCCAGCCTCGTCGCGGGATAGTGCGTTGGCGTCCCGCCTGGGAAGGAATGACCCGTAAAAGTCTGTGCTGGCGGGACGGCCTTTTTCATCTAAAGCCCCAAATAGCGATGCCAGAGGCCGTGATCTGCCGCCAGCGCCGCTGAATCGCCTTGCCAGACGACGCGGCCCTTTTCGATGATCGTGTGATGGTCGGCAAGCTCAATGAGCCGCTCGACATACTTGTCGATGATGAGGATGGTTTGCCCCACCTCGCGCAAGGCGGCAAGACACCGCCAGATCTCCTCGCGCACGAGGGGGGCGAGGCCCTCGGTCGCCTCGTCGAGGATCAATAGGCGCGGATTCGTCGAAAGCGCCCGGCCGATCGCGAGCATCTGCTGCTCGCCGCCGGAGAGCTCGCTGCCGAGATGGTGCTGCCGTTCGGCAAGCTGCGGGAAGAAGGCAAACACCTTGGCGGGCGTCCAGGGGTTCTTGGCGCCGCAGCGATTGTCGGCAAAGGCGACGAGGTGCTCTTTGACGGTCAGGTTTGGAAAGACTTGGCGGCCTTCGGGGACGAGGCCGATCCCAAGCCGAGCGATCTGATGGGGCGGCATGCCGGCGATCGCCATGCCTGAAAAGCGAAGCTGCCCGCCACGCGGGGGCAAGAGGCCGCAGATCGCCCGCACTGTCGTTGTCTTGCCCATGCCGTTTCTGCCCAAGAGGGTGGCGACCTCGCCGGGGCGGATCGCAAGCGTGATGTTGAAAAGCACCTGGCTTTCGCCATAGGCGGCGGCAAGGGCCTCGATTTCGAGCAAGGGGGTCATGCGCGCTCCTCCCCGAGATAGGCGCGCCGCACAGCGGGATCGGCGCGTACCGTTTCTGGCGTGCCCGTCGTGAGGATACGGCCCTCGACGAGCACCGAGAGGCGGTCGGCGAGCTTGAAGACGACCTCCATGTCGTGCTCGATGAGCAGCATGGTGAGTTTCCCTTTCAATGCGGCGAGCAGATGCGTCATGCGCTCGGCTTCCTCGGGCCCCAGGCCTGCCATCGGCTCGTCGAGCAAAAGGATGCGCGGCCGCGTGGCGAGCGCCATCGCGAGCTCCAGCGCGCGCCGCTCGCCATAGGCGAGTTCGCGCGCCAAGCAGCCGGCCTGCTCGGCGAGGCCCACCTGGCCCAGCCATTCCTCGGCTTCCTCGATCATCCAGACCTCGGCGCTCGCGGGCCGCCAGAAGCGGAAACTGCTGCCGGCATCGCTGCGCCTTCCTTGCACCGCGAGGCGCACGTTCTCGAGCGCGGTGAGCTCGCTGAACACCTGGCTGATCTGGAAAGAGCGCGTGATGCCCATAGCGACGCGTTCGTGCATTGATCGCGCCGTGATGTCACGGCCAGCGAGCCGCAGGCGCCCCGCGTCGGGCCGCAGGCTGCCGGAGACGAGGTGGATCAGCGTCGTCTTGCCGGCGCCATTGGGGCCGATCAGCGCATGCAATTCGTGCTCGGCGAGCGCGAGATCGACGCCATTCGTTGCCCAAACGCCGCCGAAATGTTTCTTGAGGCCGATGGCTTCGAGCAGCGCCGTCATCCGCGCCTCCTTTTGCCCGCGAGCCCCGCGAGCCCCGCGGGGGCGAACGAGATCACGGCCAGCAGCGCGAGGCCGACATAAAGATGGCTATGCTCGGTGAAAAGCGCGAGCGCCTCTTCGAGCCCCAACAGCGCCGCGGCGCCGAACAGGCCGCCATAGCGATGGCCGACGCCGCCGAGAATCACCATCACGAGCAGCAGGCCCGATTGCGTCCAATAAAGCATCGCGGGACTTGCCATGCCGTTTTGGTTGGCGAGCAGCGCCCCCGCGAGCCCCGCGACGGCCGCGCCGATGACGAAGCAGGCGAGCTGGAGTGCCCGCACCGGATAACCGAGCGCCTCCATGCGCAACGGGTTTTGCCGTACGCCGGCGAGCGCGTGGCCAAAGCGCGAGGCGGCCAAGCGCTTCAACCCGTAGAGGCTCGCGGCGAGCAGGCCGAGGGCGACCCAGTAGAGCGTGGCATCCTCGGCCAGATCGAAGGGGGCGAGCGTCGAGCGCTGCGCGAGCGGCAGGCCATCTTCCCCGCCGGCGAGCTTGAACGAGACGACCGTGTAATAGATCATCTGGGCGAAGGCGAGCGTGATCATGATGAAATAGACGCCGCGCGTGCGCAGCGAGACGAGGCCGATCGCAAAGGCGGTGAGCGCCGCCAAGGCCATCGCCAGCGGCCAGGCGAGCCAGGCCGAGGAGAGGCCGGCTTGCATGGCGAGCGCGACGACATAGGCACCGAGGCCGAAGAAGGCGGCGTGGCCGAAGGCGACCAGGCCGCCGTAACCCACGACGAAATTGAGGCTCGTCGCGGCGAGCGCAAAGATCAGGACGCGCGTCGCGAAGCCGATGTAGTAGGCCTCGCCGAGGCTATCGAGCAGCCAAGGCATGGCCAGCGCTGCGCCCCAGAGCAGCGGTTCGAAGGGAATCTTCCGGCTCATGCGCGCGCCGGAAAGAGGCCCGCGGGGCGCCAGAAGAGCACGCCGGCCATCAAGAGGTAGATCGCGATCGAGGCAAGCGCCGGGCCGAGCTGGGAGGCGACGTCGGCCGGCGCCACGGCGCGCAGCAGCGTCGGCAGCAGCGCGCGGCCCAGCGTGTCGACGATGCCGACCAAGAGGCTGCCGACGAGCGCGCCGCGGATCGAACCGATGCCGCCGATGACGATGACGACGAAGGCGAGGATGAGGATGTTCTCGCCCATGCCGACTTGCACCGCAAGCAGCGGGCCGAGCAAGACGCCGGCGAGAGCGGCGAGCGCCGCGCCGAGCGCGAAAAGGCCCGTGAAGAGACGCCGCACATCGACGCCGAGCGCTTCGGCCATCGCACGGTTGGCGGCGCCTGCGCGCACCCACATGCCGGCGCGCGTGTGGCCGATGAGCCAGTAGAGAGCGAGCGCGATGCCTAGGCCCACCGCGATGATCAAGAGGCGGTAGGCGGGGTAGCTGAAACCGAAGAGCTCGATCGGGCCGGCGAGCGCCTCGGGCGGATTGAGGAGCAAGGGTTGCGGGCCCCAGATCATGCGGACCAGGTCATTGCTGATCAGGATCAGCGCGAAGGTCGCGAGCACCTGGGCGAGGTGGTCGCGCCGATAGAAGTGACGCAGCACGGCGGTTTCGAGAAGCACACCGATGACGGCCATGCCGAGCACTGCGGCAGAGAGTCCGACGAGGAAAGAGCCCGAGGCCTGGGCGGCGGCGGCGCCGAGATAGGCTCCGCCCATGTAGAGCGAGCCATGGGAGAGATGGATCATGTCCATGATGCCGAAGACGAGCGTCAGGCCCGCGGCGATCAGAAACAGCATGAGCCCGAACTGCAAGCCGTTCAATGCCTGTTCGAGGATCAGCTGGGTCATCGGCTCTCTGCCCGCGGGTTCTTCGCTTCGCCGGTGTGGCCCCAGCAGTGGAGCCGAGCAGCTCTAGGCAGGACGCGGCTTGTGGTTGGCCTTGGCCTGCGCCCCGCGCGCGCCTTTGCGTTGCTTCTTGAAACGGTTCTTGCTGCCCGGCGCAGGCTTGCCTCCGCCGCCATAGTTCGCGAAGGGCTGGCCGCTGATGCGATTGCCCGGCGCAGTCTGGATTTCGAGCTCGTTGAGCTCGTCCCATTCGGCATCGGTGCGGTCGCGCTCCGGGATGGCCAAGAGCTCGCGGATACGCCGCCGCGGATCGAATGGCGGCTGAGGTGCGGGGGCCGGCTGGGAAACGACTTCGTTCTCCAGCGGCGCGACTGGTTGAACGCTTTCTTGAGACAAGGGCAATTCTCTTGGCGACTGGGTATCGCGTTGCGCCGGCCTAGTGTCTCGTTATCGGGCCGGCGCGAGGAATTCGGTTGGTTGCGGGGGCAAGATTTGAACTTGCGACCTTCGGGTTATGAGCCCGACGAGCTGCCAGACTGCTCCACCCCGCGTCAAGGCTGCGCATTATGCCTGAAATTTCGCCCGCGCGTCAAGCCAGGCAAGCGTATTTTTTCACATGGCGAGGCAAAGCTCGAGCTGAGTCTCCCACGGTACGGGCACCAGGCCGAAATCCTCGCGCAGGCGGGTGCAGTCGAGACGCGAATTGGCCGGCCGGCGCGCGGCGGTCGGATAGTCGGCGCTCGCCAGACGGCGCACCGGCGGGCATTTCCCGATCAGGCCGCGCGCGTAAGCCAGCGAAAGGATGCGCTCGGCAAAGCCATGCCAGCTCGTTTCCCCCGCAGCCGTCAGGTGATACAGCCCTTGCTGGCCCCGATAACGCGCCAAGGCGAGCGCCGTCGTCTCGGCGATCATGCGGCTCCAGGTCGGCGCGCCGATCTGGTCCGCGACGACGGCGAGCTCGTCGCGTTCTTGCGCAAGCCGCAGCATCGTGAGCAGGAAATTCTTGCCGCGCCGGCCATAGAGCCAGCTGACGCGGAAGATTAGATGACGGCAGCCGCTCGCCATGATCGCCTGCTCGCCGGCGTGCTTGCTCGCGCCATAGACATTGAGCGGGCAAGTGGCATCGGTTTCGACATAGGCGCCTGCTTTCGTCCCGTCGAAGACATAGTCGGTCGAGTAGTGGATGAGCAGGGCGCCGAGCCGACGCGCTTCCTCGGCCAGCAGGGCGGGCGCCGTCGCGTTGATGGCCATCGCACGTTCCGGCTCGCGCTCGGCTTGATCGACGGCCGTGTAGGCGGCCGGATTGACGATGATGTCCGGCCGATGGGTCTCCAACGCCGCGCGGAGGCTCTCGGGCCGCGCGAGATCGAGCGCTTGCCGGTCACAGCCGATCACCTCTCCGAGCGGCGGCAGGGTGCGCATGAGTTCCCAGCCGAGCTGGCCGTGAATGCCGGTGAGGAGGATGCGCGTCACGGATAGACCTCGGCGGCGCGAAAGGCGAGGCCCGCCGCGTCCTTGGCGGCGAGGATCGGTTCGCCTTCGAGCGGCCAGTCGATGGCAAGCTCCGGATCATCCCAGCGGATCGTGCGTTCATGTTCCGGCGCGTAATAATCGGTGGCCTTGTAGAGGAAGTCGGCGGAGTCCGACAAGACGAGAAAGCCATGCGCGAAACCGGGCGGCACCCAGAACATGCGCTGGTTTTCCTCGGACAGAATGAGGCCTTCCCACTTACCGAAGGTGGGGGAGGAGCGCCGCAGATCGACGGCGACGTCGAAGACGGCCCCTTTGACGACGCGCACGAGCTTGCCTTGCGGCTGCTGGATCTGGTAATGCAGGCCGCGCAAAACGCCGCGCCGCGAGCGCGAATGGTTGTCCTGCACGAAATCGACATCGAGGCCGAGCGCGGCGAAGGCGCGGCGGTTCCAGCTTTCGAGAAAGAAACCGCGCGCATCGCCGAACACCTTGGGCTCGATGATCAGCGCATCTTTGAGCGTCGTCGGGATGGCCTGCATCAGAACATCCGCTCGCGCAAGAGGCCGAGGAGATAGGCGCCATAGCCGCTCTTGGCAAGCGGCGCGGCGAGCCGGGCGAGCGCCTCGTCGTCGATCCAGCCTTGCCGCCAGGCGATCTCCTCGGGGCAGGCGACCTTGAGGCCCTGGCGTTTTTCCAGCGTGGCGATGAACTGGCTCGCATCGAGCAGGGAATCGTGCGTGCCGGTATCGAGCCAGGCCATGCCGCGCCCCATGATCTCCACTTCGAGCTGGTTCATTTCGAGGTAGCGGCGATTGACGTCGGTGATCTCGAGCTCGCCGCGCGGCGAGGGCTTGAGGCTCGCCGCGATGTCGCAGACCTGGGCGTCGTAGAAATAAAGGCCGGTCACCGCATAGCGCGACTTGGGCCGGGCGGGTTTTTCCTCGATGCTGACGGCGCGGCGCTGCTCGTCGAACTCGACGACGCCATAGCGTTCTGGATCGTTGACGGCGTAGGCAAACACCGTTGCTCCTGCGGTCTGTGCGGCGGCGCGCTGCAGCTGTTGCGCGAGTTCATGGCCATAGAAGACGTTGTCGCCGAGCACGAGCGTCGAGGGCGCGCCAGCGATGAATTCGCGGCCGATCAGGAAGGCTTGCGCCAGCCCATCGGGCGAGGGCTGCACGGCATAGGAGAGATTGAGCCCCCAGGCCGCGCCGTCGCCCAACAGCTGGGCAAAGCGCGGCGTATCCTGGGGCGTCGAGATCAGCAGGATGTCGCGGATGCCCGCCAGCATCAGGGTGGCGAGCGGGTAATAGATCATCGGCTTGTCGTAGATCGGCAAGAGCTGCTTCGAGACCGAGAGGGTCGCGGGATGCAGCCGCGTGCCGGCGCCGCCGGCGAGGATCAGGCCTTTGCGGGTCATGCGCGCCCTCCGTAGTGCTGCTCGAGCCATTGACGATAGGCGCCGCTTTGCACATGGGCGACCCAGTCGGGATGATCGAGATACCAGCGCACGGTCTTCTCGAGGCCGCTCTCGAAACTCTCGAGGGGGCGCCAGCCGAGCTCGCGGCCGATCTTCGTGGCGTCGATCGCATAGCGCTGGTCATGACCGGGCCGGTCGGCGACGAAGGTCTTTTGTTCGAGATAGGAGCGGCCATCCGGACGCGGTTTCAAGCGGTCGAGCAGACGGCAGAGGCTGTCGACGACTTCGAGATTGGTCTTTTCGTTGTGGCCGCCGATGCAATAGGTCGCGCCCGGCTCGCCGCGCTCGAAGACGAGCTTCAAGGCCCGCGCATGGTCGTCGACATAGAGCCAGTCGCGCACGTTGTCGCCCCGGCCATAGATCGGCAAGGGCTTGCCGGCGAGCGCATTGAGGATCATGAGCGGGATGAGCTTCTCGGGAAACTGGCAGGGGCCGTAGTTGTTCGAGCAGTTCGTGACGAGGGTCGGCAGGCCGTAGGTATGCCGCCAGGCGCGCACGAGGTGGTCGGAAGCGGCCTTCGAGGCCGAGTAGGGCGAGCGCGGATCGTAGGCCGTGGTCTCGGAAAAAAAACCGGTTGGCCCGAGGCTGCCGAAGACTTCGTCGGTCGAGACGTGATGGAAGCGAAAGGCGCGCTGTCCGGCCTCGTCGAGACTTGACCAGTAGCCGCGCGCGGCTTCGAGCAGCGTGTAGGTGCCCGTGATGTTGGTGGCGATGAAATCCCCGGGGCCGTGGATCGAGCGGTCGACGTGGGATTCGGCGGCGAGATGGATCACGCCGGCCGGCCGATATTGGGCGAACAGGGCATCGAGCGCGGCGCGGTCGCAAATATCCGTGCGGGAAAAGACATGGCGTGGATTGCGGCCGGCCTCGAAGAGCGATTCGAGATTGCCGGCATAGGTGAGCTTGTCGATATTGACGATGCGCCAGTCGGTTTCGGCGATCAAGAGGCGGACGAGGGCCGAGCCGATGAAGCCGGCGCCGCCGGTGACGAAGACGGTTTGCAAGATTCCTCCCTAGGCCGCCATGACGCGGTTCTTGCCGGCGCGCTTGGCGAGATACATTGCGGCATCGGCGCGCTGCAAGGCCTCATGCGCAGATTCCGCTTCGCCGAGCAGCGCGACGCCGCAGCTGAAGGTGATCAAAAGCTTTTCGTTGTTGTGCAGGAAGAAACGCTTGGTGAGCTCGCGCTGCACGCGTACCATCGCATTGACGGCATCGTCGAGCGCCGTGTTGGGCAGGATGACGACGAATTCCTCGCCGCCGTAGCGCGCCAGCGTGTCTTCCGGGCGGATCGTTTCGCGCACGACCTTGGCGAGATGTTGCAGTGCCGCATCGCCCGCCGCGTGCCCCAGGCTGTCGTTGAGCTTCTTGAAGTTGTCGATGTCGAGCAGCGCCAGGCAGAGCGTGCCGCCGTGGCGCTTCATGCGGGCGATTTCGGTTTCGAAGGCCTCGTCGAGGCCCTTGCGGTTCAAGGCACCGGTCAAGGGGTCGGTGCGCACGAGATCGCTCGCGTTGGCGAGTTCTTGCTGCAGGCGCTCGACCTCGCGCTCGGCTTCGGCGACGCGGGCGCGCATCTCGTTGAGCTCGTCGCGCGAGCGTTGCGCATTGAGCTGGATGACGCGCGTCTCGCGCATCACCTCTTCGATGACCTCCGTGAGTTCCGCAATGTCGTTGGCGCGGCTGATCTTCTCGGCGCAACGCTCGAGCTTGTCGTGGTAATCGCTCGTCGATTCGGCAAAGCCGGCGAGCCGGTCGACGAAGCTGGCCAGCATCGCCTTGATGCGGTCTCTTGCTTCGAGGAGGCTCTTCTTGAGCGCGCCTTGCTTGAAGATGACGTCCTTCAAGCGGCGCTCGACGTCGTCGAGGCGACGCAGGTTGAGCGGCTCTCTGACCAATTCGAGCACGACGGCGATCTGGCCTTGCAGATATCGATCGTCGAGCACGAGCTCGTTGATGTTGTCGATCACGAGGTGCAAAAGGTGCACGAGGCCCGCCTTGAGCTCGACCTGGTCTTCGGCCACGAAATTGAGCCGGTAGCCAAAGCGCTTCATCTGGGTGACGAAAACGGCCACCTCTTCAGTGCTGCGGACGGCGCGCGCGGTCTTGGCCAGCCGCGCCGCCTCTTCGGCCAGCTCGCGCTCGTCGGCCAGCAGCACGCTGATCGAGGTTTCGAGCAGTTGGGCGAGCAGGTCGAGGAGGTCGCTCGTGACTCCCTTAAGCGGGCTGCCTGCAGCCGCCGCAGGCGAGGATGCGCTGGCAGTCGGCGCTGGCGGGACGGCCTCTTGAGCGGCCTCATCGCCTGAAGCCGCGGCGATTTCTGGTGTCGCGGCCTCGAGCAGGGCGGCTTGCGACCAGCTCTTGAGCAGGCCTTGCAGGCGGCCATAGAGCAGCTCGGGGCTCGTCGAGGCGGTGAGCACGTGATCGAGCGCCTCGCGTTTTCGCGCCGGCGTGAGTTCGGCCTGGCGCGCCTCGAGCCGCGTGAGGAGTTCCCGGATCAAGGCGGCCCAATTGGGCGGCTCGGCGCCGAATTTATTGAAGAGCTCGGCGAGTGCAATCTTCAATCCTTCCCAGCTCTTGTCATTGATGGCAGCCTCGAGCTGGCGAGCCAGGCGCGCCTGCTCTGGCGAGCTCTTTGGCAGCGCCGCGGCAATACTCTTGAGCGTTTTTTCCGGGAATGCCTCGGTCGCCGTGGTGCCGGCGATCTCGTGATAGAGGGTGCGGTAGTTGTCGGGCGTGGGCGGAATGCGCTGCTGGGCAAGCCGCTTTAAGGTTTCGCGCGCGATTTCGGAGGGGTTCATGGCGACTTACTCGACAAGGCCATGTTCGAGGCCGTAGCGAATGATCTCGGCATTGCTCTTTAAGCCCGTCTTTTCGATGATGCGGGTGCGGAAGGTGCTGATCGTCGCCACGGCCAGATTGAGCTCTTCGGCGATCTGGGTGAGCGGTTTGCCGGCGGCGATCAGCTTGAAGACCTGGAATTCGCGATCGGTCAGGAGTTCGTGCAAAGGCTTTTCGCTGTCGTTGGAAATCGCGTTGGCCAATTGTTCGGCGACGGCGGGGCTGACGTATTTCTTGCCGCGCGCTACCTGGCGGATGGCCGTGACGAGCTGCTCGGGCGCGCTTTGCTTGGTGAGGTAGCCCGAGGCGCCTGCCTTGATCGCGCGCACCGCATACTGCTCCTCGGGATGCATCGAGAGGATCAGCACTGGCTGGCGTGGAAATTCTTTCTTGAGCTGCTTCAGGGTATCGATGCCGTTGCGGTTGGGCATCGTCACATCGAGCAAGAAAACGTCCCACTCCTTTTGGCGCGCGAGCTGCAAGGCTTCCACACCATCGTCGGCCTCGCCGGCGACCTCGAGATCATCGGTTTCCGAAAAGATCTGCTTGAACCCCTGCCGGACGATGGCATGGTCATCGGCGATCAACACGCGAATTTTCTCGGGCATGGCGAATTCAGAACAGGTTCTGCTGGATGGCCTCTTCGGGTTCGCGCGACGCGTCATTTTGATCCTGCCGCAGCGGCACCTTCAACGCAAGCAGCGTGCCGCCTTGCTCGGCGGTGGTGATCTGAAACGCGCCGTTGAGACTCTGCACGCGTTCGCGGATGCCGCGCAAGCCAAAGGATTTCGGTTTGTCCAGGTCGTGCTCGGCGATGCCGCGGCCATTGTCGCGAATCTCGAGCGCGATGTTACCGTTTTCGCGTTTGAGACGCACGACCACCAGCGAGGCATGGGCATGTTTGGCGACATTGGTGAGCGCTTCTTGAACGATGCGGAACAAGGCAAGCGCCATGTCGGGGTCGAGCTCGATCCCTTCGTCGCATTGTGCGCGGCAGGTGATGCCGGTGCTGTGGGCGAAGTCCTCGGCTTGGCATTCGATCGCCGCCGCGAGGCCGAACTCCTTGAGGATGCCCGGGCGCAGCTGGCGCGCCACACGGCTGGCCGTGCTCATCGCCTGATCGAGCAGCTTCTCTATCGAGTGCGCCTTCGAGACGAGTTCTGCCGGCAGCTTGCTCGCCAAGAGCGCCGCCTCGATCTTCAAGCGCACGAGGATGCTGCCCAGTTCGTCGTGGATGTCGCGCGCGATGCGCTCGCGCTCGTCCTCGCGCACCGCCTCGAGGTGGGAGGATAGCGCCGCAAGCTGGGCGCGCGATTCGCGCAATGCCGCCTCGGTCTCCTTGGCCTGCGAGATGTCCGTCGCGATGCCCGTCCAGTGCACCGTGCCCTCGTCGTTGCGGTGGGGCTGGGAGCGCAGGTCGATCCAGCGCGCGCCTTGTTTGAGTCGCCCTTCCCAGGAGAGCGCCGTGCCGGTGGCGGCCGACGCTTCGAGCGCGGCGAGGAGGCGCTCACCATCCTCGGCATCGAGGGCGTCGAAAAAGCGCTGCGCCGAGCCGCGCAGTTCGTGCTGCTTGAGGCCCAAGAGACGCTGGCAGCCTTCGCTGACATAGAGAAAGCGGTAGTGGCCGGCGGTGTCGCGTTGTAAGTGGAACACCAGCCCGGGCAGATTCGAAGCGAGGGCGCGAAAGCGCGCTTCGCTGTCGTGGAGCATCACGAGCGCGGCGCGGTGGTCGGCACGATGGCCGGCCTCGCGGATCTCGCGTTCGACGGCGGGAACGAGCCGGCTCAAACGATCGAGGAAGACAACATCTTGTGCGCCGGCGTGCAAGGCCTTGATGGCGCTCTTTTGATCCTCGGGATCGGCGATGATGATGAGCGGCGTATCGAGCGCGCGATCGCGCAGCGTCTTGATCGTCGTGGCAGGGGTGCAAGCGGCGTGATTGAGGCAATGCAGCACGGCATCCCAGCGCGCTTCGCGCAGCAAGGCGCGCAGCTGCGCCGCACCGGCCGCGGCCGTCAGGCGCGGCGCGGCGCGTTCTCCCTGCCAGGCTTCGCTCAAACGTTCGGCGAGCGCGGCATCGTTGCAGACGAGCAAGAGGCGTAACGGAGAATCAGACGGCGTTGTGGGCGGCATCGCAAATGCGACCGAGTGATGCGGATAATTGTAAGAGGATCGCGCCCAGTGTGCTCGGCTATAATCGATTCGCCAAGCCGGCATAGCTCAGCTGGTAGAGCAACCGCCTTGTAAGCGGTAGGTCGTCTGTTCGAGTCAGACTGTCGGCACCAGGATAATAACGAAGTCATCCCAGCCCTGGCGGGTGAAGGATGCGGGGAGTCGGAGATAAACGAAGGCAGCCCGCAGGGGGAGGTGCGGACGATCCATGAATGCGAAGGTGCGCTTCGCCTTGGCCGTGGCGGTGCTGTTCCTGCTCGTCTCAGGCCCCTTTCTCGCCACCGCGCTTGTCATCTACGGCGATCTCAAAGAGGAAGAGCGGGCGCTATTTGCCGCTGTGCTCGATCGCTGGCTGCCGGTGGGCGGCATGATGACGCTCCTCTCGCTCTTTCTCGGCGTGGCCCTGTTGCGCGGCCTCTTCAAGCAGTACGTGCGCGGGCTGATGGCGATGGCCGAGCAGCTGCGCTTGATGAAGCAGGCCAATCGCGATTTCCGCGTCGCATTGGCCGGGCCGCCGGAGGTGCAGGAGCTCGCGCGCGCCGCGAACGAACTGGCCCAGGAACGCAATTCGCTGCTTGCCGATGTCGAGTCGCGCATCGAGGCGGCAAAGGCCGCCATCGAAGAGGAGAAAAATCGCCTCGCGGCGCTCGTCGCCGAGCTGCCCATGCCGGTCATCGTCTGCAATCTCGATGGCCGCATCCTGCTTTACAACCAGCGCGCTCGCCTGCAGGCTCGCGCGCTCTTGCCCGATGCGCACAGCGCGGCGGCGATCGGCCTCGGGCGCTCGATCTACGGCGTCTTCGACCGCTCCTTGATCATTCATGCGTTGGAATCGCTGCAGCACCGGCTCGAGCGCGAGGGCAGCCAGCCCTTGGCGCATTTCATCACGACGACGCGCGCCGGCCAGTTGATCCGGGTGCAGATGGCGCCGGTGATCGCAGCGGGGGCGAGCGAGGAGGACAAGGCGCGCAGCATCGGCGGCTATGTGCTGGTGCTCGAGAACATTACCAAGACGTTCGAAAGCGGCGCGCAGTGCGACCGCACGGTGCAGCTGCTCGCCGACGACATGCGCACGGCGCTCTCCGCCATCCGCGCCAGCCTGCCGGCGCTGCGGGATGCGCCAGCATCGAGCGCGGCTAGCCGGGCAGCCGACGCGATCCAGGCCGAGGTGGCGAAGCTCACCGAACGCTTGGCGCGCGCCACGGCGGAATACGCCCGCACGCTGGTGAGCCGCTGGCCCCTTGAGGAGATGCATGGCGCCGATCTCGTCACGGCAGTGAGCCGCCGCATCGAAAGCCGCCTGGGGCTTGCGGCCAAGATCGATACGGTGGCGGAGGCGCTGTGGGTCAGGGTGGATAGCTACTCGGTCACGCAGGCCGCCTGCTTTTTGGCGGCCAAGCTCGAGGAGAGTTTTGGCATCCGGCTGGTGCGCATAAGCCTCCTGCGCGGTGAGTCCGCCGCGATCCTCGAGCTGCGCTGGGCGGGCACGGCGGTCTCGACCGAGACGCTCTTGGGTTGGCAGCTCGAACCGATGACGGTGGCGGGCGAGACGACGCCGCTGACCTTGCGCGATGTGACCGACCGGCACGGCGGCAACCTCACCTGCGGGCGCGAATCGGCCATGCAGCAGTCCTTCTTCCGCCTCGAGCTGCCGCTCGCGTCGGCTCGAGAAGAGGGCGAGGCGATGAGCCTCGTGCAGGTCGAAAGCCGCCCTGAGTTCTATGACTTCGATCTTTTCAAACGTGCCGGGGAAGACCGCGCCCTCGACGACATGCCGCTTACCGACCTCGCATACACGGTATTCGATACCGAGACGACGGGGCTTGAGCCCACCGCCGGCGATGAGATCATCCAGATCGGCGCGGTGCGTATCGTCAATGGCCGTCTGCTCAGACACGAGAACTTCGATCAGCTCGTCGATCCGCGCCGCCCCTTGCGTCCCGAGAGCATCCCGATCCACGGCATCACCGAGGAAATGCTGCGCGGCCAGCCGACGATCGCCGAGGTGCTGCCGCGTTTTTACGCTTTCTGCGAGGGCACGGTGCTGGTGGCGCACAATGCTGCCTTCGACATGCGCTTTTTCGAGCTCAAGGAAGCCGCGCTCGGCCTGCGTTTCACGCAGCCGCTGCTCGATACCTTGCTGCTGTCGGCGGTGATCCATCCGCACCAGGAATCGCACAAGCTCGAAGCGATCGCCGAGCGCCTCGGCATCACGATCCTCGGCCGCCATACCGCGCTTGGCGATGCGATCGTCACCGCCGAGGGGTTCTTGCGCATGCTGCCGCTCTTGGCCGACTTGGGCATCCGCACGCTTGGTGAAGCGCGCGCCGCCGCCGAAAAAACCTATTATGCCCGCCTCCAATATTGAGCCTTTTGACGATGAACCAGACCGCCCGTCCTACCCTGCACAGCCAGCTCGCCGCATTAATCCGCCGCCAGCCGGTCACTGCCACGCCCGACACTTCGCTGCGCGAGGCGGTGCTCGCCATGTCCGAGCAGCGCGTCGGCTCGATCATCGTCGTCGAGCCCGAAAGCGGTAAGCCGCTCGGCATCTTCACGCTGCGCGATCTGTTGCACAAGGTCGCCGCGAAGTCTTGCGACCTCGACCAGATGGTGATGTCGGTGATGAGCGGCTCGAACCTCTTGATGCTCAACTGGCGCGCCACCGTCTATCAGGCCGCGCTCGTCATGGCGCGTCACGGCGTGCATCACGTCATCGTCGTCGATGCCGCCGGCAAGCTCGTCGGCGTCGTCTCGCAGGAAGACATCTATGAATTGCAAAGCGGTGGCGGCAAGGCGATCTCCGGCGCGATCCGCAGCGCGCGCGATCTGGAGGGGCTCATCGCCGCGGCTCAGGACATCCGCCGCTTGGCAAGCCGCATGCTCGCCGAGGGTACGCGCGCCGAGGCGCTCACCGAGCTCATTTCCTCGCTCAACGATCATCTGACCGTGCGCCTCATCGAGCTTGCCGCAGCCGAATTCGACCTGCCCCAAGTGCCCTGGGCCTGGCTTGCCTTCGGCTCCGAGGGGCGTTTCGAGCAGACGCTTTCGACCGACCAGGACAATGGCCTCGTCTTCGCGGCGCAGGCCGAGGCGGCCGAGGCCACCCGGCAGGCCTTTCTGCCCTTTGCCGCGGAGGTGAATCGGCGGCTCGATGCCTGCGGCTTTCCGCTCTGCAAGGGCAAGGTCATGGCGAGCAACCCCGAGCTTTGCCTGTCCCTCGATGAGTGGAAGGGGCGCTTTGGCGCCTGGCTGCGTTCCAATTCACCGCAGGCGCTCCTCAATGCGACGATCTATTTCGATTTCCGGCCGCTGTATGGCGAGGAGTCGCTCGCCGAGGAGTTGCGCGCCTGGCTGAAAGTGCATGTGCCGGCGGCGAGCCTCTTTTTGCGCTTCATGGCCGAAAACGCCCTCGCCGTGAAGCCGCCCTTGGGCCTCATCCGTGATTTCACGTTCGACGATCACGCCGAATTTCCGCATACGATCGACCTGAAGGCGATGGGGACGCGGCTCTTCGTCGATGCGGCACGTATCCTTGCGCTCGCCAATGGCATCGACGAGACGGGTACGCCGGCGCGCCTGCGCCGGGCGGCGGAACTTGGCAAGCTCGGCCGCGACGACGTCGGCGCGATCATCGATGGCTTTCACTTCCTCCAGCAGCTGCGCCTGCGCGTGCAGCAGGAAGGCACGCCGCGGGGACTGGCGAACCGCGTCGATCCCGACGAGCTCAACGAGTTGGATCGCTTCGTGCTCAAGGAGGCGTTGAAACAGGCGAAGAAGCTGCAAGGGCGCATCCAGATGGATTACCGCCTGTGAGCCTTCATTGCTCTGCCTTGATGCGGGCGGCGGCGGCGCGAAAGAGCCGGAGCGCCTCGCTGCGGCGGCCAGCGGCCTCGGCGGCGTGGGCGGCGGCGAGGAGCTCGTCGATGCTCGCCTCGTCATTGCCGGCGTAGGCAAAGCGCACGATCTGTTCGCCCGGCCGGTCGCGCCGCGCACGGATGACGAGCGCCTTGGGCGCGCCTTCCGCCGTCTGGCCGGCGCCGACTTTCGTTGGCCTTTGCTGCGCCTTGAGTTCGGCGAGCGCCTTGCGGTAGCTCGCGAGCGCCTCGTCGCGGCGGCCTTGGGATTCGGCCAGCCGCGCCATGCGCAGGTATTCCTCGACGACGTCTGGCGCTGGTTGTGAGCGCAGCGGCGGGGGCGGCGGATTCGTGCTTGCCTCACGCGCCAGCGAAGCGAAGCGCTCGACGCTCGCCAAGGACTTGGCGATGGCGTAGTTCCGCTGGCGCATCGCCCAGGTGATGGCATCGTCGCCATAGTCGTTTTTGAGCCGCGGGTCGGCACCCGCTGCGACGAGCCGCTCGGCGATCGCGGCATGCCCTTCGCGCGCGGCCATCATGAGCACCGTCGAGCCATTCGTCGAACGGGCGTTGACCTCTGCGCCGCGCGTGAGCAGCGTCTCGACGATGGCGGTGTGTCCAGCGAAGGCGGCATAGTGCAGCGCCGTCCATTGACGCTCGGGCCGGTTGGGCCGGGCGCCGCGCGCTAAGAGCCAGTCGAGCGCCTCGCGCTGGTTTTTCCAGGCGGCGAGCATCAGCGCCGTCTCGCCGAAGCGGTTGGTGCGCTCGAGATCGGCGCCGCGCGAGTAGAAGAGCTCCATGAGCGCGATGTTGCCGCTCCAGGCGCCGATCATGAGGCCGGTGCCGATGAGTGCGCCTTCGAAGTCCGGATCGAGGCCAGCATCGAGCCAAGTGCGGGCCTGGGCCACGTCGCCGAGCTCGAGGCGCACCGAAAAGCGCACCGGATCGGGCAGTTCCGTGGCGGCGACGGCGAATGGGAAGAGGACGACGAGCAGCAGAGCGATCCAGCGTTTCATCGAGGAGAGTCTACCCTGCTGCGGTAGCATGCGCGGCATCATGGCGACGATGATTGGGCATCATTACTCGGCGGGCGACCGGCTGCTACCGGCGCTCGTGCTGAGCCTAGTGCTGCATGCGCTGCTCTTCTTCCCTTGGCGCTGGCCTACTGCTGCGCGGCCGCCAGCGCCACTCGAAGTGAGCCTGCCGCCGCTGTCAGCCGCGCCGGCGCTCGCTACCCTGCCCAGGCCAGAGCCTTTGCCCACCGAGGCTGAAGGGGGCGGAGCGCCTACCATACCCCAGCAGGCCGTCCCGCTAGCGCCGACTTTGCGCACCCCGAAGCCGCGGCCGCTCACCGGGCAAGCACTCTCGGCCGCGCTCGCTGCGCTTACCCAAGAGGAGTTCTATCCGCGCGCCGCGATCGAGCAGGGGCTCGAAGGCCGCGTCGTGCTGCTGCTTTCCCTCGATGCCGCTGGCCGCGTGAGGGGCGTGACGGTGGCGGCGAGTTCCGGCCATCTTTTGCTCGACGATGCGGCCGTGCGCGCGGCCTCCCGCATCGGCGCCTTGCCACTCTCTGCCGGCGAGGCGCTTCTACCCGTGGAGTTTCGCCTCGAATGAAGGAGATTCGCCTAAACGCCGCCGCGCCAGAAAAGCCCGCGCCCGGGGCGCCTTGCAATGGCTGCGGTGTTTGCTGCGCGCTTTCGCCCTGTCCGCTCTCGCGTTTCTTGCTCGGTCACCGGCAGGGCGTCTGTCCGGCGCTTTCCTGGCAAGGCGCGCGCTACTGGTGCGGGCTCATCGAGGCGCCGCGGGGTGGCGCGCGCTTCTTGCCGCGCGCCTTACGGCTGCGCTGGATTGGCGCAGGCCTCGGCTGCGATTGCGACGCCGAATTGCTATAGTCGTAAGCCGATGCTTGCCTATCTGATCCGCCGCCTCCTCTATGCCGTGCCGATCCTGATCGGCGTCAACGTCATCACCTTCGCGCTCTTCTTCGTCGTCAACACGCCCGATGACATGGCGCGCATGCAGCTTGGCGTCAAGCATGTGACGCCCGAGGCGATCGAGAAGTGGAAGGCCGAACGCGGCTATGACAAGCCGCTCTTTTGGAACGCCGCGGCGAGCGGCGCGGGCAAGCTCACCGAGACGATCTTCTTCGAAAAATCGCTGAAGATGTTCGCGCTCGACTTCGGCCGCGCCGACGACGGCCGCGACATCGCGCGCGAGATTCGCCAGCGCATGGGGCCATCGCTTGCCGTCGCTGTGCCAGTGTTCGTGCTGGGACTCTTTGCGGCGATTTCGTTTGCCTTGCTGCTCGTCTATTTCCGCGCCACCTATCTCGATTTTGCCGGCGTCGTGCTCTGTGTGGCGATGATGTCGGTCTCGAGCCTCTTTTACATCATCGGCGGCCAGTGGCTCGTCGCCAAGGTTTGGCATCTGGTGCCGATCTCGGGGTATGGCGAGGGGCTTTCCGCGGCCAAATTCATCGTCTTGCCGGTCGTCATCAGCGTGCTCGCCGGCCTGGGCGCCTCGGCGCGCTGGTATCGCACGATCTTCCTCGAGGAAATCACGCGCGACTATGTGCGCACGGCGCGCGCCAAGGGCTTGTCGGAGCGCCTCGTGCTGTTCCGCCACGTGCTCAGGAATGCCCTGATTCCGATCCTCACCGGCGCGGTGGTGCTGATTCCTTCGCTCTTCATGGGCAGCCTCTTGATCGAGGCTTTCTTCGGCATTCCGGGTCTGGGCAGCTACACGATCGAGGCGATCAACGCGCAGGACTTTGCCGTGGTGCGTGCGATGGTCTTCATCGGCTCGGCGCTCTACATCCTTGGCCTTTTGCTCACCGACATCTCCTATACGATTGCCGACCCGAGGATCCGGCTGCAATGAAGTTCGTCTTGCTTTGGTCGGATTTCCTTTTCTTCCTGCTCGTCGCGGGCGGTGTGATTTTCGGCCTGTGGGCTCGCCGCGTCGAACACCAGCGCGCCGCCTGGCGCAAGGTGGGCCAAAGCCGCGTCGGCATGGCGGCGGCGACGGTGCTGGTGCTTTTTCTCGCCGTGGCACTCCTCGATTCCGTGCATTACCGCGAGCGGCTGCCGGGCGAAGGCGAGCACTATGCCGTCGAGGTGCGTTCGGTCTTGGACGCCTTACTGACACCTTTGCGCACGCGGCCGGAGAAAACCTATTCGGCGCCCTTGGCCACGCATTCCTTTGCCAAGGAAAACATCGCTGGCGAGGGGCGCGACTTTCCGCGCCTCAAATTCGGCGGCGCTCACCTAGGCGAGGCGCTTTCCCGCCACGGCGCGGATATCGCGCTGCGCTGCGCGCAGGGGCTCGGACTCGGGGCGGTTGCCGGCTTGGCGCTGTGGCTCGCCGGCCTGCCTTTGCGCCGGCGGGCGCCCCATTTGGCCTGGGATGCGGTCTTCGTCACGCTTGGCGTGTTTTGTCTCATCGCCGGCCCCCTCGCCATGCTCGCCCAGGGCTACCATGTGCTCGGCACCGACAAGGTGGGGCAGGACGTGCTCTATTTGACCTTGAAGAGCATCCGCACGGGCCTGTTGATCGGTACGCTCACGACGCTCATCATGCTGCCGGCGGCGATCTTCCTCGGCATCCTGGCCGGCTATGCGGGCGGCTGGATCGACGACGTGATCCAGTATCTCTATACGACGCTCAACTCGATTCCGGGCGTGCTCCTGATCGCCGCAGCGGTGCTCATGATGCAGGTGATGATCGACACCCATCCGCAGTGGTTTTCGACGAGCGCCGAGCGGGCCGATGCGCGGCTCCTCGCCCTGTGCGCGATTCTCGGGCTCACGAGCTGGACGGGCTTGTGCCGGCTCTTGCGCGGCGAGACGCTCAAGCTGCGCGAGCTCGAATACGTGCAAGCGGCGCGCGCGCTGGGGGTCTCGAGCGGGCGCATCCTCACGCGCCACATCCTGCCCAATGTGATGCACCTCGTCATCATCGCCATCGTGATGGATTTTTCCGGGCTGGTGCTCGCCGAGGCAGTGCTCTCCTACGTCGGCATCGGTGTCGATCCGAACACGATCAGCTTCGGCACGATGATCAACACCGCGCGCATGGAGCTCGCGCGCGAGCCGATGGTCTGGTGGTCTTTGACGGCCGCTTTCGTCTTCATGTTCGTGCTCGTGCTGGCGGCGAATCTGTTCGCCGACGTCGTGCGCGACGCCTTCGATCCCCGGCTGGCGCGATGACGCTGCTTACGGTGCGCGATCTAACGGTCGAAATCGGCGCGGCGCGGCCGGTCGAGGGCGTCTCGTTCGAGATTGCCGCGGGCGAGACCTTCGCGCTCGTCGGCGAATCGGGCTGCGGCAAGACGCTCACGGCGCTCGCCCTCCTGCGCCTGCTTCCCGAGGCGGCGCGCATCGAGTCTGGAAGCATTCGGTTCGCCGGCGAAGAATTGCTTGCGCTCTCCGAGGCCGAGATGCGCAAGAGGCGCGGCGGCCAGCTTGGCATGATCTTTCAGGAGCCGGCGACGAGCCTCAATCCCGTCATGACCATCGGCGCGCAGATCGCCGAGGCGCTCGCCCTGCATGGCGGTGGAGCGAGCGAGGCAAAAGCCGTCGACTTGCTCTCGGCCGTCGGCATTCCCGATCCGGCGCGCCGTGCGAGGGAATATCCGTTTCAGCTCTCCGGCGGCATGAAGCAGCGCGCAATGATCGCGATGGCCTTGGCCGGTGCGCCGCAGCTCTTGATCGCCGATGAGCCGACTACGGCGCTCGATGTCACGATCCAGGCCCAGGTGCTCGAGCTGCTTGCCCGACTGCAAGAAGCGCGCGGCATGGCGATGCTGCTCATCACTCATGATCTAGGCATCGTCGCCCAACAGGCGCAGCGCGTCGGGGTCATGTATGCCGGCCAGCTCGTCGAGCTTGCGCCGCGCACCGCTTTTTTCAGCGCGCCGAGTCACCCTTACGCGCGGCGGCTCTTTGCCGCCTTGCCGGCGGCTGGCCGGCGCGGCCGGCTGCAGACCTTGCCCGGCAGCGTGCCGTCGCCGGCGCAGCGGCCGGATGGCTGCCGCTTCGCGAGCCGCTGCGATGTCGCGCTGCCGGTCTGCGCCCATGAGCCGCCGCCCTGGCGGGAAATCGCGCCGGGCCAGCAGGTGCGTTGCCATCTCGAAGAACCCCGGAAAGTCGGCGCTGGCGGGACGGCACAATCTGGCGCGGCAGTGCCGGAACCGCCGCCTGCCACGGCGCTCCTCGCGGTGCGCGATCTCGCCGTGCACTTTCCGATCCGGCGCGGCCTCTTGCAGCGTCCGGTTGGCTGGGTGCGCGCCGTGGATGGCATCGATCTCGAGCTGCCGGCCGGGCGCACGCTCGCCTTGGTCGGCGAATCCGGCTGCGGCAAGACGACCGCCGGACGGGCGATCCTGGGCCTGCAAGCCGCGACGCGCGGCGAGCGGCTCTGGCAGGGCGAAGCGCTCAAAGGGCTCGCCCCGCAGCGCATGCAGATGGTGTTCCAGGACCCGTTTGGCTCGCTCAATCCTCGCCTGCGTGTCGGTGCGATCGTCAAAGAAGGCAACCCAACGGCCGATGTCGGCGCGCTGCTGGCCGCCGTGGGGCTCGAACCCGAGATGGCGAAGCGTTATCCGCATGAGTTTTCAGGGGGGCAGCGTCAGCGCATCGCCATTGCGCGCGCGCTCGCGGTGGATCCGCAGCTCTTGATTTGCGATGAGCCGACCTCGGCGCTCGATGTCTCGGTGCAGGCGCAAATTCTCAATCTCCTCGTCGAGTTGCAGGAGGAGCGGGGGCTCGCCTATCTCTTCATCACCCACAATCTCGCCGTCGTCGAACATCTCGCTCACCAGGTGGCGGTCATGTATCTCGGCCGTATCGTCGAGCAAGGCAGCGTCGATGAAGTCATGAGGACGCCGCAGCACCCCTACACCCAAGCGCTGCTTGCTGCCGTGCCGCGCATCGATACCTCAGGCAAGGCCGACCGCGAGCGCCTGCTTGTGCCTGGCGACCCGCCCTCACCGGCCCAGCCGCCGCCGGGCTGTCATTTCCACCCGCGCTGCCCACGCGCGGCGGCACGCTGCCGCGCGGCCTACCCTGAGGCCGTCCAGCTGTCGGCGACTCACGGCGTGCGCTGTTTCTTCCCGGGCTAGCGTTTTTTCTTCGCCGCTGGCTTCGCCGGCGGGCGGAGGGCGGCCTTGTTCGGCTTGGCCGGCGCCTTGAGCTTGGCCTTGGGCGGCGCCTTCACGGCGGGCTTGACGGCGCGCTTCGAGGGGGTGGCGCTGGGCTTTTCCGGCGCCGGCGGAGGCAGGGCGCGGGCGATGAGCTCGGCGCTCGCTTGACTGCCTGGCCGCGGCACGAGGAGAGTGAAGCCGGGGCCGACCTTGACGCGCGGCGTGATGCCGTTGATCTGCCTCAAAGTCGCCTCGCTGATCGCAAAGCGCTTGGCGACGCGGGCGAGCGTATCGCCCTTTTTCATCGCATAGGTGAGCCAGTTCGAGAGCGGCCGCTCCTCGGCCTCCCAGCGGGCGAGGTTGGCGAGGAAGGTGCCGACCTTGGACACCGGCAGCAAGAGTTCCTCTCCTCCCTTGTTGCCGTCGATGACAGGCCGGTGATAGGCCGGGTTCAAGGCGAGGAATTCCTCGACCGAGATGCCAGCGAGCCGTGCGGCGATCGCAACATCGACCCGTTCTGGCTTCATGACGGTTTCGAAATAGGGCTGGTTGGGGATCGGCGGCAGATGGATGCCAAACAGTTCCGGCTGGGCGATGATGTTCTTGAGCGCCTGCAGCTTCGGCACGTAATAGCGCGTCTCGGCCGGCATGGTGAGGCTCGCGTAGTCGGTCGGCAGCCCTTTGGCCTGGTTCTTCGCGATCGCGCGCGCGACGGCGCCTTCGCCCCAGTTGTAGGAGGCGAGCGCCAGATGCCAATCGCCATGCATCTCATAGACCGCCTGCAGGTAGTTGAGCGCTGCCTCGGTCGAAGCGATGATATCGCGCCGCTCATCAACCCACCAGTTCTGATCGAGCGCGTAGTTCTTGCCGGTCGACGGAATGAATTGCCAGATGCCCATCGCGCGTGCGCGAGAGACGGCCTGCGGATTGAAGGCGCTCTCGACCATCGGCAAGAGCGCGAGCTCGGTCGGCATGCCGCGTTTTTCGAGCTCGCCGACGATGTGATAGAGATAGCGCCGGCCACGCTCGAAGATGCGGCGCAACATCTCGGGGCGGTTCAGATACCAGGACTGACGGTCGGCCACCAGCGGGTCATGCAGATCGGGCATCGCAAAGCCATTGCGGATGCGCTGCCAGAGATCTTCGGGAGGCACAGTAAGATCGATCGGCACCGGCGCGGGCGGCGCGGCGATGGCGGCACGCGGCAATGTTTCCAAACGAGGCGGGCTTGGCTCGCTGGGAGGATTGGAGACGAGAGACGATGGCGTGACGGAAGCTGCCTGCTCAGCCATCGGCGCGACCGTGTCGGAAGCGCGCGGGGCATTGGCGCAGCCGCCCAGGCCAAGCGCGGTAGAGAGGAGGAGCAGGCCGAGGCGCCGCCAGGGCGCGAGCTGGAAAGAGAGGACGGGCATCTGGAAAGTGTGCCGTGGCACTCCAAGCGAAAGAGGACGCATTCTAGCGGCAAGCCTGGCTGCGGAAATCCACAATGGTGCTTCCGGGGCTCCTGTCCATAATGCAGGCTTTTCGAAGCGACCGACCCATCACGATACAGGAGGATGCCATGAGAATGCGCGCATTGCTGATTGGCCTGACGGCGGCCACTTTCTCGCTGCTTGCCTTCGCCCAGCAGCCGATCGTCATCAAGTTCAGCCATGTCGTTGCCAGCGATACGCCCAAGGGCAAAGCGGCCGACTTCTTCAAACAGAAGGCCGAGGAACTCACCAAGGGGCGCGTCAAGGTCGAGGTCTATCCGAACAGCACGCTCTACAAGGACAAGGAGGAGATGGAGGCGCTGCAGCTCGGTGCCGTGCAGATGCTCGCGCCCTCGCTGGCCAAGTTCGGGCCTTTGGGCGTCAAGGAATTCGAACTCTTCGATCTGCCGTTCATCTTCGACAACTATGAAGAGCTGCATCGCGTCACCACCGGGCCGGTCGGCAAGGCGCTGTTGAAGAAGCTCGAGTCGAAGGGCATTTTGGGGCTTGCCTATTGGGACAACGGCTTCAAGGTGATGAGCGCGAACAAGCCGCTCAGGACCCCTGAGGACATGAAAGGCCTCAAGATGCGCATCCAGTCCTCCAATGTACTCGATGCGCAGATGCGCGCGGTGGGCGCCTTGCCGCAGAAGATGGCCTTCTCCGAGGTCTATCAGGCGTTGCAGACGGGCGTCGTCGATGGTACCGAGAACCCGCCTTCGAACCTTTATACGCAGAAGATGCACGAGGTGCAGAAATACGTGACGCTCTCCGATCATGGCTATCTCGGCTATGCGGTGATCGTGAACAAGAAGTTCTGGGAAGGATTGCCCGCCGACATCCGCCAGCAGCTCGAGACGGCGATGGAGCAGGCCACGCGCTATGCCAACCAGATCGCCAAGGTCGAGAACGACCAGGCGCTCGAAGCCGTGAAGAAGTCGGGCAAGAGCGAGATCATCACGCTTACCCCCGAGCAGAAGCGGGCCTGGAAGAAGGCGATGGTCAAGGTGCATGAGCAGATGGCCGACCGCATCGGCAAGGAGCTCATCGAGGCCGTCTATAAGGAAACTGGCTTCGATCCGAAGTCGCTGTAACTTTTACCTTTTTTACCTTAACTGCATCAGCAGCCACGGGGAGCGGCCTGCTCCCCGTGTCGTTTGCCGGAAAACGCATGAAGATTCTCGACCACCTCGAAGAGTGGCTGATCACCTTTCTGATGGGCGCGGCGACCTCGATCATCTTCGTTGCCGTCGTGCATCGCTACGCCTCGGGCCTCGCTATTCCCGGGCTGCAAGACTGGTTGATTTCACTCAATTTTTCCTGGGCGCAGGAGCTTTGCATCATCATGTTCGTCTGGATGGCGAAGTTCGGCGCCGCCTATGGCGTGAGGACCGGCATCCACGTCGGCGTCGATGTGCTGATCAACCGCCTCTCCGTCCGCACGCGCGGCAAGTTCATCATCTTCGGCCTCTTGGCCGGTGCGATCTTCACGGGCATCATCGGCGTGCTCGGGGCGCATTTCGTCTGGGAGAACGGCGCCCACTACAGCCTCTACAAGTTCCTCGGCCTGGAACTGGGCGATCTCTACGAGGGACCGACCACGCCGGACCTCGAATGGCCGACCTGGATCGTCTATTCGGCGATTCCGCTCGGCTCTTTGTTGATGTGCTTCCGTTTCCTGCAAGTGATGGTGGCGTTCGTGCGCAGTGGCGAGCTGCCTCACCACGAGCACGCTCACGTCGAAGGCATCGACGAGACCCATCCGTTACCCGTCGATGCCAATCCCTATGCGATGGATGACGAGCTCCATCCGCATGATCTGCACTACGAGCGGCGGCATCGCGACGAGGGGCCGCCCAATGGGGTGGAGCGGCGCCACACGGGCGGACAGGGAGGGGCGCGATGACCGCGGCGATCATCTTCGGCCTTTTGGCCGCGCTGATGCTCACTGGCATGCCGGTGTCGATCGCGCTCGGCCTCACGGTGCTGATCTTCCTCTTTGGCTTCACCCAGGTGCCGCTCGAATCGGTGGCCTTAAAGCTCTTCACCGGCATCGAGAAGTTCGAGATCATGGCGATCCCGTTCTTTATCCTCGCCGGCAATTTCCTGACCCACGGCGGGGTGGCGCGGCGCATGATCGCCTTCGCCACCGCGATGGTGGGGCATTTCCGCGGCGGGCTCGGCATGAGCTCGGTGTTCGCCTGTGCGCTGTTTGCCGCCGTGTCGGGCTCGAGCCCGGCCACCGTCGTCGCGATCGGCTCGATCATGCTGCCGGCGATGGTGAAGGCCGGTTACCCCAAGCCCTTCGGCATCGGCGTGGTGGCCTCGGCCGGCGCCTTGGGCATCCTGATCCCGCCTTCGATCGTCATGGTCATGTATGCGGTGACCACCAACAGCTCGATCGGGGCACTCTTCATGGCCGGCGTGATTCCCGGCCTGCTGCTGGCGCTCATGCTTGGCTTCACGACTTGGTGGCGGGCGCGGCAGGGTGATTATCCGCGTGAGCGGCGCCATGCCTGGCGCGAGCGCTTCGCCGCCTTGCGCGAGTCGATCTGGGGGCTGCTGTTGATCGTCGTCGTCATCGGCGGCATCTACAGCGGCCTCTTTACGCCCACCGAGGCGGCGGCGATGAGCGCCGTCTATGCCTTCATCATCGCGGTGTTCGTCTATAAGGACTTGCGCCTGCGCGACGTGCCGAAGGTGCTGCTCAACTCGGCCAACATGAGTGCGATGCTGCTCTACATCATCACCAACGCCGTGCTGTTCTCCTTCATCCTCACCAGCGAGCAGATCCCTCAGGCGATCGCCAACTGGCTGATCGAATCGGGCATCGGCACGATCGGCTTTTTGCTCGCGGTGAATGTGCTGCTCCTCGTCATGGGCAGCTTCATGGAGCCCTCGTCGATCATCCTGATCACCGCGCCGATTTTGTTTCCAATTGCGATGAAGCTCGGCATCGACCCGATCCATTTCGGCGTGATGATCACCGTGAACATGGAGATCGGCATGATCACGCCGCCGGTGGGCTTGAATCTCTATGTGGCGAGCGGCATCGGCAAGATGGGGCTCACCGAGTGCAACAAGGCGGTCTGGCCTTGGCTCTTTACGATGCTCGTCTTCCTCGTCCTGATCACCTACGTGCCGGCGATTTCTACTTGGCTGCCGCGTACGCTCGGCATGATGTAGGCGGTAATTTGCCTACCAGTTTAATGGCAAAAGAGGTTGAGGTAGAAAGGGTGCGCAAGCAGGAGTGCCTAGCACGACGGCGGGCGCGCTCTTGCGCGGTTGCACATGCCGGCGTTCCCCGGCGCTCGCTCACTTGCTTATCTAGATGATGAAGAATCTTAAGTTGCTGCGCTCCGCGTGCCTTGCGCTTCACCCGCTCGCGACGATTTCTTCAGCATTTCCTTAAAGCATGAGCGCCGGGCGGTGCGGGGTGCCTCGACCGCCCCACTCCAGATTCATGGCGTGACAGCGCGTTATTTGAGCTTCACTTCCTTGTAAAGCACATGCTTTCTCGCCTTCGGGTCATATTTCATGAACTCGAGCTTTTCCGGCGTGGTGCGCTTGTTCTTGGTCGTCGTGTAGAAGTGCCCGGTACCCGCCGTGGATTCGAGCTTGATTTTTTCGCGACCGCCCTTGGCTGCCATGATCTACTCCTTTCAAACGGCCTCGCCGCGTGCGCGCAGTTCGGCGAGCACGGCGTCGATGCCTTTCTTGTCGATGGTGCGCAGACCGGCGTTCGAGACGCGTAGGCGCACCCAGCGGTTTTCAGATTCGACCCAGAAGCGGCGCGTGTGCAGGTTCGGCAGATAACGGCGCTTGGTCTTGTTGTTGGCGTGAGAAACGTGGTTTCCCACCATCGGGGCCTTGCCCGTCACTTGACAGACGCGGGACATAGCGGACTCCAAAAGTCTATAAGCGGAAAGCCGCGCATTCTACCCAAGTCGGGCGCTTGGGGGCAAGATTCTTCCAGAATTTTCAGAGCAATCCGTGCTCGGCGAATGAGAGGGGCGGCGTGAGGCCCGCGACGACGAAATGGTCGGCAAGCCGCACATCGACGAGGGCAAGCGCCTCTTTGAGCGTTTTCGTCAGCAGCCGGTCGGCCAAAGAGGGCTCGGCCACACCCGAAGGATGGTTGTGGGCGAAGATCACGGCGGCGGCATTGACGGCTAGGGCCCGTTTGACGACCTCGCGCGGATAGACGGACGAGCGCGTCAGGGTGCCGCGAAAGAGCTCTTCCTCCGCAATGAGGCGGTTTTGGGCATCGAGCCAGAGCGCGATGAAACTTTCATATGGCAGCGCGCCGAGCTTCAGGCGCAGAAAGTCGCGCACCGCTGCCGGGCTTTCGAAGCAGGGGCGCTCGCGAAGCTCCTCGGCCAGTCCCCGGCGCGCCAGCTCGAAGCTCGCGATGAGCTGCGCGGCCTTGGCTTCCCCCATGCCTTTCAGACGCACCAGTTCTTGCGGCGTGGCGGCCATGAGGCGCGCGAGACTGTGATCGAACTCGCTGAGCAGCGCGCGGGCGAGCTCAACGGCGCTCATGCCGGCCACGCCCACGCGCAGGAAGATTGCCAAGAGTTCGGCGTCGGAAAGCGCGGCAGGACCTACGGCGAGGAGCCGCTCGCGCGGCCGCTCGGCATCGGGCCAGTCGGTGATTGCCATGTAGAATCGTTGCTCCCCTCGATCCGATTCTAAAGCCATGAGCGAACTTTCCGGCAAGCGCATCGTGCTCGGCGTGACGGGCGGCGTCGCGGCCTACAAGGCCTGCGAACTGGCGCGCCTGTTGGTCAAGGCCGGCGCACTCGTCGATGTCGTGATGACGCAAGCCGCGACGCGCTTTGTCGGCCCGGCGACTTTTCAGGCGCTCACCGGCCGTCCCGTGAGCGCCGACCTGTGGGAAGAACCAGTCGCAGGTGGCATGGCGCACATCGATCTGACG
>JAOAHQ010000048.1 GCA_026415155.1 Rhodocyclaceae bacterium
GGCCAAGTCTGGCGCGGCGAGTTCAGCAACCGCCGCAAGGATGGCAGCGAATACGACGTCGCCTCGACCGTCTCGCTGCTCAAGGACGAGGAAGGCGGCCCGCCGCGCTTCGTTGCCGTCCAGGAAGACATCACCGAGAAAAATCGCCTACGCGAGGAACTGAAGCGCTACCAGGGCGAACTCGAAGCGCTGGTAGCAAGCCGCACCGCCGATCTCGCGAGCGCCCTTGAAGCCGCCGAGGCCGCGAGCCGTGCCAAAAGCACCTTCCTCGCCAACATGAGCCATGAGATCCGCACACCGCTCAACGCGATGATCGGGCTCACGCATCTGTTGAGGAAGCGCATCAGCGATCCACAGCAGCGCGAATGGCTCGACAAGATCGAGACCGCCGGCGAGCACCTGCTCGCGCTGATCAACGACGTGCTCGACATGGCCAAGATCGAGGCCGGCAAATTCGGCCTCGCCGAAGAGCCTTTCGCGCTCGATGCGCTGCTCGACGAAGTACGCGCGCTCGCCACTTCCGGCGCGCTGCAAAAGGGCATTGCGCTCGAATTCGATGCACCGCACATGGACTATGCGCTTTGCGGCGACCGCCTGCGGCTGCGCCAGGCCCTGCTCAACTATCTCGGCAATGCCTGCAAGTTCATCGAACGGGGGCGCGTGCGGCTGCGCGTGCGCTGCGAAGCGGAAAACGCGCGTGAAGTGCGCCTGCGCTTCGAAGTCGAAGATACCGGCCCCGGCATCGCGCCTGAAGTGCTCGCGCGGCTCTTTTCCCCCTTCGAGCAAGGCGATGCGAGCTCGACACGTCTTCATGGCGGCACGGGACTAGGGCTTGCGCTCGTCAAGCATTTTGCACGCCTCATGGGCGGCGAGGCCGGCGCGAGCTCCACGCCCGGCGTGGGCAGCACTTTCTGGTTCACTGCCAGCCTCAAGCGCGCCGCTGCCCCGCCACGATCGATCAATGGCGTGCCGCCGCTCGCGCGGCTTGCGCAGCATGCCGGCAAGCGCGTGCTCCTCGCAGAAGACGAACCGATCAACCGCGAGGTGATCAGCGAACTGCTCGCCGAGAGTGGTCTCCTCGTCGATGTCGCCGAAAACGGTGCCGAGGCCGTCGAGCGTCATCAGCACCGCCGCTACGACTTGATCCTCATGGGCGTGCAGATGCCGGTCATGGATGGCCTCGAGGCGACGAGGCAAATCCGCGCCAGCCCAAAAGGCGGCCTGCCGATCATCGCGCTGACGGCCAATGCCTTCGTCGAGGATCGCCAGCGCTGCTTCGCCGCCGGCATGAGCGACTTTCTCCCCAAGCCCGTCGACCCGGACCGGCTTTACGAGACGCTGGCGAACTGGCTCGACAAACGCCCCACCTGAAGCGCCGCGCGCCACGCGGCGAGCTTCTGCGCGAAACTCATGCCGGCGTGGGCCGGGCTCGTCGAGGGCAGGATGTGCGTTTCAAGCCCCAACGCCGCGAGCCGCGGCGCGAAACGCCCCGGTGTGCGGCCGTTGAAGCAAACGCGTTTGAGCGCCGGCGCCGTCGCGACGAGGCCGGCGAAATCGTTGGGCACGCCGTTCTTGATCGCGGCATCGAGGCTGCCGACGCGCTCGCACGAGGCATAGACGTCCCAGATGGCGATGCCGGCCGCCTGCACCGCCGCCTGCTTCTCGGCGTAGCCCATCTCGTGGAGCGGCAGATCGAGCACCGCGCCGAGGATTCTCCAGAACTGGTTCTGCCGGTGGGCGTAATACTGCCGCGCCGCCAGCGAGGCTGCGGAAGGAAACGAGCCGAGGATCAACACCTCGGCCCGCTCATCACTGATCGGGGGCAGGCCCCGTAAGAACGTCACTTGCCGGCAAGGCTCATCGACAGCATGAGGTCGTTCACGCGCCTGACGAAGGTCGCCGGATCGTCGAGCTGGCCGCCCTCGGCCAACAGCGCCTGGTCGAAAAGCACCGCCGCCCAGTCGTCGAACTTCTGTTCCTCGTACTTGAGGCGCAGCACGACCGGGTGCTTGGGGTTGATCTCGAGAATCGGCTTCGCAAGCGGCGCCTTTTGCCCCGCCGCCTTGAGAATGCGCGCGAGATTGCCGGACATGTCGTGCTCGTCGGCGACGAGACAGGCCGGGCTGTCGGTGAGCCTATGCGTGACGCGCACTTCCTTGACGCGCTCGCCCAAGGATTTGGCGATCTTCTCGGTGAGCTCCTTGAACTCGCCCGCTTCTTTCTCATGCTCTTTTTTCTCGGCCTCGTCTTCGAGCTTGCCGAGATCCAGCCCCCCCTTGGCCACCGAGACGAGCTCCTTGCCCTCGAACTCGGTCAGATGCGAGACCACCCACTCGTCGACGCGGTCGGAGAGCAGCAGCACCTCGATGCCCTTCTTGCGGAAGATCTCGAGATGCGGGCTGTTCTTCGCCGCGTTGAAGCTCTCGGCCGTGACGTAGTAGATCTTCTCCTGGCCCTCCTTCATGCGGCCGACGTAATCGGCGAGCGACACGGTTTCTTCCGGGGTGTCGGCATGGGTCGAGGCGAAGCGCAGGAGCTTCGCGATCTTCTCCTTGTTCGCGAAATCCTCGCCGACGCCTTCCTTGAGCACCTTGCCGAACTCGCCCCAGAATTTCGCGTACTTCTCCTTGTCGTTCTCCGCCATGTCGGCCAAGAGGCCCAGCACCTTCGAGGTGCAGCCCTTGCGGATCGCCTCGATGTCCTTCGATTCCTGCAGGATCTCGCGCGAGACGTTCAAGGGCAGATCGGCCGAATCGACCACGCCGCGCACGAAGCGCAAGTAGAGCGGCATCAGCTGCTCGGCATCATCCATGATGAAGACGCGCCGCACATAGAGCTTGATGCCGTGGCGCTGATGGCGATCCCAGAGGTCGAAGGGGGCATGCGACGGGATGTAGAGGAGCTGCGTGTACTCCTGCTTGCCCTCGACCTTGGCATGCACCCAGGCGAGCGGGTCGTCGTAATCGTGGCCGACGTGCTTGTAGAAGGCCTTGTAATCGTCCTCGGAGATCTCGCTCTTCGGCTTGGCCCAGAGCGCCGAGGCCTGGTTCACCGTCTCGTCCTCGTCGGTCACGACCTCCTTGCCGTCCTTCCACTCCTCCTTCTTCATCACGATGGGCTGGACGATGTGGTCGGAATACTTGCGGACGATGGATTTGAGCTTCCAGGCCGACAGGAGGTCGTCCTGCCCCTCGCGCAGATGCAGCGTGATCTCGGTGCCGCGTGTCGGCTTGTCGATCATCGACACGGTGAATTCGCCGCCGCCGTCCGAGACCCACTCGACGCCCTGGTCGGGCTTCTCGCCGGCGCGGCGTGTACGTACCGTGACCTTGTCGGCGACGATGAACGAGGAGTAGAAGCCGACGCCGAACTGGCCAATGAGATGCGCGTCCTTCTGCTGGTCGCCGGTCAGGCTGGCGAAAAACTCGCGCGTGCCGGACTTGGCGATGGTGCCCAAGTTCGCGATCACCTCGTCGCGGTTCATGCCGATGCCGTTGTCCGTGACGGTGATCGTTCGGGCCTCCTTGTCGTACTCGACGCGGATCTGGAAATCCGCCCCGCCTTCGAGCAGCGCGCTATTGTGCAGCGATTCGAAGCGCAGCTTGTCGCAGGCATCCGAAGCATTCGAGATCAGCTCGCGCAGGAAGATTTCGCGGTTGCTGTAAAGGGAATGGATCATCAGGTGAAGCAGCTGCTTCACCTCGGCCTGAAAGCCTAAGGTTTCCTTGTCGACAGTGGCGGTGCTCATGCGGTTCCTCCTCAAAAGACCCTGCCCAGATGAGGGCCGGGGCGGAGATTTCAACCCAGATTGTCCATTAGGACGCGAGCGGCGCTCGCCGGCGAGGGCGAGGAGATGCGCGCCCGGGCGACGAGTCCATAGCGCTGCCTCTGGACGAGGAGCACGGGCGCTTAAGATGCCGCCCGCAGCAAAAGCGCCGCCACGTAGGGCACCGTGAAAGTCGTGGAGTCTCTTCATGGATCATCTGCCCGATCTAATGGACAATCTGGGTTCAAGCATCGTAGCGGATCTCGAGGATCTCGATCTCGCGCGGGCCCGCCGGGCTCTGGAACTTGACGATGTCGCCCTCGCGCGCCTTCATGAGCGCGCGCGCCAAGGGCGAGATCCAGCTGATCTTGCCATTGGCCGGGTCGGCCTCATCGACGCCGACGATCTGGTAGGAGAGCGGCGCCGGCTCGTCGGCATCGTAATACTCGATCGTCACCGTCGCGCCGAAAAACACCTGGTCACGGTTCGTCTGCTGCGCTGGATCGACGATCTCGGCGGCATCGAGCCGCTTTTGCAGGTAGCGGATGCGCCGATCCATCTCCCTGAGCTTCTTTTTGCCGTAGATGTAATCGCCGTTTTCAGAGCGATCGCCATTGGAGGCTGCCCAGGCAACCACCTGCACAAGCTGCGGCCGCTCGACCTTGACAAGCCGCTCGAACTCTTCGCGCAAGGCGCGATAGCCGGCCGGCGTCACGTAGTTTTTCGTCCCGACCGGCAGGCTCGGCGCGCCGGCGGGATCTTCGTCATCTTCTTCCTGATCGGGTTCACGAACGAAAGCCTTGCTCATCTCTCACGTTTTACTGACGCAAAGCCGTTATTATCCGGCTGCCGGCGCCGTCTGGCCAGCGCCGACTTTCGCCTCAGGCCGCTTGTTTGATCGCGAGAAGCGCCTGGTTGCGCAGCGTCTTCAAAAGCGTGAGCTCCTTTTCGGGGATGACGATCGAACCGGCCTTGTCGCGATCGCAGTAGATCAGCGCCACCGGCCGCCCTTTGAGCGTGAGCGGAAAGAGCACGAAGGTCTTGGCGGGAATGCGCTCGCGATACCACGTGGGGATCTTGTCGGCGATCTTCGGATCATCGATGTCGGTGATGATGATATCGACCCCCCGCGCGGTGGCGAGCAAAAAGACATCGCTGATCTGAGTGGAAAGCGGAAAACGGAACTGCCGCACCAGATCGCCGATGTCGGGGCCGAGGCCGAAGCGGCCGGCCATCGTACCGGTCTTCGGATCGCGCAGCGCGAGCAGCACGCGCTTGAAGCCCATCGCGCGATACATCGTTTCGAGGATGATGCGCAGGATGTCGTTCAAAGTGAATTCCTCGACGAGCGAATTGCTGATGTCCTGGATGCCGGCCGAGAGCACGGCCTGCGCATCTGCGGGGACGTCGTCCTTCTCCTCGAGCGGGGCGGCATCGGGCAGCATCGCTTCGCCGAGCAGGCTTTCGGCAAGCGGATCGGCCGGTGCTTTGTGCGGCACGAGGGTGGCCTCGATCTCCGCGGTGCTGCCGCCGACAAGCGCCGCCGCCTGGCGCGCAAACGGGCTTTGCTTGAGATTCACGTGCAAGATGGCGGCGATCTGTGTAAGCTCCTCGACGGCCTTCTTGGCACCTTCCTGCATCTGGCGGTCGGTCATCGAGAGGCTTGTTGCAAAGCGCTGCGCCATCTTCGCCATCAGCCGGCTGTGCTGCTCGGGCGGCGTATCGGCCAATAGATCGCACATCTCGTTGGCAAAGCCCGCGACGACGCGCAGCGCCTCCTCGGGCGTATTGGGTTTGCGCACCTCCTCGGGGGGCAAGCGCCGCATGCTATTGACGATCGTCGCCGGAAAGCCCCAGCTCTTCGCGATGCCGATGCCGAGCTCTTCATAGGAAAGGCCGAGCACCTGGGCCGAGGCGGCGTTCTCCGAGAGCTTCTTGAACTCGATGAGCTTATCGATTTCCTCGACTTCTTCGGGAAAGTAGTATTTGGCGAGGAGACGGCCGAGGCCGTGAAATAGCCCGCAGATGAAGGCTTCCTCGCCCTGGCGGCGCAACAGCGGATGATGGCAGCTCTCGCGCGCCAATAGCGCGGCGAGATTGGCGCGCAAGAAGGCCTCCTTGAGCTCGCGCGCGTTCGCCTTGTCCTGCAAATGCTCGAAGAGCAAGACCGTGATCGCGATGTTGCGGATCGTATCGAAGCCGAGCACGATCACCGCGCGGGAGACGGTGCTGATGTTGCCACCGCCCGCCTGGCGGTAATAGGCGGAATTGACGAGCCGTAGGATTTTGTTGGTCAGCGCGAAGTCCTTGAGGATGGTGTTGGAGAGCGCATTGACGCTTTCGGTATCGGTATTGGTGAGCCGATTGACCGCCGCCACGGTATCGGAGAGGGCGGGGAAGTCCGACTTGTGGCGCATGCGCCGCAAGAGGAACTCGAGCGTGTCGTTCTGGGCGATGGCGGCCTTACCTTCCGCCCGCTCGGCCTCCCCTTCGCCGAGAAAGGCTGCGAGCGCATCGCGCAACTCGGCGGCACTCGCATAGCGCTGCGCAGGATCGAGCGCGCAGGCCGTGAGGATAATCTGCCCCAGGCGCGGGTCGATCGGCGGTGCGGCGGGCAGCGTCACGGCCTCGGTCGCAATGCGATAAAGGATCGATTCGACCGTCTCGCCTTGAAAAACGCGTTGGCCCGTCAGCATCTCGAGCAGCACGAGGCCCGCGGCGAAGACGTCGATCTGCGGCGTGACGCGCCTGAGCGTCACATACTCGGGAGCCAGGTAGGCGGGGGTTCCCAAAAGTCCCTCGGTCTGAGGTCCGGCTGCCCCCGCTTCGTCCGCCAGGCGCGTGGCGATGCCGAAATCCATCACGCGCGGGCTGCCATCGCGCGCATCGATGAGGATGTTCGAGGGCTTGAGATCGCGGTGGATGATGCCCTGCGCATGCGCCTGTGCGAGCGCATCGGCGACTTTCGCCATCAACGCCGCGGCCTTGATCGGGGCAAGCGGCCCCTCTTTTTTGAGCATCTCGGCAAGATCGCGGCCATGGACGCGCTCGAAGACGAGATACGGGTCACCGTCTTGCAATCCGGCATCATAGATCGGCACGACGTGCGGATGACGCAACTTGCTCGCCGTGCGCGCCTCGGCAAGGAGCCGCGCATTGCGCTCCGGATCGGGGTGCAAAAAATGCAGCGTCTTGATCGCCACCTCGCGCTGCAGCTCGGGATCCCAGGCAAGATAGACGATGCTTTGCGCGCCGCGCCCCAATTCGCCGCGGATCTCGAAGCGGCCAATCCGTTTTTCGTTCATTGCCTCATTCTACGTTCGCATTGCCAAGCTCCGCCGGGCGGCTTAATATCATCCGCATGCCGCTGCCTGACGACCCAGCCGCCCTGTCGGCCCTGCTCATCGAGCTCAAAGTCGAGCATCGCGATCTCGATGCAAGTATCGCGCGCCTCGAAGCCGTGCCACCGACCGATGAGCTGATGCTGCGGCGCTTGAAAAAGCGCAAGCTGCAGCTCAAAGACCGCATCGCGGCCATCGAGCGCCTGCTCGGCCCCGATCTCGTCGCTTGACGCTCGTCAAGTCGGCGCTGGCGGCACGGCTGCCTTTTCCAGCTCGGCACGCTGCGCCAGCCACTCGAAAAGTGCCCGATCGGCCTGCTCGATATGCTCTCGGTGCCACTGGCCGATGAAATCGACGTTGCGAGCGAGTTGCGTGCCCGCTTGCGTCTCCTCGACGCGGTCGAGCATAAGCCCGAGTTCGATCATCATGGCAAGGTGCTGGCGGTGATGAGGCTCGAAGCCGGCATAGCCGCCCTCGCCCATCAGCGATTCTTCGAAGCCAAAGTGCATGCTGATCTCGACGATCAAGGAGCGCAGGCTCTCTGCCAATTCCTCGCCAGCCCCAAGCTGAACCGCCTGCAATGCAAAGCGTTCGATCGCGGCCGCGATCGCCGCATGTTCCCGCTCGAGCTGCTCGAGCGCCGCCGCCATCTTCATTCCGGCTCCTCCCCAAGAAATTTCAGCGCCCGCTCGACGATACCGCCGCGGCGCAGATAGTCGAAGCGGCGGCCGCGCTCCTCGCGGACGAGGCGACCCAAGTGATCGATGTTGCGCTCGACCGATTCGGCATAGAAATTCCGCGCCACGCCGCGCGAGGCTTCGAAGTGCCGCGTGAGGATGGGCGTCAATCCGCCTAGCTCGTTTTGCAGGCGGGCCGTCATGAGCTGGTAGAAACCATGGGTCTTTTCGAGGAGATCATGGAAGCCGGAAAACGAAGCAATGCCCGCCTCGCGGAACTCGCAATAGAGCAATAAGAGGCGCTCCAGATATTCGCGGCTCGACATCTGGCCGAGCAAGTCGGCCGTGGCCGTCACCTGCGCCGCGAGGCGCTCGGCAGGCGAGTCGTAATGGGGCGCGGCGGCCACGGGACGATGGTCGGTCGTCAGAATCACCTTGCCGGTCGCCGACAGGAGCTCGGGAGAAAGTTGCGCGCCGAGCTGCGTCTCGGCGAAGACGACCCCGCGCACGACGTGCGTCAGCGTGAATTGCGCTCCCGTGCCTTGCGCCTCTTCGACGCGCATCAAGTAGCCGGAGTCATGGAGCAATGCGCCCACGAGACAGGCATCGATGGTCAAGGCAGGAAACGCGAGCCCGGCCAGATGCAATCCATGGAGAAGGCGCGCACTGCACAGCACGACCTCCATCAAATGGGCTTGGTCATGATAGGGGGTGCCCAACGGCGCATAGCCATCGAGTTGACCGGTGCATGCGGCCTCGATCAGCGCGAAGGCGGCATCGATCGGCCCCATGTCATGGCCCGGCGCAATCGCTTTCACGAGACGTTGCACCTCGGCGCGAATCTCGCCGAAGTCGCGGCTATTGCCGAGTTCGAGGGAGGGAGTATCGGCCATCGAGAAACTGTATCGCGCCCTTTCGTCGAACAAGGGTGCGAGCCAGCCCCACCTCGAACCCTCGGAACGAGCAAAGTTTAACGCCAAGCCGCGCCAAACTTGCTTTGGTTATAGATGGGGTTTTGCGCCCTCCTTTTATCGATGCCGAAGTTGACGCAATCGCCAAAACGTCAACCCCGCCTTTTCGCCTCCTCTTACCGCAGCGCAACAATCCAGAGGCCCGCCGCACTCCCCGCCGACCCCACCAACAGACTGATTTTTCGCGCGCTTTTCTCGGCGCGCCACCTACTATATCTAGTGGTAAAAAAGACCAGAGGATACTAGAAAAATCCGTATCCTATTGTTTTTCAATGAAGCAAAAATTTTTTGCTTCCATAGTCGGACAGGTGCCGCTATGCTTCGCCGCTCTCGTTCCACCCACAACCAGCCAGGGGATTCCAACACGACCATGGACCAGAACATCGCCGCCATCGTTCAGGATACGTCTCAGGACACCTATACCGGCCAGCTCGGCCTGCCGCTGCCGCAGGAAATCTCGGAGGAGGTGCTGCTCGAGAAATACGCCAAGGGCAACGAGCGCAATGTGCACGACGTGCGCCGGCGCGTCGCACGCGCGCTCGCCAGCGTCGAAGCCGAAGACAAGCGCGCCTTCTGGGAAGCGCGCTTTCTCGAGGCCCAGGAAAGCGGCTTCATTCCCGCCGGCCGCATCAACTCGGCTGCCGGCACCGATCTGTGCGCGACGCTGATCAACTGCTTCGTACAGCCGGTCGGCGACTCGATCTCTGAGGTGGTCGATGGCCGCCCCGGCATCTACACGGCGCTTGCTCAGGCCGCCGAGACGATGCGCCGCGGCGGGGGTGTCGGCTACGACTTTTCGAGCATCCGCCCGGCCGGCGCCCATGTCAAAGGCACCCAATCGCGCGCCTCGGGCCCCGTCTCCTACATGCGCGTCTTCGACCGCTCCTGCGAAACCGTCGAATCCGCCGGCGCCCGCCGCGGCGCGCAGATGG
>JAOAHQ010000055.1 GCA_026415155.1 Rhodocyclaceae bacterium
CGGCATGGCTCGTCGAGATCTGCCCGCCGTTGGCCATGCTCGTTTCGAGCGCTGGCCCAGGCTGGCGTTCGAGGACGATGACTTCGTGCCCGTCCGCAGCGAGATACCAGGCGGAGGCGACGCCGATCAAACCCGCTCCGAGCACTACAATACGCATCTTCGTCTTTCCTTCGCCGCGAGCCGGGCATTATAGGCATGCCATGAAATTCCTCTTCGACCTCTTTCCCGTCCTGCTGTTTTTCGCGGCCTACAAGGCGGCCGACATTTATGTCGCCACGGCCGTGGCGATCGCCGCGACCTTTGCGCAGATCGGCTGGGCGCATTTCCGCCACGGCCAGGTCGACAAGATGCTGTGGGTCAGCCTCGCCTTGATCGTGATCTTCGGCGGCATGACGCTTTTCTTGCGCGACCCCACCTTCATCAAATGGAAGCCGACCGTGCTCTACTGGCTGTTCGCCGCCGTGCTGCTCGGCGCGGCGCTGGTGCTCAAGAAGAACCTGATGCGCGCGCTGCTCGAACAGCAATTGGCGCTGCCCGATGCCGTGTGGACGCGCCTCAATCTCGCCTGGGTGGCCTTCTTCACGGTGATGGGGGGGCTCAATCTCTACATCGCCTATCATTTCAGCGAGGCCGACTGGGTCAATTTCAAGCTCTTCGGCGGCATGGGGCTGATGCTCGTCTTCGTCGTCGCCCAAGGGCTCTTGCTCGCCAAATACATCGACCAGAAGGAAAACGCCTGATGCTCTACCTGATCCTCGGCGAAGACGCGCCCGGCACGCTCGAGAAGCGGCTCGCCGCCCGTCCACGCCACCTCGAACGCCTCGAAGCGCTCCAGGCCGCGGGCCGGCTGATCCTCGCCGGCCCCTGCCCTGCGATTGACAGCCCCGACCCCGGCCCGGCCGGTTTCTCGGGCAGCCTCATCGTCGCCGAATTTCCCTCGCTCGAAGAGGCACAGGCCTGGGCCGAGGCCGACCCCTATGTTGCCGCCGGCGTCTATGCGCGCGTGACGGTGAAACCGTTCAAGCAGGTGCTGCCGGCATGAACCGCGTCGATTGGCTGCGCGAGCGGCTCGCCCGCCTGGAACCGATCTCACTCGAAATTCGCGATGAAAGCGACCAGCACGCTGGCCATGCCGGCGCCCGCCAGGGCGGCCATTACGCCGTCACGATCGTCGCCGCCTGCTTTGCAAATCTTCCCACCGTGCGCCGCCATCGCTTGGTGTATGATGCCGTTGGCGATTTGATGCAAAACGGCATCCACGCTTTGTCGATCGTCGCCAAGGCCCCTCAGGAACTCTGACAACCCTTCGCTCCAGGATGACCATGAACCGCGCTCTCCTTTCCGCCTCTCTGTTTGCCCTCACCGCCGCTCTCGCGCCCTCTGTGTTCGCCGCCGACAAGGACACCAAGCCCGCGGCCAAGGCGGCCGTCGCCACCGTCAATGGCAAGGCGATTCCCGCCAATCGCGCCGAGGTGCTCATCGCTGGGCAGCTCGCCCAAGGGCAGGCCAAGACGCCGGAGCTCGAGGCCGCCGTCAAGGAAGAGCTCGTGCGCCGCGAGATCCTGACGCAGGAAGCGCTCAAGAAAGGCTTCGACAAGAAGTCCGAGGTGCAAGGCCAGCTCGAACTGGCGCGCCAGGGCGTCTTGATCAGCGCCTATCTCAACGACTTCGCGCGCAACGTGAAGATCAGCGACGACGACGTGAAGAAGGAATACGAAGCGATCAAGGCCGCGCTGGGCGACAAGGAATACAAGGCGCGCCACATCCTCGTCGAAACCGAGGGCGAAGCGAAAGACATCATCGCCAAGCTCAAGGCGGGACAGAAATTCGAGGAGCTCGCCAAGGTCTCGAAGGACCCAGGCTCCAAGGAGCGCGGCGGCGAGCTCGGCTGGGCGAACAAGGCCAGCTACGTGCCCGCTTTCTCCGAGGCGATGGTCAAGCTCGAGAAGGGCAAATTCACCGACACGCCCGTGCAAACCAACTTTGGCTGGCACGTCATCCAGCTCGACGACGTGCGCGAGTTGAAGGCGCCGCCCTTCGACGACGTCAAGCCGCAGATCGTGCAGCGGCTGAGGAGCCAGGCGGTCGAGAAGCACATCCTCGATCTGCGCGCCAAGGCCAAGGTCGAATAAGCCGAAAGTCGGCGCCGGCGGGACGGCGCTTGCTCAATGACCTGCGACGGGGGCCGCTGGCCCCCGTCGCTTTTGGAGTGACATGAAGGCTTCTCCCTATCTGCTCCTCACGCTGGCCAATCTGTTCTGGGCCGGCAACTGGATCGTCGGTCGCGGCATGCGCGCCGAGGTGCCGCCGATCGCGCTCTCGTTTTGGCGCTGGATCATCGCCCTCGCCTGCCTTTTGCCGCTCGCCTGGCCGTATCTTACGCGCGACTGGGCGCTGCTTGCCGCCGGCTGGCGGCGGCTTCTCTGGCTCGGCATTCTCGGCACGACGCTTTATAACGCGCTGACCTATCTGGGGCTGCAAGAGACCGAGGCGATCAATGGCCTGCTGCTCAACTCCTTCATTCCCATCGTCATCGTCGCGCTCGCCTGGATTTTCCAGGGCAAGCGATTACGGCCCCTCGAAGGGGCGGGTATCGCCGCCTCGTTCCTCGGTGTCATCACGATCGTCGCGCGCGGCGATCCGCACAACCTCCTCTTGCTCACGCTCAACGTCGGCGACCTTTGGATCCTGCTCTCCGTGATCGCCTGGGCGGTCTATACGCTGCTCTTGCCTGGCCGGCCGGCGGCCCATCCGCTCGCCTTCCTGTTTGCGATCGCCTCGATCGGCGTGCTCGCCACCTTGCCGGTCTATCTGCTCGAAATCGCGCTGGGCCGCCACATCGTCCACACCCCCGGCGCGTGGCTTGCCATCGCCTATGCGGGCATCTTTCCCGCCTTCCTCGGCTTTTTGTGCTGGAACAAGGGCGTCGAGCAGGTCGGCGCCTCGCGCGCCGGCTTGTTCATCCATCTCTTGCCCGCCTTCGGCATCCTGCTCGCCGCGCTGTTCCTCGGCGAACGGCTGAGGGCGTTTCATCTTGCCGGCATCTTGCTGATCTTTGGCGGCATCTTCCTGACGACGCGCAAGTGATCAAGGCCTTCCGCGACTGGCGGCGCCGCCGCGCCGCCGCGAAACTCGCCATCCGCGATGAGCAGTGGCGCGCCGCGGAATATCCTTACCCCTTCCTCGACCGCTTGAGCGACGCGGAACGCCGCCGGCTGCGCGAGCTTGCCCGCCAGTTCATCGCCACCAAGCAATGGAGCGGCGCCCAGGGCTTGCGGCTTACCGCCGCCATGCAGCTCGAAATCGCCCTCCAGGCTTGCCTGCCAATCCTCAACCTCGGTCTTGACTGGTATGAGGGCTGGGTCGGCATCGTCGTCTATCCGGGCGATTTCGTCATTCCGCGCCGCATCGAGGATGCCGATGGCATCGTGCATGAATTCGACGACGCCGTGCTCGGCGAAGCCTGGCAAGGCGGCCCGGTGCTGCTGTCGTGGTTCGACGATCCGGCCGAGCCCGGCGAGGTCAATGTCGTCATCCACGAGTTTGCCCACAAGCTCGACATGACGAATGGCGCCACCGACGGCATGCCGCGGCTTCATGCCGACATGCGGCGCGCCGACTGGATCGGCGCCTTCGCTCCCGCCTATGAGGATTTTTGCCGCCGCGTCGATGAGGGCGAGGAGACGGCAATCGACCCTTATGCGGCCCTCGATGCGGGCGAATTCTTCGCCGTGACGAGCGAGGTCTTCTTCGAAGCCCCCGCGCTGTTGCGCGAGGAATACCCCGCCGTCTATGATCAGCTGCGGCGCTTCTACCGCCAAGATCCGGCCGCCTTTATTGCTCCGCAATAAAAGTCGGGTAAGAATGCGCACGTTTCACCGAGCGGAGCCCGCCATGACCCAGATCGACCTCATCGAAACCATCGAGAACCGTACCTACGACGAAATCCAGGTCGGCGATGCCGCCACGCTGGTGCGCACCTTGCGACCCGAGGACATCCAGATGTTCGCCATCCTCTCCGGCGACATGAACCCGGCCCACGTCGATCCGGAATACGCGCGCTCCTCGCAGTTTCGCGAGGTCGTCGGCCACGGCATGTGGGGCGGCATGCTGTTCTCCAACATCCTCGGCACGCAGTTTCCCGGCCCGGGCACGATCTACGTCGAGCAAAACCTGCATTTCGACCAGACGGTGCGCGTCGGTGACACGCTGACGGCCACCGTCGCCTGCCAGCGCAAGTTCGACCACAACCATCACATCGTCTTCGACTGCGTGTGCAAGAACCAGGACGACGAGCGCGTGATCCACGGCACGATCGAAGTCGTCGCGCCGACGGAGAAAATCCGCCGCCCGAAGGTCGCCATGCCCGAGATTCGCCTCTCCGCGACCAAGACCTCGCGCTACGAACATCTGCTCGAGATCACCAAGGGCTTGAGCCCGATCCGCATGGCGGTCGTCCATCCGTGCGACACCGAATCCTTGAAAGGGGCGCTGCTCGCGCGCGACCGCGGGCTCATCGAACCGCTGCTGGTCGGCCCCGAGGACAAGATCCGCCGCCTGGCCGACGAGCTGAACCTCGATCTGGCCGGCTGCGAATTCATGAACGTGCCGCACAGCCACGCCGCCGCCGAGATCGGCGTCGCGCTCGCGCGCGAGGAGCAGGTCGAGGCGCTGATGAAAGGGTCGCTGCATACCGACGAGCTGATGGCCGAAGTGGTCGACAAGATCAACGGCCTGCGCACCGACCGGCGCATCAGCCACGTCTTCCTGATGGACGTGCCGACCTATCCGCGCCCCTTGCTGATCACCGATGCGGCGGTCAATGTCGCCCCCGACCTCGAAGCCAAGGTCGACATCGTGCAAAACGCGATCGATCTGGCGCGCATGCTCAAGATCGCCGAGCCGAAGGTGGCGATCCTCGCCGCCGTCGAGACCGTCAATCCGAAGATGCCGGCCACACTCGATGCCGCGGCGCTGTGCAAGATGGCCGACCGCGGCCAGATCAAGGGCGGCGTGCTCGATGGCCCCTTGGCCTTCGACAACGCGATCTCGACCGTCGCCGCGCGCACCAAGGGCATCCGCTCGGCGGTGGCGGGCCAGGCCGACATCCTGCTCGTGCCCGACATCGAATCCGGCAACATGCTCGCCAAGCAGCTCGAATACCTCGCTGATGCGCTCTCCGCCGGCATCGTGCTCGGCGCGCGCGCGCCGATCGTGCTCACCTCCCGCGCCGATTCGGCGCAGACGCGCACCGCCTCGACCGCCATCGCCGTCGTGATGGCGCATGCCAAGCGCAACGGCAAGTGAGGCGAACATGACCCAAGCGATCCTCACCCTGAACGCCGGCTCCTCCTCGATCAAGTTCGCCCTGTTTCGCCACACGACGCCGATTCCGCCCCAGCCCGAGCTTTCCGGCCAGATCGACGGCATCGGCGCGAGACCGCACCTGAAAGCGAAAGACGCGCAGGGCCGCCTCCTCGACGATGCCGATCTGCCGATCGACGGCGAAGCCCCGCATCGCGCCGCGCTCGCCCATCTCGTGGCCTGGCTCGCCAGTCACGAAGCAGGCTTTACGATCGCCGGCGTTGGCCATCGTGTCGTGCATGGCGGGCAGGACTATGCCCAGCCGATCCGGCTCGATGATGAGCACCTCGCGCGCCTTCGGGCGCTCATTCCGCTCGCCCCGTTACACCAGCCGCACAATCTGGCCGGCATCGAGGCGATGGCCGCCGCGCTGCCGGGTGTGCCGCAGATCGCCTGCTTCGACACCGCCTTTCACCGCACCCAGCCGCCCGTCGCGCAACTCTTCGCGCTGCCGCGCCGCATCACGGCGCAGGGCGTGCGCCGCTACGGCTTTCACGGTCTCTCCTACGAATACATCGCCGACGTGCTGCCGCGCCACCTGCCGCCGGAACAGGCCAACGGCCGCGTCGTCGTCGCCCACTTGGGCAACGGCGCTTCGATGTGCGCGATGCGGGGCAGGAAGAGCCAGGCGACGACGATGGGCTTTACCGCCGTCGAAGGCCTCATGATGGGGACGCGCAGCGGCAGCCTCGATCCCGGCGTGCTGCTTTACCTGATGGACTACGAAGGCATGGATGCCAAGGCGCTCACCCGGCTGCTCTACAAGGAATCGGGACTCCTGGGCGTCTCCGGCATCAGCCAGGACATGCGCGAACTCCTCGCCTCGGAGAAGCCCGAGGCGAAGGAGGCCGTCGACCTCTTCTGCTACCGCATCGTGCGCGAGATCGGCTCGCTCGCGGCGGCGATCGGCGGCCTCGACGCCCTCGTCTTCACCGGCGGCATCGGCGAGCATGCCGCGCCGGTGCGCGAGAAAGTCAGCCGGCAGCTTTCCTGGCTCGGCCTCGAGTTCGACGCCGCCGCCAACGCCGCCGGAGAAAAACGCATCAGCGCCGCCGGAAGCCCGGTCACTGCCCTCGTTCTCGCCACCAACGAGGAGTGGATGATCGCGCGACACACGGCTAAACTGCTGGCTGACGATGCCTGACAGCCGGCGCCGGCAGGACGGCACCCTCACGCCTCTTTAAACCATGCATCCGTCGCTCGCCTCGCCCAGCTTCTCGGCCAGACGCCTCTGGATCGCCGTCGGCGCCTTCCTGCTGCTGTTGTGGGGCGGCATCGCCGGCGGCCTGGGTCTCGTCGCGCGCACGCAGGAAAGCAATGCCCGACAGGACGCCGCACGGCTGGCCCAGGCGCTCGCGCTGCAAACCGGGCAATTCCTGCAGAGCATCGAGACGACGCTGGGCATCCTCGAGCGCCGCATCGATCCGGCGCAGCTAACCCCCTCGGTCGCCGCCGGCATCCTCGACGAGATGCGCGGCCACATGCCCGAGTATCTCGATTTCGGCATCTTCGACCGGGACGGGCGCGGCGTGGCCGCCACCGTGCGTGGCTTCAAGGTCGGCGCGAGTTTCGCCGACCGCGACTATTTCCGCGCCCAGCGCGAAGAGCCCGACCGCGGCACCTATCTGGGCGCGCCGATCGTCGGCCGCACCGCCGGCGCCCAAGTGCTGCCCTTGAGCCTGGCGCTCAAAGACAATGAGGGCCGTTTCGCCGGCGTGCTGATGGCGGCGATCTACATGCGCCATCTCGCCGAGCTGTTCGAGCGCTTTCCGCTGGGCGAGAAAGGATTGATCGTCCTCCTGCGCCGCGAGCCCTTGCAGATCGTCGCCCGCGCGCCGGGCCAGGCGGATTGGTTCGCCCGTAATGTCGAGACAGCGCCGGCCTTCGCCGGCATCGTGCGCGGCGAGAAAAGCGGCTTCGTTTCCGCCGAAGCGGCCGACGGCATCCCGCGGCTGATCGCCTGGCAAAATCTCGAACGCTATCCGCTCGCCGTCGCCGTCGCCGTCGGCTTCGCCCTCGATGATCTTGACGCCGCCACGGCGAACGAGCGGCGCGCGCTCGTCGGCGGCGGCCTGATCGCCACCCTGCTCGCGCTCGTCGCCGGTTTTGCGCTTTCGCGCGCCCAGGCGCGCACCCATGAGGCCTTCCTTGTCCAGCAAAACCTCGTCGAGCTGCGCGAAAGGGACGCCCGGCAGCTCGCCGAGATCGCCGACACCCTGAACCGCGCCCAGCGCGTCGCCCACATCGGCAGCTGGCATCTCGATCTTGCGCACAACAAGCTCGACTGGTCGGCCGAGACCTACCGCATCTTCGGCGTCACCGACGGCCATCCGCTCTCCTACGAGGACTTCCTCGCCTGCGTCCATCCGGACGACCGCGAAAGGGTCGATGCCGCCTGGCAGGCCGCCTTGCAGGGCGCGCCCTACGACATCGTGCACCGCATCGTCGTCGACGGCGAGACGAAATGGGTGCGCGAGCAGGCCGAGCTCAAGTTCGACGCCCAAGGCCAGCTCATTGCCGGCATCCGCACCGTGCAGGATGTCACGCGCGAGCAGCTCGACCAGATCGCGCTCGAAGAATCGCGCGCCGCCGCCGAAGCCGCCAACGAGGCGAAATCGGAATTCCTCGCCAACATGAGCCACGAGATCCGCACGCCGATGAACGCGATCCTGGGGCTCACCCAGCTTGCGCTGGATGGTCCGCTCGAAGACGGCCAGCGCGAACTGCTCGCCAACGCGCTCGCCTCGGGCCGCGCGCTGCTCTCCATCCTCAACGACATTCTCGACTATTCGAAGATCGAGGCCGGCCGCATGGAAATCGCGCGCCTGCCCTTCTCGCCCGCCGCCGTGCTCAAGGAGACTGGCGATCTCTTTACCGCGCAGATCAAGGAAAAATCGCTCTCGCTCGACATCGAGATCGACCCGGCGATTCCCGCCCAGGTCATCGGCGATCCGCTGCGCCTGGGGCAGGTGCTCGCCAACCTGGTCGGCAATGCCGTCAAATTCACCGAGCGCGGCGGCATCGCGCTGCATGCCGAGCTTGCCGCCGAACGGCCCGAAGGCCTGATGCTGCGCTTCGCGGTGCGCGATACCGGCATCGGGCTCGACCGCACGACCGCCGAACGGCTCTTCCAGCCTTTCACGCAGGCCGACGGCAGCATCACGCGCCGGCATGGCGGCACGGGTCTGGGCCTGGCGATCAGCAAAAAACTCGTCGCGCTGATGGGCGGCGAGATCGGCGTCACCAGCCAGCCCGGCCAGGGCGCGACCTTCTCCTTCACCGTCGTCGTCGAACGCGCCGACGGCGCGGCGCCGGCGGTTTCGTCCATTGCTGCGCAATAGTCGGCGCTGGCGGGACGGCAGTTTGCGGGCCGCGTGCTCGTCGTCGAGGACAACCCGTTCAACCAGCAGGTGGCGCGCGGCTTCCTCGCCAAGCGCGGCCTCGACGTGCGCGTGGTCGGCAATGGCGCGCTCGGTCTCGAAGTCGTCGCGCGCGAAGCTTTCGACCTCGTCTTGATGGACCTGCACATGCCGGTGATGGACGGTCTCGAATGCGCGCGTCGCATTCGAACACTGCCCGGGCGGCAGACCCTGCCGATCGTCGCCATGACCGCCGCCGTCACCGCCGAAGACCGCGCCCGCTGCGAGACGGCCGGCATGGACGACTTCATCGCCAAGCCGATCGACCCCGAGGAGCTCGCGCGCGTGCTGGAACGCTTCCTCGTTCCGGCGGCGGAACAGCCGGCCGGCCCGGCGCCCGCCGGCGCGCCGGACGAGGCGGCGCTGCCGGGGCTCGACCCGGCCCGGGCGCTCGCCCGCCTGAGCGGCGATCGCGCGCTCTACGCCCGCCTCGTCGAGGAATTTTCCGCCGCCCACGCCGATTTCGCCGACCGTCTCGCGGCGCGCCTGTTTGCGGGCGGAGCGCGTGAGGCGGCGGAAAGCCTGCATACGCTCAAGGGCGCGGCGGCCAATCTCGGCATGCCGGCGCTCGCCGAGGCCGCACGCGAACTCGAAGCGCGTCTTGCCGGCGGCGAGCAGCGGCCCTCGCTCGCCGCCCTCGTCGAGGCGCTCGACGAGGCGCGCGCCTCGATCGCCGCCTGGCTCGCCCGGCAAAAAGCGGAGGAGGACGAAGCCGCGCCCGATCTGGCGCGCCTGCTCGCCGAGCTGCGCCCCTGGCTCGCCGCACGCGAAGTCGCGCCGGACGAGCTCGTCGCCGAACTCGCCCGCGCGACGCGCCACGATCCGAGCGGACGGCTGGCGCGGCTTTTGCGCCAGATCGACGACTTCGACCACGCCGGCGCGCTCGCAACGCTCGATGCGCTCGCCGCCGCGCCGCGGTAGACTCGCCTGACCATGGTCTTTTCGCCTTCCCAAGACAAGCCGCTCTTGCTGCTCGTCGATGACATGCCGGCCAACCTGCATGTCCTGGTCGCCGCGTTGAAGCAAGACTACCGCTTGAAGACCGCCACCAACGGCGCCGATGCGCTGGCGATCATGCAGAGCGTGCCGCGACCCGAGCTCGTGCTGCTCGACGTCATGATGCCCGACATGAGCGGTCTCGACGTGCTGCGCGCACTGCGCAGCGCCCCCGAGACGCGCGACGTGCCCGTCATCTTCGTCACCGCCGACGTCTCCGAACAAAGCCAGCTCGACGGTCTCGAGCTCGGCGCCGACGAATACCTGACCAAGCCGGTGATCGCCTCGGTACTGCGCGCGCGGGTCAAAAACCTGCTCGCCAAGAAGCAAAGCGAGCGCCAGTTGCGGCTCGCCGCCCATGTCTTCGAGCATAGCGGCGAAGCGATCATCATCACCGATGCCAACAACCGCATCGTCGAAGTCAACCCGGCCTTCACGCGGCTGACCGGCTACACGCCCGACGAGGCGCGCGGCCAAGATCCGCGCTTTCTTTCCTCGGGCCGCACGCCGCCCTCAACCTATCAGGCGATGTGGCGATCGCTCAAGGAATCGGGCTTCTGGCAGGGCGAGCTGTGGGATCGCCACAAGGAAGGCGCGATCTATCCGAAACTGCTGTCGATCTCGACGGTGAAAAACGAGCACGGCGAGATCGAGTATTACATCGGCAGCTTCACCGACATCAGTGAGCAGAAGGAGAGCGAAGAAAAAATCCGTCATCTCGCCCACCACGACCCGCTCACCGGGCTGCCCAATCGCCTCTTCCTGACGGTGGCCAGCGAACAAGTGCTCGCTACCGCCGCGCGCGAGGGGTGCCGCATGGCGCTCATCTTCCTCGACATGGACCGCTTCAAGCTCATCAATGACACGCTCGGCCACCAAGTCGGCGACGAATTCCTCATCGAAGTCGGCCGGCGGCTCAAGGCAAGCGTGCGCGAGGCCGACATCGTCGCGCGGCTGGGAGGCGACGAATTCGTCGTCGTGCTCAGCCGCATCAAGGCGCAAAACGATGCCGCGCGCGTGGCCGACAAGATCCTCGCCGCCTTAAACGCCCCCTTCAAGATCGGCGAACTCACGCTGCATTCGAGCCCGAGCCTCGGCATTGCGCTGTTTCCCGAGGATGGCGAGAACCTCGAGACGCTGATGAAGAACGCCGACACGGCGATGTATCACGCCAAAGAAAAAGGGCGCAACAATGCGCAATTCTTCACCGCGGCGATGAATGCCGCCGCCGCCGAGCGGCTGGAACTCGAACGCGCGTTGCGCGAAGCGCTCGCCGCGGGCGCCTTTGAGCTTCATTACCAGCCTCAGCTTTGCGCCAAGACGCGCACGCTTTGCAGCGCCGAGGCGCTGTTGCGCTGGACGCATCCGACGCGCGGCGCAATCCCGCCGCTGCAATTCATCCCGATCGCCGAAGAGACCGGTCTCATCGGCGCATTGGGCGCCTGGGTGCTCGAAGCGGCCTGCCGGCAGATCGCCGCCTGGCAAGCGGCGGGATTCAAGCCGCCGCGCATTGCCATCAATCTCTCGGCCCAGCAATTGCGCGATGCGCATTTTGCCGAGCAAGTCGCCGAGACGCTTAAGCGCCATGGCCTCGCGCCTTCGGCGATCGAACTCGAGATCACCGAATCGGCGGCGATGGCCGACCCAGAGAAAGCCGTCGGAGAGCTTGCCGACTTGCGAGACCTGGGCATTCGGCTTGCCATCGACGACTTTGGCACGGGGCATTCTTCGCTCGCCTGGCTCAAGCATTTGCCGATCCAGGCCTTGAAACTCGACCGCAGCTTCGTCAAGGACATCGAAAGCGACGCCAACGATGCGGCGATCTGCCGCGCCACGATCGCGCTCGCCCATGAGCTTGGGCTCGAAGTCGTCGCCGAGGGCATCGAAACGCCCGCGCAGGAGCGCTTTCTCATCGAGCGGCACGGCTGCGACTTGCTGCAAGGCTTCCTCTACGGCAAGCCGATGCCTGCGGCAGCACTCGCTGCTCGGCTGGCCCAAGCCTGATCGAAGGAAATCATCATGATGCAACGGCTCTTTCTCTTTTGGGTGGTTACCCTCTTCGCCTTACCTGCCTTCGCCCAGCCCGTCGCGGAGCTCTTGCTCTATTGCGGCATCACAATGGTCAAGCCGATGACGGAAATCGCGCGCGCCTTCGAAAAGCGTGAGAACGTCAAGATCACCATTTCGCAAGGCGGCTCGGAGGATCTTTACCTGTCGGCGAAGAAAAGCGGCATCGGCGACTGGTATTTGCCGGGCGAGCCTTCTTACCGCGACAAGCATCTCCACGAAGGCCTGCTTGGCGAGTATGTCACCGTCGGTTACAACCAGATGGCCGGCGGTTTCAAGGTCGAAGTGCAACGAATTGACGAAAGTGTTGTTCGAAGTTGAAGGCCTCGGGCATGAAGAGTTCGGCAGGGCAAAGCCAGTTGAGGCTCTTGCGGGGTCGGGTATTGAGCTTCCAGGCGATGGCATC
>JAOAHQ010000062.1 GCA_026415155.1 Rhodocyclaceae bacterium
GGGACAGACGCATCAATACCTGACCTTTACCTTAGGCGGCGAGATGTTCGCCGTGGGCATCCTCAATGTGAAGGAGATCATCGAATACGGCAATCTGACCGAGATTCCGATGGTGCCGGCCTTCATTCGCGGCGTGATCAACCTGCGCGGGGCGGTGGTGCCGGTCATCGATCTGGCGGCCCGTTTCGGGGGCAAGGTGAGCGAAGTGCAGCGGCGCACCTGCATCGTCATCGTCGAGGTGACGCAGGAGGATAGCCGTCACGATATCGGCATCATGGTCGATGCGGTGTCCGAGGTGCTCGAGATACCCGACAGCGAGATCGAACCGCCGCCCTCCTTCGGTGCCAAGATTCGCGCCGACTTCATCGCCGGCATGGGCAAGGTCAATAACAAGTTCGTCGTCATCCTCGAAATCCAGAAAGTCCTCTCCATCGACGAAATGGCCCTGCTCGCCGATATCTCGCAGAACCATCCAGAAACCGCAGCGGCCAACTGACCTGCCGGCCGCGACGAGGTTTTTGGCGCCAGCATCTCGAAAGGAGGTGTGCCATGCCCGCATTCATGACGTCCCTGCGCGCTCGCCTGCTGCTCTTGTTTGGCGCCCTTCTGCTGGGCACGCTTTATTACACCGGCGCAGGCCTTTGGCGCGATTGGTGCGAATTGCAGCAGGCGCGCCAAATCGCCGCAATTGGGGAGGCCGCCGTGGCCACCAGCAACGTGGTGCATGAGCTGCAGAAGGAGCGCGGGCTCTCGGCCGGCTTCATTGGCAGCAAGGGAGCGAAGTTCTCCGACGAGCTTGGTCGGCAGCGCGAAGTCTCCGACCGTATTCGGGAAGAGCTGGCACGCCTGCTGCGCTCGCCGAGCTCAGTAATGCTGCCCACCAGTCTGCGCCAGCTGCTCGAGGAAGGTCTCGCCTACCTCGGCCAGCTTGGCGAAATGCGTCAGCGCGTAAGCGCCTTGCAAGCGAGCGGCCCGGAATCCTTCGCCTTCTACACTGGCGCGATCGACCGCTTGCTGGCCCCGCTCGGCCAGGCGCCGGCGGTCACCGACGAGGCGGACATAACGCGGCGACTGCTGGCCTACGCGATGTTCATCAATGCGAAAGAGCAGGTCGGCCGCGAGCGGGCGACGGTCAATGGCGTGCTCGCGGCGAATGTCCCGCTCACCGTCGCCCTCTTTCAACGCCTGCAGAGCATCGTCACGGCGCAAGAGAGCTCCCTCACCACCTTCCGCAGCCTCGTCGATGCCCAGACGCTGCAGGCGCTTGATGCCTTGCTCGCCGACAAACCGGCTCAAGAGACGGCGCGTTTGCGCGGGATGGTCATCGAAAAGGCCTTCGAAGGCAATTTCGGCATCGAACCGGCGAGCTGGTTTGCGACGATCACGGCCAAGATCGACGCCATGAAGGGCTTCGAGGATGCACTGGCCGACAAGTTGCAGCGGCGTGTCGCCGACGACGCCCGGCGTGCCGGCTGGGGCATCGGGTTCTCGATCGTTTCCGCCCTCGTCGTTATCAGCCTCGCAATCGCCTTCTTCCTGCTGCTCACCGACATGCTGCGCCGGCTCCGTGAGAGCGTGAATGTCGCCAGCCGGCTCGCCGAAGGCGATCTGACCGTTACGCTCGAAGTCGATCGCCGCGACGAACTGGGGCAACTGATGGCCTCCCTGGCCTATACCCTCGAAAAGCTCGCCCAGACCATCGGTGAGGTTTCCCGCGCCTCGGATAGCCTGCTCGATTCGGCTACTCAGGTTTCGGCGACGGCGCAGAGTTTGTCGCAGTCGAGTTCCGAGCAGGCGGCATCGGTGGAGGAGACGACGGCCTCGATCGAGGAGATGACGGCCTCGATCAATCAGAACACCGAGAATGCCAAGGTGACCGACAACATGGCGATGACGGCCTCGCGGCAGGCGCAGGAAGGCGGCCAGGCGGTGCGCGAGACGGTCGAGGCGATGAAGCAGATTGCCGACAAGATCGGCATCATCGACGACATTGCTTATCAGACCAATCTGTTGGCGCTCAATGCGGCGATCGAGGCGGCGCGCGCCGGCGAGCATGGCAAGGGCTTTGCGGTCGTCGCGGCCGAGGTGAGGAAGCTGGCCGAACGGAGCCAGATTGCGGCGCAGGAGATTGGGCAGGTGGCCTCCTCCTCGGTGAAACTCGCCGAGAAGGCGGGGCAGCTGCTGGACGAGATGCTGCCCTCGATCAAGAAGACTTCCGATCTCGTGCAGGAGATTGCCGCGGCGAGCCAGGAGCAAAGCCAGGGGGTGGGGCAGATCAATGGTGCGATGGGGCAGCTCAACCAGGCGACGCAGCAAAACGCCTCGGCGTCCGAAGAGCTTGCCGCGACAGCCGAAGAGATGAGCGGACAGGTCGAGCGCCTGCACGAGCTGATGGCCTACTTCAGGCTTCCGCAGCCGAAGGTCGGCGCTGGCAAGACGGCGCCGGCGAGCGGGTAGAATCGTTACCATGACCGAGGCCGCCATCACCGATGCGGAATTCGCCAAGTTCCAGCGGCTCATCTACCAAATTGCCGGCATCAGTCTCGCCGATTCGAAAAAGGTGCTCTTGGTCGGCCGGCTCGGCAAGCGCCTCAAGGCGCTGGGGCTGGCGAGCTTCGGCGAGTATTACGAGCTCGTCGCCAGCGGCCGCGATCCGCAGGAACGGCAGACGATGGTGGATTTGCTCACCACCAACGAAACCTATTTTTTTCGCGAGGAGGCGCACTTCGATTTCCTGCGCCAGCACATCCTGCCGCAACACCCGATGGGCCAGCCGTTCGAGGTCTGGAGCGCGGCTTCCTCGACCGGCGAGGAGGTCTATACGATCGCCATGGTGCTCGCCGATGAGCTGGGCATCCACGGCAACTGGAGCATCCTCGGCTCGGACATCAGCACCCACGTGCTCGGCATCGCCCAGCGCGGCATCTACTGGCTCGATCGCACGCGGGGGCTGCCGACCGAATATCTGAAAAAATACTGCCTGAAGGGCGTGCGCAGCCAAGCAGGCGCCTTCCTCATCGCACCGGAGCTGCGCCGCCACACGCGCTTCATGCAGATCAACCTCAATGCGCCGCTGCCGGAGATTGGCCACTTCCACGTCATCTTTCTGCGTAACGTGATGATCTACTTTGACAATGCCACCAAGCGACAAGTCGTAGCCCGCATCGTCGAGAAGCTCAAGCCGGGCGGCTATTTGATCGTCGGCCATTCGGAGAGCTTGAACGGCATCAACGACACCTTGAAGCCCGTCAAACCCACCATTTATCGCCTGCCTGCATGAAGAAAATCAAGGTCATCCTGATCGACGACTCCGCCGTCGTCCGCCAGGTCAACAAGGAAACGCTGGAAAAAGAGCCGGATATCGAGGTGATCGCCGCCTGCCCCGATCCGCTCTATGCGCTCGAAAAGATGAAGCTCGTCTGGCCCGATGTCATCGTCACCGACATCGAAATGCCGCGCATGGACGGGCTCACCTTCCTCAAGAAGATCATGGCCGAGCATCCGACGCCGACCGTCGTCTGCTCCTCGCTCACTGAAAAAGGCGCCGCGGCGACAATGGAAGCGCTCGCCGCGGGAGCGCTCGCGATCATCACCAAGCCCAAGATGGGCGTCAAACAGTTTTTGCAGGAAGCGAGCGAGGACATCGTCTCGGCCGTGCGCGCCGCCGCACGCGCCAACATGCGCCGCGTGGCGCCGAGCGCCGCCCAGTTAAGACCGAAACTCTCTGCCGACGTCATGCTCGCCGCCCAGGCCGCCAACGCGCGGGCGATGGCCGAGACGACCGACAAGGTCGTCGCGATCGGTACCTCGACGGGCGGTACCCAGGCGCTCGAAGCCGTGCTGACGAAACTACCGCGCGTAACCACAGGCATCGTCGTCGTCCAGCACATGCCTGAAAAATTCACCGCGATGTTCGCCGAGCGCTTGAACAGCCTCTGTGAGATCGAAGTGCGCGAGGCGCAGGATGGCGACCGCGTGCTCTCTGGCCGCGCCTTGATCGCCCCCGGCGGCCGCCACATGATGCTCAAACGCAGCGGTGCCCAATACTATGTCGAAGTCCGCGACGGCCCGGTCGTCAATCGCCACAAGCCTTCGGTCGATGTGCTGTTCCGCTCGGTTGCGCAGGCCGCCGGCAGGAATGCGCTCGGCATCATCATGACCGGCATGGGCGATGACGGCGCGCGCGGATTGAAAGAAATGCACGATGCCGGCGCGCAAACCATTGCCGAAGACGAATCGACCTGCGTCGTCTTTGGCATGCCCAAGGTGGCGATCGAACTGGGGGGCGTCGATAAGATCGTGCCGCTCGATCGCATCCCGCAAGAGATCATCGCCTACGGCCGCTAAGCGCCCGAGACGACCATGCCCCCCCTGCCCTCTGCCAACCCGACCGCGCGCGAGCTCGAACGCATCGCGATCAACATCAACCCGGGCGGCTGGGCCGTGCAGACCGAAAAACCGATCGCCACGCTGCTTGGCTCCTGCGTTGCGGTCTGCCTCTACGATCCGAAGTTGAGGCTTGCCGGCATGAATCATTTCCTGCTGCCCAGCCGCGCCTCGAGCCAATTGGCGGACGAGGACATCATCCTCAATGGCGACTACGCGATGGAGGTGCTCAGAAACGCGATGTATGCGAAAGGCGCCTCGCCCACGCGCCTCGTCGCCAAGGCCTTCGGCGGCGGCAACATCGTGAACTCGATCCAGATGGCGATTGGTGAGCGCAATGCCGAATTCGCGAAGAGCTGGCTCGAACGCGAAGGCATTCCGCTCGTCGCCTCCGATTTCGGCGGCGCCTGGTCGCGCAAGGTGATCATCGATCCGATCACAGGCGACGTTTTCTGCCGCCGCAATCCGATCAACCAGCCCGATGTGCAGGCGGTAGTGCGCGCCGAGAGCGAATACGAAAAATCGCTCATCGTGCGCCGCCCCTCGGCGGCCGAGAAGAAGATCGAGCTGTTCTGAATGGCTTCCCCCTGTCAATCCTGCGGCGCCTGCTGTGTGAGCTATCGCGTCACCCTGCCGCGCGCCGAACTCGATACCTCCCCCGGTGGCTGGGTGCCTGCCACATTGACTGACCCCTATACGCCGACGACCGCCTGCATGCGTGAGCACCCTGAAACGCCTAGCCGCTGTATCGCGCTTGCCGGCACCGTCGGCCAATGGGTGAGCTGCACGATCTACGCGCAGCGCCCCTCGGCCTGCGCCGACTTCGCGCCGCTGGCGATGATTGGGATCGGCGATGAAGCCTGCAACGAGGCGCGGCGCCGCTGCGGGCTGCCGCCTTTGACCGGACTATAATTCGCCTTGCCAGGAAGCGTGGCCGAGTGGTTTAAGGCACCGGTCTTGGCGCCAGCCCGCGCAGCGGGCGCGCTAGTGAAGGCTGACCTTTAGGTCATGCCGGAACTAAAACCGGCGTATTGTGTTGTGTTGCGGAAGCGTGGCCGAGTGGTTTAAGGCACCGGTCTTGGCGCCAGCCCGCGCAGCGGGCGCGCTAGTGAAGGCTGACCTTTAGGTC
>JAOAHQ010000022.1 GCA_026415155.1 Rhodocyclaceae bacterium
CGCCCGGCCTATCTGGGCCGGGCGAGGATTGAAACTGGTCGATACGGTATGTGAATGCATGCACATTTCGACGCCCGGCCTATCTGGGCCGGGCGAGGATTGAAACATAGTCTGCTGATGCCCTATCTGGTAACCATGCCTGACGCCCGGCCTATCTGGGCCGGGCGAGGATTGAAACCATGATCCCTCCGAAAAACCGCCCCCGCCGAAGCGACGCCCGGCCTATCTGGGCCGGGCGAGGATTGAAACCTGAGACACTGCAAGCAGGGGATACGCTCGCCTGGCGCGACGCCCGGCCTATCTGGGCCGGGCGAGGATTGAAACCTTGCCGTCTGGATTGACCAAGTGCGCTTCGTCGAGACGCCCGGCCTATCTGGGCCGGGCGAGGATTGAAACAGGGAGCCAGCGCCGAAGCTGCTGGCAGGCGGCGGGACGCCCGGCCTATCTGGGCCGGGCGAGGATTGAAACACTTCGCCCCGCCTGATTCGACCTACTTTTATAGCGACGCCCGGCCTATCTGGGCCGGGCGAGGATTGAAACCAGGCGATCCTAGCGACGAATTCGTCGAGGTCGAAGACGCCCGGCCTATCTGGGCCGGGCGAGGATTGAAACAACCAGATATCGCATATATGCGGTTTTGACTGCGCCGGACGCCCGGCCTATCTGGGCCGGGCGAGGATTGAAACTTAACTCGTGCGAATACTCTGTAACGCGCACGTATTGACGCCCGGCCTATCTGGGCCGGGCGAGGATTGAAACTTTGAGAAAAACGCCGATGCAACGGGTCTACGCGCGACGCCCGGCCTATCTGGGCCGGGCGAGGATTGAAACAGGATCGAGTGACGCCATGAACAACGATAATGGAAGACGCCCGGCCTATCTGGGCCGGGCGAGGATTGAAACCTGTTGTTGTCGGTGAGCTTCACCGTGTAGCCATATGACGCCCGGCCTATCTGGGCCGGGCGAGGATTGAAACACCGATGAACGCGCCGCGCTGCTGACGGTTCATCACGACGCCCGGCCTATCTGGGCCGGGCGAGGATTGAAACTGGAGCCGGTCTTCGACGAGTGGTTCGCCCGCGCGCTGGACGCCCGGCCTATCTGGGCCGGGCGAGGATTGAAACTTTCAGGGCGCGGCGCGTGAGCCTGAACTGCATGGGACGCCCGGCCTATCTGGGCCGGGCGAGGATTGAAACGACGTCCCGGCCACGGTGTGGAGGCGATAAATGCAGACGCCCGGCCTATCTGGGCCGGGCGAGGATTGAAACTTCGGCTCTGTCGCGACGGCCGCAGCGGCCGCGCGACGCCTGGCCTATCTGGGCCGGGCGAGGATTGAAACTCATCCGCCTGCGCCGCGCGATGGGCGATGGCCGGACGCCCGGCCTATCTGGGCCGGGCGAGGATTGAAACATGCGGTGTTTGACTGGGATGATTCAAGCGCCGCGACGCCCGGCCTATCTGGGCCGGGCGAGGATTGAAACATTGAGAAAAACGCCGATGCAACGCGGTCGTCGAGGGTGATGTCGATCATGGTCTATCCTTCATGGGCGATTTGATTCGCTACATGAGCCGCCTATAATGCAAACAGGCTGTGGCGCCGTGTGCCCTGACTGGCAAGGGGGCCGCCCGTCAATGGGTAGGCGTACGTGGGTTCGATTCCCATCCGGCGTCACATGCCGCTCACATGCCGCCCTCCAGAACCAGCACCTCCCCGCGTCCTGCCATGGCGCGCAGGGTGTCCGTCTCGATCAGGCGGCTTGCGGTGCGCACGACGTTAAGGCCCCCCCGCGGTAATCGACCAGCACGACGATCTTGGCCTTGTCCGATCCAGAATCGTAGACCAGCAGCATCTCTTGCTTGTGTTTGATGCGCAGCAGCGTCGCTTGCGGTGCTCTCAAATGCAGCGGCATGTTCCTATACCAGGCAGGATCGACGGCCTTTCCGTCCTTAACCTTCGCAGGTCGCATCGCGTGCGTGATGTCCTGATCCCGACGCCCGGCCTATCTGGGCCGGGCGAGGATTGAAACCATCCGCAGCCAGGTGGGGATCGTCGAGTCTGTCGACGCCCGGCCTATCTGGGCCGGGCGAGGATTGAAACGCCTGCGCATCCGCAGTCGTGATGAGCCCGGTGCGGCGCGAGGATTACGCCGGCTATGTCGCCGATCAAAGAGTTGGCATACTGCTTTACCGCGAGAGGTGAAGGTGACGCGGCGTCGCCACCTTCGCGTCCGGTGCTGCTTGGAGGTGCTCGCCGCACGTGGCGCACCGATGACTCGTTACAGTATAGCCTGCCGCGCCCGCGCAGCAAACCGCGACGCCCGGCCTATCTGGGCCGGGCGAGGATTGAAACTCGCGGCGCTGGCGAAACACGCCGATGGCGTGATTGACGCCCGGCCTATCTGGGCCGGGCGAGGATTGTGAGGTTCCCCCGGTTTCTCGTCTTCCAATCTTACGGGGCGTTATACCCCATCCCTTGGAAGACGAAATTTCGGAGGAAGCTCACTTCAGGTTCCAACATGACGTCCCTCCCTTTCGGCAAAAGCCCATCATGTTGCCCTCTCTTCTCCATCTCGCTCTTCCTCCTATGCTTCCTTCGCACAGGGGGTCAATTCTTTCTTGTCGACAGGGGGTCAGTTTAGGGTGTCGTCTGACACAGATCGCCGAGCTTCCGGAATGGTGCGCGGCGGCGGTGGATTACTGGAACCGGATCAACGATCCGGGTGGCCGTGACGGCGGATGAAGCGGTCGATGAAGCCGCCGGCGGCGTCTCCCAGCTGTAACGCGAAGGCAAACACACCGGCGATGATGAGACCGAAGATGAAGAAGGCGAGCGCCGGGACGAAGCCCTCCATCGCCCACAGCCAGAGACTGGCGGCGAGCGCGGCTGTCAGGATCGAGGCAGGAACGACACGCATTCAAAAACTATAAGATCATGAGCCCATCCGCGCAACTGGCCATCCTGCTCACGCTCAAGGACATGGCGAGCGGGCCGCTTTCCCGCTTTGGCCAGATCATGCGTGAGACCTCCACGAACCTCATGCCATGGGCGAGGCCTCGCGTCTGGTCGGCGGGCAGATGATGGACATGATGCGCGGGCCGATTGCGGCCTTTGCCGAGGCCGAGGATGCCGCCACAAGGCTCAAGACCGCGATGATGGACGCAACGGGCCAGGTGGCGGCCGAGTTCGACGGTATCAACAAGCTCGCCACGGAGCTTGGCTACCGGCTGGCCGGCACGACCAAGGACTTCCAGCACATGATGACGGTCCTGGTCGATCAGGGCATGTCCTATCAGGCCATCCTGGGCGGTCTGGGTGAAACGGCGGTCTATCTTGCCGTCGGCCTCAAGATGCCGTTCGACGAGGTGGCGCGCTTTGGGGCGACTTCAACATCGGCACGGGGATGGAGGAACTCGCGCCGCTTGAGAAAGTCGGCGCTGGCGGGACGGCCCCCAGGCTTCTCGATGCCTGGTCGCTCGCACATCCTGGCCTGCCCCATGCGCCGACCGTCGGCGTGCATGAGGTCTCGTTCAGCGATGGGTCGCAGACTTATGACTTTTTCTTCGTCTCGGAGAACATCGCCGCGCGTGTCGCGGAGGTCGAGGTCGATCTCGGCACGCAGGCTTCTGATCACCAGCCAGTAGTGCTGACGTTGAGCTCAGGAAGCTGAAGACATCGACGCAAGCGGGCAAAAGGCATGGCGCACGAAGCGCTGGAACTTAGGACTAACAATGAGTTAGGCGAGGCTCCGAGCACCGGAGAACGCAGCCATCTGACCGCGCAGCAGATATATTCAGCGCTTCGCTACGCCCGCCGCCAGGTCGTGCCCTGTGGCCCGTCCTCGAGCACGATGCCGGCGGCCTTGAGTTCGTCGCGGATGCGGTCGGCCTCGGCAAAGTTCTTCGCCTTTTTCGCGGCAAGCCGTGCGGCAACCTTGGCTTCGATCTCCTCGGCGCTCAAACCCGGCGCCGCCGGGCCCGCTTGCAGGAAAGCAATCGGATCGCGCTGTAACAGCCCCAGCACGCCGCCCAGGCCCTTGAGCTGGGCCGCCAAAGGCGGCGCCTTGGTGCGATTGAGCTCGTTGGCGAGATCGAAGAGCACGGCAATCGCTTCGGGGGTGTTGAAATCCTCGTCCATCGCCGCCTTGAAGCGCTGGGCATGGGCCTCGCTCCAATCGATTTGCGGCGCGACCTCGAAGCCTTTGAGCGCGGTGTAGAGCCGGCCAAGCGCCGCCTTGGCATCGTCCAGATGCGCGTCGGAGTAATTGAGCGGACTGCGGTAATGGGCGCGCAAGATGAAAAAGCGCACGACTTCGGGATCATAGACGGCGAGGATGTCGCGGATGGTGAAGAAATTGCCGAGCGATTTCGACATCTTCTCGCCGGCGACGCGCACGAAGCCGTTGTGCAGCCAGTAATTGACAAAGGGATGGCCAAAGGCCCCCTCGCTTTGCGCGATTTCGTTCTCGTGATGCGGAAATTGCAGATCCTGGCCGCCGCCGTGGATGTCGAAGTGCTCGCCGAGCAGCTTCGAGCTCATCGCCGAGCATTCGATGTGCCAGCCGGGCCGCCCGCTGCCCCAGCGCGAATCCCATTTCACCTCGGCGGGCTCGTCGTCCTTGGCGTGTTTCCAGAGCACGAAATCGAGCGGATCATGCTTGCCTTCGGCGATTTCGACGCGGCAGCCGGCGCGCAGATCTTCGAGCGACTTGCCGGAGAGCTTGCCATAGCCCGGGAATTTCCTCACCGCGTAGCAGACGTCGCGGTTGGCGGCGACATAGGCATAGCCATTTTGCTCGAGCTTCTCGATGAGAGCGAGCATCTCGGGCACATAGTCGGTTGCGCGCGGCTCGCAGTCGGGGCGCAGTACGCCCAAAGCGTCGGCATCCTCGTGCATCGCGGCGATGAAGCGGTCGGTGAGGCTGCGGATCGATTCGCCGTTTTCGGCAGCGCGCTTGATGATCTTGTCGTCGATGTCGGTAATGTTGCGCACATAGGTGACCTCATAACCCGAAGCCTTGAGCCAGCGCACGATCATGTCGAAGACGACCATGACGCGGCCGTGGCCGAGATGGCAGTAGTCATAGACAGTCATGCCGCAGACGTAGAGGCGCACCTTGCCGGGTTCGATAGGAACGAATGCTTGCAACGTGCGGGTGAGGGAGTTGTAGAGCTTGAGCATTGGGGAGACGAAAGGCGTCCGAGCGCCAAAAAAGGGATGGAAAGCTATCGTATTGCAGGGTTCACGGCCTGAGCACCGGCCGTGCCGGGCCAGGCGACTTTGTTAGAATCTTACGTTGAAATTTCGCCTCGGATTCTATTCGGTCTCGCATGCCCGCTTCCTCTGCCCGTTTGCTCGCCTTATGGCCTTGCTCGCTCGGGAAGACGCTCGCGTGCTTGGCTAGCGCTTGGCTCCTCTTAGCGAGCGCCTCTGGCTGGGCGCAAAGCCTCGAGGAAATCAACCAGCTCATCAAGGCCGGCCAGCATGGAAAGGCGCTTGAACTTGCCAACCGCTATCTCGCCGACAAGCCGAAAGACGCCCAGGGGCGCTTTTTGAAGGGCATCGCCCTGACGGGGCTCAACAAGCAAAACGAGGCCATCGCGGTATTCCAGAAGCTCACCGAGGACTATCCTCACTTACCCGAGCCCTACAACAACCTCGCCGTCATTTACGCCCAGCAAAAGCAATACGACAAGGCGCGCGAGGCGCTCGAAAAGGCGATCCGCACCCATCCGGCCTATGCGACCGCCCACGAAAACCTCGGCGACATCTATTCGCGCCTCGCGAGCGAAGCCTATGGCAAGGCGCTCTCGCTCGATGCCTCGAATGCCTCGGCGCAGATCAAGCTCGCGATGATCGACAGCCTCGTGAGCGCCGGCAAAGCAACGCCGGCGAGCGCGGTCGCGACCTCTTCCGCCAAGCCGACTCCCGCGCCCCTCGCCAAGGCGGATCTCCCCGCCGAGCCGCCGAAACCAGCCGTGCTGACCAAGCCCGCCGAGACGAAGGAGGTGAAAGAGGCGAAGCCTGCGCCGGAGGCGAAGGCGCCCGAGCCTCGCCCCGCCCCGCCGCCGGCCGTTCCGGCAGACGACGTCCATGCCGAGATCACCGCTACCGTCGATCGCTGGCTCGCCGCCTGGTCGCGCAAAGACGTCAAGGCCTATCTCGCCCATTACGCGAAGGACTTCCAAGTGCCCGGCGGACAATCGCGCAAGGCGTGGGAGGCCGAGCGCGCCCAGCGCGTCGGCAAGCCGGGCAAGATCGAAGTGACGCGCGACAAGCTTGCGATCAAGGTCGAGGGAAACCAGGCCATCGTGCGCTTCCGGCAAAGCTATAAGTCCGCCGGCTTCAACGCCACCTCCGGCAAGACGCTCGTCATGAGCCGTGAAAACGGCAAGTGGCTGATTCGCGAGGAGCGCGTCGGCGGATGAAGACACGCGCCTGGATCGCCGCCTTTTGGGTGTTCGCCGCGCAAGGCGGCCTGGCGGCAGCGCCGGCAACGCGCTACACCGATTCGGGGCCGGAGCCGCTGCTTGCCCGCGTGTTCGCCGAAATCGAGCAAAGCCGTTGGGAGGCGGCCCTGAATGAGACCGAGGCGCTCTTGCGCGCTTATCCCAATTTCCGCTTGGGTCACTTGATCAAGGGCGATCTGTTGCTCGCGCGCATCCGTCCCCTCAAGAACTTCGGCGAAGGCGGCGTGCAGAAAGCCAGCGAGCAGGTCGCCGATTTGCGCGAAGAAGCCATCGCCCGCTTGCGCGCCTACAAGAACAAGCCGCGCGAAACCGAGGTGCCGCGCTACCTCTTGCAGCTTAGGCCCGATCAGAAATACGCCATCGTCGTCGATACGCAAAAGGCGCGCCTCTATCTTTATCAAAACGACAATGGCCGGCCGCGCTTCGTCGCCGACTATTACATCTCACACGGCAAACAGGGCACCGGCAAGCATGCCGAGGGGGACAAGAAAACGCCAATTGGCGTCTATCACGTCACGGCAAGCCTGCCGCGCCAAAAACTACCCGATTTCTATGGCAGCGGCGCCTACCCGATCAACTATCCCAACGAGTGGGACAAGAAGATGGGCAAGAATGGCCACGGCATCTGGCTGCACGGCACGCCCTCCGACACCTTCTCGCGGCCGCCCAAGGCTTCCGATGGCTGCGTGGTGCTCGCCAACCGCGACCTCGATGCGCTGGCCAAAAACCTGCAGATCGGCACCACGCCGGTGATCATCAGCAACAGCGTCGAGTGGCTCTCGCTCGACGACTGGCAGGCCGAGCGCCAGGCACTCTTGGCGATGATCGACGAATGGCGGCGCGACTGGGAAAGCCTCGACATCGAGCGCTATGCCCGCCACTACGCGCGCAACTTCTCCGGCGAGGGCAAATCGCGCGAAGAATGGCTCGCGCAAAAGCGCAAGGTCAATGCCGGCAAGGCGTGGATCAAGGTGAAGACCGAGAACATCAGCATGTTCAGGAATCCCGGCAAAGAAGAATACGTCGTCGTCACCTTCGAGCAGGATTACCAAAGCAGCAATCTCTCGAATCGCATGCAAAAGCGCCAGTATTGGATCAAGGAAGATGGGCGCTGGAAAATTCTCCACGAAGGCGCCGCATAAAACGGTGCCGCCATTTCGGACGACTGCCATGAAGCCACTGCTTACCCTGCTCGCCGCCTGCCTGCTCGCCCTGCCGGCCTGGGCTGCCAATCCACAAGTGGAATTGAAGACCACGTTGGGCGTCATCGTCCTCGAACTCGATGCCGAGAGAGCGCCCAAGACCGTCGCTAACTTCCTGCGTTACGTCAAAGACGGTTTCTACGACGGCACGATCTTTCACCGCGTCATCGATGGCTTCATGATCCAAGGCGGCGGCTTCACGCCCGACATGAAGGAAAAGCCGACCCGCGCGCCGATCGAGAACGAGGCCAAGAACGGTCTCAGGAACGTCGCCGGCAGCATCGCGATGGCGCGCACCCGCGACCCGCATTCGGCCAGCGCGCAATTCTTCATCAACCTCGTCGATAACAGGCCGCTCGACTACCCGTCGCGCGATGGCTGGGGCTATGCGGTGTTCGGCAAGGTCGTCGCGGGTATGGACGTGGTGCAGAAGATCGGCAAGGCCGCCACCGGCAGCGTGGGTTATCATCAAAACGTGCCGCTGACGCCCATCGTCATCGAATCGGCAAAACTCCTCGAAAGGCCAACGACCCCATGATCAAGCTCACCACCAATTACGGCGTCATCACGCTCGAACTTAACGCTGCCGCGGCGCCCAAGACCACCGCCAATTTTCTGGCCTATGTCGAGTCCGGCCACTACGACGGCACGCTCTTTCACCGCGTCATCGACGGCTTCATGATCCAAGGCGGCGGCTTCACGGCCGGCATGAAGCCCAAGGCCACGCGGCCGCCGATCGAGAACGAGGCCGAGCAAAGCGCCCGGGCAGGCCTCAAGAACGAGCGCGGCACGATCGCCATGGCGCGCACCTCTGATCCGCATTCGGCCACCAGCCAGTTCTTCATCAACGTCACCGACAACGATTTCCTCGACTTCCGCGCACCTGTTGGCCAGGGCTGGGGCTACTGCGTGTTCGGCCGCGTCGTCGATGGCATGGACGTCGTCGATAAGATCAAGGCCGTCAAGACCGGCACGCGCGGCTTTCACCAGGATGTGCCGCTCGAAGACGTCGTGATCGAGAAGGCCGAAGTCATCGCCTGATCGGCCTTCCTGCCGTCCTGCCAGCGCCGATTTTCCGAGTCGGCGCCTTCTTTGCGGGCATGCATCGATCGGGCATAATTGGCCAACTTTAGTAATAGCCTTGGCTGCCCGTGCCCACCAAACGCCTCGCTGACATCATGACCTGGCGCCTCGTCGAGGCGCAGCCGACGGAAACCCTCGCCGTGGCGACGACGCGCATGCGTCATGCCGAAATCGGCTCCTTGCTCATCGTCGATGAGGGCAAGGTCATCGGCATCCTCACCGAGCGCGATGTGCTGCGCGCGCTCGCCGAACGCATGGCGCCCGAAACACCCGTCGCTGCGGTGATGAGCCAGCCGGTCGTCACTGCATCGCAAGAGCTCGATTACCGCGCCGGGCATCACATCATGACCGAGCACGGCATCCGCCATCTGCTCGTCGTCGACGGCACAGGGCAGCCTGTCGGCATCGTCAGCGACAGCGACTTCAAGCATCATCTCGGCCGGGATTTTCTCGCCAGCCTGCACAGCGTCGGCAAGGTGATGTCGAACTGCCTCGTCGCGCTGCCCGCAGCGACGCCAATCGCCACGGCCTTGCAGCGCATGCGCGCCCAAGGGGTCAGTTGCACCGTGGTGATCGAAGAGGAGCGGCCCATCGGCATCTTCACCGAGCGCGATGCGGTCAAGCTCTTCAACCACCTCGACCTCGAGCGCACTTCACTCGGCGAGGTCATGAGCACGCCGGTGGCCACGATCGGCATTGAAGCCGGCATGCTCGAAGCAAGCGCCCTGATGACGAGCCGCCACATCCGCCACTTGGTCGTCATCGACGAGGCCGGCCGAGCCGCCGGCACGCTCGACGAACACGACATCGTGCGCCAGCTCGAAGGCGCCTTGCTCGACCACTACGTGCGCGAGCGCCTGCGCACCGAGCACGAGCTTTTGAAATTCTCGCGTGCCATCGAACAAAGCCCGGTCTCGATCGTCATCACCGATACCGAGGGGCGCATCGAATATGTCAATCCGCGCTTTTGCGAGATCACCGGCTATTCGGCCGAGGAAGCCATCGGCCAAAATCCGCGCATCATCCAATCCGGCCGCACGCCGCTAGCCACCTACCAAGCGATGTGGGGCGCGCTCAAGAGCGGCCGCGGCTGGAGCGGCGAGATCGAAAACCGCCGCAAGAATGGCGAGTTCTATTGGGAATATGCCCGCCTGATGCCGATCACCGGCCCCGGCGGGCAGATCACGCACTATCTCGGCGTCAAGGAGGACATTACCTACCGCAAGGCCGTCGAGGCGAAACTCAAGCTCGCGGCGAGCGTGTTTGCCAATACGCACGACGGCATCATGATCACCGACGCCGCCGGCACGATCATCGAGGTCAATGACGCCTTCACCGAGCTCACCGGCTTTTCGCGCGAGGAAGCGATCGGCGCTACCCCCGCGCTCCTCAAGTCGGGCTATCACGACGCCGGGTTCTATGCCGCGCTCTATGAGGCGCTGGAAAAAGAAGGCCACTGGCGCGGCGAGATGCATAACCGCCGCAAGGATGGCCGCCAGATGGTAGCTTTGATGAGCATCAGCCGCGTCAATGACGAAGCGGGCCGGCCGGCTCATTATGTGAGCGTCTTTTCCGACATCACGCCGCTCAAGGAGCATGAGCGGCATCTCGAAACCCTGGCCCACTACGACCCGCTCACTCACTTGCCAAACCGCGCGCTGTTGGGCGACCGGCTGCGCCAGGCGCTTGCCGCCGCACAGCGCAGCGGCGAACTCCTCGCGATCTGCTACCTTGATCTCGATGGCTTCAAGCCCGTCAATGACACGCTCGGCCATGCGGCAGGCGATGAGCTCTTACGCGAGATCGCGCGCCGCCTCGAAGCGAGCATCCGCGGCGGCGATACCGTCGCGCGCTTGGGTGGCGACGAGTTCGTGCTGCTCTTGGGCAAGCTTGCGGGCCTCGCGGAACTCGAGATCGCCCTCACGCGCATTCTCTCCGCCATCCACCAGCCGATCGCCATCGGTGATCAGGAAGTCTCGGTGAGCGGCAGCCTCGGCGTCACGCTCTATCCGCTCGATGACAGCGATGCCGACACCCTACTGCGCCATGCCGACCAGGCGATGTATCGCGCCAAAGAAGCCGGCCGCAACCGCTACCACCTCTTCGACATCGACCAGGACGCGCGCGCCAAGAGCCACCGCGACAACCTGCGGCGCATCGAAGCGGCGCTCGCCGAGCACCGCTTCGAGCTCCATTACCAGCCGAAGGTGAACATGAAGAGCGGCGAGGTGGTCGGCGTCGAGGCGCTCTTGCGCCTGCGCGACGAGGCGGGCAACCTCATCCTGCCGGGCGAGTTCCTGCCCGATATCGAAGATCACGAGCTCATCGTCGCCGTGGGCGAGTGGACGCTCGACGAGGCGTTGCGCCAGATGGCTGCCTGGGCGCAAGAGGGACTTGCGATCACCGTCAGCGTCAATATCGCGGCGCGCCACCTCTTGCAGCCCAACTTCGTCAACCGCCTGCGCGAGCGGCTCGCCACCCATCCGGAAATTTCCCCTGAGCGGCTCGAGCTGGAAATCCTCGAGACGACGGCGCTCGCCGACATGAATGCGGTGCATGAGCTCATTCGCCGCATCAAGGCCATGGGAGTGAGGATCGCGCTCGACGACTTTGGCACGGGCTACTCGTCGCTCAGCTACTTCCGGCGGCTGCCGACCGACATGCTGAAGATCGACCAATCCTTCATCCGCGACATGCTCGACAATCCCGAGGATCTCTCGATCGTCGAAGGGGTGGTTGGCTTGACCCACGCCTTTCGCCGTGCCGCCATCGCCGAGGGCGTGGAGACGCCCCAGCATGGCGTCATGCTCCTGCATCTAGGCTGCGAACTCGGGCAGGGTTTCGGCATCGCGCGCCCGATGCCGGCAGCCGAAGTGCCTGGCTGGGTGGCGGATTTCAAACCCCATCCGGCCTGGGCGGCAAGCCTCGCCTTCCAATGGCGGCGCGAAGACTTTCCGCTCTTTGCCTCGGAAATCGAGCATACCCACTGGCTGGCCCAGATCGAGCGCCTCCTCGCCGGTGACGGCCACGTCCCGCCGCCCGAGCTCGATGCGCGCCAATGCCGCTTCGGGCGCTGGTATTACGGCAAAGGACAGGCGCGCTATGGCAACGAGCCCGGCTATCGCCAGCTCGAGCCTTTGCATGACGAAGTCCATCGCCTCGCCCGTGCTGCACTCGAAGCGCATGCAGGCGGCGATGTCATCACGGCCCAGGCCTGCCTGGGCGCCTTGCGGGAAGCAAGCCGCAAGCTCATCGATGCCCTCGGCGAATTCCGCGCCGAGCTAGCGATGGGCAGCTACTTCGAACAGCAAGATGCCGTCTGCCATTGAGCACGCCACGGCCGGCGCCGACCTCTTCATTGCCGACCTGCACCTTTCGCCCGCCACGCCAGAGATCAGCGAACGCTTCGAGCGCTTTCTGGCCGGTCCCGCCAGGCAAGCCCGCCGCCTCTTCATCCTCGGCGATCTGTTCGAAGCCTGGGCGGGGGATGACGATCTCGCCGATCCGTTCAATGCGCGCATCGTCACCGCCTTGCGCGCCGCGGCAGCGCAGGGCACGGCGCTTTATTTCCTGCCTGGCAACCGCGATTTCCTCGTCGGAAATGACTTCGTTGCCGCCGCCGGCTGCACGCTGCTGCCCGATCCCTATGCTTGCGAGCTCGCCGGCAGACGAGCCTTGCTCACGCACGGCGATTTGCTTTGTACCGAGGATATCGACTACCAGCGCTTTCGCGCCGAGGTGCACAGCACCGCGTGGCGCGATGCCTTCCTCGCCCAGCCCTTGGCCATTCGCAAACGTCAGATCGCCGCATTGCGCGCGCAGAGCGAAACCGAGAAACAAACCAAACCGGCCGCGCTGATGGATGTCGAAGCGGCCACCGTCGCCGCCTGGCTCGCAGATTCCGGCGCCGAGCTGCTGATCCACGGCCATACTCACCGTCCAGGCCGTCACACGCACACCGTCGCTGGGCGCACTTGTGAGCGCTGGGTGCTCGGCGATTGGCGGCCTGGCCACGGCAATGCCCTCGTCGGAAAGGATAATGAATTGGCGTTTCTCTCCCTATGAATAGTGGTTGCCCCGAAGCAGAGGTCTATAATTTCAACCCAGATTGTCCATTGGAACGCGAGCGGCGCTCGCCGGCGAGGGCGAGGAGATGCGCGCCCGGGCGACGAGTCCATAGCGGTGCCTCTGGACGAGGAGCACGGGCGCGCGGATGCCGCCCGCAGCCCGAGCGCCGCCGC
>JAOAHQ010000059.1 GCA_026415155.1 Rhodocyclaceae bacterium
GCGCTTTGCGTCGCGCTACGCGCTCCTTCCAGCGCGCCCAGCGCAACCCCACCCACTTCAACCTCTTTCAGCATTTCTCGCTCCTTTCTCAGACTCGTCTATTTTCCCAATTCCGTGTCCAAGATAATTGCGGGCAGAGCAGAGAGTGAGCCAATCACCTTATCACTGAATTTGCGCGACAGTCCAAACGTCAAATGTTTTTCAACAACGGCCAGAGAGCCGAAATTCTGATTGACGTCCTCGGGGCCAATTGGGGATTTGCCATAGTTGAAGCCTGTCCGAATTTGCATCATTCCACCGATATCCTTCTGCACGCCGATCGCATAAACCGTCTGATTGCTCCAGCCAAAATTAAAGGCTGCTGGCACTGGACTCCCGGCAGGACGGTTGACGGGTACCACATCAAGCACGTTGGCAAACCAGATTCGTTTCACATCCGCTTCAATCAGCAAATCCGAAGTGGGCTTAAACGCTATGCCAAAAGCAAAAGTTTGTGGTGCGTCCATGCGCATCGACACCTTCCCTTGGGCGGTATTCCATTCGAAATCACTCATCTTTTGCTTGCTTGACCAGGAGATGCCCAGCTGCATTTTGGAGTTGGGTTTCCAGATAGCACCTGCTGTGATACCCCAGCCGAACACCTGATTCTGAGGTAGAGATGACCTGCCCCCGTCTTTAGTGCCATCTCGTGGTTAGCAAAGTCCGAGTTGTGAATCTATCCGATTTCCTGCTCCGATGCGCTGTCGGGCAAGCTTGCCCGACAGCGCGCCGCGAACTCCGCCGGCGTCAGATCACCGAGCGAACTATGCGGGCGCCACTCGTTGTACTCCCGCCGCCAGATGCCAATCCGCACCCGCGCCTCGGCCAGACTAGTGAACCAATGCTCGTTGAGGCACTCATCCCGGAACTTGCCGTTGAAGGACTCGACATAGCCGTTCTGCATCGGCTTGCCGGGCTGGATCAGCTTGAGTTCCACGCCGTTGCGATAGGCCCACTGGTCGAGCGCCTTGCCCGTGAATTCCGGCCCCTGGTCGGTACGGATCGCTGCCGGCAGGCCACGAAACCTGGCCGCCTGCTCCAGCACGCGCACGACGTGCTCGCCGGTGATGCTGTGATCGACCACGATGTCGATGGCCTCGCGGGTAGCATCGTCGACGATGTTCAGGCATTTCAGGCGACGACCATTGGACAGGGCATCCATCACGAAATCCATCGACCAGACCTGGTTCGGTGCCTCCGGCAGCGTCAGCGGCTTGCGCTCCACCGCGACACGCTGGCGCCGCTTGCGCTTGGGAACCGCAAGCCCCGCGCCCTGGTACAGACGGAAGACACGCTTGTGGTTGGCCTGATGGCCTTCCCGGCGCAGCAGTACGTGGATGCGCCGATAGCCGAAGCGGCGCCGTTCGGCCGCCAGTTCGATCATGCGTGCCTGCATCGCTTCGTTCGTCGGGTTGGCTCTGGGTTCGTAGGCCAGCACCGTGCGCGATATCCCCACAAGCCGGCAGGCGCGACGCTGAGAAATTCCGGTCTTCTCTTGCATCGCCGCCACCGCCTCGCGCTTCGCCTGCGGGGTCAGGGCTTTCGGCCCAGGGCGACCTTGAGCGCGTCGTTGTCCAGCAAGGATTCGGCCAAGAGCTTCTTGAGCTTGGCGTTCTCCGCCTCCAGCGCCTTCAGCCGTTTGGCGTCGGCCACTTCCATGCCGCCGAACTTCCGCCGCCACGTGTAGAACGCCGCGTCGCTAAAGCCATGCTTCCTGCACAGATCCTTGATCGCGACTCCACCCTCGGCCTGCTTGAGGAACCCAATGATCTGCTCTTCCGTAAACCGCTTCTTCATGCCCGCTTCTTCATGCCCGCTTCTCCCTTCGAAAGCGGACTTTACTAACTTCATGCTGGCACTGAAATCGGGGGGGCAGGTCACCTCCTCCATACGACCGACCAGATGGCGCTACTAGAGCGTGAAATTGACTGGCTGGGAAACCGTCGCACCCCAGTAGTTCGTGCTGTCGCTGAGGCATTTCGACATTGCGGGCACGCCGGCGGGGTCTTTAGCAGTGCGGGGAATAGACACGACTGGAGCGATGAGAGATGTAAATCATGCAGCTCACGTCGATTGAAAAAAACCGGTGGGAAGAGAGGTGAGGGAGATTCCCACCGGGTGGCTGCCTGCAAGCAGGTACAGCCAATAAACACTCATTGTCTTGCTTCAGTGTTCCCCTTTGGTGCGGCGCATGCCTGCTAACCGATTGCCCTGTTTTTGTGGCCCGCCTTTAGGAAACAGCTCATGTAAATAATGATTGTTGCCCCGTTCCGGTCCCCAGACCTGGCGGAAATGCTTGATCATGTCGCGCACTTGCGGTTGGACATGGCGTTCGGCGTAGCTATCGCGAATGAAATAGATCACCTGCCAGTGTTCATCGGTGAGCACCAGGCCTTCTTCGGCGGCGAGCGCACGGGCGAAGTCCTCGCTCCATGCATCCATGTCTTGTATGTAGCCTTCTTGGTCGAGCTCGATCTCCTTGTCGCCGACGCGCAGCAGCTTGATCGCAATTGCGTAAGGGTTGACCCGCTTGGGTATGGACTGGAATTGCGACATCATTGCATCACTCCTTTCTCATGCGGTACGCCGTGCGCGCATTATCTGATAAGCGCGAAACAAATAACCGATCGGCACGCTCCATATATGCACGAGTCGCGTGAAAGGGAAGAACAGGAACAGCGACATGCCGAGGAATACATGCAAGCGATAGATTGGATCTACCTTGAGCATCAGTTCCGGCTCTGGAGAGAAGGCGACGATGCTCTTGGCCCATGCGGACAAGGCCAACATCACTTCCGCATCGCCCTTTGCTGCATGACCGGCCGAGACGAAGATCGTGGACAGGCCAGCGAGCAGAGTGATCAAAATCCAGGAGAGCAGCGCGATGTCCATCCAGCGGCTGGCAGCGCGCACGCGCGGATTGAACATCCGGCGCATCCAGAGCATGGTGCCGCCGATGAGGCACAGAATCCCGAATGCGGCGCCGGCATACATCGCGAGATACTGATGGCCGAGATCGGAAATGCCTAGCGCCTGCCATAGCGCATGCGGGCCTAGCAAGCCGATGAAATGGCCGAGGAATATGCCAATGATGCCAATGTGAAAGAAGTTGCTCGCCACGCGCATGTACTTGCGCGACAGCAACTGGCTAGAATCACTCTTCCATGTGTACTGCTCGGCATCGAAGCGGATCCAGCAGGCGATCAGGAACACCGTGCCGGCGAGATATGGATAGACCCCAAAAATGAATTTTACCCAGTAATCCATGACCTTCTCCTTCCGTTCAGACATGCGCTGGCGCGAGCGCCGCGCGGTTCTCGATAATGCGTACCAAAGGTGCCCAAGGACTCGCCGTCTCTTCGAGATTGCCTGCCAGAGCAGCAAGCACCTTACGCACGTGGGATAAAAACAGCCTCGCCTCGACACTCTCCAGCGTTGCCGCGAATTCGAGCATCAGTGGCAGATAGTCGGGCAGCTCTCCTTCCACAGGGGCCAAGCCAAAGGCACGGTAATACTCAGCCATATCGATCAGCGCCGGTCCCCGATTCTTGTCGTCGCCCATGATGTGATGAGTCAAATGCAGGCTGTGACGCGCGTCGAGATCGAAGGTGGAGACATATTCGGCCTGAAGATCGATGACATCGACTGCATCCACCCAGTCGAGAAAGCGCGCCACGAGCTCATGCTCGGCAGGCGTGGCGTCCGTTTCGGCAAGAAGTACACGGATCTCGGGCAAATGCGCCTTCAATTCTTCTCGCGGGTAATCGAGCAGGGCGGAAAGCAGTTTGTAGAGGCTCATGACAAGGACCTTATTTGGTGATCACTTCGTCGGCCAGTGGTGCCCACTCCTTCGGCTCGACGGTTTCCTTGCGCCGGCGCGGGAATAGGGTCACTGGGCTGATGCCGACCGCATCGTCGTTGCCGAACGTGAAACCATTTTGCCCCTGGAAGCCATAAGCATCTTCAAGAGGTATTTCGGCATGGCTGGTGGGAATCACGAAGCGATCTTCGTAATTGGCGATGGCCAGCAGACGATACATCGCTTCCGCCTGGGCTTGTGTGAGCCCAACTTTGTCGAGCACGGCCATATCCTGATGCCCTTCGACATGCTTGCCCCGCTGATAGGAACGCATCGCGATCAATTTGTTCAACGCCTCGCGAACCGGCTTCTCATCGCCTGCGGTGAGCAGGTTGGCCAAAAAACGCGTCGGCGTGCGCAAGGCTTCGTATTTTGGAATTACCCCGTCGGCTTCGGTGGGTAGCGCCTTCTGATCGATTTGTGATTGCACCGGCGACAGTGGTGGCACATACCAGACCATCGGCAGGGTACGGAATTCGGGGTGCATCGGGAAGGCGATTCTCCATTCCATCACCATCTTCCAGATCGGCGAGCGGCGCGCGGCATCGATCCAGTCGTCAGGGATGCCGTCCTTGCGTGCCTGCTCGATGACGGCTGGGTCGTTGGGGTCGAGGAAGATCTTCAGATGCGCCTGATAAACATCCATGTCGTTAGGCGTCGCCGCATATTCGGCGATCCGATCCGCATCGTAGAGCATGATGCCGTTGTAGCGAATACGCCCCACACAAGACTCCGAGCAAACGGTCGGCATGCCCGATTCCACTCGGGGGTAGCAGCCGATGCATTTCTCGGCCTTGCCCGACTCCCAGTTGTAGAACACCTTTTTGTAAGGACAGGCAGAGATGCACATCCGCCAGCCACGGCATTTGTCTTGGTCGACGAGTACGATGCCATCCTCCTCGCGCTTATAGATCGAACCCGAAGGGCATGCGGCGACACAGGCGGGATTCAGACAATGGTTGCAAATCCGGGGCAGATAGAGCTGAAATGTATTCTCGAACTGGGCATAGATCTGTTTCTCGATCGCGGAGAAATTGGCGTCTCGGCTGCGTGATTCGAATTCGCCAGCGAGATGGTCCTCCCAGTTCGGCCCCCACTTGATCTTTTCGATCTGCTCGCCGGTGATCTGTGACAGCGGACGCGCGGTCGGCGTCGCCTCGAGCAGCTTTGCATTCTGCAGATGTGCGTAGTTGTAGGTAAAGGGATCGTAATAGTCGTCGATTTCGGGCAGATCAGGATTGGAGAAGATATTGATCAGCTTCGAGGCGCGGCCGCCTGCACGCAGTTCGAGCCTGCCATTGTGCACGGTCCAACCGCCGCGCCATTTATTCTGATCTTCCCACTGCTTAGGATATCCGATGCCTGGTTTAGATTCGACGTTGTTCCACCACATGTATTCGGCGCCGCGTCGATTGGTCCACACATTCTTGCAGGTCACCGAGCAGGTATGGCAGCCGATGCACTTGTCCATGTTGAAGACAAGAGCGAATTGTGCGCGTACTTTCATGTTCATCTCCTGAATGATCGATCAGCGCGGCCCGATGCCGAGAGGATTGAGCTGTTTTTCGCGTTCTGGAGTGAGCGGTCGCTCCAGCCAATCGACCGAGGCATCATCGATCTTCCTCACCAGCACCATCGTGTCGCGATTGCTGCCCACCGTGCCCATGTAGTTGAAGCCATAGGACAACTGAGCATAACCACCAATCATGTGCGTCGGCTTGACCACCACGCGGGTCACCGAGTTGAGGATGCCACCACGCTTGCCTGTAGTCGGGCTGCCCGGCACATTGACATTCTTCTCCTGCGCGTGATACATGATCGCCATGCCACGTGGCACGCGTTGGCTGACCACTGCTCGCGCTACCGTCGCGCCATTGACATTGACCGCTTCGACCCAGTCGTTGTCCTGGATGCCTGCTTCCTTGGCATCGAACTCCGAGATCCAGACATAGGGACCGCCACGGAATAACGTCAGCATCCTTAAGTTGTCCTGATAGGTCGAATGGATGCCCCATTTCGAGTGGGGCGTTATCCAGTTGAGCTTCAATGACTTGCCGCTTCTCGCCCGATCTGGCAGTCTGTCGAGCTCTCTGAGATCGAGCGGTGGCTTATAGCAGCAGAAACCTTCACCGAAATCGAGAATCCACTCGTGATCGAGATAGAACTGGCAACGTCCCGTCAAAGTGCGCCAGGGAATGAATTCGTGCACGTTGGTGTAGCCGGCGTTATAGCTCACCTCGTGGGATTCGATGCCTGACCAGGTCGGTGCGGTGATGATTTTGCGAGGTTGTGCCTGGATGTCCTTGAAGGTGATGATATCGTCACGGCGGGGATCGCACAGGTGGTTGTGATCCAGTCCCGTTTTCTTGCCCAATGCCTTCCAGGACTTATGGGCAACTTCGCCACAGGTTTCCGGCGCCAAACGCATCACTGCGTCACAGGCATGTACCACGTCGTCGAGCGATGGCATTCCTTTCGACGGCCCATCGAGCATGATCACACCATTGTGTTTCTTCAATTCCTCGTATTCATGCTCGGTGTTCCAGTCGATGCCCTTGACGTTGTTGCCAAGCTTTACCATCAGCGGGCCAAGGGCGATGAACTTGTGATAGACCGCACCATAGTCGCGCTCGACCAGCTTCAGCAGTGGCATGGTCTTGCCGGGAACCGGCTCGCAATCACCGCGTTTCCAGTCCTTCACCTCACCCATCGGTTGAGCGAGTTCGAATGGCGTATCGTGCAGCAATGGCAGCGACACGAGATCCTTTTTCTTGCCCAGATGCTCTGCAGCGAGTTCTGAGAAACGTTTGGCGATGAACTTGAAGATCTCCCAGTCCGACTTCGCCTCCCAGCCAGGCTTGACCGCTTCCGAGAGCGGATGGATGAAGGGATGCATGTCGGTGGTATTGAGATCGTTCTTCTCATACCATGTCGCAGTCGGCAATACGATGTCGGAATAAGCTCCAGTAGAGTTGAGACGGAAATTGATATCCACCGCGAGGTCGAGTTTGGCTACTGGCGCCTCGTCGACCCATTGGACTTCCTTCGCCTGGGCGCCGTCGCCACCTTCCTGCAATACACCGTTCTGGGCGCCAAAGAGATGCTTGAGGAAATATTCGTGGCCCTTGGCCGAGGTGCCAACGAGATTACCTCGCCAGACGAAAAGGTTGCGTGGCCAATTCACCGGGTTGTCGGGATCGGCGAAGGCGAAGTCGAGCTTGCCGTTTTTTAGCTGCTCGACGACAAACTTAGCCACCGCCGGCTCGTCGTGTGCGCCCGCTTTTTCCGCTTCAGTCACGAGATCGAGCGGGTTGCAGTTGAAGTGCGGAGCCGATGGCAGCCATCCGAGGCGGGTGGCGACGACATTGTAATCGGCGCAGGAATACCCCTTGTACTTTCCTTTCGCCGCAGGCTGCATCAATTCATCGGCATTGAGAGATTCATAGCGCCATTGGTCGGTATGGAAATACCAGAATGAGGTCGAATTCATCTGCCGCGGCGGACGATTCCAATCGAGTGCGAAGGCAATCGGTGCCCAGCCGGCCTGTGGCCGTAGCTTTTCCTGACCGACGTAGTGCGCCCAGCCACCACCCGATTGGCCGATGCAACCGCACAGATGCAAGAGATTCATGATCGCACGGTAGTGCATGTCATTGTGGTACCAGTGATTGATCGCCGCGCCGAGGATCACCATCGACTTGCCCTTCGTCTTGGCCGCGTTGTCGGCGAATTCACGGCCAGTGCGCTCGATGTCGGCGGCCTTCACCCCGGTGATCTTCGCTGCCCAAGCCGGGGTATAGGGCACCGTCGGATCGTCATAGGACTTGGCCACGTTGCCACCGCCAAGACCGCGATCGATACCATATTGTGCAACGAGCAGGTCGAACACCGAGGCGATGAACACTTCGCGCCCGTCGGCGAGTTGCAGTTTTCTCACCGGCACATTGCGCGCGAGCATTTTTGGCTCGTTTGGCGCATAGTGGGGAAAGGAGACTGAAACCACCGCGTCGCGGCTATCGATGCAGGATAGCTCGGCGGAGATTTCCTGCTGGTTGGCGGCATTGCGGGGCAGGATGTTCCATCGTCCCTCCTCTCCCCAACGGAAACCCATGGAACCATTTGGCACCACGAACTGTCTCGTCACCTCGTCATAGACCACGGTCTTCCATTCCGGGTTGTTCGTCTCGCCCATCGCGCCCGAAAAATCAGAAGCGCGCAGGAAACGGCCAGTAACGTAGCCCTCGCCGAAAGGTTCGAGGATTACCTGCATCGGCAAGTCGGTGTAGGTACGCGCATACTGATCGAAGTAGGGGTCGCGCTTGTTGAGATAGAACTCTTTCAATGCGACGTGGCCCATGGCCAGGAAGGCGGCCGAATCGGTACCCTGGCGGATCGGCATCCAGAGATCGGCAAACTTGACCTGTTCAGCATAATCGGGCGCCATCGCGACGATCTTCGCTCCCTTGTAGCGCACTTCGCTATAGAAATGTGCATCGGGCGTGCGAGTTGTGGGGATCGAGGAACCGCAGCAGATGATGTAGGTGGAGTTGTACCAGTCGGCCGCTTCGGGCACATCGGTCTGCTCCCCCCAGACTTGAGGACTGGCTACTGGTAAGTCACAGTACCAATCATAGAACGAGCCGCAGAAGCCGCCGATCAGCGACAAATAGCGGCTACCGGCAGCATAGGAGAGCATCGACATCGCAGGAATCGGCGAAAAGCCGAAGATGCGATCCGGCCCCCATTTCTTGATTGTGTACACATTTGCTGCGGCAATGATTTCGGTCACTTCATCCCAGCTTGCCCGCACGAAGCCACCCAACCCGCGCACCGCCGTGTATTTCTTGCGTTTTTCGGGATCGGCCTGGATCGCCGCCCAAGCCTTGACCGGATCCTTGCCGCTTTTCCTTTCGGCGCGATAGAGTTCGAGCAACCGTCCCCGGATCAATGGGTGCTTGATCCGATGGGGACTGTAGAGATACCAGGAAAACGACGCACCGCGCTGACAGCCACGTGGCTCATGATTGGGCATGTCGGGTCGTGTCTCGGGGTAATCGGTTTGCTGCATCTCGAAGGCGACCAAGCCGTTTTTGACGAAGATCTTCCATGAGCAGCCGCCAGTACAATTGACGCCATGCGTCGATCGCACGACTTTGTCGTGACGCCAGCGGTTCCGATAAGCATCTTCCCAGTTGCGGTCTTCAGTGGTAACGATGCCATGACCATTGGCATACGTATCTTTGATCTTGGCGAGGAAATTGAGTCGATCGAGGAAATGGCTCATGCGTGTCTCCTGAGCAATGGGCGGAAGGCATTAGGGATTCTTGATTTCGGCGCCACGGCGCAGATAGAACCACCAGTTGATGACGAAGCAAACTGCGTAAAAAACTGCAAAACCGTACATCGCATATTCGGGTGTGCCGGCCTTCAGTTGTCCCTTGATCACTTCTGGGGCGATGAAGGAACCATAGGCGGCCACCGCCGACGTCCAGCCGAGCACGGGGCCAGCCTGGGTACGGTCGAAGATCACACCAACGGTGCGGAAGGTGGAGCCGTTGCCTATACCGCTGGCCGCAAATAGAACCACGAAAGACACCAAGAATTCGGTGAAGTAGGCTTCCGGTGTTGCCGAATGATAGGCCTGCATCATGATGTAGCCGGCGTACGCCGAGGCTACGACCATTACCGCTGAAATGATCTGGGTGACGATTGAGCCGCCGACCTTGTCGGAGATCCAGCCGCCTAAGGGCCGAATGAGAGCGCCGATGAAGGGGCCGATCCAGGCATAGGTCAGCGCTGATGGCGCATTGGGATTTTTGGCATGTGTCCAAGTTTGGGTCGCTACATCGAGGACGTGCGTATTGCCAAAGATCACCGTGATCGAAAGCGGCACGGCAGCGGAGAAGCCGATGAATGATCCGAAGGTCACCAGATAGAGAGCAGTCATCGACCATGTGTGCTTGCTTTTGAAGATCGTGAATTGCTTGGCAATGTTTTCCTTCATGTCTCCAAAGGCAGCGATTTTCATGATGAACAGCGTTGCCACCATGATCAGTGGCAGCGCCACCCACATGTTGAGCAGCCCCAGGCCCGTCGGTGCTGGCAGATAGAGATAGAGGCCGCCGATTGAGATGAGCAGCGCGAGTCCATAGAGCCAGAGGATCTTGGCAAATGCGGCGGCAGTCGAGCCAATGCCCGGAGAGACGACCAGCAGATTGTTCATGCCGAAGAAGCCGAAGAATGCCAAGGGAACCAATAACACCAACCAGACGAAGCCGGCATTCTGGATATAGGTCGGCGTACCCGCGGCAATCTTGCCGAAAATCCAACCGGAATCCTTGACCAGCGTCATCGGCTCGCCCGCGATCGCCCCGAAGACGCCTGCGGTCATCACCAGCGGGATCAGGATCTGCATCGTGGTGACACCAAAGTTACCGAGACCTGCATTGATACCAAGTGCCGTGCCCTGCAAGCGCTTCGGGAAGAACGTGCTGATGTTCGACATCGAGCAGGCGAAGTTGCCGCCACCAATACCGGAAAGCAAGGCCAGTAGCTGGAACACCCACAATGGCGTGCTCTTGTTCTGTAGCGCAATGCCAGCGCCGAAGGCAGGGATCATCAGCAACGCAGTGGTAAGAAAGATCGCGTTACGGCCGCCGGCGATGCGGATGAAAAAGGAAGAAGGGATGCGCAGCGTGGCTCCGGACAGCCCTGCGATCGCGGTGATCGTGAACATATCCTCAGGCTTGAAAGGGAAGCCGAGGTTAAGCATCTGTACGGTGATGATGCCCCACATCAGCCAGACCGCGAAGCCACAGAGCAGGCTGGGCACAGAAATCCAGAGGTTGCGATAGGCAATCGCCTTGCCGTGGGTCTCCCAGAACGCCGGATCTTCTGGCCGCCAGTCGACGATATCGCGGTTGGATGTAGTTTTGCCGTCGGGTATCGTGGCTGTCATCTCGTCTATCTCCTTCGTTATGTCATTCGAGAACGTCTGGCTGAGGCCGATGACGCATCATTAAGTCGAGCTTCTTCACTTCGGTGAAATACATCCAAATCAGTGACACCCAGACAACGCCATACATCAGCATGAAGCAAGTAGAGCGAATACCAGTGAGATCGACTAGTGCGCCGAACATGATCGGGAGAAGGAAGCCTCCAAGGCCGCCGGCGAGGCCAACGATGCCTGAAATCACGCCGATGTTTTTCGGATAGTCGTCGGAGATGTACTTGAACACTGATGCCTTGCCGATCGCCCAGGCTATGCCCATAATGAACATCAGAACGGTGAACACCCAGACATTCAGGCCGAGAGAAAAACTCTGTGGGCCGTTCACAGTTTTGATCGTCAGTTCAGTTTGGGGATAGGAGAGGATGAATAGGCAGATCCAGGACACCCACAGCACCCACCAAGTGACCCGATGCGCGCCCCACTTGTCCGACATCCAGCCGCCGATCGCACGCAGCACGCCGCCGGGCAATGAGAAGCAGGCCGCCAGGAAAGCCGCATCTTTGATGTCGAAGCCGTATTCGGAGACGTAATACTTTGTCATCCACAGCGACAATGCCACGTAGCCGCCGAAAACGATCGAGTAGTACTGACAATACTTCCACACTGTCGGATCCTTGAGCGCCAAGAGCTGCTCGCGCCAGGTCACATGACGACCGACCTTGTGCGCTGGATCGTCATAGGTGAACATCCAGAACAGAATCAATGTCCCTAACATGACCGCCGCATAGACTTTCGGAACGAACTGCCAACCGTAGGCGACGACCAGCGCCGGCGCAACCAACTTGGTCACTGCTGCGCCGGAATTGCCTGCGCCAAAGACACCCATTGCCAGTCCCTGTTGGTTTTTTGGAAACCAGCGTGCGCAGTAGGCGATGCCAACCGAAAACGAAGTACCAGCGAGGCCAACGAACAAGCCGAGTACGAGGTAATGCCAGAATTCCGTGCCATAGGAAATCAGATAGATCGGCATCACGGAAAATGCCATGATGGCGGCAAAGACGATGCGCCCGCCAAATTTATCTGCCAGCATTCCGATCGGCAGCCGGAAAAGCGAACCGGTGAGTACCGGCATGGCCACCAGCACGCCGAACTGGGTCTCGCTGAGGTCGAGCGTCTTCTTGATCGGAATGCCGATCACGGCGAACATCATCCAGACCATGAAGCACACGGTGAACGCCAGCGTGCTCATGATCACCACCGACCATGCTTTGCGCTTATGCGCTACCGATTTCATATTATCCCCCGGTATTTGTCCACTCCCGCCATGCTAGACCGGGGAGGGAAGGAACAAAATCGACCGGTAGGCCAGTTCCGGAAAAGCGAAAGGAGGACGGAAGGTAGCGCGAGAAGACTAGTTCTTTGGTACTAGTCCATGTTCGACTGCATAGACGGCGGCCTGCACACGGCTGGCCATGTTCAGCTTGCGTAGGATGCTTTGCACGTGGATCTTGACCGTGCTTTCGGCCAGATCGAGCTCGCGGGCTATCTCCTTGTTGCTCGCTCCACGAGCGAGTAATGTAAGAATCTCGCGTTCGCGCGGAGATAGTCTCTCGATTTCTTCCACCGCCGCTGCAGGTCGCATGCCACGGCGTAGATTGTTCATCAGTCGCGCGGTCATTTGGGGTGCCATCACGGCTTCTCCGTCGGCGGCTCGACGCAGCGCGTCGATGAGAAATTCCGCGTCGATGTTCTTCAGCAGGTAACCTTGGGCGCCTGCACGCATCACCTCGATGAGATCCTCCGCATTTTCCGAGACGGTGAGCACGATCACCTTCACTTCGGGGGCTTCCTCTATGATCAGCTGCACCGCCTCCTTGCCCGAGATGCCTGGCATGTTGAGATCGAGCAAGACGATATCAGGTTTCAGAGATACCGCCCTCTTCACTCCTTCGAGGCCATCGCCGGCCTCGCCCACCACCTCGAAGCCAGGAACACGAGAGAGTAACGCCTTGATGCCGCTGCGGAACAGGGTATGGTCATCGACGAGCAGGACGCGAATCATTTGTGGCATCGTTGTTATATTGGCAAGACGAGACGCACGCTGGTGCCTTCGCCAGGAGTGGATGCGATGGTGCAGCGCGCGCCGATGCGATGGGCGCGCTCTCGCATGATACCGATCCCAACGTGACCTGTCGCCGACTCAAAGTCTTGGCGCAAGGTAAAGCCCACGCCATTGTCACAGATGTAGATTGCCAACTCCCCGTCGCGCGCAGAAAGCGAGATCATCACCTGGCTTGCCTGTGCATGCTTACGCACATTGGATAATGCTTCCTGCACGATATGCAAAAGTTGCAGAATCGTCGTTGGCGACAATGAAGGAATCTCGTCATGGAGCTCGACACGCGTGACGATCCCCGTCTGCCCTTCGAATTTCTGCGCCGCGCTCTCGATGGCCTCGACGAGATCGCTGTGTTCTATACGAATGCGGAAGTGCACCAGCAACTCACGGACATTGTCATAACTTTCCTGAATTCCCTCGCGAATTCTAGCCAGTTCCTCACGAGCCGTTTCGATGTCCCCGTCACGTAGCGAGGCATCCAGCATCTGCGTCTGGATGTTGAGAAAAGCCAGATTCTGAGCGATGCTGTCGTGTAATTCTTGGGCCAATAGATTGCGCTCCTCGGAGACCGCCATTTCTTTTTCCCGCTCGGCCAATTGCAGGTTTTCGATCGCCACGCCGAGGTGGCGCCCCACAGCCTCGAGTAAGCGAATTTCGTTTTCCTCCAGCGTTCGCGGGGTAGCAAAAAATAGATTGAAAATCCCCAGTCCCCGATTTTTGGCTAGCAGCGGGATGGCGGCTACCGCCTGAAAGCCCTCACGATAACAATTGAGCAATAGGCCATCTTCATTGTCGGGGCGCGGACAGCCGGCGAAGGCCTGCTCTTTCTCTGCCGCCCTGCCGCAAAGGCAGACGCCGAGCGGCAGCTGCGCCTCGGCCTGAAGTAAATCCTCGGGCACATCTTTGGCCACTACAAAGGACAATGAACCGTTCTTTTCATCGATCAGGCGTACCGCCCAACCACTGGCACCTACCAGCTCCCGCACCCGTTCAAGCACTCCTTGCGCGAGATACGCAAGTTCCGCTGGCTCGGTGAGATGGGCCGCGACTTCGTAAAGAAGCCCGAGCTCGCGCGCCCGGATGGCGAGATCACGGGTCTTTTGTTGCACGCGCTGTTCTAGGGTGGCATATAGGTCTTGCAAATGATCGGCCATGCGGTTGAAGCCGGTTGCGAGCTCGCCGAATTCGTCGCTCCGGCTGACCGGCAGGCGGACTCCGAAATCAGCGTGCGCCATTCTCTCCATGCCTTGCTGCAGCTGCTCCACGGGGTCGATCACCAGCCTTCGAAAAAGATAAATCAGCAACAGAGTGCCGAACAAGGCAAAGCCGACCAACGCATTCTGGAAGGTCCACATCAGTGCAGTGTGCTGTGCATTGCTGTTTTCGATCTGCAACACCAAGGCATTGATCTGCGGCACGAAGGAACGCACCTCGCTGTCGATGCCTTCCATTTTCCGGCGCAATGCCGTCGCCGAAGCCTGCTTGTCGACTTCCATGAGAGTGCTACGCAGCAATGGCTCGAAACGCTCCTGCCAGTGCTGCTTCAGCATTGACATCTGGTCGCGTACGATTTTTTCGCGTGGCAGAAATAGAGGCCGCTCGGGATCGCCGTTGTCGATCAAAGCGATTGCTGCGGTGAACTCCTCGATCGTCGTGCGCGCCTCATTGGTGAGATGTGGCCTCAGCTCGGGATAGAGCATCGCCTGCTCGAGCAGGTAGCCGAGGCGATAGGTGCGCATGCGCAATGCACCTGCCTCATTGATCGCGGCCGCCCCTCCCTCAAGCTGGCGCCCGACGTAGAGCGTCATCCCGATCATGGTCAGCGCAAACAGGAAGAAGACCACCAGGATGCCGTCGATCTTGCTGGCGAGCTTGCCCGGCAGTCGATGAAACAGGCGCATCGTATGATTTCGTTACTTGCTCAAGGCATGATTTCGACGTATTCATAGACCTCGTTATCGACGAGGCGCTTTCTAACCGGCACGGAAAGGTGCGCGAACCAGGCGTGCGGGTCATGCTTGTCGATCTCGCGGCCGATGAATTTCACGAGCTCGCAGATCGGCTCGACGACGTTCTTGCGGTAACGCTCATCCCGCTTCACATAGCCGAGCCAGAGATTCTTCATGCAATTGCGGCGGCACCAGGAAAACGCCTCGCAGGCTTCGCACGGCATCGCTGGCGTCGGTTGCAGCGGGCTTTTCTTGAGCCAGTTGCCCTGGATCTCGCCCATCTTCATTTCCGGCGCATACATCATGTCGGGACAGGGGTAGATCTCGCCGCTGGGCATCACGTTGATCAAGTGCGAGGAGACGCGGCATTGCGTGAGTCCGCCATAGAGCTCGATGCCGCGGTTGGGGAGGAGCTTGTTCCTGACGATGCCCATCAGCGGGATGAACGGATAGAGTTCGTCGGTGCGGGAGAAAAACTTGTCGATCAGCTTGACCAGCACCGCCTTGCGCTTCTCCACCGCGTCGCCGAAATACATTTCGTCGGCGACGAACTGCCAGTAGACGTAATCGATCGCCTCGATCGCGGTGGCGAGCTCGTCGAGCTCCTCGAACGTCGTATCCGGGTTGCCCCAGGTCACCCGCGCGGTGATCGTGCCGCCGACCTTGTCATGCACCTTGGCGAGGTTGTCGATCACCTGCCGCCAGATGCCGCGCCCGCGATAGCCATCGGTGATCGTCTCGCCCCCATCGATCGAGACGAGGATGTTGGAGAGCTTCGCCAGCACCCACTCCGGCAATGCATCGAGCAAGGTGCCATTGGTCTGCAGCTGGTAGCGGAACTCGGGAAAGCGCCGCATCACGTCTTCCATCATGCGGCGGTTCAAGGTCGGCTCGCCGCCGTAGAAGGTGACGTAGATTTCCTTGCCCTTGAGATGCGTGTCGATGAAGCGGGCGAGCTGGTCGAGATCGTATTTGATCTCGGTCTGCGAACCGAGCACGTCGCCGACGCCGAGCGAGCAGTAGGTGCATTTGAGATTGCACTTGAGCGTGGTGAGCAGTTGCAGCTCGACGCGGCCGCCGAGGATCGGGTCGGAGTCGGAAACGGGCGCGCTCTGCGGCGCGAATTCGAGGGTATGTGCAGTCATGAAGGCTTCCTCCAAATGAATCGAACGGGTCAACGGCCGTGACCGGCCAATGTGGTCAGGAGGAAGCGCAGGGCGGGGCGGTCTTGGGCAGCGCAGTGATACCGAAACGCAGCCAGCCGGTCGCGGCTTCCGGGATGGCGCCCAGAGCACGAATGTGAAATCTGCTCGAGAAGATGCGATCCAGCGTGGCAGCGGCAAGCATGGTGCGGAAATTATAGGCGAGAGCCCCGGTGGGAAACTTGATCCAGGTTGCCTTTGCGCAACTGCGCTTCGCCGGGAACGGTGAACAAGCCTTCGAGACGCAGCAGCTCGTCGCGGTGTTGGCGTGCCAGTTTTTCGACCAGCCGGGCGCCTTTATGGGTGAGATGCACTTCGACCGTTCGCCCGTCGTTGCGTCCGGGACGACGTTCGACCAGTCCCAGCCGTTCACAGCGTGTGATGAGCGCCACCGTGCCATGAGGCTTGGCAACGAGGCGCTCGGCGAGTTCCCCGACGGTTGCCCAGTCGCGGCCGGGGAAGCCCTTCACATGCAGCAGCAAAAGGTATTGCAGGTTGGTGATGCCGGCGCGCCGGGTCAGCCCCTCGCTCCAATGCACGAAACGTCGCAGCTGATAGCGAAAGTGCGACAGTGTCTCGAAATCCGCTTTGGTGAATTCGACATCATTCATGGCGCTCATAACCCATCCGGGGAGTTGACTGCAATCGAGATGCTAGCAAAATAATATCATGGTGTGACATAATTCATCAACCCGAACGGAGGAAATCGTCATGAGCGCTATCATCGAGATGCCCACTCGCGATGCCGAAGGCTACCTGGTCGAACCGGCGGAATGGAATGAAGCGGTGGCGACCGCGCTGGCGGAAGAGCTCGGTATCGAGCTGGGTGCCGATCACTGGGACGTGATCCGCTTCATGCGCGAGTATTACGACGAACACCAGGTCGCGGCGGATGCGCGTCATGTCATCAAGCATCTGGAGGCACGTTATCAGGGCAATGCGCGTCAGCGGCTGTTCGAGCTATTCCCCTACGGTTATCCCGCCCAGGCGTGTAAGATCGCTGGCATGAAGCGGCCGCGCGCTTGGAGTACGGGTTGAACCATGTCACCACCCACTTTGCACGAAATCGACGAAATCGCCTTGTCCGATGAAGACATCGTCGCGGCGATGCGTGATATTCCGGGCTATCTGGATATCAGCACCGAAGATTTCCGGCAAATCTATCACTTCGCCCATCAACGTGCGTTAGAGCACCTGATGGCGGGCCTTACTCCGCCAGGCTGATGCGCGGCGGGATGACGCCTTTGACTGGGGATCTGGCGATGGACGAGGCCGCGCGGCGTATCGTCGCCAGCGGTGGCAAGGGCCTGCCGGTGGTCGATGCCGCTGGCCGTGTGATCGGCATCCTGACGGAAACCGACTTCCTGCGTCGGCTCAAAGTCAGCAGTTTTCTCGAACTGATGCTACGTCTGCTGACCGACCCGGCCAGTTTTTCGCATCGCTGCCACGAAACGCGGGTCGCGGACGCGATGACCACACCGGTGGTATCGATTGGCCTCGATGCCGACTTCGACGAAGTGATGCGACGCTTTGCGCAGCACCCGGGTCGCACCATGCCGGTGGTCGATGCCGCGGGGCGTTTCGTCGGCATGTTGCTGCGTAAAGACTTCTTGGCTGCGCTCTATCGCCGCTCCTGCACCAGTATGGCTACGGAAGTGGCCGGCTGACCACGTCGCGCTTGACTGGTGCCGTCCCGCCAGCGCCGACTCTCCGAGATGAGTCGGCGCCCGGCGGGACGTCTCGTTTTACGCCTGTGCTAACTTTTTTATTCAGATCGGTCGCCCTTCACCGGCTTCTTCGTGGGTCTTGCCGTCGCGGATGTGATAGATGCGCTTGAAGGTCGGGATGATCTTTTCGTCATGGGTGACGACGACGATCGCGGTGCGATACTCGCGAGCCAGATCGTTGAGAATGCGCACGACGGTAAGCGCGCGTGCCGAATCGAGTGGCGCAGTGGGTTCGTCGGCGAGAATCACCGGCGCGTGATTGGCGAGCGAGCGGGCGATGGCGACCCGCTGCTGCTCGCCGCCGGAGAGCTGCGATACCGATGCATCGGCGCGATGCGCCACATCCAGCGCAGTCAATAGCTCCAGGGCGCGTTTGCGCGCACTGGCATTGTCCTGACCGGCGAGCATCGGCAGCAGTGCGACATTGTCGGTGACATCGAGGAAGGGAATCAGATAAGGCGCCTGGAAGACGAAGCCGATCTTGTCGCGCCGCAAGGCACGCAGGTCGCGGATCTTCCAGCCATCGTCATAAATCACCTCACCGGCCAGCTCCATGCGCCCGGCGGTCGGTTCGATCACTGCGCCGAGGCATTTGAGCAAGGTGCTCTTGCCCGAGCCGCTGGGGCCGACCAGGCCGACGACCTCGCCAGGCCAGACGGTCATGTCGACACCTTTCAGCGCATCGACCGCGGTCTCGCCGCTACCGTAGCGTTTTTTCAGTCCGGTCAGCCGGATTGCCGGAATCTCGACCTTATCCACCGATGGCCTCCGCCGGGTCGATACGCAGCGCGGTGCGGATGGCGACGCTGCTCGCCAGCGCGCATATCGTCAGGATGATCGCGAAACCGGTCATGGCATCCTGCGGCAGGAGCAGCACATACTTCGGAAAGGCCGGCCCCCACAGGCCAGCGGCGATGCGACCAACGATAAAGCCGATGACGCCGAGCGCCAGCGCCTGCTGCAGGATCATTCCGGCGATGATGCGGTTCTTCGCGCCGATCAGTTTCAGCACGGCGATCTCGCGCACCTTGGCGAGTGTCATCGTGTAGATGATGAAGGCGACGATGGCCGCGGTGACGATGGCGAGGATGACGAGAAACATGCCGATTTGCTTGGCCGAAGTGGCGATCAGTTTGGCGATGAGGATGTCTTCCATTTGCGCCCTGGTGTAGGCAGTCAGCCGCTTCCAGCGCTGGATTTCATTGGCCACGGCAGCCGGATCGGCGCCGGGCTTGACGCGCACCAGCACGGCGTTCACGTTGCGCGCCTGGGTGGCCGCGGCCTGCGCCGCTTCGAGCAGGCCGGGCACGCCGGGGCGGTTGAAGGCCGGATTGGCGGCGGTACGCGCGCGCTCGTTGACGAGCGCGTCGTTGTCCTTGAGGAACTGGATTTCCTGTGCGTCCTTGAGCGGCACGAAGATCATTGGATCGCCGGAGGACGAGACCATGCGTCGCGTGAGGCCGACTACGGTGTAGTCGTGGCGGCGGATCTTCACGCGCTCGCCGAGCTTCAGACCGGCGCGCTCGTCGGCGATGGCCTCGTAATGGCCCTGCAGGATCGGCCGCCCGGCGGTGAGGTAGGGTGGCGCGCCGGGGCGGTTCGGACGGTCGACCTCGATGCCGACGATCATCACACGCGTGTCTTTGCCGTGATGCGCCATCTGGATCGTCAGATATGCCGCGTTGCCGGTCTCCGCCACGCCATCGATGCCGGCGATGCCACGCCAGACGTCGTCGCGCAGGCTGGAGGGTTCGGCATACGGCCCCAACGTGCCCTGCTGTACCACCCACAGGTCGGCGCCGCTGTTGTCGATCAGCACCTTGCCGTCATCGACCATGCCACGAAACACGCCGGCCATGGTCAGCGTCACGCCGATCAAGAGTCCCAGCCCGATGCCGGTGAACAGGAACTTGCCCCAGCCATGCAACACATCGCGGGCGGCGAGATTGATCATCGCAGTGACTCGACCGGCTTGACACGTGTGCCGTCGCTGAGCGCCTTGGCGCTATGCACGATCACCGCATCGCCCGCGGCGAGTCCCTCGCGGATTTCGACGAATCCGTTGGCCGAGATCGCACCCGCCGTCACCGGCGCGAAGCGCGCGCGGCCTTCGACCACCTGCCAGACGCCGCTTTGCGCTCCGCGGCGTTGCAGGGCGGCCAGCGGAATCGCCAGCGCCTGCTCGATGGCCGGCAGGCGCAAGGTGACTTCCGCCAATTCGCCGATCGCAAGACCGTCAGGACGTAGATCGAAGACGACGTTGGCGATGCGTTCCTCGGTGATCGAATCGCCGTTCCAGTCGAGGCGCTCGACCCGGCCGGCGAAACGTTCATCGGGTCGTGAGCGCAGCACGATCTCGGCAGGCAGACCGACCGCGAGACCCTGCGATCGCCCCTGGTCGATGCGCACGCGCAACCACAAAGAGGAGGGATCGATCACCTGCACCACCGCCTGGCCGGCGACGATCGTCGAGCCTGGCTCGGCCAGCCGCGCGACGACGATGCCATCGACCGGACTGACGAGACGCAGGTTCTCGCGATTCTTGCCTGCGCCGGCAAGTTCCGCCTGGGCGCGGCGCGCGTCATCCCTCGCCGCGGCCAGTGCGGCAGCAGCTGCAGCGCGCGCCGCTTGAGCGGCGGCGGCCTCATGGGCCTTCGCGTCGGCTGCTTCCTGGCTGACGAAGTTTTTCTTGCGCAGATCGGCGTAGCGCTCGGCGCTATGCTGGGCGAGCTTCGCACGGCTCTCGGCTTCAGCCAGCGCGGCTTCGGCCGATTGCACGCGCTGCGCGGCGCTGGCCGCCGCGGCGGCGCTGGCGGCGATGCGCGCGTCGAGATCGACCGGCTCCATCTCGGCGAGCAACTGCCCGGCCTTGACCACATCGCCCTGGTCGACCACTACCCGCGCCACGCGGCCAGCGAAGGTCGGACCGATATTGTGGCTGCGGCGCGCCTCGACCGTGGCGATGCCGAACAGGCTGCGTTCGAGGCGAGCTTCCCTGGCTGCATCGAGCGTGACCTTGACCGGCGCCAGCGGACCCTGCGTGGCGACGATCCAGCCAAAGGCGGCGAGGAAGGCGACGGCAAACGTGCCGAGAACGAGATTACGACGAGTGGCAAAGCTCATGATGGCTTCGCACCCCGGTAACCGTCGAGCAATAGAGGAAAGACGCGCCGTGCGGTCTCGCGCATGTCCAAGGCGCCGGAAAACAGCGTGCTTTGCACGACCAGGCCTTGGATCATGCCTATGAACAGCACCGCCGCGGCATCCTCGTCGAGCTCGTGCGGCAGTTCGCCTGCCGCCTTGGCGCGCGCGATCAGCAGTTTGACACGTTCGCGGTAGCCACCGACGATGTTGCGTGCCAGCGCCTGCAAGGGCGAGCCGGCCGGCCGTTGCAGCTCATGGAACAGGATTCGCGGCACGCCGGGGTGTTGGGCGACGAAATCCACTTGCGCATGGAACAAGCGTTCGAGCACGATTAGGGGGCTGCCGCCGGCGGCCGTCGCCATGTCGGCGATCCGCCCGAGTCGAGACCCGAGCCATTCGAAAACGGCCCTCCAGATCGACAGCTTGTCCGGGAAATGACGAAACAGGGCGCCGTGCGTCACGCCGATCCGCATGGCGATCGCTTGAGTGGTGATCCCATCGGGCCCGCGCTCGCTGGCCAGATCGATGACCGCTTCAATGGTCTCCTCGCGCCGCTCTTCGGTCGAGTGGCGCTGACGTGGGGTGACGGGTGGATTTTCGTGAATCGAGGTAGCGCTCATCTTCTGCCAATAAGTAAGTAACCTGTTACAAACATACCAGAAGCCAGTTCTTTTTTCAACCCAGATTGTCCGTTGGAACGCGAGCGGCACCCGTCGGCGAGGGCGGATAGATCTGCGTTCGTGCGACGAGTCCAGAGCGTTGCCTCTGGACGAGGGGCACGGGCGGGCAGATGCCGCCCGCAGCAAAAGCGCCGCTGCGTAGGGCGCTGCGAGAGTCGTTGTGTCTCACCATCGATCGGAAGCCCGGTCTATCGGACAATCTGGGTTAAAACCTCACCACCAAGACACCAAGGGCACAAAGCCGCAGCAGGCGTGTGGAGCGATTACCGCTCCAAAGATGCCGTCCGATTGGCTGACCAAAGCTGCCCGACGATGGCCATGGCCTTCCTCTCGACGCGTAAGGCGCTCGCGGCGCTGCATGGCAACGCATTGCCAGTCAGCGGCTCGAGTCGCGTAGAGCTCAAGCTGCCACGCGAGGCCAATTAGCCCGGCCTGCCATCGATGCGCGGTGCGGCGAGCATCGGCAGGATGCGCGCCAGCAGCACGGCGAAGGCGACGAGCCAGCAGGCGGCGGCCAGATGCAGCCACATGGTATAGCTGGCAAGATGAAGCTGCGGTGCGACGACGCGGGCGACGAAGCCCGCGATCATGAGCCACAGCACCGCTTTGTCGGCCGGCGCGAATACCACCGGGCGGCCAGTGTGGCCTTTCGAGACGCGCACGATCATCGCCGGGCCGATGAGGCCCATCACGCCGACGGTGAATAGATGCACCGCGACGGTACCGACCCACGGCGGCTCGGCGAAGCGGCCGATGCCGGCGACGACGAGCTGCGCGACGATCAGCAGGTAGCCGACGTACATGATGCCGATGTCGAGCCGCGAGAGCGCCTTGGCCGGATGCCAGAACGCGAAGCGCCAGAGGAGCAGCACGGCCAGCAGGAATTCGAGTGTTCCGGCGAGCGGCGACGGCAGCAGTTCGGCGAAGACGAGCAGGACGGCCAGCCACTTGATCGGCAGATCGAGACGGGGATGGCGCAGGATCTCGACGCCGAAGCCATGGCGCATGAACTGCACCTGGGTGCGTTCGAGCATGATCAGGAAGACGAGGCGGAACAGCGCCAGCGACATGCCCACACCCAGCGCGTAGAAGTCGCCCTGCAGGATGAGGAATTTGGCGGGCAGAAAGAGCGGCAGCGCGATCCAGAAGAAGTAATTGTCGCTGCCCGTCGCTCGCAGGTCCTGCTTGAGCAGTGTGTGCATCAGCATCATGACGACGGCGAGCTGGAAGAGCAGGGTCGCCGGCCAGTACAGCCAGGCCGGCCAGCCGGCGCCGAGGCCATTGGCGAGGCGGTCGAGGAACCAGGCGGCGGCGAGGAAGACGAGCGCGCCGCCATGAAAGCCGCGTACCCCGACCCAGTTCTTCGTCGCGGTGAGCAAAAAGCCACCCAAGAGCGCCCAGCCGAAGCCGTAGAACATCTCGTGCGCATGCCACTGCAGCGGCGCTTGGACGAAACTCGGCGCTGGCGGGACGGCACCGGTGTAGATCAGCGTCCAGCCAAGCGGCAGGAGCATGCCGGCCAGGCAGGCGAGCGGGAACAGGGTGCGGAAGCCGAGCGCGAAAAACGGATGGGTCAGGAATTTCATGCGTTGCCAGTCAGTTGAGCATAGAGCAGCGGCAGCCGGTCGGGCAGATCTTCGGGTTTGCGCACGATGGTATAGCCCGCCGGGCCGAACAGATGCGGCAAGTAGCCGGCGCCGGCGCGGTCGATGGTGACGCAAAAGGGCTTGATGCCGGCCTCGCGCGCCTCGATCAGGGCCTTCCTCGTGTCCTCGATGCCGTAGCGGCCTTCATAAAGGTCGATGTCGTGCGGCTTGCCATCGGAGAGGATGATCATCAGGCGGCGGTGGGCGGGCTGCTTTTCCAGCAATTGCGTCGCACGCCGCAGCGCCGCGCCCATGCGCGTGTAATAGCCGGGCTTCAAGGCCGCGATGCGCCCGCGCGCCGCGGCATCGAGCGGCCGGTCGAAGGGCTTGATCTCGTGGAAGCGCACCAGGCTGCGCTTCAGGGACGAGAAGCCATAGAAGGCGAAGGCATCGCCGGTCGCCGAGAGCGCTTCGCCGAAGAGCAGGAGGCTGTCGCGGATCACGTCGATCACCTTCTGCGTGTCGTTGACATGGGCATCGGTCGATAGCGACAGGTCGGCGAGCACCAGGCAGGCCAGATCCCGTTCGGTCGGCCGGTAATTGAGATAAGCCCCAGCGCCGGAAAAATGCCAGCCGGCGAGGCGGTCGGCGGCGATGCGCACGCAGGCGTCGATGTCGAGTTCCGTGCCTTCGGGCTGCGCCTTCAGCCAGCGTCTCACAGGCGCGAGCGCTGCGAACTGGTTCTTCAACTTCCGTGCCTGGCGGCGCAGGCGTTCCGGCAACGGCTGCGGTTCGGCCGCGCGCGCGATCATCGTCTGCAGGCGGCAAAAATCCGGCTTCATCGCCTGGCGCTTGTAGTCCCATTCGGGCAAGGGAATGCCGGGGCCGAGCAAGAGGTCGTCCTCGCTTTCCGCCGGCAGATCGAGATCGAAGCGCACCTTCGAGGCGACGCGCTGCTCGCCCTCGGCGAGCGTGAGTTTCTCGAGCGATTCGGCGGCGCGGCCGGCATGCGGATTCTCGTCCTCGTCGAGCGCGCGGTTGACGCGCAGATATTCGGCCCAGGACAGCAGGCTCTCGGCGCGAAACAGCAAAATCAGCGGCGCTTCGTTCTCCGGCAGATCATTGCGTTCGGCCTGGTAGCGCTTGTTCTCGGCCTGTTCTTCCTTCGGCTGCGTCCCCTCGTCCTCGGCAGCGGCCGCATCGCGCTTGTGCCGCTTTGCCTCGGCCGGCGGGGCAGGGTAAAGCCACAGCGGCACCGGCTGCAAGGCTTTCGCCTTGGCGCGGGAAAGCGGCGGCAATGTGGCCACGCTGCCGGGCTCGAGCAGCGCCTGGCGCACGGCGCGTTCCTGCGCCGCCTCGTCGGGCGGCAGCTTCTCGGGCGGCATGCGCTCTTCGAGCACGGCCGCGACGAGCCGCCGATAACGGGCTTGCAGGCCCGGATAGCGCTGCAGCGTCGCCCAGCAGGCGAACTGGTTTTGCACGATCCATTCGTGCGAGAAGCGTTCCAGCGCCGGGCCGGCGGAAGCCGCCAGTGCGGCAAGCCACACATAGAGCTCGCGGTTCAAACCCGGCGCTGGCAGGACGGCAAGGCGCGGCGGCAGACGCAGCGTCTCGTGATCGAGCGCGGCGTGGGCCGTGCGCTCGCCGATGCCGGCGATGCGTTGCAGGAAGCCGCGGCGCGCGCCGTGCGCCGCGTCGGCCGCCGCCGCGACGCGCAAGCCGGGATCGCCGCCCAGGGCGCGGAAGATCACGCCGAGCGTCTTTTCGATGTCCTTGAGCTCGATGGCGGCGGCCGGGTAATCGCGCCGCGCCGCCTCTCTGATCCAGCGATCCCAGAGGCTGCCGATCCACGCTTCCATCTATTTGCCAAAGGTGGCGAGCACCACTTCCTCGAGCGCGGCGGCGACTTCGACGTCGTCGGTGAGCGCCTCGATGAGCGCGGCGCGGCAGGCGGCCACGGGATCCATGCCGTCGCGGATCAGGATCGCGGCATAGACCAAGAGCCGCGTGCTGGCGACCTCTTCGAGATCGACGTCCTTCAGCGCGCGCAACGCGCGGCCGATATTGACCAGTCGCTTCGCGGTCATCGGATCGCAGCCGGTCTCGCCGACGAGGATCGCTTCCTCGCGCGAGGCCTCGGGAAAATCGAAGCGCAGCGCGACGAAGCGCTGGCGCGTCGAGGGTTTCATGCCTTTGAGGAAATTCTGGTAGCCCGGGTTGTAGGAGACGACGAGCATGAAGGAATCCGGCGCATGCAGGACTTCGCCGGTGCGGTCGATCGGCAGCACGCGGCGGTGGTCGGCCAAGGGGTGGATCACCACCGTGGTGTCCTTCCTCGCCTCGACGACTTCGTCGAGGTAGCAGATGCCGCCTTCGCGCACCGCGCGCGTCAGGGGCCCGTCGGACCAGACGGTGGCGCCATCGGTGATCAGATGCCGGCCAACGAGATCGGCAGCGGTCAAATCGTCGTGGCAGGCGACGGTAAACAGCGGCAAGCCGAGCCTGGCGGCCATGTAGGCGACGAAGCGTGTCTTGCCGACGCCGGTCGGCCCTTTGATGAGCACCGGCAGGCGGTTGCGGTGGGCATGCTCGAAGAGTTCGATCTCGTTGCCGGCGGGTTCGTAGAAGGGCAGTGGTTGCGGGTGCGGGGCGTTCATCGGAGTCCGAGCCAATAGGCGAGCAGGATGAGGGCGAGGGTAAGCATGAGCCAGCCCAGCATGATCGCGCGCCAAAACAGCCTGACGCGCCGCAAGGCCATGAAGTCCTCGATGATCAACCAACCCTTGAGGGCCGAAATCACGAGCACCAAGGCGATGAGCGCCGGCCTTGGCTGGCCCGCCTTGCCGATGAGCCAGGTGAGCACGGTGGCGACCATCAGCGCCAGCCAGACGACATTGAGGAAATGGACGCTCATCGCATCACATAGACGAGGGGAAACAGGATGATCCAGACGAGGTCGACCATGTGCCAGTAGGCCGCGCCGGTTTCCATGCCGCGATGATCCTGCGCCGAATAGCCGCCGGACAGGGCTTTCCGCCACACGAAGCCGAGGATCACCATGCCCAGCACCACGTGCATGGCATGGAACATGGTGAGCGCGAAGTAGAAGGTATAGAAGAGATTCGTTTCGAGACCGATGCCGGCAGCGAACTTGGCGCCATATTCGAAATACTTGACGACGAGAAAGCCGACGCCGGTCAGCATCGCAGCCAAAAGCCAGTGGGCGCTCGGCCGGCATCGGTTGCGCTTGATGGCCGCCACCGCGCGCGCCACACACCAGCTGCCGGTGATCAACAGCAGTGTATTGAGCATGCCGGCGTCGCTATCGAGCGTGCGCTGCATCTCGGCGAACAATTCGAGATGCCTGAGCCGCGTAAAGGCATAAGTGATAAACAGCGCGAAAAAGGCGGCGAGCTCGGCGAGGATGAAGACCCAGATGGCCAGATCGCCGGGAGGATGAGGGTGCGGCGGATGGCCAACGGAACGAAGAGCGTGGGCGTTCATGGCGGGCATGGTCGAATCTCCCGCACCATAGCGGGGCAGACATCCCCGCGCCTTGACATGAAGCAAGCGCCCGGTCGCGCGGCAGGATCAGGCGACGGTAAAGAGGCGCTCGAACTGCGCCGTGTCGATCACTTGGCGGACGTAACCGCGCGCGTTGTGCAGGGCGATGGTCTTGTCGTGCTTCTTGGCCTTGTCGCGCAACATGAGCAGCATGCCGAGCGCGGAGCTGTCGATGTATTCGAGGTTGCCCATGTCGATGCGGATTTCGGGCGCCTCGGCCTGCGCGAGGATGCGGTCGGCCTCGCTCATGAACTGGTTGCGCGTCGTGTAATCGAAACGCCCCGACAGGCGCATTGAGGCCTGTCCGCTCACTGTGCTGATCTCGATATCCATGCTAGAGCTCCCTGCGGGTCGTATTCCATTCGAAGATTAGCATATGCAAATCGAGGGCGTCCGGGAAAATCGGCGCTCGCGAGACGGCTCACTCCGCTTTGGCGGGCCGGTGCGGGCAGTCCTTCTTCACGCAGTCGGCATAGAGATAGAGCGCATGTTCGACGACGGTGAAGCCGCGCTCTTTGGCGACCTTGTTCTGGCGCCGCTCGATCTCGGGATCGGCGAACTCTTCGACGCGGCCGCATTGCAAGCAGACCAGGTGATCGTGATGCGCCCCGTCGTTGAGCTCGAACACCGCCTTGCCCGACTCGAAGTGATGGCGCTCCAAAAGCCCCGCCTGCTCGAACTGCGTCAGCACGCGATAGACGGTGGCAAGCCCAATGTCGATGTTGTCGGCGAGCAGCTGACGATAAACATCCTCGGCCGTCAAATGGCGCGTGGCGGAGCGCCGGAAGAGATCGAGGATCGTCATGCGCGGCACGGTGGCCTTCAGGCCGATGCTTTTGAGTTCTGCAGGGTCGGACATGGGCAATGCGCAGGAGGGTCGGGAGGGCGATGAGGCATATGATATAGTTTTCGCCGCGAATTCGAAGCCGCTTCTGCGTAGCGCCCTCCTTACCCCGACATGTCACCGCGTCTTCTCCTGCCCGGCCTGTTCCTCCTCGCCGCCTGTTCGAGCACGGCCGATGTGAGCTCCATGCTCTCGCCCTACCGCATCGACGTGCGGCAGGGCAATTTCGTCACGCAAGAGATGGTCTCACGCTTGAGGCCCGGCATGAGCCGCGAGCAGGTGCGCTTTGCGCTGGGTTCCCCGCTCATCGCCGACATTTTTCACGCCGACCGCTGGGATTACGTCTATCGCTTTCAGCCGGGTCATGGCGAGGTGCAGACGCGGCGTCTCACCGTGTTTTTTGAAAACGACCGGCTCGTGCGGGTCGGCGGCGATGTGATCGCCGCCACCGATGAAGCTCCCGCCACGGCCAGCCCCCAGACGGCGCGTGTCATCGAAGTGCCCGGCGCGCCGCACAAGGATTGACGATGGAAAAGATGCGCATCGCGATCGCCGGTGCCGGTGGCCGCATGGGCCGCATGCTCATCGAAGCCGTGCTCGGCGCGCCCGATGCCGAGCTCGCCGCCGCCTTCGACGTGCCAGGCAGTGCCGTGCTCGGCAAGGACGCCGGCGAGCTCATCGGCGCCCCTTGCGGCATCCCGGTGAGCGCCGACGTCGCGGCCGGGCTCAAGAACGCCGATTGTCTGATCGATTTCACGCGTCCCGAGGGCACACTTGAGCACTTAGAGATCTGCCGCCGCCTGGGCGTTGCTATGGTGATCGGCACCACGGGCTTCTCGGCCGAGCAAAAGGGGCAGATCGCCGCAGCGGCCAAGGAGATTCCGATCGTCTTCTCGCCCAACATGGCGGTGGGCGTCAATGCCGTCTTTAAGCTCCTTGACGTCGCCGCGCGCATCCTCGACGCCGGCTATGACGTCGAAATCATCGAGGCCCATCATCGCCACAAGATCGACGCGCCCTCGGGCACCGCGCTGCGCATGGGCGAGGTGGTAGCCAAGGCCTTGGGGCGCGATCTCGCTGAATGCGCCATCTATGGCCGCGAGGGTCACATCGGCGAGCGGCCGGCCAGCCAAATCGGCTTTGCGACGATCCGCGGCGGTGACATCGTCGGCGATCACACGGTGCTCTTCGCCGGCACCGGCGAGCGCATCGAGATCACCCACAAGGCCGCCAGCCGCATGCCCTATGCGCTTGGCGCCTTGCGCGCCGCGCGCTTCCTCGCCGGCAAGCGAAGCGGCCTCTACGACATGCAAGACGTGCTCGGCCTGAAGTAGGCCGCCAAATCGGATATAATGCGGCGGTTTGGCCAACATCCTGTTTTTTCTGGATTGTTGCGCCGCAGTCACCGTCCAGGAGCCCGATTTTGACCGCATTCCCGTCCGCACTGCTCGCCCTTGCCGACGGAACGGTATTTCGGGGCAAGAGTATCGGCGCCCTCGGCAGCTCGGTCGGCGAAGTGGTGTTCAACACCGCGATGACCGGCTACCAGGAGATTCTCACCGATCCCTCCTATGCGCGTCAGATCGTGACGCTCACCTACCCGCACATCGGCAACACCGGCGTCAATCGCGAAGACTGCGAAGCCGGCCGCATCCATGCCGCCGGGCTGGTGATCCGCGACCTGCCGCTCATTGCCTCGAACTTCCGTTCCGAACGGACGCTTTCCGACTATCTGAAGAGCGAAAACGTCGTCGCCATCGCCGACATCGACACGCGCAAGCTCACGCGCATCCTGCGCGAAAAAGGCGCGCAGGCTGGCTGCCTGATGGCAGGCGACATACTTGATGCCGAGGCCGCCATCGCCCAGGCGCGCGCCTTTCCCGGTCTTGCCGGCATGGATCTCGCCAAGGTCGTGAGCACCGATCGGCCTTACACTTGGACGGAAGGCGAATGGCGGCTGGGCCAAGGCTACGTGCCGCAGACCAACCCGAAATACCACGTCGTCGCCTACGACTTCGGCGTCAAGCGCAACATCCTGAGGATGCTCGCTAGCCGCGGCTGCCGGCTCACCGTCGTGCCGGCGCAAACGCCGGCCGCCGAAGTGCTGGCGATGGACCCCGATGGCGTCTTCTTTTCGAACGGGCCAGGCGACCCGGAACCCTGCGATTATGCGATCGCCGCGATCCGCGAGTTTCTAGACCGCAAGCTGCCCTGCTTCGGCATTTGTCTTGGCCACCAGCTCATGGGGCTCGCGGCGGGCGGCAAGACGCTCAAGATGAAGTTTGGCCACCACGGCGCCAACCACCCCGTCAAAGACCTGGAAAGCGGCCGGGTGCTGATCACGAGCCAGAACCACGGCTTCGCCGTCGATCCGGCAAGCCTGCCGGCCAATGTCAAGGTGACCCATGTCTCGCTCTTCGACGGCAGCTTGCAGGGCCTGCGCTGGACGGACCGGCCGGCGCTCTGTTTCCAGGGCCATCCCGAGGCGAGCCCCGGGCCGCATGACGTCGCTTATCTATTCGATCGCTTCATCGGCATGATGGAGAAGAACGAGCATGCCTAAGCGCACCGACATCCACTCCATCCTGATCATCGGCGCCGGCCCGATCATCATCGGCCAGGCCTGCGAATTCGACTATTCCGGCGCCCAAGCCTGCAAGGCGCTCAAGGAAGAGGGCTACAAGGTCATTCTCGTCAATTCCAACCCGGCGACGATCATGACCGACCCCAACATGGCCGATGTGACCTACATCGAGCCGATCCCATGGCAGGTGCTCGAGAACATCATCGACAACGAAAGCCCCGATGCGCGCCTGCCGCCCATGGGCGGCCAGACGGCCTTGAACTGCGCGCTCGATCTCGCCAAGCACGGCGTGCTCGAAAAATACGGCGTCGAGATGATCGGCGCGACCCGTGAAGCGATCGACAAGGCCGAGGACCGCGAAAAGTTCAAGCTGGCGATGACGAAGATCGGCCTGGGCTCGGCGCGTTCCGGCATCGCCCATAGCCTCGAAGAAGCCTTGCAGGTGCAAAGCGCCCTGGGCTTTCCGACCATCATCCGGCCTTCCTTCACGATGGGCGGCACTGGCGGCGGCATCGCCTACAACCAGGAGGAATTCGTCGAGATCTGCAAGCGCGGCCTCGAGGCAAGCCCCACCCACGAGCTCTTGATCGAGGAATCGCTCTTGGGCTGGAAAGAATTCGAGATGGAGGTGGTGCGCGACCGTAAGGACAATTGCATCATCGTCTGCTCGATCGAGAACCTCGATCCGATGGGTGTGCATACTGGCGATTCGATCACCGTGGCGCCCGCCCAGACGCTCACCGACAAGGAATACCAGATCATGCGCGATGCCGCGATCGCCGTGCTGCGCGAGATCGGCGTCGATACCGGCGGCTCGAACGTGCAGTTCGCGATCAATCCGAAAGACGGGCGCATGATCGTCATCGAAATGAACCCGCGCGTGTCGCGCTCCTCGGCGCTTGCCTCCAAGGCCACGGGCTTTCCGATCGCCAAGGTGGCGGCCAAACTCGCCGTCGGCTACACGCTCGACGAGCTCAAGAATGACATCACGGGCGGCGCGACACCCGCATCGTTCGAGCCTTCGATCGATTACGTCGTCACCAAGGTGCCGCGCTTTGCCTTCGAAAAATTTCCCGCCGCCGACGACCGCCTCACGACGCAGATGAAATCGGTTGGCGAAGTGATGGCGATCGGCCGCAGCTTCCAGGAATCGCTGCAAAAGGCGCTGCGCGGCCTCGAAGTCGGCGCCTATGGGCTCGACGAGATCGAGGCTGACGACGCCCAGATCGAGCACGAGCTCGCCAATCCCGGCGCACAGCGCCTGTGGTATGTCGGCCAGGCCTTCCGCAATGGCTATTCGCTCGAAGAGGTGCATCGGCTCACGAAGATCGATCCCTGGTTCCTCGTCCAGATCCAAGACATCGTCGACACCGAACGTTGGCTCGCCACCCGGCGGCTCGAATCGCTCGATGCCGAGACACTGCGTGCCTTGAAGCGCAAGGGCTTTTCCGACCGGCGCTTGGCTTGCGTGCTCGGCACGGCCGTCGGCGCTGGCGGGACGGCCTCGGAAGCCGACATCCGCGCGCGGCGCCATGCGCTCGGCGTGCGGCCGGTCTATAAGCGCGTCGATACCTGTGCCGCCGAGTTCGCCACCGCCACCGCCTACATGTATTCGACCTACGAGGAAGAATGCGAGGCGCGGCCCACGCAGCGCAAGAAGATCATGGTGTTGGGCGGCGGCCCGAACCGCATCGGCCAGGGCATCGAGTTCGACTATTGTTGCGTGCATGCCGCGCTCGCCATGCGCGAAGACGGCTACGAGACCATCATGGTCAATTGCAACCCCGAGACCGTCTCGACCGACTACGACACCTCGGATCGCCTCTACTTCGAGCCTTTGACGCTCGAAGACATCCTCGAGATCGTTCATGTCGAGATGCCCGGCGCCGAGAGTTTCGGCGTCATCGTCCAGTTTGGCGGCCAAACGCCCTTGAAGCGCGCGCGCGAGCTCGAAAAGAACGGCGTGCCGATCATCGGCACGAGCCCCGACATGATCGACGCCGCCGAAGACCGCGAGCGTTTCCAGCAGCTTCTGCACGAGCTCAAGCTCAAGCAGCCGCCCAACCGCACGGCGCGCACCGAAGCGGAGGCGATCCGGCTTGCCCGCGAGATCGGCTATCCGCTCGTCGTGCGCCCCTCCTACGTGTTGGGCGGCCGCGCGATGGAAATCGTGCATGAGGAAAAAGACCTCGAGCGCTACATGCGCGAGGCGGTCAAGGTCTCGAACGATTCGCCCGTGCTGCTCGACCGCTTCCTCAACGACGCCACCGAAGTCGACGTCGATGCCCTTTCGGACGGCCAGCAGGTCATCATCGGCGGCATCATGGAGCACATCGAGCAAGCCGGCGTGCATTCGGGCGATTCGGCCTGCTCGCTGCCGCCTTATTCGCTCTGCGAAGAGGTGCAGGAAGAACTGCGCCGCCAGACCGCCTTGATGGCCAAAGGGCTCAAGGTCGTCGGCCTCATGAACGTGCAGTTCGCCATCCAGGGCCGCGGCGCCGACTCGACCGTCTATGTGCTCGAAGTCAATCCGCGCGCCTCGCGCACCGTGCCCTTCGTCTCCAAGGCGACGGGACTGCCCCTTGCCAAGATCGCCGCGCGCTGCATGGCCGGAAAAACCCTCGCCGAGCAAGGCGTGACGCACGAAGTCATCCCGCCCTACTTCTCGGTCAAGGAAGCCGTCTTCCCATTCAGCAAGTTCCCCGGCGTCGATACACTGCTCGGCCCCGAGATGAAATCCACCGGCGAAGTGATGGGCGTTGGGCGCAGTTTCGGCGAAGCCTTCGTCAAGTCACAAATCGCCGCCAACACGCGCTTGCCCAAGCCCGGCAAGGCCTTCATCAGCGTCAAACCCGCCGATAAGCCGAAGGCCGTCGAAGTCGCCGGCCTGTTGCACGCGCTCGGCTTCACCTTGCTCGCCACCCGCGGCACCGCGGCGGCCATCGAAGCCGCCGGGCTGCCGGTAACACCCGTCAACAAGGTCAATGAAGGCCGCCCCCATGTCGTCGACATGATCAAGAACAACGAGATCGTGCTGATCGTCAATACCGTCGACGAAAAGCGCGTCGCCATCCAGGATTCGCGTTCGATCCGCACCTCGGCGCTCGCGCAGAAGGTGACGCTTTACACGACTATCGAGGGCGCGCGCGCCGCCTGCATCGGCATGCAGCACACGGGCCTCGAGACCTATGCGCTGCAGGCGCTGCACGCCGAACTTTCAGGAGCGCAGGCATGAGCAAGGTACCGCTCACCTTGCGCGGGGCAGAACTCCTGCGGCAGGAATTGCATCGCTTGAAAACCGTCGAGCGGCCGGCGGTGATCGCGGCGATCGCCGAGGCGCGCTCGCATGGCGACCTTTCCGAGAACGCCGAATACGATGCCGCCAAGGAGCGGCAAGGCTTCATCGAAGGCCGCATCGCCGAGATCGAGAGCAAGCTCGCCAATGCGCAGATCATCGACCCCAAATCGCTCGATGCCGATGGCCGCGTCGTCTTCGGTGCCACGGTGGAACTCGAAGACATCGACCTCGGCCAGACCGTCACTTATCAGATCGTCGGCGACGACGAGGCCGATCTCAAGCAGAACAAGATTTCCTTGAATTCGCCGGTCGCCCGCGCCTTGATCGGCAAGTATGCCGGCGACGTCGTCGAGGTGCACACGCCCGGCGGCCGCCGCGAATACGAGATCCTCGACGTCCGTTACGAGTGATCTGGCCTCAATAAAATCGAGTAGGGGACGGGGTCACCCCCGTCGCCCTCTCACACCACCGGACGTGCGGTTCCGCATCCGGCGGTTCATTGAACACACTGGAGTCGTCGCATCGTATCGAGCAGCGACACCAGACCTAAGCGATCAAAGAAGGAC
>JAOAHQ010000060.1 GCA_026415155.1 Rhodocyclaceae bacterium
TCCTTCTTTGATCGCTTAGGTCTGGTGTCGCTGCTCGATACGATGCGACGACTCCAGTGTCTTCAATGAACCGCCGGATGCGGAACCGCACGTCCGGTGGTGTGAGAGGGCGACGGGGGTGACCCCGTCCCCTACTCGATCAGGAGCTCGAATGAACAGCGCTGCCAATGTCGATCCGCAGGAAATTGCCAAATTTGGCGAGCTGGCCCACCGCTGGTGGGATCCCAACTCCGAGTTCAAGCCCTTGCACGACATCAATCCGCTGCGCCTCGGCTGGATCGACCGTTCGGTGGGGCTGGCCGGCAAGCGCGTCGTCGATGTCGGCTGCGGCGGCGGATTGCTCGCCGAAGGCATGGCCGCGCTCGGCGCTCATGTGACCGGTATCGATCTGTCCGAGAAGGCGCTCGCCGTCGCTCGCCTGCATCTTCTGGAAAGCGGCCAGCGAGTGGAATACCGTCAGACCTCTGCCGAGCAGCTGGCCGCAGAAATGCCTGGAGCCTTCGATGTCGTCACCTGTCTCGAAATGCTCGAGCACGTGCCCGACCCCGCCTCGACGGTCGCCGCCTGCGCCCGCCTCGTAAAACCCGGCGGCCAAGTGTTCTTCTCGACGATCAACCGCAATCCGAAGGCCTATCTGTTCGCGGTCATCGGCGCCGAGTATCTCCTCAACCTGCTGCCCAAGGGTACGCATGACTATGCGAAATTTCTGCGGCCGGCGGAGCTCGCCCGCTTTGCGCGCGCCGCGGGGCTCGAAGTCGCCGAGCTCATCGGCATGAGCTACAACCCCTTGACCCGCACCTATCGCTTAGGAAGCGATACCAGCGTCAATTACCTGCTGCGCGCCTGCCGTCCACTTTGAGGGCCACTGCTGCCTCACGACGGCGGTGGCTCAAGGCCGCCGGCAGCACGAAGAGCGCCAACACGGCGCCAGCCAACGCAAGCGGCCAGAGCACAGGGCGGTTCCAGCGCGCCCGCAGCTCTTCGCGCAGCGCCGCATCGATGCGCTGGTATTTGAGCGTATTGTTGCCGACCTTGGAGGGCTTGCGGTTCTTGAGCCAGGCATGGCGCAGCGTGTAGTCCTTCGGATGGAAGCCCCATACCCAGGGGCTGTCCTCGTGCAGGATGGCGAGCATCTCGTCAATGATCCGCTGGCGCTCCGGCCCGTTTTCCATCGCCTGCATCTTTTCGAAGAGCCGGTCGTAGTGCGGGTTCGCATAGTTCGCCGCGTTCTGCCCGGCGCCGTTTTGCTTGCCTTGCGGCCCATAGAGCAGAAAAAGGAAGTTTTCCGGATCGGGGTAATCGGCATTCCAGCCATAGTAGAAGAGCTGCACCGCCCCTTTGCGGATCTTTTCCTGAAAGCGGTTGTAGTCGGTGTTTCTGACGACGAGCTGCACGTCGATCTTCTGGAACTGCTTGTTGAGCCAGTCGATGCGCGCTTTGGCACCAACCCCCGTCGCCGTCGTATCGAGGTGTACGATGAGCGGCTCGCCGGTCTTGGCATTGCGCCCATTGGGCCAGCCGGCCTCGGCCAACAGCCGTTTGGCTTCATCGATGCTCCTGCGGCGTGGCCCCGCCTCCGTCCATTCATACACGACGGGATTGATGCCCGCCTGTCCGTCGCGATAGCCAAAGATGCCGGGCGGGATCGGGCTCATCGCCGGCACGCCGCGGCCGTTCATGAAGATCGAGATGAATTCCTCCTGGTCGATCGCGATCGAAATCGCCTGGCGCAGCTTCTTCGCCGCCTCGCTCGTGCCGCCGACGAGCGGATCGAGCATGTTGAAGCCCATGTAGAAGGTCGATGTCGCCACCGAGGTCGATAGCTCGATGCCTTGCGCCCGCATCTCGGGGGTGAGGCTCACCTCGCCGGAACTCGCTACCTGCACGGCTTGATCGAAGGCATCCGAGGAAATCCCCGAGGCGTCGTAATAGCCTTGCAGGAACTTGTTCCAATAAGGAATCTGCTCCTTCTCGCGCGTAAAGACTACCTTGTCGATGAACGGCAAGGGCTTACCACAGTCATCGAGCAGGCCTGCTTCCCGGTCGCCCGGCTCGCCCTCGCAAGGGTAGATCTCGCGCCGGAAATTCGGGTTGCGCTCGAGCACCATGCGCGCATTGGGATCGTTCTCGGTCAGCATGTAAGGCCCCGTGCCGATCGGATACCAGTCGAGCGTGAGATTCTTCTCCGCCATGCCGGGCTGGCTGTGGAAGCGATCCGCTTCCCAAGGCATCGGCGCGAAGAAGGGCATCGTCAGCCAGTAGAGGAACTGCGGATACTTGCCCTTGATGCGGATGCGGTAGCGGTAGCGATCGAGTGCCTCGACGCCAGAGAGCGAAAATTCGCGGAGGTCGATCCAGCCATGCCGTCCTGCCAGCGCCGACTTTTGCAGGGTCTGGGCAAGCTCCTTCAAGCCGACGATGTAGTCGCTCATGAGGCTTAAGATCGGCGAATGCAGGCGCGGATGAGCAAGCCGCTTGATCGCATAGACGTAATCTTCGGCGACGAGCTCGCGTGTGCCGCGGTTGGGAAAATCCTGAAGGCGATAAAAGCGCGAGATGTCGGCTGGCTGTTCGGCAAAGGCGGGATGCGGTTGGTAAAGAATGCCCGGCTTGATTTCGATCACATAGTCGGTGAAGGCGATGCGCTCGGCAGGGGCATCCTCGGGCAGCGGCCGGCCGGCGGCATCGAGATACAGGGGCCGCGGGACGGCCACCGCCGTGGCCGGAATCAGCTCGTAGGGGCGCTTGAGGTAATGGTATTGCAGCGGCGGCTCATAGATCTGCGCGGTGAAGGCGATCTCGTCCTCGCTGTAGGATTGCACTGGATCGAGATGCTTGGGGCGCTCCGTGAAGGCGGTGTAGAGAATGTTGCGGCCGCGTTCCGCCGCCGGATAGGGGTCGTTCCAAGCACCGCCGCAGCCGGCGAGCAAAACGGCAGCCAACAGGATCGTCATGCGCATGGTGACGGAAGTGTAATGGAATCGCGGCTATAATCCGCAGCTCGCAACGGAAGACGGAGAAATCACCATGGGTTTCCTCGCCGGCAAGCGCATTCTCATCACCGGCCTCTTGTCCAACCGCTCCATCGCCTATGGGATCGCCAAGGCCTGCCATCGCGAGGGTGCCCGTCTGGCCTTTACCTACCAGAACGACCGCTTCCGGGAGCGCATCACCAAGTTCGCCGCCGAATTCGGCAGCAACCTCGTCTTCCCGCTCGACGTCGCTTATGATGAGCAAATCGAGGCGCTGTTCCGCGAACTCGCCAATGGCTGGGAGGGCTTGGACGGCCTCGTGCATTCGATCGCCTATGCGCCCAACGAAGCCATCGAGGGCGACTTTCTCGATGGTTTATCGCGCGAATCCTTCCGCATCGCCCATGAAATCTCGGCCTATAGCTTCCCCGCGCTTGCCAAGGCGGCGCGTCCGATGCTATTGCGCGGCCACAATCCTTCGCTCGTCTGCCTCTCCTACCTCGGCGCCGAGCGCACCGTGCCTAACTACAACACGATGGGGCTCGCTAAGGCGAGCCTCGAAGCGGCGACGCGCTATCTCGCCTTCTGTCTCGGCCCCCAAGGCATCCGCGCCAATGCGGTCTCAGCCGGCCCGATCAAGACGCTCGCCGCCTCAGGCATCGGCAACTTCAGCAAGCTGCTCGCCTATAACGCCCATCATGCGCCCTTGCGCCGCAATGTGACGATCGATGAAGTCGGCAATGCCGTCGCCTTCCTGCTTTCGGATCTCGCCAGCGGCATCACCGGCGAGACGCTCTACGTCGATGGCGGCACGCATACGACGGCGATGGGCACGACCGAAGCCTTTGCCGGCTGATCGGCCTTCAGGCCGTCCCGCCAGCACCGGCTTTGGGAGGCCCGACGATCAAGGCTTCTGTTCCAAGGTAGCCGCGTTGACCTTCACGGGGTAACGCTCTTTGAGCGCCGCGAGCCAACTGGCGAGTTCCTGCTGGGCGATGATCTGCGCATACTGTTGGCGCAGCAATTGTTCGCGCGCCGCCAGCGCCTCACCACCCTCATAGGGGCTGACCTTGTCGATGCGATAAAGCGCATAGCCCCCGGGCACCTTCGCACCAGCGAAGGCGGGCAGATGTTTCACCGGCGCAGCGAAGATCGCGGCGCGCGCCTCAGCCGGCAAGTTCTGTCCAGACAGACGGCTCACCTCGCGCGGCGCGCCCCAGGCTAGCTCCACCTTTTCTCCCCGCCGCAGCCTTTCGAGCAGCGCCTGGCCTTCCGCCACCGCGCGCGCCAGCCCCGCTTCGCGCATCAGCGCCTGCTCGATGACGCCAGCCACCGCTTCGAGCGGCTCGAGCGCGGCCGGTTTGTGTTCGATGACGCGTGCGGCGACGAGCGTGTTGTTGCCGATATTGATGGCCTCGGTATTGCGGCGCTGCTTGATCGCCTCCTCCGAAAAAATCGCCTGTCTCAGCTTCGAGTGCGAAAAAGGAGGCTGGGCCGCGCCGCCTTTGGCCAGCCAGTCGGACTGCTGCAAGCTCAGGCCGAATTTCTCGGCCGCCGGCTTGAGGCTGTCTGGTTCCTCATAGACGAGATTGGCAAACGCTTCGGCGGCCTCGGCATAGCGCTTGGCCGCAGCCTCGCGTTTGAGTTCGGCCGCGATCTCGGCGCGCACTTCCTCGAAGGGACGCACCTGGGCGGGCCGAATCGCCTGCAGCTTGATGAGATGAAAGCCGAAGTCCGAGCGCACGAGACCTGAGAGCTCCCCCTCTTGGAGGCCAAACACCGCTTCCTCGAAAGGCTTGACCATCATGCCACGGCCGAAGAAGCCCAAATCGCCCCCTTTCTCGGCCGAGCCGGGGTCCTGGGAATGCGCCTTGGCGAGCTTGGCGAAGTCGGCCGGATTCTTCTTCAATTGAGCGAGCAGTTCCTCCGCCTTGGCCTGGGCAGCCTTGACTTCGGTCTCGGACGCATTCTTGTCGACGCGGATCAGGATGTGGCTTGCCTGCCGCTGTTCAGGCTGGGTATAGCGCGCCTCGTGACTGCGATAGTAGGCCTTGAGCTCTTCTTCGCTGATCTTGACGCTTTCGCCGAGCTTCTCTTGCGAGAGCACGAGATACTCGACGCGCACGAGTTCTGGCTTTTCGAAACGGGCGCGATTTTCCTCGTAATAGCGCTTCACGGCTGCCGCATCGGGCTTGGACTGGGCCGCGAACTGCTCGGCGCGTAACAGCGCCTCGGCAACCGTGCGCGTCTCCAACTGCGCCGCCAGCCAATGTTTGACGGGCAAGTGGCCGAGATAGGCCGCATTGCCGACGGCCAGTAGCGGTTGCTGCAGCACCAAATCATGGCGTACACGCGCCTCGAAGCCTTCGACGCTCAAGCCTTGCGCAGCGACGAATGCCTCATAGCGCTGGCGCGAAAACTTGCCGTTTTCCTGCAGCGACGGCACCGAGGTGATGAAGCCGGCGAGCGCCGCATCGCTGACGGAGAGCCTCGCTTCACTCGCGTACTGGGCGAGGAGTTTCTCATTGATGAGCTCCCGCAGCACGCCCAGTCTCAGCTCGGGGCTATTGAGCAGCTCCTCCTGGCCAGCAAGCTGAGCGCGCAAGCGTTCTTGCTGTTCGCGCAGCGCCTGCTGAAACTCCGCCAAGGAAATCGAAGCCTTGCCCACCTGGGCAACCTCGGTGCTGCTCCCCATGCGCACATAGGAATCCACGCCCCAGAGCGCGAAGGGCAGCATGATGAGCGCGAGGAAGAGCTGGACGAGCTTTTTGTTGTTACGAACCAGATCGAACATGGGCTGACATTCCATCGAGTAGGGGACGGGGTCACCCCCGTCGCCCTCTCACACCACCGGACGTGCGGTTCCGCATCCGGCGGTTCATTGAACACACTGGAGTCGTCGCATCGTATCGAGCAGCGACACCAGACCTAAGCGATCAAAGAAGGAC
>JAOAHQ010000061.1 GCA_026415155.1 Rhodocyclaceae bacterium
TATACTCGTGCCAGGAACTTGATGAAGGCGGGACTGACGGAGGAGCGGGCATTTCGCTCGGCGTTCAACCAACGCGGGCCGTGGTGGAACAGTGGCGCAAGCCACATGAACCAGGCTTTCCCGAAGTCCTTCTTTGATCGATTAGGTCTGGTGTCGCTGCTCGATACGATGCGACGACTCCAGTGTCTTCAATGAACCGCCGGATGCGGAACCGCACGTCCGGTGGTGTGAGAGGGCGACGGGGGTGACCCCGTCCCCTACTCGATCCTGCCGCGCCAGCACTGGCGGGGCTTTCGGCGGGATCTAGCGGAATTGGAGGCTGACCCCAATTTATCGCTGGCGTTCCTCGGCGGCGATTTCGGCTTCGATCTCGGCGCGCACGGCGTCCATGTCGAGGGCTTTCACCTGCTCGATGAGCTGGTCGAAGGCGGCGGGCGGCAGCGCGCCGGCTTCGGCGTAGAGGATGATCTGGTCGCGGAACACCATCAGCGTCGGGATCGAGCGGATGTTGAAGCCGGCGGCGAGCTCGCGCTCTTCCTCGGTATTGACCTTGGCGAAGGTGACGTCGGGATGCTTTTCCGAGGCGGCTTCGAAGGTCGGTGCAAAGGAGCGGCAGGGGCCGCACCAGTCCGCCCAGAAGTCGATGATGACGATGGGGTTGCTGTTGATGACGTCCTTGAAGTTTTGGGCGGTCAGAGTAGTCGTGGCCATGCTGCGGCTCCCGTGAAAAAATGAAGGAATGCCCATGCTACACCGCTTTTGCTCATGAAAGTGCCTGTCGGCCGTTTCGCCCCTTCGCCGACGGGGCCGTTGCACTTCGGCTCGCTCGTCGCGGCGCTCGGCTCCTATCTCGAAGCCAAGGCGCGCGGCGGTCAGTGGCTCGTGCGCATCGAGGACGTCGATGCGCCGCGCTGCCGGCAGGAATACGCCGATGACATCCTCGCCACGCTGGAGGCTTTTGGCTTCGAGTGGGAGGGCGAGGTGATCTATCAGAGCCGGCGCAGCGCGCGCTATCGCGAGGTGTTCGAGGCGCTCAAACGGCAAGGGGCCGTCTATCCTTGCAGCTGCACGCGGGCAAAGCTCAATGAGGCGCCGGCCGGCGCCGATGGCGCACCGGTCTATCCCGGCACATGCCGTGCCGGCCTGCCGCCCGGCAAGGCGCCGCGCGCCTGGCGGCTGCGTGTGGCGGGTGAGATCGACTTCATCGATCTCGTGCAGGGCCCGTGGCGCCAGGATCTGGAACGCGAGGTGGGGGATTTCGTGCTCCTGCGCGCCGACGGCTTCTTTGCCTATCAGCTTGCCGTCGTCATCGATGACGCCGATCAGGGGGTGGATCACGTCGTGCGCGGAGCGGATCTGATCCACTCCACGGCGCGGCAGATCTTCTTGCAGCGCCAGTTGGGCTTGCCTACCCCGGCGTATGCCCATCTGCCGGTGGCGGTCGATGCGACGGGGGCGAAGTTATCCAAACAGACGCGCGCTGCGCCCATCGATGCGCGCGACCCAGCGGCTGCGCTCGTTGCCGCGGCGCGCTTTCTCGGCCAGAATCCGCCCGAGGCATGCCGTCGCGCCAGCGCCGACTTTTGGGCCTGGGCGCTGGAAAACTGGCGCTTGTCGCGCGTGCCCAAGGTCCTATCGCAACCCGTCGAGGAGCACTCATGATCGTCAATGATGATGCCGGCCTGCGCCGCATCCTGGAAAACTGCAGGGTCATCGCGATGGTTGGCCTCTCGCCCAAGGAAGACCGGCCGAGCCACATCGTCGCGCGTTACCTGATGGCGCACGGTTACACGGTGATTCCCGTCAATCCAGGACAGCGGGAAATCCTCGGCCAGCCGTGCTACGCCAGCCTGCGCGAGATTCCCGTCCAGGTCGATCTCGTCGATGTCTTTCGCAAGGCCGAGGAGGTGCCGCCGATCGCCGCGCAGGCCATCGCCATCGGCGCGCGCTGTCTGTGGCTGCAGCTGGGCATCGTCAGCGAGGAAGCCGCCCGCTTGGCGAGCGAGGCAGGGCTCGACGTCGTCATGGATCGCTGCACGAAGATCGAGCATGCCAGGCTATTGGCAGATCACTCTCGATAGTCCTCGCCGCCGTAGCGCGTCACGCCGAGCATGAGCCGCACGAGGCCGTAGGCGGCCCAGCGCGTGGCGCGGATGAAAAGCCCGCTGCGGTGAAAATCGGCCGCGGTGATTTCGACGGCGTCCTTGGCCATCGCGCGCGCGAGCGAGTCTTTGAGACGCGCGGCGAAGCCCTGATCGCGGATGACGACGTTGGCCTCGCGCGCCAAGAGCAGGCTGAACGGGTCGATGTTTGAGGAGCCGACCGTCGCCCAGCCATCGTCGACGACCGCCACCTTGGCGTGCAAGAAGCCCGCCCGATATTCGAAGATGCGCACGCCGCTCTTGAGCAGCTGGCCGTAGAGCGCCTGCGTCGCGTAGTGCAGGAGCGCATATTCGACCTGGCCTTGCAGGAGCACCGTGACGCGGCAGCCGCGGGCGGCGGCTTCGCAGAGCGCATGACGGAAGCGTCGTCCGGGCAGGAAGTAGGCGCTGGCGATGACGACTTCGCCTTGAGCATTGGTGAGCGCGGCGAGGTAGGCTTCTTCGATGTCGCGGCGATGGCGCAGGTTGTCGCGCACGACAAAGGCGGCTGACATCTGGCCAGCCGGCGGCAGTGAGGCGCACAGATGGGGCGGCGGCTTAGGGGGACGACGCTTTAAACGCGCCCAGCCGACGAGCCGCCACAGATGATGTGCGTCCTGGCAGATCTGCGCCACCAGCGGGCCTTCGATGCGCACGGCATAGTCGAAACGCGGCCCGAGGGTCGGCGTGTCGGCGTCATCGATGATGTTGATGCCGCCGACGAAGGCGATGCGGCCATCGATGACGGCAAGCTTCCTGTGCAGCCGCCTGAGCCGGTTACGCCGCATCGCGAGCCGCGCCGCTTCTGGCCGATAGACTTCGAGTTCCCCGCCGGCGGCGACGAGCTCGCGGCCTAAGCCGGCGGGAAAATCGCGGGCGCCGAAGCCATCGACGAGCACGCGCACCGTGACGCCGCGGCGCGCGGCAGCGGCAAGCGCCGCGGTGACGGCCTTTCCCGTGGCGTCGGCGGCGAAGATGTAGGTTTCGAGCTGGATCGTCTGCTTTGCGGCCGCGATGGCGGCGAGCAGCGCAGGGAAATATTCCGCGCCGGTCTCGAGCAGCTCGATGTGGTTGCCGGATAGGAAGATCACGGCAGCAAGAGGCGTGCCGAGAGCGCGGCGTGGTCGGAGATCTTCGACCAGGGCGGGCCGTGGTGGACGCTGCAGGACTCGATCGCGAGGCCGCGCACATAGATGCGGTCGAGGCGAAAGAGCGGCAAGGCGGCCGGAAAGCTGCGCGTCGGCCGGCGCGCCTCGGGATGCGTGGCGGCATAGGCCTCGACGAGCCCCAGGCGCGGCGCGAGGAGCTCGCAGGCGCGGCCGCGCCAGTCGTTGAAGTCGCCGGCGATGATGAGCGGGGCTTCCTTGGGCACGTTGGCTTCGATGAAGCCGGCAAGCGCCTCATATTGATGGCGGCGCGAGCGGCCAAAGAGCGACAGATGCGCACAGACGCAGTGCAAGGGAAGTTCGAGCCCCGGCACCTTGACCGCGCAGTGCAATAGTCCCCGCTTTTCGAAGACGAAGCGCGTGACGTCTTGGTTGTGCGTAAAGAGGATCGGAAAGCGCGCCAGGATTGCATTGCCATGATGGCCGTGGTCATAGACCCGATTGCGGCCATAGGCGTGGCTCCCCCAGACGCCTTCGGCGAGGAATTCGTGCTGGGGCAGCGCTGGCCAGTCGGCATGGCGCGCCGCATGGCGCTCGTGGCAGCCTTGCACCTCCTGGAGGAAGACGATGTCGGCATTCAAGCGGCGCAAGGCCTCGCGAAGCTCATGCACGACCATGCGCCGGTTGAACTGCGAAAAGCCCTTGTGGATGTTCCAGGTGGCGATGGAAAGCATGGCGCAAGTTTAATCCGGCAAAATGGCGGGATGCTGATCCATCCGCAGTTCGACCCCGTTGCGGTGAGCCTCGGGCCCTTGGCCATCCGCTGGTATGGGCTCATGTATCTCGCTGCCTTTCTCGCCTTCCTCGCCTTGGGCAAGCGGCGCGCACTGGCCCAGCCCTGGCATGGCCTCACGCCCCAGCATGTCGATGATCTGCTCTTCTATGGCGTGCTGGGCGTCGTCATTGGCGGCCGGCTCGGCCAGGTGCTCTTTTACGAGCCCGGCTATTATTTCGCGCATCCTGCCGAGATTCTCGCCGTCTGGAGGGGCGGCATGAGCTTTCACGGCGGCTTGCTCGGCGTCATCTTCGCCGTGGCGCTCTTTGCGCGCAAGCGCGGCTTGAGCTTTTGGCAGCTTGCCGACTTCATCGCGCCCTTGGTGCCGATCGGCCTCGCGCTCGGCCGCATCGGCAATTTCATCAACGGCGAGCTGTGGGGCCGGGTCGCACCAGCCGACCTTCCCTGGGCGATGATCTTCCCCCACGTCGATGCCTTGCCGCGCCATCCCTCGCAGCTTTACCAGGCGGCGCTCGAAGGGCTTGTGCTCGGGGCGCTCTTGTGGTGGTTTTCCTCACGCGAGCGGCCGCGCCGGCAAATCTCCGCCCTGTTCTTAATCGGCTATGGCCTGGCACGCTGGGTGGGCGAATACTTCCGCGAGCCAGATCATGGCATTTTCGGCCAGTCCTACGTCGTCAGCATGGGGCAGTGGCTCTCTTTGCCGATGCTCGTCATCGGCGTCATTCTGTTCGTCAGAGGGAGAAAAACATGACAAGACCATTCAAGGTGCTGGGCATCCAGCAGATCGCCATCGGCGGACTCTCCAAGGCGCGGCTGCGCAAGCTCTGGGTCGAGATGCTGGGGCTCGAGGTAAGCGGCCATTTCGTCTCGGAGCGCGAGAACGTCGATGAGGACATCTGCACGATCGGCACGGGCGCGCACAAGGTCGAAGTGGATCTGATGCAACCCATCGATCCCGAAAAGAAGCCGGCGGTGCATGCAACACCGCTCAATCACGTCGGCCTGTGGGTCGATGATCTGCCCAAGGCCGTCGAGTGGCTCACGGCCCAGGGCGCTGTCTCTTATACACATCTGACGCTGCC
>JAOAHQ010000046.1 GCA_026415155.1 Rhodocyclaceae bacterium
AGCAGGCGAAGCTCAAGGTCGGCAGCGCCTGCCTCGAGGATGTCGATTACCGTCCTGGACGAGGCATCGAGAAGAAGCTCCTCGCTGCGCTCGGCAGCGGCGACTGGATCCGCCATCATCACAATTGCCTGATCACGGGACTGAGCTTCCCCCGAAATTTCGTCTTCCAAGGGATGGGGTATAACGCCCCGTAGATTGGAAGGAGGAACGAGATGGAGAAGATACCGAAGCAGGAATACACGGCCGAATTCCGGGAGTTGGCGGTCAAGAAAAGGGAAATTGGGGTCAAACCCCAATTATCCACTAATGCCGTAGGGTTGGAAGACGAAAAACCGAGGGAACCTCAATCATGCAGCAGCAAGTTCGTTCGTCTCTTCGATAGGCACGGAACGATCATAGAGCGTTTCTGGTGCAATGTCGATATCGCCTGGCCAGCAGACCGTATCAAGTGCGACATACGCTTGCTTGAAGCGTTGCAGGTCTTGTAACTGCACGAAAACACCCTTGCCAAGATAAGGTCGTGCATCGAAGAGGCGATGCTCTCCTGTATCGAACCAGAGTTCGAGTTTGAAATCATCACGCGGCACAACACGGATGACAGATTCCATATCTTCGCTCCTACTTCAAGGGTTCGATGGCAAATGGCTGCTGGCCATTGACGGCCAATTCCCAATCCGCCAGCAAGGATTCGCGGTGAATTTCGATCCACGCCTGCACCAACCTCGTCTTCGATAAAGGTATTTCGCCGCTCAAGACCGTGCCGTCAAGAATCGAGAACGAGGCATCCTGCCCCTGATACTTGGCGTGAATGTGTGGCAAGTGATGGCGTTCATCGTCGAAGAAATACATTGCGATGATGATCCCGTAAAACATGCTGATGGCTGGCATGGAGGCCTCCCGCGGCGAATTGTACGACACGTTGCCGCCGTCCCGTCAGCGCCGACTTTTTTCCGAAAAATCGTGGTCTGTCCCCTATTACTATTGCTATTACTATTGAGCACTCAGGAGGTCATACCGCGTCACCATGCGGTTTTACGGGCAGCTGGTTTGACAATGAAAGTGGTGGAAGATGTCGACCAAATAGGCTTTTCGGCCAAGCCTGCCAGCAAGATATGCCAGGTGATGGCCGATCAGTCATCATCGAAAATATCGGCGAGAAAACTGCCCAATGCCGCGCCAAACACGATGTCGAGGAATCCCCCACGCGAGGTTTTGGTCGGGCGCGTGTGGGCTTGTCGTCGGCGGGCTAGCACCTTTTCGGCCAATATGCTGGCCTGAGAAATGCGTTCGGTCAGGTCAGCGAGCTCGGGGGCGCCAGTGAGCTTTAGCGTCAAGTTCAAGGTGACATGGCCCTGCAGCGGCAAGCCGCGACGGCGCAATTCAGAGATCGGATCGATCAGCACCGGGATCAGCTGGTCGAGCCAGGCGCTGATCTCGACGAGATTGTGGCGCAAGGCGGCGGCGAACAGAGACTGGAATTCGCCTAAGCCTGCGGACAGCCAAGCGCCGCGCACGGTATCCCAGTCATCCAGCATCGCTTCGACCCAGGCTTCGAAACGACCGACGGCGCGTTGAGTTTCGGCCTCGCCAGCATGTTCATTGTCGAGCACCTCGCTGCAGATGCGCTCGACATGCCGATGGCCATCCTTGAGATGGCGCTGCCAGCGCTCCGCTTGCATCGGGAACCATTTCATGGGCTCGGCGACCGGTTCGCCGGCGGGCAGGGGCGAGGCCAAGCGGCGAGCCAGAGTGTCGCGCAGCGGGATGAGCGCCTGCCCAAGCAGCCGGTAGCGCGGCGGGGGCGTGTAATCGGGAGTGAGGTCGTTCATGGTCAGTCCTTTTCCAAGGCCTACGCTATGATGGCGACACGAGTGGCTCACCCGGCGAGCCTACGAAGGGAGGGGCATGAATCGGACCGAACGTTTCTACCAGATCGATCGGCTGCTGCACGAGCGGCGCGTGGTGCCGCTCGATGTCTTTCTCGCCGAACTGGAAGTCTCGCGCGCAACGTTCAAGCGCGATCTCGAATACCTGCGCGAGCGGCTCCATGCGCCGATCGTCTGGGATCGTGAAGCCGGCGGCTATCGCTTCGAGCAGCAAGGCTCAGCAGGGCCGGCCTATGCGCTGCCGGGGCTGTGGTTCTCGGCGGGCGAACTCTATGCGCTCTTGGCGGCGCAGAAGCTGCTTGCCGACATCGAGCCGGGCATTCTCGCGCCCCACATCGCGCCCTTGCAGGCGCGCCTGATGGCCCTTTTGGAAACCTCGGGGCATGCCGCCGCCGAAATCAGCCATCGGGTACGCCTGGTATCGATCGCCAGGCGGCCGGTGGAACCGCGCTTCTTTGCCGAGGTCGCGCTGGCGCTGCTGGAACGCCAGCGCATCGAGATCGCGGCCTGGAACCGTGGCCGCGATGAGGTCAATGTCCGCGTCGTCTCGCCGCAGCGGCTCGTGCATTACCGCGACAATTGGTATCTAGATGCCTGGTGCCACTGGCGCCAGGCTTTGCGCAGCTTCGGCCTCGATACGATCCGCAGCGCAAAGCGGCTGTCGCAGCGGGCCAAGGAAGTCGCCGCCAAGACTCTCGATGCCCATTTCGCCACGGCTTATGGGATTTTTGCCGGGCGGCCGAAGGCTTGGGCAGTGTTGCGCTTTTCACCTGAACGCGCCCGCTGGGTAGCCAGCGAATGTTGGCACGCCCAGCAGGAAAGCGAATGGCTGCCCGACGGTGGCTATCGCTTGAAAGTGCCTTATTCCGACGAGCGCGAGCTCATCATGGACATCCTGCGCCATGGCCAGCATGTCGTCGTCGAAGCGCCGCGGTCCCTGCGGCGGCGCGTGGCCGAGGAGATCGCCGCTCTCTCTAAGCTCTATGGCCTTGCCGAGGCTCGATAAGCGCTATGGTCGCGCTGGAATGACGACCAAAAGGATTCTCCGCCAGGATTCGGCCTCCGGGTCGATGGTCTCGATGCGCGCGCAAAGCGGCTCGCCGGCATCCAGGCGGCGGGCGATTTCGGCATTGCTTCGCCGCGGCAGATAGCCCAAGGTTTCATTCTGCCAGTCGATCCTGACGGCGAGCGGATCATGTGGGTTGTCCGGCTCGCGCACCAGTGTCAGTGGCAGTCCCGGGGCCAGCCGGTCTTCGAGGTAGGGGCCAAAGTGATAATCGAAACCTGCGACGTAAGCGGCCAGCAAAGTCTCCGGCGGCAAAGGTGCGAACTTCAGCCAGGCGCACACGCGCTGCAATTGGCGCTCAAGGCGCTCGTCCTGCCAGACCCGATGGTGGTGCCGTTCGTATTCGACGCGGGCGACCTTCACGGCCTCGACGTATCGGGGGCGAACGTCCGGCGCATTGAGGCGTCTTTCGATGTCGCGCGCCCAGGCTTGCATCGCCGCATCGACATCGGCGTTGCGCGGCCCGCGTAGCTGGACAAGCCGATAGCGGGACAGATGCGGATCGCGGGGATGGGCGCCCAGTTCATACTGTGCCGTCGCCCGCGCGCCATTGGCCAGGCGCAAGGCAAAGATGCGGTCGCCCTTAAGACACTGCGGCCAGTAGCTCGCCACACAATGCCGCATCGCTTCGCCCTCGCGGGCGAGCGCCTGAGGCGTCAAGAGCTCCTCGGCCCGCTTGCCTTCTTCTTCGATGACACCGAGCAGCGCCGGCAGGCGAATGTCGCTCTGCCACTGACTCCCACCGGCCACCAAGCGGTGCCAGCGCTCGGAGGCGGCCAGCAGCCCAAGGAGGCCGTGACAGGCGAGCCAGCCGGCGGCAAGGCGCCCGAGGCTTGGCCCGGCGGGCCGGCCGCTCATCTGTGCGGCACGTTCGCGCGCGGCGCGCAGGAAGTCCTTGCAATCGGCGAGGGCCGGATGCAGGTTGCCATGACGTCGCGCGGCGCTCTCCCAGGTGCGCGTCCAGCCGAGCCGAAAGGCGCCGCGATGCACCTCAGGCGGGTGCGGCAGTAGGTGGCCGTGGTCGTCTTCGCCGAGTAACGCGAAGTAATTGGCGAGATACAGCTGCCAGCGCTCGAATTCGGCCAGGCTGGGACGCGGATTGTCCGGTAGTGCATCGAGGAGTCTCAGCCAGCCATGCCGCATGGCGGCATGCGGCGCCTTCCAGTAGGCGGCATTGAGCGGCGCACGCACGAGGCCCCGGGAGATGCCATAGTGCCGGGCGAGAGCGCCGGTGAGATCGCGGCCGGCATCGCAGGCCTCTTCCACGGCCAGGTCTTTCTCTCGCCAGGCATGGCGCTTGCCGTCCCAGACATTGGGTGCGCGGTGTTCAGTCAGCAAAATCGGCGCGACGAGCGCCGGAAAGCGGGCGAGTGCCTGGAGACGCCGCGCGCGCGTCTCGGGCGGCAGCATCGCCAGGCGGTTGTAATTGCGCACCGAAGCGAAATAAGGCCGCGGCAGTGGATGCGGAGGCTCGCCATCGCGCCGGGTGATCGCCGGCGGCGTCGGTTCCCGCTCGAGGGAGAGCAAAAGGCGCATGATCTGCCCATCGAGGTTAGCCGCAAACTGCTGGTAATCGGCATCGAACAGAAATCCGGCATGCGCCTTGTCGAGCGCGGGCAGCACCGGTGCGGCATAGAGGAGCTGCGCCCAGCCGAAGGCCGGATGCTCGACCTCCCAGCGCATGCCGCGCACATCGTCTGCCACGGCTTGTACCAATGGCATGATGACCCGGTCATCGCCGAGCGCAACGCCGGGTAGCCGGAAAGCCAGCACCCGGCCATCGGCAAGGATAAGCCATAGTCTGGGCTGATCGTCGGCAGGACCAAAGACACGGCCAGGCAGCCACAACCGCGCGCGCACGCGATCAGGCAGGCGTGCGGCGGAAGTGGCCGCGAAAGTCGGCGCTGGCAAGACGGCCACCACCGGATAGGGCATCATGCCGGCCCGCCCGCGTGAGAAAACGCCCTGTCGATTCTCAGCCTCGTTCATCATGCTAGGCCCTGCAACCGGTTCCAGCGCCGCCAGACTTCTTCCGGTTTGTGGTCGGGATCAGGGTGCTTTAGCCAGGCGTCCCACTCGATCATGGCTTCGCGCGCCAACTGGCGATAGGCTTTCGTCAGCATGACCTTGCGCCAACGGCCCAATTTCCTGCGAGGGAATCCCGGGGGCAGGACATCGCCCCAGCGCAGGAAATTTTTTCGGTATTGGCGTATGCCTGGCAAGTGGCCGTTTCCGACGTATTTGTAGAGCGCAAAGCCGCAGAATTCACAGTATTCGGCTTCCATCCAGTCATCGTCCATGCAGGGATAGCCGCACACCGGGCACACCACATCGATGGGCGAGGCATTGAGCTCCAGAAAGCGCAGCAAGCGCGCGTCGATCGGGTCGAGTGCATTGCGATCGAAGCAAGGGCCCGTGGCCACCGGCCAGCGCCAGGCAGGCAACCGATCGAGATGAAAGGCACCTTCTTTCCTGATCAGACGATCGTCCCAATAAAGCAGCCATTCTCGCCCGTCCGCACGCAAGATCACGGCACGCCGCGCCTGCTTGTCGGCAAAGAAGCTGCCTGGGCCGATCGGCAGCAATGGCAGACAGGCAGCGACGATGTCGGCAATCTCGTGCAAAGTCGCCCGTATCGCTTCGAAATAAGCGCGGCCAAGTTCGCGCTCCAATTGATTCGGCTCTTCTGAGCCGTCGATATTTGCTTGAACGCGCCGAACCACTTGCTCTGCTTCGTCGATGAGCTGCAGCGCTTTTTCTGGCGGCGCATCCGCGCGCAATTGCCGCCAGCCTGCCTGTGCGGCCAGTAAGGAAAACCTGATGAGTGACAGTTCGCGCTGCCTCCAGTAAGCAGGCCCTTCTGGGAAATGGTTGCGCGAGCGCAGGTGATACGCCACCAGGAAATAAAACCACGCGATGCGCTGCGCGCGGCTCCAGGTCGGGGCCTCCTCCAGTGCCGGAGCGTCGCCGAGCTCATTCCACGGCATGCCGCGCATCGGTTCGGGGTCGATGCCCCACTGCCGCCGATCGAAGAACGGGCCGGTCAGCAGGTTGCACCACATCCGGCCCCAGCGGCGCAAAAAGTTCGTACGTGGCTCGAGCCACCCCACGCGCTGCGCTGACAACGGATCGGACGAGGCGTGGTGAGCGGGCAAGCGCAGCAGCTCGAGAGACAGCACGTCCTGCGCGACAGGGTGGGCGAGGAGATATACCGCTTCGCTCCTCCCATCCAGCCGCACCGCTGCCGGCCCCAGTCCCCAGGCCACGGCCAGCGACCACAGCCACACATCGGCCAGCGGCGGATGAACATCGCTCAGCGTGACGAGAGCGGATACGGCGGAGCCAGCGATGACGAGATTGATCTGGCCAGCTTCCGGTCCGACAAGGCTTAGACCGGGCGGGCTGGCGAGCCGTCTTTCCGAGAATGTCGCCCATTCCGGCAAGGTGTCGAATCTGACGTTGAATGTATCCATCACGTTGCCTCTCAGTGTCTTCCTCAAGGACGTAGGCGGCAAATGTCCAGCAACTCTCCATCGCCGCCATAGAGCAGATACTCGCCATGCCCCAGATCGATGACATAGCGTGCCGGGTTGCGAAAGCGTGCGCCGTGTCGGCGGATGTTCTCCGGCACACCAGCATCGTCAATGGCCAATACGATTTCGCCGACCCAATCTTCGTTGAGGATGGGAAAGCGGCCGTCGGCGGTGCCAGCTTCTTCTGCTTCAACCTTAGGCGTCATACCTCGTCCTCTGCTGGAAAGCCATCCGACACTCAAGCCGAGTGCGAGGGCGGCAAGCATCAGCCATGGCTGTAAGACCAGCGCGAAGAGCCATAACGGGAGTGCCAGCCACTTGAGCATGGAGGTATTGTGCGGCCGTGCTGGCTCAAGAAATGAGCCAGGAAGTGGTGCTTTGGTAAGCTTCCCCGTTTTTCGTCTTATAATTCGACTGCGTCAAAACTCGCGCATCAGACGCTCGACGCGTTCCTTGCTTGCCGGAAAGCCGCGCCTGCGCAAACTCCCGTGTCATGCGCGGACTGCCATAGGCGCCCTTCAGTTCGGCATGGATGGCACGGATCAGCGTCAGCAGCTGCGTATCCGTGAGCCGTTTGCGCTCCGGCGTGCCGCCGCGCTACCCAAACTTCGTGTCCAAAAAATTGCAAGCGGAGCGCCGTCAGGCCCCGGCCAAGGCGGCGTAAGCGAAATGTCAGTAAGTTGCCAGTAAGCCCCCCCGCCTAGGATGCGCCGCGCCCGCTGGCTGACGAGACGGGCCCCTTCTCTTCGTTTCAGGAGGCAACATGGCACAACAAACCTGGGACCGCATTCGGGCCAACCCGAAGTTCCAAGCGTTCGTGAAAAAACGCAACACCTATTCGATCATCATGACCGCGCTCGGCGCGCTCGCCTATTACGGCTTCATTCTTCTCGTCGCCTACGACAAGGAGTTCCTTGCAACCAAGATCGGCGCCGGCGTGACGACCATCGGCATTCCGCTCGGCGTCGGCGTCATCGTGTTTACCATCATTCTGACCTGGATCTACGTCGGTCGCGCCAACAGCGAGTTCGACGCCGAGAGCGAGGCCATCGTCAAGGAGGCAATGAAATGATGACCCCGCTGCAACGCATCTTCTTCGCGCTGGCCGCCTTCCTGATCGCGGCGGGCGCCTGGGCGGCAGGCGCCGATCTGGGCGCCACGCAAAAGCAGGCCACCAACTGGACGGCCATCGTCATGTTCGGCATCTTCGTCGCTGCCACGCTGTGGATCACCAAATGGGCGGCGGCGAAGACCAAGTCCGCGGCCGATTTCTACACCGCCGGCGGCGGCATCACCGGCTTCCAGAATGGCCTGGCGATCGCCGGCGATTACATGTCGGCGGCTTCTTTCCTTGGCATCTCGGGCC
>JAOAHQ010000014.1 GCA_026415155.1 Rhodocyclaceae bacterium
CATCCATGAGGAAGCTCAACGACATTCGCACTGCCCTACGCGGCGGCGCTCGGGCTGCGGGCGGCATCTGCGCGCCCGTGCTCCTCGTCCAGAGGCAACGCTATGGACTCGTCGCCCGTGCGCGCATCTCCTCGCCCTCGCCGGCGAGCGCCGCTCGCGTTCCAATGGACAATCTGGGTTAAAAGCCTGTTTCGGCGCGAGGCAGTAGAATTGCTTTATGAACGCCCGAGATCCCGGCTCTGGCAAGGGCCAGATCATCTATATCGCTTCGGATTTCGAAGCCAGCCCCGTCGGCTTTGCGGACGACCATGGACCAGACCTGATGCAACCCACCGAAAACCTCAACATCGAAGCCTTTGAGCCGATGCCGACGCCGGAGGAAATCCACGCCCGCCTGCCGATGAGCGAGGCCGCTGAACGGTCGGTGCTGGCGGGACGGCGCGCCATCGAGGCGATCCTCGACCGGCGCGATCCGCGCCTTTTCGTCATCGTCGGCCCCTGCTCGATCCACGACCCGGTGGCCGGCCTCGACTACGCGCGGCGGCTCAAGGCGCTCGCCGACGAAGTGGCCGACACGCTGCTCATCGTGATGCGCGTCTATTTCGAAAAACCGCGCACCTCGACGGGCTGGAAGGGCTTCATCAACGATCCGCGCCTCGATGATTCCTTCCACATCGAAGAAGGCATTTTCAAGGCGCGCGAGTTCCTGCTCGCCGTCAATGAACTGGGGCTGCCCGCCGGCACCGAGGCGCTCGACCCGATCGCACCGCAATACCTCGGCGATCTCATCAGCTGGACGGCGATCGGTGCGCGCACCTCGGAATCGCAAACGCACCGTGAGATGTCCTCGGGCCTCTCGACCCCGGTCGGCTTCAAAAACGGCACCGATGGCTCAGTCGAGACCGCCGTCAATGCGATCCTTTCCGCCTCGAAGCCGCACAGCTTCCTCGGCATCAACATGCAAGGCCGCACCGCGGTGGTGCGCACCAAGGGCAACCGCTATGGCCATCTCGTCCTGCGCGGCGGCGGCGGGCGGCCCAATTACGACACGGTCTCGGTCGCCATCGCCGAAGCGGCGCTCGCCAAGGCGAAACTGCCGCCCAACATCGTCATCGACTGCTCGCATGCCAATAGCTACAAGAATCCGGAACTGCAGCCGCTCGTCATGCACGACGTCGTCAATCAAATCCGGCTGGGCAACCGCTCCATCGTCGGCCTGATGATCGAAAGCTTCATTGAGGCCGGCAACCAGCCGATCCCAGACGATCTCTCCAAGCTCAAATACGGCTGCTCGATCACCGATGCCTGCGTCGATTGGCCGACCACCGAGAAGATGATCAATGAGGCCTATGACATCCTGCGCGGCCCGCTCGCCGGCAGAAAGAATGCGACATGAACGATGCCCCAACGCTGATCCGGCCGTTGCGCGGCCTGCGGCCTGCCCCAGGGCGCGCTGCCGATGTCATCGCGCCGCCCTATGACGTGCTCTCATCGAGCGAAGCGCGCCTCATGGCCGCCGGCAAGCCCTGGTCTTTCCTGCACATCTCGAAGCCCGAGATCGATCTGCCGCCCGAAATCGATCCCTACGATCCGGCCGTCTATGCCAAGGCCGCCGAGAATCTACGCCGCATGATCCGCGAGGGCGTGCTCATGCGCGATCACGCACCCGGCTACTATGCCTACCGCCTGACGATGGGCGAGCACGTGCAAACGGGGCTCGTCGCCACGGCTTCGGTCGCCGCCTACGAAGCGAACCGCATCAAGAAGCACGAATTCACTCGCCCGGACAAAGAGGACGACCGCGTGCGGCAGATCGAAGCGACCAACGCCCAGACCGGGCCGGTGTTGCTCGCCTACCCCGCTTCGAGCACCGCCGATGTGCTGATCCAGCAAATCGCCCAGGGCGAGCCCGCGGCCGACGTCACCGCCGACGATGGCATCCGCCACGAGCTGTGGACCTGCTTCGATCCCGCGCTGATCGAGGCCATCACGCATTGTTTCGAAGAGATGGCCGCGCTCTACATCGCCGATGGCCATCACCGCTCGGCCGCTGCCGCACGCGTCGCCGCCGCGCGCCGACAAGCCGGACGCCTGCAATCCTCGGATTACTTCCTCGCCGTGATCTTCCCGCACCACCAGATGAAGATCCTCGACTACAACCGCGTCGTCAAGGATTTGAACGGCCTCGCTCCCTCGGCGCTGGTAGAGCGGCTCACCGCCGCTTTCAGCGTCGAGCCAAGCCTTGAGCGCATCGCGCCCGAGCGCCCCGGCGTGTTCGGCATGTATCTGGCTGGGAAGTGGTATCGGCTGACGATCAAGCCAGAGCGTATTCCGAGCGATCCGGTGGCGCGGCTCGACGTCTCGCTCCTGTCGCACCACGTGCTCGGCCCCCTGCTCGCCATCCATGATTTGCGGCGCGATCAGCGCATCGACTTCGTCGGCGGCCGCCGCGGCCTCGCGGAACTCGAAAGGCGCGTCGATTCGGGCGAAATGGCCGTCGCCTTTTCACTTTTTCCGACGCGCATGGAAGAGCTCATGGCCGTGGCCGATAGCGGCCAGGTCATGCCCCCCAAATCGACCTGGTTTGAGCCCAAGCTTGCCGATGGGCTCGTCTCGCACGTGCTGGACTAAGAGGCGCAGCTCACAATACAGGCTTCCTGCCCGCCATTGGGCTGGTAGCCGGAGACCAGCTCCCGCAACAAGGCGCGCAGCCGCGCTTCATCGTCCTCGGCCAGCGCGGCGTCGAGCTCGGCGAGCTTTTCCTGTAACGCCGGCCAGGGCAGGAAGTCCTCGCGTGCCTTCTTGATGCGCGGATGCGCGGTCGGCTCGGGGTTGTCGCCGATCAGGAGTTCTTCATAGAGCTTCTCGCCAGGCCGCAGGCCGGTGATGCGGATCTCGATCTCGCCCTCGGGATGGTCTTCATCCTTCACGGTGAGGCCCGAGAGCTCGATCATGCGCACCGCGAGATCGCGGATCTTCACCGGTTCGCCCATGTCGAGCAGGAATACTTCACCCCCCTGCCCCATCGCGCCGGCCTGGAGGACGAGCGCCGCCGCCTCGGGGATGGTCATGAAATAGCGCGTCACCTCCGGGTGCGTGAGCGTCACCGGCCCGCCTTCCCGGATCTGGCGGCGAAAGAGCGGCACCACCGAACCCGAGGAATCGAGCACGTTGCCAAAGCGCACCATCGTGAAGCGCGTCGGCCCCGCTTCAGCCGTGAGTGCCTGCAAGACCATCTCGGCGAGGCGCTTCGAAGCGCCCATCACATTGGTCGGCCGCACCGCCTTGTCGGTCGAGATCAGCACGAAATCCTCGACCCCCGCCGCCTGCGCCGCCTGCGCAGTCGCCAAGGTGCCGAAGACGTTGTTGCGCACGCCCTCGGCCGCGTTGTGCTCGACGAGCGGCACATGCTTGTAGGCCGCGGCGTGATAGACCGTCTGCGGCCAAAACGCCTGCATGATGCCGTGCATGCGCTTTTCATCGCGCACGTCGGCCAGTATCGGCACGAGCCTCTCCTCCGGCAGCCGGCCGCGCAGTTCCTGGTGGATCGCGTAGAGCGCGTATTCGCTGTGTTCGACGAGCACGAGCCGCTCGGGGGCCAGAAGTGCGATCTGGCGAGAAAGCTCGCTGCCGATCGAGCCGCCTGCGCCGGTGACGAGCACCGTCTTGCCGCGGATGTTGCAGGCAAGCAGTGTCGGCTCGGGCGGCACCGGCTCGCGGCCGAGCAAATCCTCGATCCCCGGCTCACGCAGATCCGCCACCGACACCTTGCCCTGAACGAGTTCCGTGACGGCCGGCAGCGTGCGCACCTCGACATGCAGCGGTTCAAGGGCCTGAAGGATCTCGTTGCGCCGCCGCCGGCTCGCGGAAGGGATCGCCAAGAGCACGCTGCGCACGCCGAGCGTCTCGACAAGCGCCGGCAGGTCCTCGGGCGCATGCACGGGCAGGCCGTTGATGGTATGCCCCTGCAGCGCGGCATCGTCATCGACGAAACCGACGAGGCGGAGTTCGTGACTCGTCATAAGAGCGGCGGCCAACTGCCGGCCCGCCTCGCCCGCGCCATAGATCAGCGCCGCCGGAAGCTGAGCGCGCCGCAGGATGCCCTGATACACCCCGCCGAGCCAAAAGCGCAGCAGCAGGCGCGAACCCGCCACGGCGAGAAACAGCAGGATCGGCTGCAAGAGGCCCACCGAGCGCGGCACGCCCGGCACGCCGATGGCCGTGAAGATCGCCGCATAAATCGCCCCGTAAATCGCCATCGCGCGGGCAACCGCAAGGGAAGCCTGCCAGCCTGCATAGCGGAAGATCGCACGGTAAAAGCCCGAAACGACAAAGAGCGGCAGGGCCAGCACAAGGGAAGCCCCCGCTGCCCATGCAGGACGCCATTGGGGATGATCAAAGAAAGGAACCCACTCGTCGAGCCGCAGCCAGAACGCCAGCCCCACCGTCAGCACGCATAGCGCGGCATCGAAAAAGAGTGCCAGCGCGCGCTTGGCGGCGCGCGGCAGATCGAGGAGCAGTCGGGCGGATTTTTGTAACGGCATCGAAACTCGGCGCTGGCGGGACGGCAGGTCGGGGTTATGACAGTGCTATTTTCGCATGCGATCGCCGCGCCCGGCACGAAAAGCTGCCTTTTCGCAGACGCACCCCATCCCTCAGGCCACCTGCCACGCCGGGATGGCATCCACTTCTTGCGTGAGCGGCAGACGCGCTTCGCACAGGCAGACGACGGCGCCGTGGCCGACCTCGAGCCCGAGTTTGCCGAGCGCAGCGAAATGGCGCACCGCCTCGCGTCCGGGCTGGGCGGTCTTCTTGATCTCGACGGGATGCACGCGACCGTCGCGGACGATCAGCACGTCGATTTCCCTTTGCTCCTTGTCGCGGTAGTAGTAAAAGGGCGCCTGCCTGCCATGATGCCAGTAGCTCTTGAGCATCTCGGCGACGACCCAGGTTTCCAGCAGGGCACCGGACATCGCGCCCGCCTCCAGCGTCGCCGGCGAACTCCACTCGGTGAGATAGGCCGCCAGACCCGTGTCCAGAAAATAGAGCTTCGGCGTTTTCACCAGACGCTTGCTCAGGTTCGTATGGTAGGGCTCCAGCAGCCAGACCAGCCCCGAAGCGACGAGCATGGACAGCCAATGGCGCGCGGTATTGGGCGCCACGCCGACATCGCGCGCCATCTCGGCCACGTTGAGCAATTGCGCGGTGCGCGCCGCCGCGCTGCGCAAAAAACGGATGAAGGCGGTCAGATCGCCGACCTGCGCCAGATCGCGCACGTCCCGCTGCACATAGGTTTGCAGATAGGCGCCATAGAACAGGTCCCTGTCGATGGGCTCCTCCATCGCCGCATACAAGGCCGGAAAGGCGCCCCGCCAGATGCGTTCGTACAGCCACCCCAGGGTCGGCCCTACCGGCCTCGCCCCCGTCCCGGCAGGGCCGCCCGGCACGAAGGGCTGCACTTCGCGACCTTTCCCCAGGCTCTCGCCCAACGACAGGCCCGAAAGCTGCAACACGGCCGCCCGGCCGGCGAGCGATTCGGTGACATGTTTCATCAGATGGAAGGGCTGCGAGCCAGTCAGCCAATACAGCCCCTTGCCGCCCTCCGCATCCACGGCCTCCTTGATGAGCGGCAGCAAGCCCGGCGCATACTGGATTTCGTCGATCAACAGCGGCGGCGGCAGGCGTTGCAGAAAGAGCGCCGGCTCCTCGCGCGCCAGCCGCAACATCAGCGGATTGTCCAGCGTGACATAGCGGCGGGGAACAGCCAGCCCCTCGCGCTCCGTTCGGGCCTTGAGCAACGTCGTCTTGCCGACCTGACGCGGCCCGGTCAAAATCAGCACCGGAAACTGCCGGCTCGCCTTTTCGATCGTCGCTTCGAGCGTGCGCGGGAGAAAAACGTCCATCGAGATGCCGTCCAAAATTCAGTGCGACTGCATTTTAGACGGAAACCGCATGCAAATGGATTTCTGGAGGAGCGGCATCGAAACTCGGCGCTGGCAGGACGGCACGTTATGACAGCGCTATTTTCGCACCCGGTCGCCCTGCCCCCGCCCGGCCAGGGTCAAGAACAGATAGCGGAAATAGGCGGAAAGACCGAGCGTCGCGATCATCCGCGCATCGGTCTCAGCCAAAAGCTCCGGCGTCGACATGTCGATGCCCGAGACCTGCGCCAGGCCCGTGATGCCCGGCCGCACATCGAACACACCAAGGCGCGCGCGCGCGGCAATGAGCTCGGTCTGATTCGGCAGGCAGGGCCGCGGGCCGACGAGGCTCATCTCGCCCGTGAGCACGTTCCATAGCTGCGGCAGCTCGTCGAGCTTGCTCTTGCGCAAAAACGCGCCCCAGCGCGTCACCGCGGAAGCATCGGCCAGATGCGTGCCCACCTGCGGCGTGCCCGGCCGCATGGTGCGAAACTTCACCAGCGTGAAAGGCTTCTGATCGCGCCCGACGCGCACCTGCCGGAAAAGCGGCGCGCGGGTATCGAGCCAGCCGGCGACGTAGAGCAGCAAGAAGAGCGGCGCGCCGAGCACGAGCCCAGCCAAGGCGAAAACGATGTCGAAGAGGCGCAAGAGCGGCTGCGGCTTCATGCGAGTGCCGCAAGAAAACCGGCCGGATCCGCGGCGAACGCCTCGAAACACTCGGGCGTGACGACCACCGGCACGGCATTGGGAAACTGGCGCATGAAGGCTTCGAGCCCGCGGGCCGACTTCCTGCGACCGGACTTGACCTCCACCGCGTAGAGCCGATCCCGGTAGCGATAGACGAAATCGACCTCGGCAGTGTGCTCACGCCAGTAAAAGAGCTCGCCGGGCAGCTGCAACAATTCCACGCCCACCGCCAGCTCGAATAGCCGCCCCCGCCGCTCCGCATCCGCCAGTGCTGCCGGACCGGCGGCCATCGCGCACAGCGCCGGGCAGGCCGGCAGGATCTTGGGGCTCGATGCGCGCGTCAACCACGCCTTGGCGGAAAACTTTTCCAGCGAGAAAACCAGGAACGCGCCGCCGTAGAGCTCCAGGTAATACTTGACCAGATCGGTATTCCCCCTGTCCTGCAGCTGGCCGAGCAGTTTCGTGTAGCTGATCTCCTGAGCCGGATAGCGGCAAAGAATCTCGAAGGCCTGGCGGAATAGCGCCGGATTGGCCACCTTGCGCTGCTGCAAAATGTCCTTGCCGATCACCGGCTCGATGATCGCGTCTTTCAGATAAGCGTACCAACGGTCGTAATCGGCCTCGAAACCCACCGCGCCGGGATAGCCGCCGAAATGGAGATAACGCTCGAGGTCATAGGCAAACGCCGCCTTGAGTTCGGCATATGTCCAATGGTAAATCCGGGTCAGCTCGAAGCGCCCGGCCAGACTCTCGCCCAGGCCGTGCTGCAGTTGCAAGGAGCTCGAACCGAGCAAGACCACGCGCAGGCGCCGGGGCGCGGCATCCCAGAGCGATTTGAGCGTCTCCGACCAGTTGGGCGCCTTCTGGACTTCGTCGATGACCAGCAAGGCGCCCTCGCCCAGCCGCGCCGCCGCCTGCCACTGCGCCAGCAGCCAACTGCGGTCGGCAAAGAGCAGATCGTCGGCATTGGCATAATGCCATGCGCCCGGCCAGCGCGCCAGCAGCTGGCGCACGCCGGTGGTCTTGCCGACCTGGCGCGGTCCCACCAGCACCTGGATCAGGGGCGCCGGCTCGGCAAGGCGCGCCTCCAGCCGGGCGACGAAAGAACGCTCGAAAGATGGCTGCTGAGGCAAGGAGTCCATGCCGGCAATCTAGCACTGCCAGGGTGATCTTGCAAATATGAAAGGCATGTCTAGCATTTATGCGGCCTAAGCCCCCCATCGCCACTCACCTGCCCCCATTTGCTGCACCAAATACGCGAGTCATTCCAGCCGGATCGCTCAGTCGAGGAAATGCTTTTGGCGCAGGGCCGGCGCGCACTGGCCGAGCGCAAGATAATACCGATCATTGTGCAGCAGAACCAAGGCGTTCTCGAGTGCGCACTGGGCAATCAGACAGTCGAGTGTCGAGCGCACGGTGATGCCTTGCCGCCGGCAATCCAGGAACAGCCGCGCAGCCGCCTCGTAAGACTGCCGGCTATCGGCAAAGCCATAAAACCGTTGCGAAGAAAAATAACGCCGCAGGCGTTCGAAAGCCTCGACATCGCGTGCGCCCTGCAAGATCTCCAGATAGATCACCTCCGACAAACCTACCGCCAGAGGATGAGCGAGCAGACTATCCAGAAAATCCACATGCGGCCCGGCACGCCCCCGCAGGTAATCGATCCAGACCGAGGTATCGACCAGATACATCAATTTGCCCCCTGGCCCTCGCGCAGCTTCTTGTAGTCATAACGCTCGTCGATCAAGCCCATGCCCTTCAGCTCGCGCAGATCCAGCCGCTTACGAACCGCCACGAATTCGCGCAAGGCCTGCTCGACAAGCTCGCGTTTGGTGCGCAACCCCGACAAAGCCATCGCTTCCTGAACCAGGCGATCATCCAACACGATATTGGTGCGCATCGTCATACACCTCCGTGTGTGTGTCATGCTACACAAAAAAAGGAATCGTGGGGATGAATGAGCATGGCTCAGCCCTCGGCCAACATCTCCCGCAAGCCTTCCTGCAGCCCAATCCGCGCCCGGAAGCCCAGCTCCCGCTCGATCCGCGCCGGCGAATAGCAAGCCGAACCGATCAGCCACTCGACGATCTCATCGAGCCGGGGATGTAAGCGCCCCGCCGCGCGCAAGGCCCAGGCGGGCACACTCCACGAAAAAGTCGGCGCTGGCGGGACGGCACGAATCGCCTCATACAACTCCCTGGCGGAATACGGCCGCGGATCGGCGACGATGTAAGTGCGCCCATTCGCCTCCGGCCGCGCTGCGACAAGCCTTGCCGCCGCGACGACATCCGCCACATGCACCAGCGAGCGCCGAGCGCCCGTCTCGGGCAGGCGTGGAAACCAGCCGGCGTGGATCCCCCGCGCCATCTTCCAGAGATTGCCCCGGCTGCCGCGGCCATAGACCAGCGCCAGGCGCAGATTCACCACATGCATGCCGTACTTCGCCCCGGCTTCCAGCACTGCCGCTTCCGCCGCGCGCTTGGCCTTGCCGTAGAGCGTGGCCGGCTCGCCGGGCCAATCCTCGTCGATGCACTCCGCCCCCGGATCGGCCATCGCCTTGACGCTGGAAAGAAAGACGAAGCGCTTCACCCCCGCGCTCCCCGCCGCAGCGAGAAGATGCTGCGTGCCGACGACATTCGCCCGCCACAGCGCGTCAAGATCGCGCGCCTGCGCATCCGCGAGCCCCGCGCAATGAAACACCGTCTCCACCCCCTCGCAAGCCCGCGCACACGAGGCCGGATCGAGCAGATCGCCCAGCACCTCGTCGGGCAGCCCCGATGGCCGCCGCACCAGGGCCCGCTCGCCGGGCTGCAAGAGACGCCGCCCGATGAAGCCGCTGGCGCCGGTGACGAGTGCCGTCCCGCCAGCGCCGACTTTCATCTCCCGCTCCGCCGTCATTGCGCCGCCCCGAGGACCGGGGCGCGCGTCGATACATTCACCCCATCCAGGTCGCGCCAGCCGACCACCCCTATCCCTTTGTGCATATAAGACGGTCCGCCGCCATACACCAGCAGCGGATCGCGCCCCAGCTCGCCGGCAAGCGCCAGCCATTTTTCCAGGCCCGCGAAGAAATCGCGCGCCACAGTAGCGCCCGACTTGATCTCCACCGGCATCAAGCGGCCAGCCCGCTCGATGAGGACATCCACCTCGTTGCCGTTACTGTCGCGCCAGAAATACAGGTCGGGCCGCTCGCCCGCATTGAGCCGGGATTTCATCAGCTCCGCCATCACCCAGGTTTCGAACAGGGCGCCCCGCAGCGGGTGGGCCTCCAGCTGCTGCGGCGAGTGAATGCCCAGCAGCCAGCAGGCCAGGCCGACATCATGAAAATACAGCTTCGGCGCTTTCACCAGGCGCTTGTTGAAATTGGCATGATGTGGCTGCAGGCGGAAGACAAGATAGCTCGCCTCCAAGACCGAAAGCCAGGCCTTGGCGGTATTGTGGGTGATGCCGCAATCCGCCGCCAAGGACGAGAGGTTCAGCAACTGCCCCGTGCGGCCGGCGCAAAACATGACGAAACGCTGGAAGGCATCCAGCTCCTGAACCTTGAGCATCTGGCGCACATCGCGTTCGACATAGGCCGTCACATAAGCGCCAAACCACGCGCGCGGCGTGAGCTTCCGGTCATACAGCGCCGGGTAGCCCCCCATGAGCAGCAGCTCGTTCAGGCTTGGCGGCAACAGATCTGCGGCCTTCAACTCGCCCAGGGACAAAGGCAGCAGCTCGACGAAAGCCGTTCTGCCTGCCAGCGATTGGCTGATGCCAGACATCAGCCCGAACTGCTGCGAGCCGGTGAGGAGAAACAGCCCCATCCGGCCATCTGCATCCACCCGTGTCTGCAAATAGGAAAACAGCGCCGGGCAGCGTTGCACCTCATCGAGCACCGCCCCGTCGGGAAAGCGCGCCAGAAACGAACGCGGGTCGTCGAGCGCAGCCAGCCGGACATCCGGATCTTCCAGCGAAACGTAAGGCTTGCCCGCAAAGACGGCCTTGGCCAGCGTCGTCTTGCCCGACTGCCGCGGCCCGGTGATCGTCACGATGGGAAACCCCTGCAAAAGGGTCTCAACCAGTCCTTGAGCCGCGCGATGGATCATCATGGCTGCAAGCTAGCCTTATTCATGCTAATTGTCAATCACGATTACAGTTAGCATGAACCCGGATATTCGCTAATGCAATCGTTGCTTGTACGGACAAAACGCAATAGCGCTGCGCTATTAAGCAGGTATCGCTGCCTTCGCGCGCTCCAGATAACTTTCGACCAGCTGGGCGGCGCGCTGCGGGCTGCCGGCCTCGGCATAGCAGCGCAGCTCGGGCGCGTTGCCCGAAGGACGCAGATGCACGATTTCGCCGTTTTCAAGCGTCGCCCTCAGGCCATCTGTCGTATCGAATCGCGACACGGCGCAGGCATAGAAACGATCTCGGGCGGGGGCATCATCCGACAGCCGTGCCAGCAAAGCAAAAGAAGCGGCCGATGGAATGCCCTGAATCCGGTCGCTATGCGTGAAGCTGGCGGGCAACGCGGCCAGCAGCGCAGAAACTGGCCGGCCGGACTGAACGGCCTTTGCCAGAACCGCAATCATCGGCAGCAGGGCATCCCGCGTCGGCAAGGCGGCAAGCCCTGGCAATGCCGATCCCAACAAGAAGCCGCCATTGGCCTCGAAGCCGGCAACCCGGGTGTAACCTTCCGCCGCCAGCGCGTGCATACCCGCAATCACATAGGGCGAGCCGATGCGGGTGCGCACCACCCGGGCAAAGGCGCCACTGGCCTCTAACGCCGTATTGCAGCTGACCGGCACTGCGATCGCTTCGATTCCCAAAGCCTCGGCGCAAAGCAAACCGAGCAGATCGCCGCGCACGAACTCGCCGCGTTCGTCGAACACCACCGGTCGATCGCCGTCGCCATCCGTGCTCACCAGCGCATCCAGGCGATGGACCGCGCACCAGCCGCGCGCCTGCGCCAGGTCCGCCTCGCCCACCGCCTCGGTATCGACGGGCACAAAGGCATCGCTGCGTCCCAGCCGAATGACCGCTGCCCCCAGTGCTTCGAGGATCGCGCCCGTCAAATCCCGGCCCACCGCACTGTGTTCGTAGAGGCCCACCCGCAAGCCCTTCAAGGCTGTCGCGCCGAAGCACTCCCGATAACGGTGGGCATATGCTTCCCTCGCCACGGCGGATTCAAGGGGCAAAGGTGGGCTGTCTGGCACCTTCAACGCATTCGGCTCGATCAAAGTGCCGGAAATCGCCTCTTCGTCCGCCTTCAAAATTTCGCCAGAGGGCAGATAGAACTTGATGCCATTGCGGTCGAAGGGAATATGGCTGCCGGTGACCATCACCCCTGCCAGGCCCGCCGTAACGCAGCGCAGCGCCAAGGCCGGGGTGGGCAGCGCGCCGGCAAACTCCACGCCAAACCCCGCCTCATGCAGCGCATGGCAGACCACGGCCGCAATCGCCGGACTGCTGGGCCGCAAATCGATGCCGACCACCACCGAGCGCGGCGCCTTGTCGCCCAATAGGCCGCGCACATGCCGGGCAAACGCGGTGGCATAGGCGGCCACGGCCTGCGGCGTCAAATCCACGACGCGGGCACGCACGCCGCTGGTGCCAAAGGCCACGGCGGGAAAGCAATCCTTGAGCGGTTTCACGACGATTTCTCCAATGCCGACCGATACAGCGCGGCATAAGCCTGCCCCAGCGCCGGGCCGGAAAACAGCCGTTCATAGCGTCGGCGCGCCGCCGCGCCCAAATCCCGCGCCAGCGCCTCATCCGCCAGCAGGCGGTTCATCGCCGCCGCCAGGGCCGGTGGATTCTCCGGCGGCACGACAAACCCCGTCTCGCCATCGGCATTCACAAACGACGTGCCGGTGCTGATCTCGCAACTGATCATCGGCTTGCCGAACATCGCCGCCTCCACCAGCACCATGCCATAAGCCTCAGAGCGCAGATGGGAAGGCAACACCAGGGCGCGGCAGCCTTTGAGCAGCGCCACCTTTTCCGCATCGCTCACTTGGCCGGCGAAGATCACGTTCGACACACCCAACTCGGCTGCCTGGTAGCGCAAGCTTGCTTCTTCCGGGCCAGCGCCAGCAATCACCACCTTGGCGTTCACCCTGGAGGCAGCCTGCACCATAGTATGCAAGCCTTTGTAGTAGCGCAGCACGCCAATGAACAGGAAATACGGTTCGGCAGGGTGGATGCCCAATCTTGCAAATACCCCGGCATCCTCGGTAATGGCATACGACGATTCCACGATCCCCAGCGGAATCTGTCGCACCCGTGGCTGGATGGCCGGGTCAGACAATACCGGGCTGCCCGCCGCATAAGCTGGCGCATTCGAGACGATGGCATCCATGCCGCGCAGCGTGTGCCACATCAATGGGCCATACGCCCTGCCCAACCACCGCTGGCGCACGATATCCGAGATATAGGTCAGCACCGAGGGCTTTCTGGGCGCAAACAGCCGCAGCACGTCGGCGTAGGGCCACGGGAACAGGTAGTGAATCACATCGGCTTGCGCACTCAATCGGCGAAAGGTCTGAATAGCATCCAGCGCGCCCAAATCGCAAGACGCCGGCGCCGCCCAGGAACGGCACCGCACCACACGGGCTTCCGGCCTCTCCACCACAGGTGGCCAAGGCTTGGGCGAAAGCGTGAAGATCGTGTTCTCGACGCCATAGGGCTGGGTGCTCAGGCAGATTTGCCGGATGGCCTCCTGCAATCCGCCCGGCGGATCGGGAAAGTATGTGCGGTAGACATGCAGAACCCGCATCGTTCAAACCGACTCGACAGCCCGATAGACATCCACCGTTTGCTGCACGCATTTTCCCCACGAAAACTTGGCGGCCTGCGCAAACCCAGCTTCGCGCGCGGCCTTTCGCCAGGCCTCGTCTTCCAGCCCCCGGTGCAACAAATCAGCCAAACCATCCACATCCTCGGGCGCATGGAACGCCGCGGCCGAGCCGGCCACCTCAGGTAGGCTCGCCGCATTGGAGCACACCACCGGCACGCCCGAAGCCATCGCCTCCAGCACGGGCAAACCAAAGCCTTCGTAGAGGGAAGGGAAGGCAAACAAACGTGCCCCGGCCATCAGCAATGGCAAAGCCTCGTCGGGCACGAAGCCCAAGTAACGCAGCCAGCCCTCGCGCTCGGCCGCAGCCATGCGCGCGTGCAAGGCCTCGCTCGCCCAGCCGCGATACCCCGTAACCACCAGCGGCCAGCGCATCCGCAGAGCACGGGGCAGGCGGGAAAATGCCTCCAACAAGGTGGCCAAGTTTTTGCGGGGTTCGACCGTGCCGGTGAAAAGCACATACCCATCGGGGGCTAATCCCCAGCGCGCCAGCGGCTGGGCCAGCTCGCCATGGTCGCGGGGCCGGAATGCCTCCGCGCACGCCAAGGGCACAGCATGCACGCGCTGTAGCGGCCAGCCGAAAAACTTCGCCACCTCCTGGCGTGTGAATTCCGTATCGGTAATCAGCGCCGCTGCCCGTTTCAGCGCCAGTTCAATCTCGGCCTGCATGTAGCGCACCCGCTCGGGCGGATGGGTTTTCGACCACGAATAGGCGGAAAGATCGTGGATCGTCACCACGCAGCGCCCACCGAACGGCGGCAGGTAAAAATTCGGGCCGTGATAGATATGATCTTCGAGGCCGCGCAAGGCCCTGGCCTGTCGCCAGGGCTGCAAACGCCGATACAGTCCCACCGCGATACGGGAACGCAGTGCCAAGCGTTTCCAGGCTGGTTGGCGCGCCATGGGCTGGGCGTCCTGCAATGCCGGGAGGGTTTGGAGCACACGCGCCCCACGAAAAAAAAGCAGGCTTTCGAGCGACGCACGCTGCAGCCCCAAAGCCAGCTCGTAGGTGTAACGCCCGATCCCGGTCAAGGGAAACTTGACCGGATCGACCCCGAGGATGACCTTCATGCCGCCGACTCGGCCAACATCCAGCGCAAAGTCTCCTCCAGCCCGAACTGAGGCAATGCCACGCCTTTCTCAACAGCCATACGCTGCAATCGGCTTGGGTTCCCGCACAAGGTCTTCACCTCGTTGGCACGCACGAAAGCCGGATTGACGCGCACTTCCAGTCGATGCCCAGTCAGCGCCGCGAGCACCTCCATCACCTGCTGCAAGGTATAAGGCCTGCCAGTGCAGACGTTGTAAAGCTCACCGGCTTTGCCATGCTTCAGTAAGAGGGCATACGCTTGGCACACCATGCGGACATCGTTGAATTCCCGCGCCACATCCAGATTGCCCAGCTCCACGACGGGCGCGCGGCGTGCGAAATGATCGACCAGCTTGGGAATGACGAAGTTATTCGGCTGACCCGGCCCGGTGTAGTTGAAGGGCCGCGCAATCACGACCGGCAACCGATCGAGGAAAGTGCGCGCCATATACTCCATCGCCAGCTTGCTCACGGCGTAATCGTTGGCCGGGTTGGGTGGTGTGTCCTCGCCCAACATGCCTTCCGCGGCATTGCCATACACATTGGCGCTGCTGGCCAGCAGCACGCACTCCGGCCGCTTGCCGCAGGCCGCCAGCGCGGCCAGCAGATTGCGCGTACCCATCAGGTTCACGCGGTAAAAATCGTTCGGCTCGCCATGGCCGACGAAGGCGATGCCGGCCAGATGCACCACCCAGTCGGGCTGCACAGCCTGCATTTCGGCTGCCAGCGCCGCAGCATCCGTCAAATCCGCCTTAAGGCCCACCACCTCATGGCCTTGGGCGGCCAGCTCGGCTTGCAAATAGCGGCCGGTAAAACCACCGCAGCCGGTAATCAATACGCGCATGGTTAAAACGACACCCCGCGCTCCACCCGCCGCAAATCCGCCTCCACCATCATCTGGCACAGCTCCTCCAGCGTGGTCTTCGGCGCCCAGCCCAGCTCGCGCTTGGCTTTTTCCGGGCTGCCGATCAGCAAATCCACCTCCGCTGGACGGTAGAACTTCGGGTTCACCCGCACCACCGTCTTACCAGAGCCGACTTCCACGCCCACTGCGGTGGTCACGGTAGCTTGGACAGCCACCGGGGAGGAATAAGCTAAGGCCTGTGCTGGAGAGATGGTGTTGACTTCCCCGGATTGGAAGAATTGTAGCTTGAGCGCTGTGGAGCTGGTGGGCAGCCGCCGACCTATGGGCAAGCGGTGGGAAACGCAAAGCGTTTTCCACGGCTTGTCCATAGGGGAGCGCGGCACGCGCTCAAGGCGGGCACCGGCCAAGCCGGCTGCCCACAAATCCACAGCGCCTCGGCTTGCCATGTCACACCGCCAAGACTTGGGCTTTCGCCAAAGCACCGAAGTAGGCCTCATCCGGCGTCTGCCAGTCGAGCGATTGATGCGGCCGACGACGGTTATACCACTCGAAGCACTCGGCGAGGCTCTCTTGCTGCTCGATGCCAGTGTCGCACGGGCGCAGATACACCCACTCGTGCTTGACCGTCCACCACAGCCGCTCGACGAAGATGTTGTCGTGGCAGCGCCCCCGTCCATCCATGCTGATCTGAATCTGGTGTTCCTTGAGCACGCCGGTGAATTCGGCGCTGGTAAATTGACTGCCTTGGTCAGTGTTGAAAATCTCCGGCCTGCCATAGCGCGCCAGCGCTTCCTTGAGCGCCGCCGTGCAGAAATCGCTCGTCAGCGTGTTCGACAGGCGCCAGGTCAGCACCTTGCGCGTCGCCCAGTCCATGATCACGCACAGATACAAAAAGCCGTGCCGCATGCGGATGTAGGTGATATCGCTCGCCCAGACCTGATTCGGCCGGTCGATCACGAGCCCGCGCAGCAGATAGGGATAGACCTTGTGCTCCGGATGCGGCTGGCTGGTATTGGGCTTGGGCCCGACCGCCCGCAAGCCAAGCTTCTTCATCAGCGTGCGGATGCGGCGGCGCCCCACCGGAATACCGTCCCGCTTGAGCATCTGCTGCAGGCGTCGGCTGCCGTACATCGGGTGCTCGGTAAAAAGCTCATCGAGCCGTTTGAGCAGGTCAAGCTCTTCTTGCGATTCGGGCTTGGGGCGGTAATAGACACTGCTGCGCGAAACTCCCAGCAGCTTGGCTTGCCGGGCAATGGGCAGCTCGCTTCCCGGAGTGATCATCGCGCGCCTTTCAGCAGGCGAGCTGCGCATTCCGACGAACGTGACCAACCGCACCGATGAACGTGACCGCTGGGGAAGCGCGGATGCGTGGTGTTCAAATTCTACCCCGACCGGTCACGATGACGCGGTGCAGGGTTGTCCATAGGCGACCGCCAGCGCGCCTTTAACGCTGGCGGGCGGTCGCCTGTGGGGAACCCGTGTTTGGCGCGCGGGCGTCATGATGACCTCGCCTTGCGCATGGACTCGCCGGCGAGGCTGAGCCGATGAGAGGAATGCAAGATGCGATCTAGGATCGCATCGGC